>NZ_CP063779.1:2020000-2719154 GCF_021596945.1 Mongoliitalea daihaiensis | reverse complement strand
TGATAATGCCAATTTGATTGCAGGAAGTATTCGAGCCAAGTTATCAGAAGAAGATTCGCGAAAAGCTGATCCAATTATTGATGAAAATCTGAATGGAGTAGAAACATTTATTTCGCTTCAAGCAGGAGGTTTTATTCATACTAAGGGAGAAACAGCTGATGCCCTTGACCGTGCAGAACAAGCGCTAATTGATAAAATGTCTGCCTTTGATTACGAAAACCAAATCGCTTAATATTTAAAAGCACCTTCTTTGATGAATATCTAAAAGAAGGTGCTTTTTCATCCACCCTCCCCTTCCATTTTTGACCAATTCTACCTGCAAGTTTCTTAGAAGCCTTACAAAATCAAAAAATATACATTTCACTCACCAACTCTGAAAAATAATAGCGAGAGAGTCAAATAAATCTCACTTATTCTTTTAGGCTGATCGTTTCAAGTTTGATATAAATCATGAAAAATAACTATCTGAAATTATCCAAACCTATTACGAAAGACTTAAAACGTTTTTTCAATACAACCTTTTACCTCCAAATTGTTGAATAGAAAAAATATCCCTAGAAAAGCTTATAATTAAAACTGAAATGAACAAAATGCTTTTATCATAGCAGACAATATTGAAATAAGCCATAAAAACAAAATTTCTCAATGGCTATTTGTCTTTCTTTATTAACCCATGAACATCACCGGAACACATATTGCTTACCTCCACACCTGTCATAGGAAACTTTGGCTATTTGCCAATGGAATCCAAATGGAACATACCTCTCAAATTGTGGCTGAAGGAAAACTAATTGCTGAGACCACCTATTTGGACAGAGCGAGAAAATACACAGAACTCGAGCTGGATGGTATCAAAATCGATTACTATGATGCCAAAAATCAAGTGATTCATGAAGTAAAAAAATCCGATAAGGTAGAGCATGCACATTTTGCCCAAGTAAAATACTACCTCTATATATTGATCAAAAATGGCATAGAAAATCCCTCTGCCATCCTTGAATACCCAAAAATGAAACAACGACAAATCGTCGATTGGGACGAAGGAGATTTGGCTGAAGTAGAAAAATGGAAAAGCGAATGTTCTGCTATCACTCATCAGTATGACTGCCCTCCATTATTAAAAAAATCAATCTGCAAAAAATGTAGCTACCACGATTTTTGCTATGCCGGAGAGGAATATGAACTATAAAAAAGGAGTCCTACCCTTCTCCATCAATAAGTAACGAAATTCAAAAAATAGGAAAAAAATGAAAAAGACCTATTATCTTTTTAATCCTGGACGAATGAGTCGAAAGGACAATACGCTCAAATTCACTCCTGTAGATGAATCTGGCAAAGAAGGTATGCCTAAGTACATCCCAGTAGAGGGAGTATCTGATTTCTATTGTTTCGGTTCACTAGATGCCAACAGTGCACTTTACAATTTTCTAGGAAAAAATGGGATAAGCGTGCACTTTTTCGATTATTACGAGCACTACACCGGAAGCTTCCAGTCCAAAGAGTATTTGCTAGCTGGTAAAATGCAAATCAACCAAACCCAGCATTACCTCCATACTGGTAAGCGTATGGCCATTGCCCAGAAGTTGATCACTGGAGCAGCATTCAATATGTCCAAAAACCTGAAATATTACCATAATCGAGGCAAAGACTTGGAAATCCAGCTGACGAAAATCGACCTCTATGCGCAAGAAATTGAAAATACTACTACGATCTCAGGTCTTATGGGAATAGAAGGGAATATTCGGCAGGTGTATTATCAGGCATTTGACATTATAATAAAGGACCATGCAATGGAAGGACGCAGCAAGCAGCCTCCCATGAATGAACTTAATGCTTTGATTTCATTTGGGAATATGATGTGCTATACATTATGCTTGGATCAAATTTACCATACCCAATTAAACCCTACAATCAGCTTTTTGCATGAACCTGGATATAGAAGGTATTCTTTGGCGCTTGATTTAGCGGAGATTTTCAAACCGATTTTAGTGGATAGGATTATATTCAGGGTATTAAACAAAAAAGAAATCCAATCCAAAGATTTTGATTTTCATGTCAACAAAGTGATTTTAAAAGAGTCTGGCAAAAAAGTTTTTATCCGAGCTTTTGAAGAGCGCCTTAATGAAACCATCAAACACCGGACATTAAACAAGCAAGTGAGTTACAAAAGTTTAGTAAAATTAGAATGCTACAAACTGAGCAAGCACCTGCTGGAAATGGAAACCTATCAGCCATTTAAGATTTGGTGGTAGGGGTTGAATAATTGAATAATTAAACTATGTACATAATTTTAGTCTACGATATCGGAGAAAAGCGAGTTGGCAAGATGCTGAAGCTTTGTAGAAAATACTTGAACTGGATTCAGAATTCGGTATTTGAAGGAGAGATCACAGAGGTGAAGTACAAAGAGTTGATAATCTACGCCAAGAAGATAATGAAAATCGAGGAAGATAGTTTAATTGTATTTAAGAGTAGAGAAGAAAAATGGCTGGATAAAGAGGTCATTGGACAAGAAAGAAATGATTTGGATACCTTTATTTAGTTGTCGAAGGCAGCCAAAAGCACGGCATACCCAAGCTTATAGGTCCATACCTTCCATAAAACACTGGTAAACATCATATTATAAAGTTGTCGAACGTGGGTAAAAAATTGACTATTGAAGGTCGACGCATTTTTACCACTAAATTAATTAGCTAAAACAGTCAAATTGATTCAAAAAGCCCTATTTTAGTTTGTCGTTTCGGCGGCTCTCAATCGCACCATACAGGAATTGAAATGTCCCTTGTGGCTTGTGTTATGACTGTAAAATGCGCTCTCAATCGCACCATACAGGAATTGAAATAATTGAATCCCAGTAGCCTGAGCGTTTCCATTTTGCTCTCAATCGCACCATACAGGAATTGAAATGTCCATAAATTCATCTCTCCTAGCTTCCAAGACCACCTCTCAATCGCACCATACAGGAATTGAAATCTTCGTTAGGGTTGCTGTATAGGTGAATGATACGCTCTCTCAATCGCACCATACAGGAATTGAAATATGCAAGTCTATGTAGTCCAAATACATCTCAACACTCTCAATCGCACCATACAGGAATTGAAATTCTTATAACATTCATCGGAAACGTAAGGACCTCTGGCTCTCAATCGCACCATACAGGAATTGAAATTACATGGGCCGGACACAAATAAGCCTCCAATCTAAGCTCTCAATCGCACCATACAGGAATTGAAATTTTTCAATTGCTAAATATTTGCTCCCTATGCGAAGCTCTCAATCGCACCATACAGGAATTGAAATGCATTAGTAAATGTTGATACTCCAAAGAATGTCAATCTCTCAATCGCACCATACAGGAATTGAAATGACCTTGAAACTATCAGTTAGGCGCTCAGAATCGGTCTCTCAATCGCACCATACAGGAATTGAAATAATTGAATTCCAGCAGCAATAGCATTTCCATTTTGGCTCTCAATCGCACCATACAGGAATTGAAATAGTAGGTCATGTAATAGGTGCGCTCGTCTCCCTCACTCTCAATCGCACCATACAGGAATTGAAATAGCGGTAAAGAGGCTGTAATACCATTCGAGCGTATGCTCTCAATCGCACCATACAGGAATTGAAATGTAAGTGCGATAGGATTCAACAATATCTTTGTCAACCTCTCAATCGCACCATACAGGAATTGAAATAATCGGATGGAATGCCGACATCCCCGAAGGCTCACACTCTCAATCGCACCATACAGGAATTGAAATAAGTGGCGTCCGTAGATACTCCATGCTTTTTGTATTCTCTCAATCGCACCATACAGGAATTGAAATAACGGATGGAACTTTCCAAGATGTTGGATCACTCACTCTCAATCGCACCATACAGGAATTGAAATTGTATTCATAGTACCATTCCAATAAGCGCCTCTGTTCTCTCAATCGCACCATACAGGAATTGAAATAAGGAAGTCATCTTTGCCTTTGTAATTATCCTATCCTCTCAATCGCACCATACAGGAATTGAAATTACCCTCTTGGGTAGTGGTTAGATAAGCAACCAAAGCTCTCAATCGCACCATACAGGAATTGAAATATCAGATGCGTAAACGGTAACGTTTGATTCTACTAACTCTCAATCGCACCATACAGGAATTGAAATATCGAATCACAGGGTATCAGTATGGTTTTAACGCTCTCTCAATCGCACCATACAGGAATTGAAATATAAGGATATTGTCCTGTGGGGTTATGTTGTTTGTGCTCTCAATCGCACCATACAGGAATTGAAATAGAGGAAGCGCAGCTAATACGATTAACTGTCGCTGCTCTCAATCGCACCATACAGGAATTGAAATTCGCATGTCGCTCCAATCTTGTTTTAAGTCCTGTTCCTCTCAATCGCACCATACAGGAATTGAAATAGTTTAGTTCATGCCTAATTCGAGCGTTTGCAGCTGCTCTCAATCGCACCATACAGGAATTGAAATCTTGATGAACTCGTTTGAAGCCTTGTGAATCGCATCTCTCAATCGCACCATACAGGAATTGAAATATGATCGCCCGATCTCTCAGTAAGAATACCGCTAACTCTCAATCGCACCATACAGGAATTGAAATAGAAAGATGCTTGTAAGGTTCTAACTGTTTGCATACTCTCAATCGCACCATACAGGAATTGAAATCTTGATGAACTCGTTTGAAGCCTTGTGAATCGCATCCTCTCAATCGCACCATACAGGAATTGAAATTTGACAGATGTAGATATTTCAGATGTCGTGGTAGAACTCTCAATCGCACCATACAGGAATTGAAATTATACATGGTATGTGGGGAGAAATTAGCCTGATATGCTCTCAATCGCACCATACAGGAATTGAAATTTGATTGCATCGGAGCAAATACCGATTGCCAATTTTCTCTCAATCGCACCATACAGGAATTGAAATTCAACTGTATCAACCATTACATCCGCTTCAATTTTGCTCTCAATCGCACCATACAGGAATTGAAATCTAGGGAACTTAGTCACTATATCAAAATTGATATTCTCTCAATCGCACCATACAGGAATTGAAATAGTCCAACTTGCCAACTACTAAAAAAAATCAACTTTCTCTCAATCGCACCATACAGGAATTGAAATTTAAAATAATTAGAATTACCTTTTTCGATGTCTCTGCTCTCAATCGCACCATACAGGAATTGAAATTCATCTGCTTCTCTCCCCTTCATGACACAACTTAAACTCTCAATCGCACCATACAGGAATTGAAATAGAACTATCCATTTTGATTCAAATGCCTTAATTCCTCTCTCAATCGCACCATACAGGAATTGAAATATATAGTTAAGATTGAATTAACGTTTTTCATCTTGCTCTCAATCGCACCATACAGGAATTGAAATATACTAGCAAAAGCAGCAACTGAAACCGATTTAATACTCTCAATCGCACCATACAGGAATTGAAATCTTTGATCACCAAAGGAGTAAAGGCAGCAGTAACCACTCTCAATCGCACCATACAGGAATTGAAATAAGATCACTGGTGGAGGACCTGGAATAGGACAAGACTCTCAATCGCACCATACAGGAATTGAAATCTATTACCGATCTCAGACGAGCATTCAAGCTACAGGCTCTCAATCGCACCATACAGGAATTGAAATGAACCTGAAAGCGAGACAAAAAAAAAGCCATTGAAGCTCTCAATCGCACCATACAGGAATTGAAATTAACAACGGACATAACCGTTAATGCCGTCACTCAATCTCTCAATCGCACCATACAGGAATTGAAATAGTGCTAATTGCTTCCTGACTGCCTGTGGAGTTACGCTCTCAATCGCACCATACAGGAATTGAAATTCAAGAGTACAGTTAAAGATAGTTTCAAGATTAGACTCTCAATCGCACCATACAGGAATTGAAATTAATTGGCAACTGTGAATTACCATCATCGACCGTTACTCTCAATCGCACCATACAGGAATTGAAATGGAATTAGCGGTTCTACAAATATTTCCTTTGGCGGCTCTCAATCGCACCATACAGGAATTGAAATAACTTGAACGGCTTGCAATTTCTTCACCTTTTTTTGCTCTCAATCGCACCATACAGGAATTGAAATCTGATCTCCCCTGTGAAGCATAGAGTTAAAGTAACTCTCTCAATCGCACCATACAGGAATTGAAATACGAAACGAGCTTATAAACCGATGTGCAAAGAATACTCTCAATCGCACCATACAGGAATTGAAATTTGGTTGAATTGGATAACACTTATGCAACTTTTAAGCTCTCAATCGCACCATACAGGAATTGAAATTATTACAAAGAATGTCAAATTGATTTTTTCTATTAACTCTCAATCGCACCATACAGGAATTGAAATAATTGAATCATAAGTACATGTCGTTTCTGTATTTACTCTCAATCGCACCATACAGGAATTGAAATAGCAACAGAGCGCTAATCAATGGGCGACCGAATCGGCTCTCAATCGCACCATACAGGAATTGAAATAGCGAAAGCACTGAAAGAAAGTCGGTTTATTGGAAACTCTCAATCGCACCATACAGGAATTGAAATTCAATTACATCCAATGAAACAACTCATGTGTTTGGTCTCTCAATCGCACCATACAGGAATTGAAATTTAATATGCTTTCAGTTCTTGTGATCGGCTTAGACTCTCTCAATCGCACCATACAGGAATTGAAATTTAGTGAGCATAAATCTCAATATCAAGCCTTTTATCTCTCAATCGCACCATACAGGAATTGAAATAAAGCCAAACCTTCATTTAATGTTACAGGATTCAATCTCTCAATCGCACCATACAGGAATTGAAATATCACCGCTAATAAGTGAGGTATTAACAGAATTAGACTCTCAATCGCACCATACAGGAATTGAAATCTTAATAAACTCGTTTGAAGCCTTGTGGATTGCATCCTCTCAATCGCACCATACAGGAATTGAAATATCACAAGACTTTCCTGTTACAGCAGTAGGGTTTAACTCTCAATCGCACCATACAGGAATTGAAATCAAATTGGAGGCTAAAATCCAGCGCAAGAAAAAAATCTCTCAATCGCACCATACAGGAATTGAAATATAGAGCGGAAGATGCTAATGCTCAAGTGCAAGAGGCTCTCAATCGCACCATACAGGAATTGAAATAAGTCTAAAACTTAAAAGCTCCATCTCTGTGGCTTTCTCTCAATCGCACCATACAGGAATTGAAATAAACTTGCTTGATTGTAACCTAGATATTTAATGTTCTCTCAATCGCACCATACAGGAATTGAAATAGAATACATCCTTATAGCATGGCTTATTCTTGCGAGCTCTCAATCGCACCATACAGGAATTGAAATATTGCTTAGGCTTGGAAAACTTGAATTGGTGGAAAACTCTCAATCGCACCATACAGGAATTGAAATACATTATCAAAGAAGTAAAGATGATGGAAGGCTCTGCTCTCAATCGCACCATACAGGAATTGAAATCAGATAATACTACACCGCCCATTTGGTAAATGGCTGCTCTCAATCGCACCATACAGGAATTGAAATGAAACTAATATGATTGGATTAAAATCCTTTGACGAACTCTCAATCGCACCATACAGGAATTGAAATTAACTAGGTTTGTCAACGCTTCCTTATTCGCTTTGACTCTCAATCGCACCATACAGGAATTGAAATACCGCCGTAAAGGACAAATTAGCCGCTACTTGCTGCCTCTCAATCGCACCATACAGGAATTGAAATAGGCCACTCAAGAGGAAGACGATGGCAATCCACTCGCTCTCAATCGCACCATACAGGAATTGAAATCACACTACGATCTGGACTTGCGCTCAGACGATCAAACTCTCAATCGCACCATACAGGAATTGAAATGCAGTATTAACAGGCTTAAACATGGCAGCGCCAGCCTCTCAATCGCACCATACAGGAATTGAAATAAAATGCCGAAAGGCTTAACAGCACGTATCCGGAAGCTCTCAATCGCACCATACAGGAATTGAAATAAATACAGGGAAATGCATAACTACCCATACACCGACTCTCAATCGCACCATACAGGAATTGAAATAAATATATTGAATGGTATTTGGGTAAGTTCGTTGACTCTCAATCGCACCATACAGGAATTGAAATGGAATTAGTGGTTCTACAAATATTTCCTTTGGCGGACTCTCAATCGCACCATACAGGAATTGAAATCTCCTTCGGCTGCTTCCGATCGGGCGGTCTTCACATACTCTCAATCGCACCATACAGGAATTGAAATCACCTAAAAGTAAACCAGCAGATCCTGCGATTTTTCTCTCAATCGCACCATACAGGAATTGAAATAGTAATGCGGGATGAATTTCGGTGCTCCCTCTGTCCTCTCAATCGCACCATACAGGAATTGAAATCCTAAATACTTCAAAGAATTTAATAGGTCTTTTCTCTCAATCGCACCATACAGGAATTGAAATCTTAAAGCATCTACTCCACGAAGAACAGCTCAGGAAACTCTCAATCGCACCATACAGGAATTGAAATTTGGTTATGCTTTGTCGTTGGGCAACATTGTTGACCCTCTCAATCGCACCATACAGGAATTGAAATTAGGCACGGCAATTTTAGGCAATACATCGTACAGACTCTCAATCGCACCATACAGGAATTGAAATTGCAAAGTATGGAGGTAATTAATACGCTTATAGAGTCTCTCAATCGCACCATACAGGAATTGAAATATAATCGCACGGCTCGCACCTGCTATATTTCCTGAACTCTCAATCGCACCATACAGGAATTGAAATAGTGTTGATTTCAATCTTGCAACTGCTAATAATTTTCTCTCAATCGCACCATACAGGAATTGAAATTTAGTAAGCTCATATCACGCAAAACCATTTGAACATCTCTCAATCGCACCATACAGGAATTGAAATAGAATCGATGTTGCGACAATTGATGTTCTTTGGCTTCTCTCAATCGCACCATACAGGAATTGAAATATAAATACCCTTTACCATTAAAATCTACCCCTTGAACTCTCAATCGCACCATACAGGAATTGAAATTGGCTCAATGAAGGCCCAAAGCTAGACGCTGTTAAGCTCTCAATCGCACCATACAGGAATTGAAATTACCCAACTTCATAATCAGTAAAAAAGAAATGTACTCTCTCAATCGCACCATACAGGAATTGAAATATTTTCAAGTGCAACAGATAAGATACAAGCCTCTTCCTCTCAATCGCACCATACAGGAATTGAAATCTCTGTAAAATAGACTTACTAAACCTTTTGATTTATCTCTCAATCGCACCATACAGGAATTGAAATTTCCTGATAGCGTGTAAGAACTAATTTGGTCACCTGCTCTCAATCGCACCATACAGGAATTGAAATATAATTTAAATGTTCCTGCTATTAATCAAAACGAAACTCTCAATCGCACCATACAGGAATTGAAATACCTTACAGACTTAGTTGATGATGAATGGAGGCTTACTCTCAATCGCACCATACAGGAATTGAAATCTTGGAGTTCCTGGGGGGTTGGGTACCGTGCAGCGCTCTCAATCGCACCATACAGGAATTGAAATTAGCTCAAAGTAATATCATGTTGAATCATCATGATGCTCTCAATCGCACCATACAGGAATTGAAATAGGGATAGATAGACTGATAAGGCGTGACGAAGCACCCTCTCAATCGCACCATACAGGAATTGAAATAAATTTCTAACTGATAAACCGATTTCATAAAATGCACTCTCAATCGCACCATACAGGAATTGAAATCTAGATGAGGCGTTTACAGTTTGTTGAAATGCAGTTCTCTCAATCGCACCATACAGGAATTGAAATAGGATTATGTGGGAGAGGAATTTGGGCGATGCGATCCTCTCAATCGCACCATACAGGAATTGAAATGGATAAGACGCCAATCAGATGGAACTTTCCAAAATGCTCTCAATCGCACCATACAGGAATTGAAATACACATCGGTGAGCAGGAAATTAAAAATAAGGAAGTCTCTCAATCGCACCATACAGGAATTGAAATATTACAAAACCTATTGGCAATAATATGAAAGTGAATCTCTCAATCGCACCATACAGGAATTGAAATTGTTTCACGATCGTAGTAAACTTGAAAGGGGTTTAACTCTCAATCGCACCATACAGGAATTGAAATCCTCAAGGGACGGAAAATCAGTTCATTTATGCGGTTCTCTCAATCGCACCATACAGGAATTGAAATAAAGGATTGGCGGCGAGTGTTCGAAAATTAGAGGCTACTCTCAATCGCACCATACAGGAATTGAAATAAAATATTATTATACTCTTTGCTCAATAAATTGGTACTCTCAATCGCACCATACAGGAATTGAAATAAATCTCCGCTAGCTTGGTATAATAATGCAGATACACTCTCAATCGCACCATACAGGAATTGAAATAGAAAACCCAAGTACTTTACCGATAATGGCAATGATCTCTCAATCGCACCATACAGGAATTGAAATAACATCATTGTTTGCAGGGTTAATCCATATCTCTTCCTCTCAATCGCACCATACAGGAATTGAAATTCTAGACCAGCTACAGGAGTATTCCAGTAGGGAAGTCTCTCAATCGCACCATACAGGAATTGAAATGAAATACCTATCAAAGTTCCTGCTGGATCCAAAAAGCTCTCAATCGCACCATACAGGAATTGAAATATCGAGGAGCGCTGCCTGTTTAGAGTGGGCTGCCCGCTCTCAATCGCACCATACAGGAATTGAAATCAAAGTCTTTTGGCTGTACACGGTTGATCTCTCCTCTCTCAATCGCACCATACAGGAATTGAAATAATAATCTCCTGTATCTAGGTAGAGTTTGAGCATACTCTCAATCGCACCATACAGGAATTGAAATTGTCTTGATTCGTTTCTATTGCGTGAATCCTCGCAACTCTCAATCGCACCATACAGGAATTGAAATCAACCTGAGAGGGATCAAAAGTCACGTTTTCAGGTCCTCTCAATCGCACCATACAGGAATTGAAATAAGGAAGGCGGTAGATTAGTAGGCAATTTGATTCGGCTCTCAATCGCACCATACAGGAATTGAAATTAGATGAGATTCGGGTTAAGTCCTGCCTCCTGCAAGCTCTCAATCGCACCATACAGGAATTGAAATCTAACAGTTGGGGGATTTGAAACATCTACAATGACACTCTCAATCGCACCATACAGGAATTGAAATAGGGTAGATTCTCCATCAAACGAGCAATGGTCAACCTCTCAATCGCACCATACAGGAATTGAAATATCTTTCTAAGTTTCTCAGTGTAATACTTGAACTTACTCTCAATCGCACCATACAGGAATTGAAATCTGTCTGTAATATCGGCTGCTGAAGCACCGATTAACCTCTCAATCGCTCCATACAGGAATTGAAATTAAAAACTAGAATCTTGAATTGTAGCAAAATCTTCACTCTCAATCGCACCATACAGGAATTGAAATACAAACGAAAATGATCAACTACCCGAAAATGATTTCTCTCAATCGCACCATACAGGAATTGAAATATCTTTGCAACTAGTTCCTTTATCATCTTAGTTCACTCTCAATCGCACCATACAGGAATTGAAATGCTTGATCTTTGTAGGCATATTGTTTATTACCTTCACTCTCAATCGCACCATACAGGAATTGAAATAGTGAAACAATCCCTGATATGACACTCAGCTTAACTCTCAATCGCACCATACAGGAATTGAAATTGGAAGTTCTGATCTGCTTAAGGATTTCATTCAACGCTCTCAATCGCACCATACAGGAATTGAAATGTAAAAGAAATAGCGGATGAAATAGAAACTAACTTTCTCTCAATCGCACCATACAGGAATTGAAATTGATCAGCCACACAAAAAGCAATTTTTTCGACCGCACTCTCAATCGCACCATACAGGAATTGAAATGGAAAGTACGTATCAATAGAATAGATTGCATTCAACTCTCAATCGCACCATACAGGAATTGAAATTAGTTTCGTTTGCAGCTATTATGTATATGAATAAATCTCTCAATCGCACCATACAGGAATTGAAATAAAGTACGCAATTGGATTTTTTGAAACAAAACAATTCTCTCAATCGCACCATACAGGAATTGAAATGCAATTATGTAGCATTCAATATTGATTATTTCTACACTCTCAATCGCACCATACAGGAATTGAAATTTATTTGAAATTAACCAATTTGGAGAAATTAACATCTCTCAATCGCACCATACAGGAATTGAAATATGATAAAAGCTATCAAAGTCCTTGACAATCAAATACTCTCAATCGCACCATACAGGAATTGAAATATAATAATAAGGCAATTGATAGAAGTTTTTTCTACTCTCTCAATCGCACCATACAGGAATTGAAATTCTGTTTCACGGCGCTTTGTTCCAGGGGAAAGCATGCTCTCAATCGCACCATACAGGAATTGAAATGGAATTACCTTAGATTAGGTATCGGAAGAATTCAGCCTCTCAATCGCACCATACAGGAATTGAAATATTTTTACGGCGTGCATTTTTACGAATTCAATGATTCTCTCAATCGCACCATACAGGAATTGAAATCGGAAATTGTAAACATGATCTCAACAAAAGAATGGACTCTCAATCGCACCATACAGGAATTGAAATGGTAAATATGATCACCTACCAGATTAAACACCTCGGACTCTCAATCGCACCATACAGGAATTGAAATTCTAGACCAGCTACAGGAGTATTCCAGTAGGGAAGTCTCTCAATCGCACCATACAGGAATTGAAATGAAATACCTATCAAAGTTCCTGCTGGATCCAAAAAGCTCTCAATCGCACCATACAGGAATTGAAATATCGAGGAGCGCTGCCTGTTTAGAGTGGGCTGCCCGCTCTCAATCGCACCATACAGGAATTGAAATCAAAGTCTTTTGGCTGTACACGGTTGATCTCTCCTCTCTCAATCGCACCATACAGGAATTGAAATAATAATCTCCTGTATCTAGGTAGAGTTTGAGCATACTCTCAATCGCACCATACAGGAATTGAAATTGGTAAAGAGCTCATGGCAAAAAGAGCAGGTGGAGTCTCTCAATCGCACCATACAGGAATTGAAATTTGCGTTTCTATTGAGTACTTCCATCCAAAACCGCACTCTCAATCGCACCATACAGGAATTGAAATTAACCTTTTGTGTCGGATTCATAGCTTTGTAGTTTCCTCTCAATCGCACCATACAGGAATTGAAATAGTTTTAAATTACGTAGTTGAAAAGTATTTTGCACTCTCTCAATCGCACCATACAGGAATTGAAATTGCATGGATATTGGAAGAATTTCAAGGAGTGGAAAGCTCTCAATCGCACCATACAGGAAATAATACCGAACGTGGTGAAAAGCTTCTTCGAAGGTTTTTTGTGAGAAGCCAAAATGTTGAGCATGAATATGCATAATCGACAACTTAACCTCATATCTTAATCTCATAAGTGCAAAAAAACCCAGCAGGTTTCAAAAACCTGCCGGGTCTGAATTTGAGGTCTAAATTGAGGTGTTTTACTCCTCTTTAGGAATTTATTACTTTACATCCTTCATCAACTCCTCCACAGCTTTTTCCAACTGCTGATCGATCCCTTGATCAATCTTTCCAGGCATATTTTTCACTTCAAACTGTGGCTTGGTTTCGTTGTTTTCCATCCAGTTGCCTTGCTTGTCCTTAGCCGATATGGGCACGATACCCCAGCGACCTCCGTTGGGCAATGACTCCCAGCCTGCAAAGGAACAGGTTCCTGGTGTTGGCATCCCTACTGTTTTGCCGATTTGCAAATCCGAATACCCACAAGCAAAGCAATGCCCATCCGAATAATTCGCTTCGTTAAACATCGCTAACGTTGGCTTGGTCCATCGGAAGGTTGGTTCATAGCCTACATCTCTGCCTTCCACTGCATAGGTGATGAACTTTTCTCCCGTGAAGAACATGGCCAAATCTGCTACCAAGTCTCCTCCTCCATTGAAACGGGTATCCACAATCACACCTGCTCGGTCATGATATTTACCCATCATTTCCTCATAAGTCGTACGGAAAGGCCCATCTGACATGCCTGGGATATGAACATAGCCCAACTTACCTCCGGACAACTTATCTACCTCTTCTTGATTTTTTCTTACCCAACGCTTGTATAGCAATTGGTTTTCTGCACCCAAGCTTATTGGTTTGACAGTCACTTGCTTGCGTACATTGCCCTGAGGTTGGATCAATTCCAACAAGGTGAATTTATCCGCCTTACGATTCAGATACATGGCTACATCCTGATCCTTAGAAATCAGCTGCCCATCAATTTTTTCGATGATCATGCCCGGACTAATATCCAAACCAGCCTTATCCAAAGGCCCATCCTTCAAAATCTCTGCAATCTTGATGCCGTCACCCTCGTAAGCATAATCCATAAATATTCCCAAACTCGCCGTAGCATCCGATTGAGCGACTCTTCTGGAGTAGCGTGCACCGGCATGAGACACATTCAGCTCCCCAATCAATTCGGAGATCATCTCTGCAAACTCATAGCCATTGCCGATATGTGGTAGGTATTTTTCGTGGGCATCTGCCAACGCATCCCAATCCACTCCATGCATATCTGGGGTGTAAAATGCCCCTTTGGTTCGGATACGAATGTGATCAAACATCGCCTTTCTTTCCAAGTCCGTATCCAAGGTCATCTCCCCTGCAATTTTAATCTGCTCCCGCTTGGTCCCGTTACTCGTAATCTTAGAAATAGAACCATTGGCCAATAAAAACAGATTTTTCATCTCCGAATCCCATTCCAAAGAACCAAAACCCGTGTCGAGTTTCAGTTCCATCTTGGTTTCTTTGGTACGCAAATCTGTGCTCCATAAATTCATTCCTTTTTCAAAGCGCGCCAAGTAATACAGTTTCTCTCCCTCCTTATCCAAAACGGCATCTCCTAGTGAGGACGAATGTATGGTCAACTTTGCTTTGCGATAAATCAAATCATCCCAATCGATTTTAACTTCTTCTACTTTTTTGGAATCTTCTTTCTTATCCTCGGCTTTTTTATCATCCCCTTTTTTGTTGGCTTTTTCGACTTCCTTCATCAAATCGAAATCTTCCTTACTCATGTTGAATTTATCGAATCCTTCTTTGGTCAGGAAGAGTGTGTAAACATCCCCTTGAGAGCCTCCACTGGTGGCCAAACTTTTCAACCCATCCCGATTGGAAAACCACAAAATCTGTTTCCCACCATTGACCCACTTTGGTCTGTAATCTCGGAAACCATTTTGAGAAATATTCTCCATGGGTTTCTTCCCTGTGACATCCAATAAAACCACCTCTCCATTAGCCATAGTCGGATTAAATTCCGCCAACAACCATTTACTATCCGGACTCCACGAAAAAAACTGATCTCCGTCCTGCATATGATACAATTGTGTATCGTCCATCAGCGTAACACTGGCCTTTGTAGCCAAATCCATTACGATTAAATTCTTGCGATTTTCGATGTAAGCTAACTTTTTCCCATCAGGTGAGAGTTTAGGCTGATATACATCTACATCCTTCGATACCAAAACTTCTTCTTGAAGCAAGGTACTGGCAAAGAAGAACGGCTCTTCTTTTTCCCGTACACGCTTAGTTTGCAAAATCTGCCACTTACCGCCACGCTCCGCTGCATAGATGATGGATTTGCCATCTGGAGCAAACTGAACAAAACGCTCTTGTTCCGGAGTTGTTGTAATTCTTTTGGTCAACGATCCATCTACGGAAGTCACGAATACCTCACCCCTGGAAATAAATGCAATTTCTTTGCCGTCAGCAGACAAGGACATTTCTCTCACTTCTCCATTGATGGTAATGAAACTATCGGAATTGCTGATGGACTGAGTGGTCAAGGAAACGTCCACCAATTGTGGCTGTCCACCTTCACGAAGTGTATACAACTGTCCATCGTACGAAAAGCTCATCAAGCCATCATCCGAAATACTCAAAAAACGTACTGGAAAATCCTTCAAAGATGTCAAGGCTTGCTTGTTCGCAGGATTGGAGATTGAAGCCTTCCAAACGTTAAAACTCCCTTGTTCCTCAGATAAATAGTAGAAATCTTCTCCATTCGGAGCAAATACTGGATTCCTGTCCTCTCCATAAAAAGAGGTCAACATTTGATGGGAATTGCTAGCGCGGTCATACACCCAAATATCACGAGCTATACCGGATTGATGTTTTTTTCTCCATTCATTCTCTCCCCCCTTTTTATCCTGGTAAAGCATTTTGCTACCATCTTTCGATACACTCAGGGATTCGGATGGAATCGTCCATACTTGATCCACTCTACCCCCTTTGATGGGTACTTGATATAATTCCGGCTGTGAACCCGTCGGGTATTGTCTGTGTTCGGCCAAATCCTGACGCACCCCTCCAAAAATGACATGCTTACCATCGGAAGAAAAACTATAGGGCATCTCATCATTGGAATGGTAGGTCAATCGGGTGGCATTTCCTCCTTGAGCAGGCATGATGTACACGTCGAAATTTCCATAGCGATCGGATGCGAAAGCAATGCTTTGACCATCCTTACTCCATACAGGCATGAAATCATGCGCCTCGTGAAATGTCAACTGATTGGCTTTTCCTCCTTGGGAAGAAATCGTGTAGATATCACCTTTGTAAGTAAATGCGATCAACCCACCATCAGGTGATATGGAAGGGTAACGCAGCCATTGCGGTGCCTCTTGTGCACGTATGCTTCCTGCTGCCATAAGACAACAAAGGAGCATGAAAAACATAGATTTCTTTTTCATAAGACAGATTTATCTATGCGAAATTAGAAAAAAATCACGGGCTGCAGCATCAATTTTGCTGAGTGGTGGATTCGGGATAAAAATGGTGGTAGAAAAGTGAATCTAATCCTCAGGGCTAATCTTGGCAGGTTTCAAAAACCTGCCAAGATTTTCACTAGAATTCCTGTTTTTCCTAGCCCTTATTCAAAGCCTTCAAAATCAAAATGCAGCTGCTTTCCGAAAAGTATTTTTTCTTCTTCAATATTCAGGTTTGATAGCCCAATACCCAATAAGCGAACAGGCATTTTTAGGACCTCTTGTTCCAATAAAGCCTGCACCGTTTCCCAAATTTTATCTGTTTCAGGGTATTGCTCAAAGGTTTTACTACGGGTCTGAATGGTGAAATCCGAATACTTGATTTTCAGCGTGACAGTACGTCCTTTGATGCCAGTTCGTTCCATGCGCTTTTGGACCTCCACCAATACCTCCTCCAAGGCCCCCAAACAATCAGCAACGGTCGGTAAGTCCTGCTCGAAGGTATTTTCAGCCGAAAGCGATTTTCGAAGGCGGTTTGGCTGTACTTCACTCTGATGGTTACCTCTGACGATATTGAAGTAATGCAGGCCTGACTTCCCAAATTTTTTGGTTAAAAACTGCAGGGAATACTGCTTGAGGTCGTAGCCATTGTAAATACCAAGCTTATTCATTTTCTCAGCGGTTACTTTCCCTACGCCATAAAACCGTTCGATGGGTAATTTTTCCAAAAAAACTTCCGCATCCTTGGGTAAGATGACTGCCTGTCCATTGGGTTTGTTGATATCAGAGGCTGTTTTGGCCAAGAATTTATTGTAAGAAATTCCAGCAGAGGCATGTAGGCCAACCTCATCTTTAATCCTTTTCCTAATTTCCTGGGCCAATAATGTAGCAGAAGGGTTATTGACCTTATTTGTGGTAACATCCAAAAAGGCCTCATCAAGAGATAAAGGTTCTACCAAATCGGTATAGGCATAAAAGATTTCTCGGATGTGATAGGAAAGCTCTTTATATCGCTCAAATCTTGGTGGCACGAATATCAGGTGGGGACATTTCAAGGCGGCCATTTTGCCTGACATAGCAGACCTTACGCCATACTTTCTGGCTTCATAGGAAGCAGCCGCCACTACCCCCCGTTCTCGATTTCCTCCAACGGCCACCGGCTTACCTCTTAGATCAGGATTATCCATCTGCTCTACCGATGCATAAAAAGCATCCATGTCCACATGAATAATTTTCCGTATGGTCGTTTCTTCAATCATTGGGCCTTTTGGCTATTGTAGATTTTAGATGTTCAAGCTAAACAAATCTTCTGTGATATATCTGTGATTGAATAAATAAAGCGTAACTTGCATTAAATGTTTTCGCAGGTAAAAATATCGAAAAATTACAAACCAACTTTTAGCGGGAATACTATGCATTTTTTCAAATCGTCCCATAGCAAGGCCTTTGTAACTAAGCCCCTGCTATCTCTTTAAAACAGTGCTTTAGCAGGGGAACCCCTTACCTTTCACTTGTAAGGTAAATTCTATCAATTTCCGACTGAAATAGCCACGCACCAATTAGGTCTGCTGTATTTGCTCGGGCATCTATATTTCACAAAAATCATACGCAATCAATCATGGTACCTATCATTAAAAAATCAGACGAAAAAGCCCTTTTGACATTGATGGAAAATATTCCATCCAGTCAACGAACCAAAGAACTGGGCATACTGCAATCCGAGTTACGAAGAGCTAAAATTTTGACCGATAAGAAAATCTCTGACAAAGTCATACAACTTGATTCCAGTTTTGAAATTATCGACATCGCGAGTGGAAAAAGATTGCAATTCATGCTTACTTTTCCAAAAAACGCCAATTTGGCTGAAAACAAGCTTTCCATCTTATCACCTTTAGGTGTCGCCTTAATTGGTTTTCAGGAAGGTCAGGAAATCGAGTGGCCTTTACCAGCAGGCGTACGTAAATTCAAAATAGAAAAAGTCACGCAAGCAGCTCATGTTATTAGTTCATAATATGTAGTGCCAAGCACGATGATATGCTAGATGTACTCTCTCGGCCAGTAGATCAAGGGGGATTTGCAATCCCCTTCGTGAAATAGACTCCAATGCCTCAAATTGGTGCCACACTTACTTTTACAATAAAATTCTCTTCAATTACTTGATCCTTAAAGATGAATGATGAAGCCGTGTGGGAATGAGTAAAAACCATCGAAAAAGTTTTTTTAATACAATTCACCTAGTGGGATTGCAAATCCCACACTATCTGTTTCCCGAAATTGCAAATTTCGAGAAGCACGGAGCACGGCTGTCGATGCTGACCGAGATTTGCAATCTCGGTCGGGAGATAAAGGGGGATTTGCAATCCCCTAAAATTTCATAATATCCTAACATCAAATCGGCTCTAATCTGATTTTACTTTTTCTTAAACCATAAAACTCTCCACAGCTGCTGTTCAAATACTCCTCTTCGCTTTCAACTATCTTCGCTCGAACTGGATTGTGATGAATGTACTTAATTTTAGTCTTCAAAAAATCTTCAGTATAAATTTCTTCACCATGGTAGCCTGCCTCCCAAAACCAGATTTTTTCATCTTTCCTTAGCAACCAAAGAAGCCAACTTTTTCTACTCTCTTGCAGGTTTTCTTGAATCGCTTTATAAATAGCTTTTGCTGAAAATTTCTTAAAATCTCTAATTATATCACTCAAGGGAGTTTTATCAGAACTTAGTATGAAATGGCAATGATTTGACATGATCACCCATGCATATACTTTTAATCCTTTATTTCGTTGACAGTAATTTATGCTATCTATCAACAAATCAACATACAATTCCCTCGTAAAAACATCAGCCCATTGATGAACTGTAAATGTTACAAAATGTAAGGCATTTTGATCCTTAACCGTGAATGGTGATGCCATAAACTTCAATTAATAAATCACACTTTTAAAATTGAGTTAAAATACAAATCACTTAGTGGGATTGCAAATCCCACACTATCTGTTTCCCGAAATTGCAAATTTCGAGAAGCTCGCCCGTCGCAGCTGAGAGTGGAAAAAGATTGCAATTCATGCTTACTTTTCCAAAAAACGCCAATTTGGCTGAAAACAAGCTTTCTATCTTATCACCTTTAGGTGTCGCCTTAATTGGTTTTCAGGAAGGTCAGGAAATCGAGTGGCCTTTACCAGCAGGCGTACGTAAATTCAAAATAGAAAAAGTCACGCAAGCAGCTCATGTTATTAGTTCATAATATGTAGTGCCAAGAACGATGATATGCTAGATGTACTCTCTCGGCCAGTAGATCAAGGGGGATTTGCAATCCCCTTCGTGAAATAGACTCCAATACCGAGGATTAAAATCCACGGCAACTGATAGGTGAACTCCCTTGAAAAGCATCTGATTTTCACGCAATAACAATTAATGAGTGGGTTAACACCAGGGGCAATTGATGGAGTTATTTGGTTGATTATTAATTTCTCTCTTTAGGTACAAATTTTTCAAGGCTAATTTTGCTGCGTTTTCCGTGTATTCTGCGAGCTTTTCTTGATTCTTGATTCTTAGATCATTCCTCATTCTTAATTTATCTCACTGTTCACTGCCAATTGCTCACTGTACACTGCTCACTCCAATATCTGCCGAATAGCCGAGGCCTTCAACTGACACTCTTCATATTCATACGCCGGATCGGCGTCATAGGTAATGGCGGAACCCACGGCGAAGTAACCTTTGCCCGTGGCTTGGTCATAGATGATGCTACGAATGATTACATTCAAATCAAAGTCACCGTTTGGTTGAAAAATCCCTACAGATCCTGAAAACCATCCTCTTCGGAAATCCTCATAGCGATCGATTAACTCCATGCATTTTATTTTTGGTGCACCAGTCATACTTCCCATAGGGAATGTTGCTTGAAAAATATCGGCAATACTAACATTATCCTTAATTGTTGAGGTAACCGTCGAAATCATTTGATGAACTCTTGGAAAAGGATAAACACCAAAAAGCTCCTCTACTTTTACTGAACCGACTTTAGAGATTTTAGACAGATCATTACGCATCAGATCCACAATCATCAAGTTTTCGGCACGCTCTTTTTCTGAATTAAGTAATAAAGATGCCAAATTACTGTCTTCTTCCCATGTTTTTCCCCTTCTAATGGTTCCTTTAATGGGTTGGGCGATCAATGCATCCCCTTCTTTCTTTAAAAATCGCTCAGGAGATGCTCCAAGTAAATACTGATGCTTTGCTTTGAAAAAAACAGAGAAAGGCATAGGTGAAACATGCATTAATTCTTTGAATGCTAAAATAGGATTCCATGTATTCTCCACAAATGTATAAGCAAGACAGTAATTCAACTCATACATATCGCCCTCTTCAATATGCTGTCTAATTGCATGGACATTTTCAATATATTTTTCTCTGGAAGTCAAGGGTTGAATACTTACCTTAGGATTAGGTTTAGTCAGGAGTACAGATTGCCTGATTTTTTCATACACTTCATTTGCATGGAGAACATCCATAGAAATGGCGGTTTCATTAAAAATCAGCGAAAAACTTACTTCAAAAAAAAGGGTATCAGGAACTTCTACCAAAGGAGTTCTTGAGCTTGAAAGTTTTTCTAATTGATTTTTGAGGTCATAGGAAATTATACCAACCTTCTTTTTATAATCATCTGATAGTTCCTCTAGAGATGAAACATTAGATCCTGCATAGATTGCTTTGGGAAATGTGCCTTGAGGATAATTAACAGAATTTCCATCAAAACCAGCAACGTATGGGTAGTTTTCTGTACACCAAGCAATAGCTTGGAAAAAAAATTCTTGTAATTCAGATTCAGGTAATTCTATTTGAAACATCATGCAAATATAAGGATACAAAAAAAGGAAACCCTAAGGCTTCCTTTTTACCAAACAAACAATCTATGAAATTATCTTAGTTTGCCTTGATTTCGAATCCAACACTGACTGTGTTATAGATAAATTGATCTTTTGCTTTATCTACAGCAGTGCTCTCGTCACCATAAGCCAATCCCCAAGCAGTTCTGTCAATATTGAATCCTGCTTTTGCAGTTACAGCACCATCTACGATGGATACAGTTGCTGGGAATTTAATGTTTTTAGTAGTACCTCTCATAGTTAGGTTACCAGAAATCCAGTGAGTTGGGTTACCAGCCAATTCTGAATCTGATGCAGGCGTGTTATCAGTTGCAAATTCCTCTTTGTCTTCGATAGAACCAGCAGAAAAAGGCTCTACACCTGTCATTTCAAATACAGCTTCTGGGAAGTTAGCAGCATCGAAGAAATCAGCGGACTGAAGATGACCCCATAATTTACCATAATTCTCGTTGTCAGCAGGGATATCATCGATTCTCAAACCTGTGATATCAAATGCAAAACGAGCACCAGTTAGGTTAGTGCCTTCTACCATTACCTCTCCAGCTGTTACTGGGATGATTCCGTAATGCTTACCGGTAGGCTTGTAACCAGTCCAGTTAACAGATGAGGTCTCTGGGCTGATAGCTAAGGTAAGACCTGAACCAGCAGCTACATCCTGAGCATCTGAAGTTTCAACAGTGTCACCTGGCTTTCCACAAGCAAAAGCCAATAAAGCTGCGGCTGCAAATAAACCTGTTCTTTGAATAAATTTCATAATTATTGAGATAAGTTGGTTTCTTAATTAATGTATAGACATGAAAACTAAATTGAAGCAAAAAAGTTCATTTCAGACGAAAAAAATTATTTTTGATTCCAAATATTCAAGCACCTAAAGCTAAAAACTATGGCACATATCCTGGAAGTAAGAGGAAAACACCCCATGTGGGCAGAAAATTGTTGGTTTGCCCCGAACGCTACCATTGTAGGAGATGTCATCATGGGCAAAAATTGTACTGTTTGGTTCAATGCTGTCATCAGAGGGGATGTGCATGAAATCCGCATCGGTGACGATACCAATATACAGGATGGAGTGGTCATTCATGGCACATATCAGCAGTCTGGTACGATTATCGGCAATAAAGTATCGATTGCCCACAATGCCGTGGTACATGGATGCACAATTCATGACAATGTTTTGATAGGTATGGGGGCTATTGTGATGGATAAAGCAGTCATTCACTCCGGAGCGGTCATTGCAGCAGGAGCAGTTGTATTGGCTGGCACAGTGGTTGAATCCAACAGCATCTATGCCGGTACACCAGCAAAGAAAGTAAAAGCCACAGGACCTGAAATGCTTGCTGTCATTGAGCGCACTGCTGGAAATTATCCCAAGTATGCTGAATGGTTCAAAAATGCTTCTGACTCATCGCAGGAGGCATCAGACTCAATTTTACCTTAAAATTAAGAATTCATTAAGTTGGAGATAATGTCGTATACCGACAAATACGGCTTCTACTCGCGTACTAGTTTCGTGAATCTAATTCACACCTTCTATGAAAAAACTAGTACTACTCACATTGATTGGCTTTCTAAGCATCTACGGCTTGGAAGCCTTTGCACAAAACGCCTCCGCTTCTTTCTTTGGAAGTGTGAGAAATGCCGCAGGAGAAACCCTGCCAGGTGCGAACCTACAGATCAAAAATGAATCCACAGGCTTCGTTACCGGAACAGTAACCAACTTGGAAGGAAGATTCCAACTCAGTCAGCTTCCCTTGGGTGGACCGTACATCCTAACTGCTTCCTTTGTAGGAGAAGGCCAAGTAAGTAAATCAGGATATTTCTTAAATCTAGGTGACCAAGTACGTGTGGACTTTGAGTTACGGGATGGGGAAGGACAACTGGAAATGATCACTGTTACTGCTTCAGATTATGCTCCCAACAGAGTTTCCCCAATTGGTGGAGCGACCCGCTTGGGCATTGCAGAGATGAAAAACATGCCTACCAACGGCAGAAGTTTCCAAGACTTGGCCAACCTCGCCCCTACCACTGCTCCCGGTGGATCTCTTGCGATCGGCGGTACCAGAGAAAGCTCTACTTCTATCACCTTGGATGGAGGCAATCAACGATTCATGATGAATGGGGGCTTGATCTCTCAATACACGGTTTCCATGGAAGCTATTCGTGAATTTGAAGTCACAACCAACGAATACAATGTACGGGAAGGCAGACAAGGCGGAGGAGCCATAAACGTGGTGACAAAATCAGGAACCAATGAATTTACAGGTTCTGCATTTTTGTTTAACAGAAATCAGCGCCTCACCGCAGATGAAGACTACATCGGTAGACCGATCAATGATTTCAATATCAATCAATACGGATTCTCCCTTGGTGGTCCTATCATTAAAGATAAACTCCACTTCTTTACTGCCTTGGACTTTGAAGACAGGAGTGAGCCTTTTGCCATTATTGACGTCAGAGATGCTACGACCGAACGATTGGAGCAGATTACGCAACAAAACCTCGATCGTTTTTTGGGGATTTTGCAAAACCAATATGGACTCGATCCTTCTAGACAGCAAACAGGACTCTTTACCCGAAAGCCTACCAACAGAACCATTTTTGCCCGTTTGGATTGGCAAATCAATGATATCCATAAATTGACTTTCCGAAACAACATGTTTTGGGGCGCTAATGAATTTGTAATTGGAGGTGATCAGACAGCCCTTGCAGACTCTAGAGGTGATATTGAAATATTTGGTCTTAACTCCCAATTAGCGCTTCGATCCACCTTTTCACCAAAATTAACCAATGAGCTAAAAGTTCAGTACCTACGGGCACAACGTGACTTTGTAGCCCGCTCCTTTGCACCCAGAGGCTTTGTAGGGATTGAATCCTTCCAAGAGGACGGTACAAGGTTGTTTAGACAGTTTCAGTTTGGGGGTAATAGAATTGCTCCTGAGGAGCAAGGTGAAAAACAATTGCAATTGATCAATACTACCTATCTTCAAACAGGTAAAATTTTCTGGACTTTTGGGACAGATAACATTGTAACCTTCACCAATACGCTCAATACAAATGAGCAAGGAGGATTATTTCAATTCGCCAACTTAGATGCCTTGGAAGCTCAGACTCCTTTCCAGTATTCTAGATTGGTACCAAACAATCCTGATGGACGTTATGCACCGAAATTGAAACAAACTGCATTAGACTTATCTGCTTTCACCCAAGCTGATGTAAACTTCAGCTCCAAATTAAGTGCCTCCTTTGGCTTGCGCTGGGATGCTACGATCTTTATGACCACTCCCGAATTCAATCCTTTGGTAGAACGCGAATTGGGCAGAAGAACAGATGTAGTGGCTTCTGATTTAAATAATTTCCAGCCTCGTCTACAATTCATCTATGATTTCAATGAAGATCAGCGCAATGTCTTGAAATTTGGAATCGGGGGCTATTCAGCCAACATCGTCCACTGGGCACAATTGAGCAACATCTTGCAATCAGGGACTATTTTAACAGATTTATTATTGAGAGGCGCAGATGTACCTACTCCTGATTTCCCATCGTACATTACTGATCCAAGCACCGTACCCGGAGTACCCGCAGGTGGACAAGGAAGGTCTCCTTACATCAACTTGATCGGTGATAACTTTCAAGCGCCTTATACTTGGAAAGGTAACTTAGCTTATCGAAAGTTTTTGACCAATGAGTTTTACGTGGGTGCCAATGCCTATTTTGCACGCACACTCAACAATTACCGATACCAGGATCTTAACTTAAGACAGGATTTCGCTTTCCGCTTAGCTAATGAAAACGGCAGAGGGGTTTTTGCTAGACCTGATCAAATCACTCCAGTGAACGTCAACAGCCCAGGTGTAGTCGTGTACCCAATCAATCCAGCAGTAACCAATGCTAACCCTAACTTGGGAAGAGTACTTGAACTCAATGGAGACTCTGATATCTGGCAACGAGGAATCATTTTTGAGTCCGGTTATATCTTCCCTAAAGGCGGAACCATCACCGGTACCTTTACTTTGAACCGAACAGAGGATAACAATTCCTACAACTGCTGTATTGCCCGTACCTCTGTGTTGACTGCAATTGTGGATGACCCAAGAGACTTAATTGCCAATAGAGGTGGCGCTAATACTGATTTCAGACATAAAATTATCTTATTCGGTACTACTCCAACCTTCAAAAACATCTCTATCTCAACTCGCTATGTAGGTCAGTCAGGTACACCTTGGTCCCCATTGGTTTTTGGAGACATTGTAGGTGATGGTGCTGGTTTGTTGATCAATGCCAACAAAAGAGCATTCATCTTCAATCCTGAAACCATCCGAGGGAATCCCGATCGAACCCCCTTTGAAAACATCATCGCAGATGGTATGGATGTCGTCTTGAGCAATCCTGATAACATCGCACGTGGACTATTAATCGATAACTTGGGAGAAATAGCTCCAAGAAATGAAATTTATAACCCATTCTGGCATAATGTAGATGTGAGATTAACCTACAAACTTGATAACACAGTTATCAAAGGATTGGGTAAAAGCTACATGGAGTTTATCGGAGAGATTTTCAACTTCACTAACTTACTGAACTCTGAGTGGGGTGGCGCACGAACCGTACCAGGTGGAAACCAAGTGTTATTACAGACACTGGGTTTAGATCCTATTGCAACTGCAGCAGGCCGTCCACAATATGCCTACAGAGTCAATCCAACATTTGGAGAGACTGTCAAAGCTAACCCTCCTTTCCAAGTGCAGTTAGGTGTACGTTACAACTTCTAATCTTACAATCTTACCAATTCAAAAGAGACCTGCCAGTGGCAGGTCTTTTTTTTAACTTTTTGTTTACATTTCGATCACATTCGGATGATACTTTTTTCGGAGCTTTGATAGCGATGGACAAGATAAAGCTTCGAACATATTTTAGCAGTATTTTACAAAAGGAAGGGGAATGTGTACAAGTACTTCCTCTCAATCCCCTTACTTGTGAAGGGCTTGCTTGGGTAGAGTCTGGCTTGGCAAAAATCTATGGTACCAATGAAAAAGGCCTGAAAGTAAATACAGACTTGATTTTTGAACAGGAGTTCGTTTGGCTAACTGCTGAAAATTACCAATCGAATGATCTTTTCTTTTTGGAATGCATGAAAAATTCCAAACTTCGGTTCCTACCCATCAACAAACTTGATACCTCTGAGAGGGAGGCAATTCCTTCATTAATGCTTGAATTCTATCAGGATCGACTTCGGAGAATCCATCAGCAAAAGGTGAAAAATTTTGATTTGGAACTCCAAGAGCGGGTGTTTTTCTTATTGTTTGATTTTAGTTTACTCTATGGAAAAGAATCCTATTCCCATGTAAGCATTCCAAATTTCTTCACCCATGATGATTTAGCCAGTATCCTTAAAAACTGCCGTCAAAACATCACTGCCTGTTTGAATGACCTGAAGAAAAAAGGTATTATCAGCTATACCAGAAAAGAAATCACCATTTCTAAAGATCATCACGAACAAGCGATGAGAAAATATTACAAAGCTGTATCCTGATGGTCTATCAAACGTTGACCAGTTTCCATTTCCCCTTCTTAAATACCCACATACTGACCATCGCATGTACGGAGTGTGCGATCGTGATTGCCCAAAACACCCCGACGGCTCCCATGTTAAACGTATTCGCCAAAACATAAGCCAAGGGAAGTTGGAAAACCCACAATACTGCTAAGTTGATGATGGTTGGAGTGCGCGTATCCCCTGCCCCATTGAGGGATTGGGTCATGACCATACCATAAGCAAAAAAGACATACCCCAGGCAAATGATCGTCAAACCTAATCTTCCTACCTCAATTACGCCTGCTTCTTGATTGAAAATGGCAATAAAATAACCGGCACCAATGATAAATATCACGGAACAAACCCCCAGAAACAGGGCAGTAATATGTGCCGATAGCCAAGCTGAGCGCTCTGCCCTTCCCGGTTGCAAGGCTCCTAGATTTTGCCCAACCAACGTAGCGGCTGCATTAGAAAAACCAAAAGCAGGAAGCAAGACAAAGATGATTAGCCGTACGGCAATGGTGTAACCTGCCAAAGCCACTGAACCCGATTCAGAAATGATACGCATCAGGAAAATCCAGGAAGCCGATTCAATCAAGAACTGCCCCATACCACCCGATGCCACTTTTAAGATTGTCCAAATGGTCTTCCAATTCATCTGCAAACTCTCCCAATAAAAGCGGATGATAGACATGCCTTTAAACAGGACTACCAATTGAAAGACCACCCCCAAACTCCTTCCAATAGTGGTTGCCCAAGCAGCTCCTTCCAAGCCCAAGGCAGGAATAGGTCCCCATCCAAATATCAGCAAGGGATCCAAGACAATATTAAAACCATTGGCAATCCATAAGGCGCGCATGGCCAAGGCCGCATTACCAGCACCTCTGAAAATACCATTGATCAAAAAGAGCAGCATAATCGCGACATTGCCACCAAACACAACCTGCGTGTAACGATAGCCATCAGCGATCAATTCCTCCGATCCGCCCATCAAGCGCAACATCGTTTGGGCCTGCCAAACCCCTACCACAGCCATGGCAATCGCAAAAATGGAACAGACCATTATGGCCTGAAAGGCTGCTATAGAAGCTGCTTGTTGGTTTTTCTCCCCTATTCTTCTTGCCACAATAGCGGTAGCCGCCATACTCAAGCCTATGGCTATAGAGTAAATGATTGTCAACACCGATTCGGTCAATCCCACGGTAGCCACGGCATTGACTCCGAGTTTGCCAACAAAAAAGATGTCTACTACAGCAAATAGTGATTCCATCACCATCTCTAAAATCATGGGGATGGATAGATAGAAGATGGATTTTTTGATGCTGATGCTGGTATAATCTTCTTCTTTGCCTTGTACGGCTAATTTGAAATGATGTAGGAATTTACGGATCGTCATACGCTTAACGAATGGATAGAGTGAATCAATAAAAAAACCGGAGATTGCGTTATGACTTCATGGTGCAAAGGTGAAAAAAAAATACCGATTCATCCAAAAGCTGGGTATAAAAAATTGTTTTTCAGTGGATTTGAAATTGGGATTGGTAATTTTCGGGAAGAAGTTTTGATAATTATTGGACAGGTGATAATTTCGCAGTGAAGAGAAAAAAATCGCTTCCATCGGGGTGTGGCGCAGTCCGGTAGCGTACACGTCTGGGGGGCGTGTGGTCGCAGGTTCAAATCCTGTCACCCCGACTTGATTATCAGGGAGTTGCGAGAGATCGTGACTCTTTTTTTGTTTTGGACACCCAATTATTCTTTTGAAGGTTCGGATTTTATGGTTGAGTTTATCTCTAGTGTTAAGAACTATCAATCATGTAAACCTCGCCAAAAAGAAAAGTCTATCTTAGCATTCATTTCCTTTAACTTTAAAACATCTTACCCCCCACAAAAATCCCCATACTTTATCGTAGAGCGCTTATAATACTGAGTTTGATAAGAGGTACTCATTCCAAAAGAGTAGTTGACTCGAAGTTCCTGCTCGTCTTCGTCCATGAAAATCTCATAACTCCAGTCCAGATCGGTCTCATCTCTCAAAGCATACATACAATTGGTTTTCAGACAAAAAACCACTTGCTTTCAGACTTATGCATCAATCTTGTAAGAAACGTAACGTTTATCGGTGGGATTTTTTACACGAACAATCAGTTCTTTGCCCTTATCCCCCATATAAAAATCATTGACCCGATTGACCATACGGGAACGCTTGAGACGTTTAGAATCAATATTCTCAACGGCATCCACTCCCAAAAGTTGGTCCAAAGTATCCGTATCAAGCACTTCACCGGCATATTTCAAGATTTTTTGAATCAAGACTTCCATGTCATCTTCTTTGGAAATGATGATGGATTCTTGTTCCGAGCGTTTCCATTGCCTAAAGCCAATAAATAGCACTAATGAAACAATCACTAAACTATAAGCCAAATCTTTGGTTAAAAAGCTTCTGCTTTCCTGAATATCGGTGATCGTTAATTTCCCCACTTCTTTGGACTGTGATTTTAACCTATCCAAATCCAACATCACTGCTCTCCCGTTTGGGGATTGGTAAAAAATTTGGTTACCAATGATTTCATTGAAAGGAGAAAGAAACACATCTTCATTCTTTAGCGCTTCATAGAAATAAACTTTGCCAGTTTCTTTCTCTATGATATTCCAACCCAAATTTGGTTCATCTTGATTGGTAAGTACAAAATAGAGATAATCTTGTGTTTCTAAATAGCGAATATTGCTACTATTCTTTAAAGCAAAATTATCAAATCCATCTATTGCTATCAAAACCCGTTTCCACTCCTTACTTTCCCAATCCAAAAAGTACCCTTGATATTCTGGTTCAGATAACTCCCTTCTTGGATTGAAATAGGATCCAAATAGCGTGTAAATACCTTGAGAATTTGTAAAAATACCGTTTGTGAAATAATTCAAAGGTTGATTCTTGGTTTTGATAAACTCCCAAGACCCATGAAACTCATCAAACCACAACAAGTCCATGTGTGCGGACCAAAATCCATTACCTCCAATAAGATACGTTATCGAATCCCGTTGAAAAGGATAACTTCCGCAAGTATACCCCCTATTATAGAGCTTGTATTTAGAGTCTAAACCCTGTTCGGTTACTTTATACAAATCAAAAGCACAGCCTACAAAAACCTGCAAGTCATTTCCACTCAGAAAAAAATTATACCCACTTGGTTTTTGAGCATAAATAGCATCCAAAGAATCTAGCATACTTGCCGTAACCCTACCATCTAAAAAGGATGACTTATTTGATTTTTTCCAATCGTTGGTGGCGGTCCTCAAACTTGCATAAGGCATAGCAATACTAGCTATGCCAGTCAAAAGCACTAGTAGGATTACTCCTAGAAATCTTAGCATAACGGGCTGATGAAGGGTGTGTTCAGGAAGAAAGGTGGAGAGAATCCCTGACTTTCTCTCCCCTTGTCACCCGAAAAATAGAAAAAATTAATCTTTTAAAAAAAATGTTATACAAACATAATTTTTCCACCCTCAACTAAGTAAAAGAATCGTGTTTATCGTGAAACAACAGGTGTTTCATATCTGATACATATTTATTTTAGATTGTTAAAAAATTGATTATCAATAAATTAGCCCATAAAAACTTTTCTGCTATGAAAAAAGAATTTATGGGCTACATCAGGTGAAAAACAGCATTTACACCGCCAAATACCCCCCATCTACCGGGTAGTAGCCGCCTGTCATAAAGGATGATTTATCAGATGCAAGGAATAAAGCCAGCTCTGCAACTTCTTCTGCTTCTCCTAACCGGCCCAATGCATGCTTGGAAGCTAGAAAATCAATGGTTTCTTTCCCCATCGTTTCTTCATTGACTAGGCCTGTATAGATAAATGCAGGTCCGATGGAATTGATCCGAAGGTTTTGAGGACCATACTCCACTGCTGCTGCCTTGGTCAAGCCCACTACTCCATGCTTGGAGGCTACATAGGCCGGAGCGGTGGCAAATCCAACCTGACCTAAGATGGAAGCCATATTGATGATACTGCCGCCTCCTGTTTTCAGCATTTCAGGAATCTGAAAATGCATACCATAGAATACTCCGGAAAGATTGATATCAATCACTTGCCGCCAAGACTCTAGTGGATATTCTCCTGTCATGGCAGCAGCACCTCCAATACCTGCGTTGTTTACCGCGATATGCAAGGCGCCAAATTCCTGAACAGCAGCCTTTACCAAGGCTTCATTATCTTCCGGTTTGGAGGTGTCAGCATAGACAAAAATCGCTTGTCCTCCTGCCTCGCGAATAGCCTCCACTACTACATTCCCTTTATCCTCCACTATATCACTGACCACCACTTGGGCACCTTCTTTTGCAAATAGTTTGGCAATTGCTGCTCCAATGCCAGAACTCGCTCCGGTGATGATTGCTACTTTATTTTCTAAATTTTTCATATGGTTTGTTCGGGTTTAGTTTATTCTTAAGGTAGTCAATTTATTAAAAGCACCCTAATTTCTGGAAATACACGATTTTTTCAAAGAGTATATATCAAACCCCGACATGATTAATATCAGCTTTTTCAAAGAATAAAGAAGGTAAATTCGTATTCAAGAAATCAACCTTTAAGAAATCATGAAAACCCAAGTCCCTATAAAAAACATCATGACTACCCATGTTTTTTCAATCCAAGAAAATGGAGATTTGAATGAGGTCATCAACATGTTTAAAAAACACAAAGTTAGGCATGTCCCTGTACTGAGAGGAATGCAACTGGTTGGAATGATCAGCCGTACTGATATCAATCGCTTAAGCTTTGGTGCCTTATTCGAAAACCAAAGCAATGCAGATGAGACGGTGCTAGAAATGTTATCCATACCTGAAGTGATGACTTCAAAGCTCAAGGTAGCCCATGCAGAACAAAGCATTCAGGAGGTTGGACAAATCTTTACCACGGAAAAATTTCATATTCTTCCAGTGGTGGAAGATGGAAATTTGGTAGGTATCGTATCGACTACGGATATTATTCTCTACTTTCTACAAAACTGTCACTGCGAATAGCTGAAAAAACCATCAATCGGTCTTTGGAACAGCAGGAACAGCAACTGGTAGATGTTCGGATCTTGGCAGCCTTTCGTTGCGCCTCAGTGCCAGTATTGAATGGGCCCAAGTAATCTCGATCCAACATACTGGGAATATAAGGACACTCTTTTGTGTGAATCAAAAAACGACCTTTAAAATCTGGAATGGAAGAAACGTAAAAGAATTTCATAGTAAAAATGTTTAGTTAACAAATTTACGCTCTTTCGAACTTTTAAAAAATACCCTGATCAGGGTATTTTTTAGCTTCCATTTCGAATTTCTGACCTTCTCATTGGCATCCCATCGATTAACTTGAAAATAGTAGACCAGTCTAAGTTTGACTGATCAACGGCTTTTACTCCTCCGTCCAAGCCAATCAACAGCCATAAATCTTTGTTTGATTTTGGTACATATGCACGTTTCATTCGTTCCCATTCACTAGGATGTAAGGATTTCCCAGCATTGGATATCGATACATCCCCATACACCCAATAAAGAACTTTTCGCTCCTTTAATGCAGAAATTTGTGCGTTTGATGGTTCTTCCCAAGTAGCCGCCTCTCCTGGAAAATATAAGACCACCCGATTCTTCCACTGCAAATCCTTCAATAGGACAGAATCTTGTGATTGTACCATTCCAAACATCCACCAAACTATTCCAACAACGATTAGTGACATATCATTCGCCTTTCCTTCTTAATTCGATTACCGTAATCTCAGGCCAAATCCCTACTCGTCCTGAAAATGCATGGAAGCCAAAACCTCTGTTGACATAAAGATATCGTCCTTTAGATTCCGAAAGTCCTGCCCAATTCGGGTATCGGTACTGTACCGGACTCCATCGAAATAGGGGTGTTTCTATCCCAAATTGCATCCCATGCGTATGTCCTGATAGGGTCAAGTGAATGGGCATCACATGGTTTTTGACCTCCGCCTCCCAATGGGAAGGATCATGGGAAAGGAGGATTTTAAAATCATCGGATTCCACCCCTTCCAAAGCCTTATTTAAATCACCTTGTGTTTTGAATCCCAGGCCCCAGTTTTCTACACCCATTAAAACAATATGCTGCCCCTCTTTTTCAATCTTGACATGTGTATCATTGAGAAGCTTCCAACCCAATTTAGCATGATTCGCTTGAAGTCGCTCGAAATTTTGCTTTTTTGCAGCTGCATTTTCCCAACTTACATAATCTCCATAATCGTGATTTCCTATGATCGAAAACTGTCCATAAGGGGTTTTGATTTGAGCAAAATTGGGGATAAAAGGTTCAATTTCATCAGCCTTATGATTGACCAAATCACCCGTAAATACAAATAGATCTGCCTTTTGCAGTTTAACCAACTCAATACCTTTTTGAATTCCCTGATCATCTTTGAAACTTCCCGAATGAATATCAGAAATCTGAACAACCCGAAAACCATCAAAGGCTGCTGGTAAATCATCGAAATATAAAATTTCTTCTTTCACCTGGTAATTGAACTTCCCATATTTGATCCCATAGACAAAGGAAAAAAAAGGGACCGTAGCCAGCATAATAGCCACTAGAGAAACCCATTTATTGCGTGAAGGAAAAGGGATTCCCTGAAATCCTCCCGACACATATTGAAATCCTGCTTGGAGATTTCTGAGTACATCCTCCCCAAAAAGCACTAAAATACACACCATCTGGGTAACCATAATGGTGAGAAATATATTCATCACCGTCTGAATATCGGCCGTAATTTCACCCATGCGAAATACTTTCAAAAACGTGAGAATCAACCACACCGATAGCCCCTGAAAGATGATCCAATAAACGATTGAGATGATGGTTCGATTTTTTTCCTCTGCAACAGAAAGACTTAAGGTCTTAATTGCCTGAAAAACATACCAATTAAGAAAGGTTGCAAATAAAAAGACTGCGGCAAGAAAGATAGCCGCCCCGAATGTGTTCATGTATCAATAGTTGGTTCTAACCTATTATACATTTATAAAGTAAAATATGTTCATTTGGTTGTCATAGAAACAAAAGTTTCCAAGCTACTGGTAGCCACTCCGCCAAAAGTACCAATTAATGGTGCCGCACGTTCAAAATCTGCACTGCACGCAAGTGGGACGTAATGATGATCAGTCAACAACCCTAAACTAGGATCTAATCCAATCCAACCTGCTCCAGGTAAAAAAACCTCCGCCCATGCATGCAATTCATGTCCTTCTTCCAATTCCGGATTGAAAGCATATCCGCTGATAAATCTGGCTGCGAAACCTAGGGAGCGAAGCATTTGTATGAGCATCCAAGCAAGGTCTCTGCATGAACCAAACTTATTACTGAAAGTCAATTCCGCAGGCCAAACTCCCTCTTCTTGTCTTACCTCGTACTTCCAATCAGCATGTAATTTTTCAACCAAGTTGACAAGAAAAGTGACGATACTATCAGCGCCTCCAAGCATGCGTAAGGAAAAATCTTTGACCGCAGCAGGCAATGCATCAATCGCCAAATAGTGGTTTAAAAAAAGGAAGTCCTTAGATTCATAGGAAATACCTGTTTTGGTAAACACAAATGATGGCTTCACAATAAAACCAAAGGGATTGATTTCTTGCAGGGTCAATTCGTAGGCTACCTCCACATGGAATTGTTTAGTAGCCCCTTCAAACCAAGCCTGATAATGCAAATTATTTTCAATATCCAAGCGGGTATGCAATCCTACTGGATGAGGCGTGATCGTGATTTGTTGTTGATCTACCGTATAGTAACTTCTAAATTGCGGGATGAGGTTGATTACTTGAACACTCAGCTGAACGGCTTGATCGTATGTGTAAGAGGTCGTATGCTGAATGTTTAGTTTCATCAGGTTGCAGCTTTTTCTTGATTTTCAAAAATTTTCATCAACACTTCTGCCGGTAAGGCCCGAATACCTTCTTTGATGCGGTCATTCCAAAATTCTGATATATGCTCCAGTTCTTTTTTGTCAAATCGCTTTTCAACGATGTGGTACTGATCATTTTCAAGGTATACCGTATCGATTGGGAAATCGACATCATTTGCTGAGATACGGGTGGCATCAAAAGCCAAAAAAGCACATTTCAAAGCATACTCCAAAGAATCTTCGTATGTCAGCGAGCGTCTTAAGACAGGGTTTCCTGCACCTGTATTCCCAATGGAAACAAAGGGTGTTCCTCTTCTGATTTCAATCCAATTACCTTGCGGGTATAATAAGTAAAGTTTCGGTGTTTTATCATCTTCCAACTGCCCCCCGATAATGGAAAACAAGTTAAAGGATAAGCCTCCTGCTTCCAAAAACGCTTGATCTTCCTTTGCTACTCGCTTCACCTGATTCCCAAACTCATTTACCGCTTTGTAAAGTTTGGTGAATTCTTGGTCTTGCTCTTCTATAACTTCTGAAAAATAAGTAATGGCCTTATCTCTCACCGAGCGGAGTCCCGATGTCATGATGAAAAAGGAATGTTTGTCACGGTTGACAGTAAATACCTTCTTGGATGTAGTCGTTTCTGTGCCTGAAGTAATGCGGGTATCTGAAAGCCCAATAATTCCAAATTTGGTTTTGATTCCTAAGCAAAAGGTCATTCTTGTACTGAATTTTGAATGCTAAAGTTATCCTTTATTTGGAAGAAGTTATCATTAATGCGATTAGAAATCTGATTTATTTTTATTTGAAGTTGATCGATGTATTCATGTAAACCTACTTCGATGATCTCCTCTACATCTGTAAATTCTAATTTTGAACGGAGTTCACCGACAGATTTTTCTGCAGAATTTCTAAATCCTGTTTCTTTATTTCCTGAAATATTGTGCAAGCACCTTTCAGCCTCTTTAATACAGAAAAAAACAGATCTTGGAAAAAACTTATTGAGCAGCAAAAATTCCACTACAGCAGAGGGTTCTATATTTCCATAGAGCCTTCGGTAGGTATTAAATGCTGTGACAGATTTTAGCAGCGCTGTCCAGTGAAGAAAATCCAGAGGCGTTCCTACCCAGTTAGGAGAAGGGAGCAACATGTGGTATTTCACATCCACCATTCGGCTTGTTTTGTCTGCACGTTCCAAAAACATCCCCAATTGACGGAAATGCCAGCCTTCTGTTCGGGCTACTGTACTGTCTGCCAATCCGTATAACAACAAAATTTGATTTTTGATACTTTCAAAAAATACTCTTGGATCTTCTTTTCCGAGCTCTTTTTTCTCAGCGCGTTTTTTCACGAAATGGTAGAGCTCGTTTAACTTTTCCCAAGTTTCTTTGGTAAGATTTTCACGAATTACGCGTGCATTTTCACGAGCGTAACTGATGGATGAAAATATTGAATTCGGGTTGTCCTCATCAAAAGTCAGGAAATATATGACGGACTTTCGATCAAACTGATTGGATTTTTTCAAATACAGTTCATGATCACCTGTGGCATAAACCAAGGGCTCCCATTGTGCCTTTAGATCCTGAGGAAGGTCCAACATCAAATTAAAATTCACATCCAAAAACCGCGCATAGTTTTCAGCTCTTTCCAGATATCTACCTAGCCAATAAATGGAGTTTCCTACTCTACTTAACATGATTGAAATTTTAAATTATACCGTTAAAAATTATTTAAATTGATGGGGTATTTCCTTCATCGCTGTAAAGAACCCAAGTATCCTTGCTTCCTCCACCTTGTGAACTATTGACAACCAAGGACCCTTTTTTCAAAGCAACGCGAGTCAGCGCACCCGGGATTACTTCAATATCTTCTCCATACAAAATGTACGGTCGGAGATCTACGTGTCTTGGCTCTAAACCATCCTCGGTCCATGTAGGAACAGTTGAAAGAGAAAGGGTGGGTTGTGCGATGTAATTTGTAGGATTGTCCTTAATCAACTGTCTGAACTTGGCATGTTCCTCTTGAGTGGATTTAGGACCTATCAACATACCATAACCACCGGCTGCGTTGGTTTCTTTGACCACTAAATCTTCGATATGGTCCAACACATATTGACGATCTTTTTCTTCCCTACAGAGATAGGTTGGGACATTATTCAAGATAGGTTCTTCTCCCAAGTAATACTTGATTAATCTTGGCACGTAAGCATATACCGCCTTATCATCTGCGATTCCTGTACCGGGCGCATTTGCCAAGGCAATATTTCCTGCTTTGTAGGCCTCAAAGATCCCAGGAACGCCCAAAAGTGAGTGTGGATTGAAAGTCAACGGATCTAAAAACGTATCATCAATTCTCCTGTAAAGCACATCAATTTGCTCTAATCCTTTGGTGGTTTGCATATAGACCTTTTTCCCTTTGGTAATAAGATCGACACCAGACACCAATTCTACCCCCATTTGCAAGGCTAGGTAGGAATGCTCAAAATAGGCGGAATTATATATACCGGGTGTTAATACCCCTACTACTGGTCTATCCTTATTGGAAATGAATTGAAGCATTTTCAACAGTTTGGCAGGATAATCCGATACAGGCATCACTCCTAGCTTATTGAACAAGTCTGGATAGGCTGTTTTGATAATTTCTCTACTCTCCAGCATGTAGGAAACACCTGAAGGACAGCGCAGATTATCTTCCAAAATATAGTATTCTCCATCTTTATCCTTGACAAGGTCTGTCCCTGTGATGTGGCACCATATATCTTTGGGAGGTATCAATCCCTGACAAGCTTTTAAGTAGTCTTTACTACCCAAAATCAAATCCTTCGGGATAATTTTATCCTTTAACGCTTTCTGATCATTATACATGTCATGTATAAACAAATTCAATGCATAGATCCGTTGTTTTAATCCAGCCTCTAAATGCTTCCATTCCGCATGTGCAATAATTCTTGGAACAATATCTAAGTGAAGAATTTTTTCAACTCCCTGATTGTCGTGGTACACATTAAAAGTCATGCCCATGGCCACCTGAGTTTTGTTAGCGGAGTGTTGAAGGTGCGCCATCTTCTTTGCACTGGTTTTTTTCAAAATCTCTAAAAAATCACAGTAATGTGGTCTACAAGCTCCGTCACTTGAAAACATTTCATCGTAAAACCCCTTTGGGTGGTATAAATTAGTATCCATATTTCAAAAATTTGTAATTTTAACTACAGAATTTTGAATATAATGGATTTTAATAAATCAACAAAATTTAGCCAGCCTTCAAAAGTGACCGAATAAAATCAATTTTGTTGAAGTCCAATGGCTTGGAAAAATAATCCACTACAGAAGGAAAGCTCTCAGCTCTTTCCTTATCTTGAAGGGATATGGATGAGGTAAGCATGATTACTTTGAATGCAGCGGAAGTGTTAGACTTCTCCAATGCAGCTAATAATTGAAAGCCGTCCATTACAGGCATGTTGATATCCAATAATACAACAGCACTACGATTTGGCACACTGGCAAATGTTTGCATATACTCCAATGCTGCTTGAGGTTTTGTGAATGTATGCAGCTGAATACCTTCATTTAAAACTTCCGACTTTTGCAATAAACTTTTGGAAATTAAGATAGCTAAGGGATCATCATCTACTAGGATGATGGTATCAATTATCATATGGAAGCTCAATTTTGATGGTTGTACCTAAATTTACTTGACTGTCAATGGATATAATGCCACCCATGTACTCTATAATATTCTTTACAAAGAAAAGACCAAACCCTTTACTCCCAGAAATTTCATGGTTTGTTTGATACAAGCGAAATAATTTGGAAGGATCAGGATCTATTTCCATTCCAAGGCCATTATCCGTAATTTTTATTACAAATACCCTTTCATTTTTGGGGCATACAAAGGCTTCCACCAAAACATCCAAATCCCGTTGAGGGTCCTTATAGTCAATGGCATTGGTCAATAACTTAACAAAAACACTTTGTAAATACGATCGGTTAAGCAAAACATTCATCTCTTGATCGCAAGCAATGGTAAGCTTAGCTTTTGTAGAACCGAAGAGTGGGAAGCTTTCTTCAACGATTGAATTGATAAAACTTTTCAATTCAATGCGCTCTTTCTGATTATTTTCAACGTTATTAATTGCTAAAGCTTCAATGATCTTGTGTAATAATTTGTCCAGGTTACTGACTGTTTGATTCATGAATTGTATGTACTCTGCTTTTTCAGTAGAATCTTCAGCAAATTCCAATAATACCAATAGCCCTTTCAAATTACTTACTTGAGACCGGATATTATGGGAAGTAATGTTACTGAACTCAATTAATTTGTTATTCAGAAACCCAGAAAAATGTGACAACTGCTGCAGTCGTGAACTTTTTTCTTCCAATTCAGAAATATCACACCCCAAACAAAGGATTTCTGCGCCCATATTATTATCGGAACCTTGACAGCGAAAATCCCAAATACCTACCAATATTTCTCCTGTTTTGGAAACTGAGCGAAATTTAACTTTAAAAATCTTACCCGGAGAAGCTATTGCTTTTTTAATTGTCTCAAGACATAATTCTCGATCACCCTCATGGATGATGTCCAAAGCCTGATGACCTATAAGAGAGCTCCCACTTTTGATAAACTTCTCTTCATAAAAGGTATTGTAAAATGTGATTTCGCCTTCTAAATTAGTCTTAAAAATAAAGAAGGATTGATTATTAACTAAACCATCCAAATATCTATTTTTACTTTCGATATCGCTCACCTTTTCTTTGAGTGCCTGCACTAGCAAAATGTCTTCAGTTACATCTTGAGCACTGCCTGTCAGTCTTACGACTTGATCTTCATGTTCTACTGGCTCCGCATATACCTTCAGCCATTTTTGACTTCCATTAAATGTAGTTATGGAATATATATTCGTTAAAGGCGTATGGGAATATATACTTCTTGTACAATTTTTTACAATCTGAGACCATGTATCTACACTAAAACACTTTTTAAGCTCCAGCTCAGAAAGCGTCGCATCAGAAGGAAAATTGAGTATTTTTTTAAAATTAGAAGTTACAAGCAACTCCCGATTCAACAAATCAAATTCCCATGCTCCAAGGTCACTTACACGCTCTAATTTATGAATTAGCTTATTTTGTTTGTTGATTTCTTGTTGAGAGAGAATGTGTTTGGTTTCATCATGGATAAACACTAAGAAAAGATCAGCTTCTCTTTTATAAGTAATCTTGAAGATCTTTTGCAGTTTTTTAGCTTCAAATAAATACGTTCCTTCTTCTCTACCCTTGTCAAAAACAAGTGCTTTCAGTTTAGCAAAAAATTCATCCAAGTGATTGATTTTTAGATGAGAAACGTCTTCACTTTCAAAATCCCCAAATGAAATAACGGTGTCATAAGGCATTTCAAACAAAGTGTTATTTGTCGGCCACCAATGGAGCTTTTGTTTAGCAAGATTGATTATCAAACCACCTACCCCACCTAAAACTGCTGACATCTCAGTAAAAGAGCGCCAAACCTCCAAGGCTTGTTTCTCTTTTTCCAATTGAAAGGTCTTTCTTCGCAATTCAAGCATTTGCCTAACTTGTTCAGCCTGATTTTTCAAGAAGTCTATTTGAAAGTCTTTCAAAGACCGGGGCTGTTTGTCCATGACGCATACCGTACCTAGGAGTATATTGGAGGCTGAATAAATAGCCGCACCAGCGTAAAACTTAATACCAAATTCCATTAATGCTGGATGGTTTTCAAAATACGGATCTGAAGAAAGGTCAGGAATTATGAGTATATCAAGATCAGTACCCACCAACTCTTTGCAAAGTGAATATTCCATAGGAGTTTCCACAAGATCTAATCCAGTGGATGCCTTAAACCATTGCCGATGATTGTCCAAAAAAACGACTAAGCCTACCTCACAACCAGTAAACGCGGTAGAAATTTCAGTGATTTTATCAAAAAACACTTCCTTCTCCGAATCCAAAATTCTATACAACTTTAACTCGTCTGCTATTTTCTTCATTTTTTCGAATTCGAAATGCACTATTTTTCATTGAAAAATTACTGACAATCGATTTTAAATATAGGAAAAAAACAGCTTAGATTAGATGAAAAAAAAGAAAAAGATCAATGCCTCTGCGAAGATCAATAACTGTGAAAGAACTATGTTAAGTTTTGTAGCTTGTAAAGTATTTTTCATCTTGCATAACAAAGTCTCCTTTATTCTAAATGATCATCCATGGAATCGAATTTCCCCAAAAAACTCTTCATCTTATTTTCAATTGGTCTATTCTACTTTCCGGCTTGTTCAGAAAGGCATGGCAATGTCATATCAGAGGCAGATCATGTACAAGAGATCGAAGAATGGGTAAATGAAAGGACCGCTTCCCTAAAAAAGGAAAATGGTTGGCTAAACCTGATCGGCTTACATTGGATAACAGCAGACACTACCCGCATGGGCAGTTCAGAAGAAAATGATTTTACAATCAAAAGTGACAGTTTTCCAAGCTCTCTAGGCTATTTTGTTAAAGAAGAATCTGAACTTGTATTTTATCCCCAAACTGAAGGTATCTACAGTGTAGATCAGCAGGTCTCTTCACCTATAAGCGTATTTTCTGAAAAACAAGAGGAATCTGCCAAGCCTCTTTCCTTTCAATCTTTCCGATGGACGATCATCAAGAGAGGAGATGCACTCGGTATCCGTCTACGTGATTTAGAGGCTCCAGCCGTTAAAGAATTTAAAGAAATTGATAGGTTTCCTACCAACCTCACTTGGAGACTCCAAGGAACCTTCACTCCATACATACCTGTGAAAGAAATAGTGATCACCAACGTAGTTGGGCAAACCAGTGTAAACCTTTCTCCTGGATTTGTAAGTTTTGAAAAAGATGGAAAAAGCTATCAACTCGATGCTTTAGATGCAGGTTCACAACTATACCTCATTCTTGCAGATGCCAGCAGTGGACTGCAGACTTATGGTGGAGGAAGATATCTTTATATAGAAAAACCAAACCAGGATCGCAATGATGTTGTTATTGATTTCAATAAAGCTTACAATCCACCTTGTGTTTTTACTCCATATGCCACTTGCCCGCTTCCACCCAAACAAAACATCTTGGATGTATACATAGAGGCTGGTGAAAAATATACTGAAAAATGAAATCATTACGTGCACAGAATCACCCTTTAGCTAATTCAGCTGCCGAGTTGGACCTCTTAGAAAATAGTGAATACCCCTATTCATTTCAAGAAAAATTACAAGAATCAGATCTTTTTCCATTACAGCCTATAAGTCTAGATGTTTTGCAAATCAACGTAGGCAAAATGTGTAATCAAGTATGTAAACACTGCCATGTAGATGCTGGACCTGATCGAAAAGAAATCATGGATCAAGAAATCATGAAAGCATGTTTAAACGTGATTGCATCTGAAAAAATTAAATCCATAGATTTAACAGGTGGAGCTCCGGAGATGAACCCTCATTTCAGATGGTTTGTCAGTCAAATCCGACAAATCAATCCAAGTGTAGAAATCATTGTTCGCTGTAACTTGACTATCATCGTGGCAAATCCAAAGTTCAATGATTTGCCAGCATTTTTTAAAGAAAATAACATCACGGTAGTCTCTTCCCTCCCTTACTTCACCGCTTTGAAAACAAATGCGCAAAGAGGTGATGGGGTTTTTGAAAAATCTATCGAAGCACTTCACATGCTCAACGAAGTAGGTTATGGGAAAGAAGGTACAGGCTTGATATTAAACTTGGTGTACAATCCTTCTGGGGCATTTCTCCCTGGATCGCAAGCAGGATTGGAAGCAGAATTTAAAAAGAAGTTAGAGAAATTGTATGGCATTGAATTTAATTCACTTTTCACCATTACCAACTTACCAATTTCCCGCTTTTTGGAATTTTTGGTAAGAAGTGGCAATTATGAATCCTACATGGAAAAGTTAATAGAGTCCTATAATCCTTTGGCTGCATCACAAGTCATGTGTAGAAGCATGATTTCTGTGGGGTGGGATGGTCAGCTTTATGATTGCGATTTCAATCAAATGCTGGAATTACCAGTCGCTACTCAACAAAGCCGTCACATCAAAGACTGGAACAGACAAACTCTATTAGACCGGGAAATTATTGTAAATCAACATTGCTTTGGCTGTACAGCAGGAGCAGGTTCGAGTTGCGGCGGGGCCACTTCCTAATTTCTTGATGAAACAGGCGGTGATCGTATTTCAAAAGGCATTGGTTTTGGGCGAAGTCAAGACGAGACTAGCAAAATCGGTAGGTGCAGAAAAAGCGCTTGAAATTTATCAGGCCTTGATCACTCATACCCATCAAACCATTCAAACCTTGGGAGACACCTCAATTTTCATCTATCAAAATAAATTTCTCCTCGGTACTGCTGTCAATGCTCCTTCTAATTTCCAGCTGAAACTTCAACATGGAAATGATTTAGGGGATAAAATGAAACACGCTTTTGAAGAGGTATTTAACTTGGGTTTTGAAAAAGTACTGATTATTGGCACTGACTGTCTTGCTATTCGGAAGCATCATTTGAAAGCAGCCTTTGATTATTTGGACACCCATACATGCGTCATTGGGCCAGCAAAAGATGGGGGATACTACTTATTGGGACTCACACAATTGACTCCACAGCTTTTTCAGAACATAGCATGGAGCACCTCCACTGTGTATGAACAAACCACAACCATACTTGAAGACTTAAATCGCTCATTTACTTGTATTGAAACCTTGTCTGACATAGATACCGCAGATGATTGGCATATGGCAAACCTCTAAAAATTTACAAATTATCTAGCAGGAGCCTTTTTTCTTCAGCCGTGAAATAAAAAAAGCTGAAGCAATCCACGGAATTATATTTTTTAGACAACTACAAAAACATGGCCTGCCAAATTATTATCTTGAAAAAGATAAATCTTTATTTTTTAGATTTTGCAATTATCCAAACGATATTTCTACTTCAAATAAAAACTTGTCAGATTTTTTTGGTAATCCGCAAAAGGAAACTAATTTTAATGAATTCCAGCTAGCTAATTTGTATATGAAACAAGAATATTTTAAGTGGTACTCTCCGACTGTTCATCGAGATGTTGAAATGTTGGTTTTTGGGCACAAAGGGTATCCAGTGATATTATTTCCTACGTCTATGGGTTCATTCCATGAAAACCGTGATATGGGACTGATTGAGTCAGCCCGTTGGTATATTGAGCAAGGATTGATTCAGATATTTTGTCCAGACTCTAGCGACCGCGCTAGCTTTTACAATAAACATATACATCCACATGAGCGGATTCAAAATCATGTCAGGTATGATAAAATGATCTGTCATGATATTGTAGAGCGGGTACGTTTAAATACAGGCTCAGGTAAAGTTGTGATGGCTGGCTGCAGTTTTGGTGGCTATCATGCGGCCAATTTTGCCTTCAGACATCCTGGATATGTCAGTCACATGTTTTCAATGTCAGGGGCTTTTGAAATCCGAAGTTTTATGGATGGATATCAGCATGAAGATATCTTTTACAACTCTCCTTTAGAATACCTCAAAGGATTGAATGACCATGAACTTTGGAAAATGGACATCGTATTGGGAACCTCCAACTGGGATATTTGCTTTGATGCCAACATCAAACTTTCAGATGTACTAGAGTCTAGAGGGGTGGGTCATTGGTTGGACGTCAGAAGAGATAAACAGCACGATTGGCCTGTATGGAAGGAGATGTTTCCTCATTATTTATCAAGAATCAAATTCAATTAACTCATATGAAAAAGATCGGAATCTTATTTGGCATGGAAGATACTTTTCCCCATGCATTTGTAGAACGGGTAAATCAAAAAGCCGAAAAAGGCATCATTGCAGAGCCTGTATCAATTGATAAAGTAGTCCAAAATCAGTTAACAGAATACGCAGTAATTATTGATCGTATTTCACAAGATGTTCCCTTTTACAGAGCATATCTAAAAAATGCAGCATTGACAGGTACAGCTGTCATCAACAATCCATTTTGGTGGAGTGCCGACGACAAGTTTTTCAACAATGCTTTGGCAGATAAACTAGGTGTTCCTTTGCCTAACACTGTAATTTTACCTTCGGCTGAGCATCCGACAGACACCACTGCAAAATCTTTCCGTAACTTAAAAATGCCTTTAGATTGGGAAGCTATCTTTGATTATGTGGGATTCCCCGCGTACATGAAACCATATGCTGGCGGAGGTTGGAAAAACGTATATCGCTTGGAAAATAAGGAAGAATTTTTCCATAAACACCGAGAAACTGGGCAGCTTGTCATGCTTCTTCAAGAGGAAATCGTATTTGAGGAGTACTTCAGGGTTTATTGTCTAGGTGGTAAAGCTGTAAGAATAATGGAGTATGAGCCAAGAAACCCGCATCACTTACGCTATGTGGTAGACAGGCCGCCATCCTCCAAAAAATTACTAGCCAAAGTCAAAGAATATACAATCGCCTTATGTCAAGGGTTAGGCTACGACTTCAATACAGTGGAATTTGCTGTCAAAGACGGAATTCCTTATGCGATCGATTTTGGCAATCCAGCACCTGATGCAGACATCAACTCTGTGGGGCAGGAAAATTTTGAATGGGTGGTGGAAGAGGCTGCAAAGATGGCGATAGCCTATGCCAAAGCTCAAAAGCCCGGTAAGATTAATTTGACTTGGGGCACCTTTATGAAAGATGCTGTAAGTAACGCAAAACGTTTTTAACATATGAAAAAATTACCCGTTTTTACCCTTGGAGTAGAAGAGGAATATCAGATAATCGACCCTCAAACCCGTGATCTTCGCTCACATATGTCCAAAATTGTGGATGGAGCTAAGATTTTTTTGAAAGAACAAGTCAAAGCTGAAATGCATCAGTCAGTGGTAGAAGTGGGTACGAATATTTGCCAAAATGTCCACGATGCTAGAAAAGAGGTGGCTTTTCTTCGTAAAAAAATCGTCGATTTGGCAGCCGAACAGGGGTTGGTTGTGGGTGCCTCAGGCACCCACCCTTTCTCCAAATGGCAGGATCAACCCATTACCGATGATCCCCGCTATCACATGATTGTCAATGAGCTGCAAGATACAGCCCGATCCAACTTAATTTTTGGGTTGCATGTACACGTGGGAATAGAAAATCGTGAGATCGCGCTTCAAATCATGAATCAGGCTTGCTACTTCCTGCCTCATATTTATGCCTTGACCACTAACTCCCCCTTCTGGGAAGGTAGAAATACTGGGTTTAAGGCCTTCCGCGCGCATGTTTTTGCTAAATTTCCACGTACAGGACTACCAGAGTATTTTGACTCGGTGCAATCCTACGACAATTTCTTGGAGACGCTTGTAAAAACCAATTGCATTGACAATCCAAAGAAAATATGGTGGGACCTACGCATGCACCCTTTCTTTAGCACTATTGAATTTAGGATTTGTGACATGTGCCTTACAGTGGATGAAACCATGTGTGTGGTGGCATTGATACAAGCAGTCGTTGCTAAATTGTACAAGATGCACTTGATGAATACCAGTTTCAATGTCTACCGCATCGCACTGATTCGGGAAAATAAATTTCGGGCAGCGCGCTATGGCACGGATGGTATGATGATTGACTTTGGACAGCGAAAAGAAGTGCCTTACAAGGAATTGATGATGGAGCTACTTGATTTTGTGGATGATGTAGTAGATGAATTGGGAAGTAGAGACGAAATCAATTATATCCATAAAATACTCCATGAAGGTACCGGAGCAGATAAGCAATTGAAAATCTTTGAAGAAACCCAAGATCTATCAAAGGTAGTAGACTTCATCGTAGGGGAATTTTCCAAAAACATTTAATGCAGTGGCTGTCTTTGAAAGCGAAAATAATTGACTTCAAATACAAGAGCTTTGAAAGACAGCCACTTGGATTAATTTTCGTACCTTTGCGCTCCCAAACAAAAAAATCATGCAAGAAAAAATAAACGTAGCCATCCTAGACATGTATGACGGCGAGCCCAATCAAGGAATGCGCTGTATTCAGGATATTTTAGGACGTTTTTCTTCTCAAATATTCTGTACTACATACAATGTAAGGCAATTGGCGCAAATCCCTGACATCGCTGCTTATGATCTTTACATTTCCTCGGGAGGTCCTGGAAACCCCTTAGAAGGGGATGGTATTTGGGATGTGAAATACTATGCCTTGCTTGATCAGCTATATGAATGGAACAAACAGCAGGAACAAAAAAAGTACGTACTGTTTATTTGCCATTCTTATCAAATGGCCATTCATCACTTTGGACTTGCTGAGATTACGAAGCGTAAATCTACCTCCTTTGGCGTAATGACCATCCACAAAACAGAGGCAGGAATGAATGATCCTTTGTTCGAAAATTTGGATAATCCCTTTTGGGCCGTCGATAGCAGAGACTATCAAATCGTACAGCCCCATCATAAAAAATTCAAAGCAATGGGTGCTAAAATCATTGCTTTGGAAAAAATCAGGACGCACGTAGAATATGAGCGTGCAATTATGGCGGTTCGGTTTTCTCCTGAAATGGTAGGAACCCAGTTTCACCCAGAAGCAGACCCCGAAAGCTTTCATGCACATTTAAGAAAGCCCGAAGTACGAGAAAAAATCATCCACATGCGTGGAAGGGCACGTTACCTGAAAATGCTTGAGCATCTAGTGGAAGAAAATACCATATACAAGACTAACGAAACCTTAATTCCTAACTTCATTCGTCAGTCTTTGGAACTTATCCAACAACAGCATACACTTACCCATTCATAGTATTTATGATCAGTCAGCACAGACAATTTTTCAATCAACAGTTTAGTCAAGAAAAATACCAAGCCATGCTCCAAAGCATTGCAGCAGATTTTGACTATATGCCTACTTTCCGAATTGCGGAAACTCCTTTTTTTATCACCAATGAATTGAAAGCACAAGTAGAAGAGGCTTGTCAACAGGTCATTGATTTTATCAAAAGGCCCGACTTCAATGAGCTGACACAAAAGGCTATAGATGTAAACTTTGATGTTCCCAACCAAGATGCACACACCCAATTTTTAGCCATCGATTTTGGAATCTGTGAGGAAAACGGGAAAATTATCCCTAAACTTATTGAAGTTCAGGGATTTCCATCCATCTTCAATTTTCAATTTAATTTATTTAAAAAAATTCAGCAGACCTACCCTTTTTTATCAGATTTCACACCCTATCTGAGTGGGCTAGATGAAAACAGCTATTTTGAAAAAGTAAAGGAGACGATTTTAAATGGCCATCAAGCGCAAGAAGTAATCTTATTGGAAATAGAGCCTGAAAAGCAAAACACCAAAATTGATTTTTATTACTGCAAAAAGGATTTGAATATCCCTTACATCTGTGTGACAGAAATCGAAAAAGAGGGCAATAAACTATTTTACACAAGCGACTCAGGTGAGAAAATTCAAATCAAACGCATTTACAATCGGGTCATTTTTGATGAATTGATGGCGAGAAAAGATTTGGATATGAGTTTTTCATTTTTTGAGGAACTTGATGTGGAATGGGCTGGCCACCCCAATTGGTTTGCCCGTATCAGCAAATTTATTTTACCATACCTTAAAGGCCCCTATTTCAACGATACAGTACTCCTCTCAGATTTGAAGGAAATTCCAGAAGATTTGGAAAACTACGTACTCAAACCCTTGTTTTCATTTTCAGGTAGCGGCGTGATTTTTCATGTGACCAAGGAAGACGTACTAGCCGTGGAGGAAAAAGATTTATACATTTTACAAAAGAAAGCCACCTACAAACCAATTATCCAAGCGATTGAAGGGCACGTGAAAGCAGAACTACGCATTTTGGCTGTTTGGCCAGAAAAGGATGAATCCCCTACCCTTATGGGAAATCTGGTACGCTTGAGCAGAGGAGAGATGATCGGTGTCAAATTTAACAAAGATAAAGATTGGGTTGGCGGTACGATTGGCCTTTTTGCCAAATAAGCAGTTCATCCTACTTTTCTATCGTTTTACATTCGCTACACCAAAAAACCTTTTTTAAATGACGAATGTCACTTTTTTTTCTATAACATTTTGATAGCTTTAAGGTTGGATTCATTCTATCCACTTATAAAAGCTAAACATGATAATTGGAATTCTTAAAGAGCCAACAGGAGAAGCGCGTGTTGCTTTCCTCCCAGAGGCAGTGAAAACGCTCCTTGATTGGAAACTGGAAGTGTGGCTGGAAACAGGAGCAGGACTTGGAGCTTTTTGTCCCGATGAGTTATACACAAGTCTAGGTGTATCAATTAAAAGTAGGGAGGAGCTTCTTCAACAAGCTGATCTGATTTGTGGAATTCAGCCCATAGCTAAAGAGGAGATTGCACAAACCAAGACTGACTCAGTGTTATTCGGTCAGATGGATGCGCTTTTCAATGACGCTTTGACTGGCTACCTGTTGCAAGCTAAGAAGACTGCCTTCAGCATGGAATTGGTGCCACGAACGACTAGAGCTCAGTCCATGGATGTACTCTCTTCTATGGCAACCGTTATTGGATATAAAGCAGTGCTGCTAGCCGCGAATATGCTTCCACGCTTCTTCCCCATGTTTATGACTGCAGCAGGAAGCATTACGCCCGCCCGAATATTGATTTTGGGAGCAGGAGTTGCAGGTTTACAGGCCATCGCTACCGCTCGAAGATTGGGTGCAAATGTGTTTGCCTTTGACGTAAGACAAGCAGCCAAAGAAGAAGTGCTTTCCTTGGGCGCCAAATTTGTAGATGTGGAAGGCGCTACCGAAGATAAAGGTGCTGGAGGTTACGCAGTCGAACAGAGTGAAGCCTATTTACAAAAGCAAAAAGATACCATTCACGAGTATGCCCTGAAATCAGATATCATAATCACTACAGCACAAATTCCCGGAAGAAAAGCCCCTCAATTAGTCGAAGAGCGTACTGTACGTGCCATGAAACCAGGATCTGTCATTATTGACTTGGCTGCGAGTTCTGGAGGAAATTGTGCACTTTCTCAACCCGATCAGACCATTGATGTGGAGGGTGTGCGCATTGTAGGAGTTAGCAACTTAGCTGCCGACATGCCTCAAGATGCCAGCAAGATGTATGGCAAAAATTACTTGAATTTTTTAAAACTCATCATCAAAGACGGTGAGTTGAACCTTAATTTCGAAGATGACATCGTACAAGGCACCTGTGTTTGTCACCAAGGCGAGGCTATCAGCCCCCGCATCATCCAACGTTTAAATCCCTAACTTATGGAAACAGTCTTTCAATTTATAGGTGAAAACATGGAAATGGTATATTTCCTTGTATTAGCCATTTTATTGGGCGTGGAAGTCATTTCCAATGTCCCTGCAATTTTACACACTCCCCTGATGTCTGGCGCAAATGCCATCCACGGGGTAGTGGTCGTCGGCGCTATCATCGTCATGTTGCAAGCATCCCCAGATAATTACCTCGCCTTAGGAGTAGGATTCCTAGCTGTGATTGTAGGGACGTTGAATGTAATAGGTGGCTTTGTAGTGACCGACAGAATGTTAGAGATGTTTAAGAAAAAGCCTAAAAAATCATGATCCAACTAACATTCTTAGAGATAGCGTATTTGATTGCCTCTCTGACATTTATCATAGGACTCAAAATGCTGTCTCATCCCGATTCTGCAAGAAAAGGAAATTTGATAGCGGCTGCTGGTATGTTGCTAGCCATCGTAGTCACCTTGACTTTGTATCAAGATTTCGATAGTAGCAAATTAGTAAATTATGGGTTGATTTTTGGCGGCTTAGTCATCGGAACGGTCATCGGAACAATGATGGCTCAAAAAGTTCAAATGACTGCGATGCCTCAAATGGTATCTTTCTTCAACGGCATGGGCGGGGCCTGTGCGGCTTTGATTGCGATCATCGAATATCAGCATCATCAAGACAGTACAGTTACTGGTTTTGATGGAGAATTGCTTGTCATGCTCTTAGGCTTATTGATTGGTTCTGTTTCTTTCTCCGGCTCTCTAATTGCTTATGGCAAATTAGAAGGTAAAATCAAGGATAAGGTCTTGCCATTCAATCAAGCCGTGAACATGACTTTACTTCTATCCATTGTATTATTGATAGTTTACCAACTCGTCATAGGCTCAAATCCGTTGATCTTTTATGCGGTTTTGGTCTTAGCCTTGGTGTATGGTATCCTATTTGTCATGCCAATTGGTGGAGCAGATATGCCGGTAGTGATCTCCTTACTCAATTCTTTCACGGGGATGGCAGCTGCATTTGGAGGATTCTTGTATGGAAACAAAGCCATGCTGACCGGTGGTATCTTGGTGGGTTCAGCGGGGACCATCTTAACTATCTTGATGTGCAATGCTATGAATCGATCCCTGACCAACGTATTGCTGGGTGCTTTTGGAGGTGGATCAAAAGGAGCCGCTAAAACAGGCAGTGGGGATCAAACCGTCCGTGAAATTTCTATTTCGGATACGGCTGTACTCTTATCTTATTCACAACAAGTAGTCATTGTGCCTGGCTATGGCCTGGCAGTTGCGCAGGCGCAGCACATCTGCCATGAATTGGAGAAATTGCTGGAAGAAAAGGGGGTAGAAGTAAACTATGCGATCCATCCGGTAGCAGGAAGAATGCCTGGTCATATGAACGTATTGTTGGCAGAAGCCGATGTGCCCTATGAGCGCATGCAGGAAATGGAAGAAATCAACGACAAGTTTGCCAATACAGATGTAGTCGTAGTCATAGGTGCCAACGATGTAGTAAATCCCGCTGCTAAAAATGATCCTAGTTCTCCTATTTATGGAATGCCGATCTTAGAGGTAGAGCAAGCCAAAAATGTGATCATCATGAAGAGGGGTATGGCCGCTGGCTATGCTGGGATTGAAAATGAGCTGTTTTTCTATCCCAAAACAAAAATGCTTTTTGGAGATGCCAAGGCTACTCTTCAGAAGTTGACAGCCGAAGTCAAGGAGATTTAAACCAAATAGAGCTTGATGGGTTAAGTAAAGGTCTCAAACATTGTGTATCTTTATTCCAAACCCATCAAGCCATGTTTAAATTAACTATTTATTTTCAAGTGTTTCTTATTGGCCTTTTGGCCTGGAGTCAAAGGACTTCCAACAGTGAAAAAGAAATCATAGCTCCTGCTATTACACTTTGCCATTCCGGCCCTTCCGAAATGATTGCTTTTTTGGATGACCCTACCTTTGTAGCCTTTCACCCCTCTCCTATTCCTTTTGATTTCAATCCTTCTGGAGAAATGGTTTCTTTTCAGGCGGAAGATGGAAAAGATGCGCAAGGATACCTTTTATTGGCCACAGAAACTTCTGACCGTTGGTTGTTTGTCTATCAGGAATGGTGGGGGTTGAATGACAACATCAAGGAAGAAGCAGAAAAATTTCATCGGGATTTGGGAGGCAAAGTCAATGTACTGGCCATCGATATGTATGATGGCAATGTTACTTCCAACCCTCAAGAAGCCATGACTTTTATGAGAGGGGCTGATGAAAATCGCTTGACTACCATAGTGAAAGCAGCACAAGCATTTGCTGGGAAAGGTGCTGAAATTGCCAATGTAGGTTGGTGCTTTGGTGGTGCTTGGTCTTTGAAATCAGCCTTGATTTTGGGAGAAACAAATATAGGATCCATCATATATTATGGTATGCCCGTGAGAGATGTAGAGCAATTAAAAACGCTTAATTCTGACGTTTTGGGTCTATTTGCCACAGAGCAAAATATTTCGAAGGCCATCATCGAGGAGTTTGCGGCTGCTATGCAAGAAGCTGGCAAAAAGTTAAACTATAAGATTTTCGACGCTGTACACGGTTTTGCCAATCCTTCCAATCCACGCCACGATGTTGGCGCTACAGAAGAAGCCTATGGAATGGCATTAGCGTATTTGAAGGAGAAGTTTGGGGTTTAGAAGATAGAAGCGAAATGCGAGAGAGAGAATCAAAACAAGTGAAATATGCTAACGCGAAATAAACTGAAATATGCTTCTACTTGTGGTAGACAGGTTCGGAGATATATTAGTGGCGTGTAGATAAGAGAATTGTTCTTAAAAAAATATCAAGTAATTTCAGGACGAGACATGTTGAATGATGGATAGGACTGTGGGTTCTAACCCACTTTAAAAATTAGTGTTTGAATGAATAAAACTCATTGTATTTCAAAAGATAGCAGATATCAATTGCCGTGGCTTTTAAGCCCCATCATTGAAGAAGAAGAAGAGAGCTGTTGAGGAATTAAATGACTTCAAAATTTATCCTGAGCAATCTGTGGACAGACAAACAATATAAAGGATGAAGGATGAAGGATGAAGGATGAATATGAATCAGTACACATGAGAGCTGAATTTTAAGGCTGTTCATGTGTACTGATTTTTTTATTCACATTTTCGCTGATTTCATGAAATAGAGAAGGTCTGCACTAACCCAAGGTTTTCATAGAAATCCAAGAAACCTCATTGAGTTCAAACTCCTTCTTCGATTTATGCGCTTTCTGCGAGCGTCATTTCATGCTAAAACTTAATCGACAGTCCCAACATTAAATTCTGGAAAGCAAAATCTCCGTTACCGGTGAATACATCATCAATCACAATGGTTTGTCCATTCAGCACACGCTGATAACGGAGGTCAATTCCTAAATTTCCGAAATTCAGACCAATCCCAAACTGATAACCGGCATTCCATTTATCAAATTCAAAAGGTCTTAATTCATCTTGGATATAATAATGCATAGCAGGACCTGCAAATACAGAAATGATAGGCCCTAGTACATTCACTCCAAGCAGTAAAGGCGCATCCAATAATTGGGTTTTAAAAACCTCTGAATTGACTTCTGAGCGGACTTGCGTGTAATTCAATTCCGGACGTAGAAAGATTGGACCCAAATTTACTTTTCCAAACATTCCTAGGTTGAAGCCTACGTTGTCCATTGGACTTCCCCATGCCAAACCTGCATCTTTGAAATACTGTCCACTAGAATTGTAATTGACACCACCTCGGATTCCAAAGCCTCCTGATGTTTGTGCATATACTTGTTGGGTAAAAGACAGGAACAGTAGACCTGCCATGGCGAAGGTTAATTGAAGGATTTTTTTCATAGTGCTTTTTGTTAATAGTTGGTAAAAGATGGAAATCTTACAAACACCTGCATCTATTTCATAGTTTTAACTCGTAGATAAAACCAAATAAAATATTGACTTCCTCAGAACGATGCCTTTTCCAAAATCGTGCCTGAAAATAAAATTATAATCAAAAGACCTATGCGCTCAATAAAAGTTCAGTTTAGTTACCTAGTACTTGGGATAGCCTTGCTATTCTCACAATGTTCTTCAGCTGAGAACAAACAACTTCAACCAGAAGATACATCAGCTGATGCTGCTACGCTCTCAAATACTCGTTCGTTAGCAACTTTCGCAGGTGGCTGCTTTTGGTGTATTGAAGCACCATTTGAAGGAATCAATGGGGTAATTTCAGTTGTATCCGGCTATGCAGGAGGAAAGGAAAAAAACCCAAGCTACTCAGATGTATCTTCCGGCAAAACGAGTCATCGGGAATCTGTACAAATCACATTTAATCCTGATGTTATTTCTTACTCGGAATTGGTAGACATCTTCTTTCAGCAATTCGATCCAACCGATGAAGGAGGTTCATTTTATGATAGAGGCTTCCAGTATTCTTCGGCCATTTTCTACCATGACAAAACCCAAAAAGAAGTAGCTGAGAAAGCAATCAAAGCATTGGACCAAGCGAAAATCTTTGATAAACCAATTGTCACTCCTGTAATCAAATTCACCAACTTCTACGAAGCTGAGGAATATCATCAGGATTATTACAAAAAAGAACCAGGAGAATATTATGCCTACAGAAGAGGTTCAGGAAGAGATGCATTCATCGCCAAACATTGGCCAGTGAATTTATCAGATCAGTATAAAAAACCTAATGATGCAGAGTTGAAAAAGCGCTTAACCAAGTTGCAATACGATGTTACGATGCACGAAGCGACTGAGCGCGCTTGGAACAATACGTACAATGATAACAAAGAAAAAGGCATTTATGTCTGCATTGTTTCAGGTGCTCCTCTATTCAGCAGTGCCGACAAATATGAAAGTTATTCTGGGTGGCCTTCTTTTACTAAACCAATTGACGCTCGGTTGATTGACAAGCCGACAGACTCAACTTATGGTATGCTACGAGTGGAAGTCCGAAGCAAATTAGGCGAATCACACTTAGGCCATGTATTCAATGATGGGCCGGAACCAACCAATCTTCGCTATTGCATGAATTCTGCTGCTATGAAGTTTATACCCTTAGCAGATATGGATAAAGAAGGTTATGGAACCTACAAATGGTTAGTACAGTAATTTTCGAAAAGTTAAATTAATTCTACCCCCCAAAACCTTTTTGGTTTTGGGGATTTGATGTTCCCAATAGTGCTGACACTCCCCCTTCATTAAGAGCAGCGATCCATTTTCCAAGGCTATAGATTGCTTCATCGATTTTGTTTGATAGTGCCGCAATTGAAATGCTCTGGATGCCCCAAAACTTACGGATGCAATAGTTGGGTTTTCTCCGAGAACTTTTTCATTATCCCTATGCCAGCCCATACTATCAGCCCCATGACGGTAATAATTCAATAAAACATGGGTGAAGGTCTCCTCAGACACTTGCTCCACGGCCTTTTTGATTTCTAACAAAAAATCTGTCCATGCAACAGGAATCATTTCAATGCCAGAGTATCCATAGGGTCTCTCAGGATCACCATACAAAGCTGTGAGTCTAGGTTGCATCACTTGTTTGCCAAACATCCATATAGGTTCTTGCTTCCAAGCAATTTCCTGTGTCAAACGATGCCAATAAGTCCTGCACTGTTCATCACTGAAAAATGCTTGATAATAGAAGGCCTCCCCTTGGGCGGGTAATAAATTACGATCCGATGAAAACTGAAACATTTGCATGGTATTGAAATAAAATTTGAGGACAGAATGTTTTTAAGATTGTAAAATGAAAGCAGCTTTTCTTACATTTATTGGAATTTAAACACAGCATATCATGGGAAAATTTTTAAAAGTAAGCATTCCAATAATCATCCTCGTATTGGTAGCCTTGGTATATTGGCGATATTTCTTCGTATTCGGAGAAGGAGTCAAAGGAGGAACACTCAATTATTTTGAAAAAAAAGGATTTGTTTTTAAGACTTGGGAAGGACGCTTGGTTCAGGATGGCTTTCAAAGTCCATCGGCAGGTGCTCTTCAAAGTAATGAATTTAGATTCAGTGCCCAAGGAGATGAAGTAGCCCAGCAATTGGAAAGAGCAAGTGGTCGCTTTGTGGAACTACGCTACAAGGAATATCTGAGCCCACTTCCTTGGAGAGGAGCTGCAAAATTTGTGGTCTACGAAGTTTTAGAAGTAGGAGATCGGGAGACCAATTCCAAGAAAGATATTCCAGCGATGACCAACTAGCCTTTCGAGACTCTTTGATCATATAGATTCAAAGGACATTCTCTTGAAAAGCCATTAACAAATTTGCTTTTCAAGGAGACTGTCCTTTTCTTTGTGCCAGATTCTTTATCGAATTTATAAAGAAGAGGTAAGAGACCAGGCTCCGTGACCCTCTGGCAACCATTCCCCCTCAAGGAAAAGGTGCCAAAACCTGCCCCTAGGGGAACTATAAATTGACGATTATGTACAAAACAATTACTACCTTCAACCTTACTTTCTTTCCTTTATCGGAACATCTTACCGGTATTTTTAATGGATCTACTAGCAGGCGTCATACAAGCGCAAGCGAGTATAGGAGTAATTTAGATCGTCATCACCTACCCTTACCAGTATCCTTCCATAGTTTAAAAAAAACAATAACTCATTGATTAAGCAATCCCATGTCTAATTTTGAAACCAACGCTATCCGAAATATCCCTAGTAATCCCAATCAACGGGAGCACTCCATCCCTATTTCATTGACCTCTTCTTTTACCTTTGAAAGTGCAGAAGAAGCCCGTCAACTGTTTGCCGAAGAAGTGGAGGGAAATATCTATTCCCGATACTCCAATCCTAATACTGCAGAATTGATTCATAAATTATGCGTGGCTGAAGAAACGGAAGCGGGAATCGCCACTGCCTCAGGAATGGCAGCAATGTTTGGTTCAATAGCATCTCTTTTACAGCAGGGAGACCATATCTTGGCTGCACGCTCCTTATTTGGATCTACACACCAACTGTTGACTAAAGTATTTCCTAAATGGGGCATAACCTCCACCTATGGGGATATTTCAGACTATCAAAATTGGGATCAGTTAGTGCAGCCAACTACCAAAATGCTTTTTTTAGAAACGCCATCCAATCCAGGTTTGGAGATCATTGATTTGGAATGGGCTGGAAAATTTGCTGCTGCCCATAACCTAATTTTGGTGGTCGACAATTGCTTTGCCACCCCTTATCTGCAGCAACCTGCCAAATGGGGAGCCCATATAGTGACACATTCAGCAACAAAATTCATTGACGGACAAGGACGAGTGTTGGGAGGATTGATTTTGGGAACTAAGGAATTGATGGATGAAGTCACTTACTTCACCCGACACACTGGACCTTCTATGTCTCCTTTCAATGCTTGGGTGTTGTCAAAAAGCATGGAGACTTTGGCCGTGAGAATGGACAGGCATTGCAGCAATGCATTGGCAGTAGCTTCATACTTCCAAGAAAGTAAGGATATAGAATTTGTCAAATATCCATTTCTTCCTAGCCATCCCCAGTATGAGCTAGCAAAAAAGCAAATGAAATTGGGGGGCGGTATCATCACGCTCAATCTACATGGTGGTTTGGTGAGAGCCCAACGCTTCATTGATCAGTTACAGATGATTTCTATCACGCCCAATCTCGGTGATAGCCGCAGCATTGTCACCCATCCTGCCTCCACTACTCATAGCAAACTTAGTCCGGAAGAGCGTGCTCTGGTAAGGATCACCGATGGTTTGGTACGGATTTCGGTAGGTCTGGAGCATCAGGATGATATTATTGCTGATATTGAGCGGGCGTTGGAGAAGTCGAGGTAAGATATTGGAATAGATTGATTTTGAGGGGTAGAGAGTGATATGTACTGACGCGATATAAATTGATACATGGTTAGCGGCGATGTAATTGTGCGTGTTAAATAGACGATTAATCTTTGAAAAACACCCGCTGCCTGCTGTCCGAGATTTGCAATCTCGGACTGGAGATAATGGGGATTTGCATTCCCTCTTTATTTGTGTAATTCATGTAGGGAATTTATGGGATTTTTGGTCAGGGGTGTAGCGGATTATGCTTTTCATGCGTACTAGCTATAATCAGACTGTTGACAGATGAAAAATCCAATCAAACTACTATTCTTACTCTGTTTTTTATTGACAAGTTCCTGCGAATTGTTTCACCGCAATGATCCTTTGATATGCACTTTAGACACAGCTTTTTGTAATCCTTTGTTACTAGATGACCAAGATAAGATAGGGATTCCTGTAGATGCTTTTCTAGGGAGCTTACCTTCTAATCTATCTGAAACAGAAATAGTCGATAGACTTAAAAAATGGATAATTTGTAAAAGTTGTGTAGTCTCTATTGATTTTTCTTGTGTTTCTTGTTTGTTTTCATTTCCTCCCCAAAGCCGAATAGGATTTTCCATCACAAAAGATGGTCAGAGACAAACCTTAGCACTTGATATACTGATGAGCGAACAGCCGAGGTTTATGAGGGTATTTGAGCTCTTGGATTGATTAGTTGATCGAGTAAGAAAGCCTACTTGCTCAGCTAAGTTATAAAAAATCAATATTTCCATCATCAAAAATTAGTACCGATTCATTCAAACCCTTCATCCTCTTAACGCAAATTTAAAGGCTCCTGATTGAGTCTATTTGAACCATATTCTTGCAAAAACCGGAAAGTGATCAGAGGGGTATTTTTTTCCATAATTGTCAGACAAAACAGCATATTTTGTTACACCTATTTGCTCACTGACAAAAATATAATCAATCCTTCTATCGGGCATCATGTCCCAGTTAAAGGCATTAAACGTACCGATAGGCCCATGAGGCGCTTGCTCTGACAGCTCATAACTATCCTTTAAAAAATCAGATTGAATGATGGTCTTATACGCTATGTTATCAGGTGTCACATTCAAATCTCCCATGAAAATAACTGGATCGTTCTTACTATTAAGCTCTTTAATTTTTCCCATGATCAGTTTACTGCTTTCTTCTCTAGCTTTTTGTCCAACATGATCATAGTGGGCATTGAATACCCAAAAAACGATCCCCTCCTCTGTTTGAAATTGACCAAAAGAGCAAATTCTATTCATGGCAGCATCCCAACCGACGCTTGGAATAGTTGGAGTTTCAGATAACCAAAAGTCTCCCTTTTGAAGTAATTTAAATGTGAGGGGATCATAAAATATTGCACTATGCTCCCCTGTATTTCCACCATCATCTCTGCCACTTCCTATAAATGCATACCCTAAATTTTGTGCAAGATCTTCAAGCTGATTATTCAGCCCTTCTTGTGTACCAAAAATGGCTATCTCATGAAAATTGATCAAGGAAACTAAATGGGGCAATCTATCTTTCCATAAATTACCTGTGTCTCCAGGATTATCAAACCTTATATTATAGCTTGCAATTGTGTAAGATTGGGCCATTAAGGCATTGGTATACCCGATCAATATCAGAGCAAAGATGATCGACATGTAGTTCTTCATAGTCTTCTAATTTTTCCAGCTAATTGTTTTGGATTTTACTTGTTGAGAATCACCTCCTATCATAATTTCAAAATCACCAGATTCCCAAACATAATTTAAGTCATAGTCATAAAACTTCAAATGCTTCACGGTGATTTCAAATTCAACCAGCTTGGTCTGTCCTATCTCTAATTGGATTTTCTGAAATCCTTTGAGCTCCTTGACTGGCCTCGTGACACTAGCAACTTTATCTCTGATGTAGAGCTGGACAACTTCTTGACCACTATATTGACCTATATTGGTCACTGGAATTTTAACTAACAATTTATCATCTCCTTTCAGCTCCACTTTATTAAACTCCATTTCTCCATACTGAAATGAAGTATAACTCAATCCAAATCCAAATGGATACAGTGGCTCATTAGTCACATCGAGATAATTGGACCTGAATTTCTCAAACCACTTTCCTTCTGCAAGAGGTCTCCCAGTATTTTTATGGTTGTAATAAAGAGGAATCTGACCAACATTTTGAGGAAATGTCATCGTTAATTTACCGGAAGGGTTTACTTCTCCAAATAAGGCATCAGCAATAGCATCCCCTGCTTCTGAACCAGCAAACCAAACATTTAAAATTGCTGGAATATTTTCCTTCTCCCATCCCAAACCAATCGGTCTTCCTGTAAAAAGAACTACTATCACAGGTTTACCTGTCTTATGAAGAGCTTTTAGTAAGTTTCTTTGATTTTCAGGAAGTTCTATAGTTGTCAGACTGGAGGACTCCCCACTCATTTCAGCTGATTCACCTACTGCTGCTATAATGACATCGGCATCTTTGGCAGCTACTAAAGCTTCCTCTATCAATATTTGTTCTGATCTAGGATCCCTATAGGTCGGTTTTCCAAAAATACTCACTCTTGACTCCAACAGAGAGTCGACAACCACATTTGATCCTTTGGCATAGGAAATTAAAGCCCCATCTCCCAAGGCATTTTCAAGACCTTTTCTTAAAGAAATGGACTCGCCGAAGTTGCCAGCAACAGACCATGTTCCGGACATGTTTTCGGCATTGTCTGCCATGGGACCCACTAAGGCAATTTTACTACCTTTCTTAAGTGGTAATGTTCCATTGTCGTTTTTCAACAAAACAAAGGTCTGAGAGGCAATTTCTCTTGCTCTTTTTCTGTTATCATCGCTGAAAACTTCCTTTTTTGCTCTTTCAGGATCCGCATATCGATAAGGATCCTCAAACAATCCCAATTTTAATTTTGCTATTAGAATTCTTCTACAGGCATCATCGATATCTTTTTCTGAAATCTTCCCTTGTTGAAGAGCGCTTTTTAACGTAGTAAGGAAGCCTTCACTTACCATATCCATATCTACTCCTGCTTTCAAAGCCAATGCCGACACATGGTCCAAATCTCCGATCCCGTGGTCAATCATTTCTTCAATAGCTGTGTAGTCAGTAACTACGAAGCCATCAAATCCCCAATCCTCTCGTAATACTTGTGTCATCAACCATCTATTAGCACTTGCGGGTATTCCATCCACCTCATTGAATGCCGTCATTACTGTACCTACCCCAGCATCGATTGCAGCTTTGTAAGGAGGAAAGTATTCATTATACATTCGGATCTTACTCATATCAACCGTATTATAATCCCTTCCAGCCTCTCCTGCTCCATACAAGGCAAAATGCTTTACACAAGCCATTATGGTATTTTCCAAACTCAGATCATTCCCTTGATAACCCTCCACCATTGCTTTGGCTATCTGTGAAGCAAGATAGGGATCTTCTCCATTTCCTTCTGAAACTCTCCCCCATCTAGGATCTCTGGAGATATCAGTCATAGGTGAAAAAGTCCAGCTAATCCCATCAGCACTTGCCTCATTGGCTGCAATCCTAGCTGTTTCTTTGATCAAATCCATATCCCAACTACTGGATAAGCCCAATGGAATTGGAAATATGGTCTCATATCCATGAATTACATCCATTCCAAATAAAAGGGGAATTCCAAGCCGACTTTCTTCAACTGCAAGGCGCTGAACTTCCCTGATTTTTTCAGCTGATTTCAAATTAAAAAGGCCACCCACCTGTCCATTTTTTATTTTTTCAGCAACATTGGAATTGCTGGCTTGTCCCGTGGTAATGTCTCCTGCGGCAGGAAGGTTCAATTGACCTATTTTCTCGTCTAATGTCATCAAAGCCATTATAGAATCTGCTCGATGTCGAAAAACCTCTTCTCTATCGCCATCCCTTACTTCAGACTTATGTGTACAATTAAACCCACTAAGTAAAATGAGTACAACTAATGCATATTTGATCATATTATAATGCTTTAAATTAACCTGAAGCTTAATTTTTACTCTCTGAGCTGAAATAAATACTTTCAAATCCCAATTTTTCTAACCCGATTTTGATTTCAGGTGCACTCATAAATAAATCCCACAACAAACCTGTTCTATGATTTTCCATCATCACGACAATAGGTCCTTGATCGATTGCAAGGTATCGTTGGGGAAACCACTCTTCTGTCTCACTAAAAGCATCATAAAACCCGTACTTTCCGAATACCTTCTCACCTAATTCATGGTACCAATAACTCATGGCCTCTTTGCTATATTCTGGAGTATATGGAATACTCGAAAGTGCCGCAGTAGGTGATATGACTCCTCTGTCCCGGGTTTCTGTGGGTGCATGCCCCGCGTATCCATTGGTAGAATAACTAGATGTCAACCCCCAGCTATACGCTCCATATCCCTCAAAACCCAGTGGATTTTCAATACACCAAGCTCTATTAATCAATGTATGGTTGGTGTTGTGCTCCCAATAATCAGCGTACCTATCTTTCAAGCCTTTGGGACTTAGACCCAAGTAGGAATAATGAGCCCAAAATAAGGGGCCTCCATTTTGTTCACTACCATTATGCCTCAAACTGAGATGATATCCATATGCTTCATGGGTTGGATCATTTTTGATTTCTCCATTTTTCGCCCATCCTTTATGATAAGTTTCAGCGGGTATGGGATGTGTAGGAGAGGAAGCTCCAAGGACATACATGATTAGACACTCATCATATCCTTTGACTGCAAAATTCATTTTCCAACCATGATTTGGACTCCAATGCCAATACAAAACATCTTGTCCATTTCTATAAAAATCATACTCTACACCTTCCCAAAGCGAGTTGATTCGGGAAATAATATCAGATTCTCTTGTAGAGTTTTCGGACATGTATTGCCTAAATGTAAGTAAGCCTTGGATCAAAAATGATGTTTCGACCAAATCTCCCCCATCATCATTTGAACTAAATGGCTTAACCTTGCCTGTATCTCCAAACCACCAATGGGGAAATGCTCCATGAAATTTATCCGCAGATTCTAAAAATCCTAAAATCCGTTCCATTCTTTCAAGCCCTTCTACTCGGCTTATATACCCACGTTCCATCCCAACAATCAAGGCCATAATTCCAAAACCACTTCCTCCAGAAGTCACGACCTGTTGATCATTTTGAGAATATTCTCCATCTACATGATATCGCTCTCTAGCTAGACCAGAATTGGGCTCGGCTCCCTCCCAGAAATATTGAAATGTCCTGTACTGAACTAGATTAAAGAGAGAGTCTTCGCTGATTTTTTCAGGAATTGATAGTTCCCCAGTAGATTTATTAGGATCTCCGCAACCTATCAATAGAAGGTTTGCTATCAACAATACATACAAGAGTATACGAGTCATTGGTTAGTATTTAAAGTTTAATTGATTCAAGCCTTGCTTGAAAATTTCGTTTTTTTGCATGAGGTCCCAAATGAGACCTGACCGATGATTTTCTATCATGATAATTATTGGACCTTGGTCAATGGCCAAATAACTTTGAGCGAACCAGTCTTCGGTAAGATTGAACGCATCATAAAACCCATATTCGCCCCAAAGTCTGTCTCCTAGCTGATAATAAAAAAACTTGATCGCATCCATAGATTCATCAGGGGTGTAAGGAATAGATGAAATTGCTGCCGTTGGAGTAATGACCCCTCTATCATTGGTAGGAGAATGGGCTAAATAGCCACTTTCATTATCACTAGCAGTAAGTCCCCAATTTTTATCACTGTAGCCAACAAAACCTCTAGGATTCGATATGACATAGGCTCGATTGATTTTGGTATGATTTACATTTTGTTCCCAATAATTGGCAAATTGATCGGATAAATTGCGCGGATCGACACCAAGAAAAGAATAATGAGCAAAGAATAGGGGGCCTCCCATCTCCTTACCCAAGGGCAATCTTATTCCAAAATAAGTGGAGCCATTTACCATAGCCCCGTTTCGGGACCAACCTCTGGTATAGACTTCATTTGCAATAGGGAAATTTTTTGAAGCTGCTGCGAGGATAAAAGCGATGAGACTTTCATTGTAGCCTTGAATTCGTAAATTCATAGCCCAACTTGAATTTGGAGACCAGTGCCAATACAGTTCATTTTGTCCACGGGTAAACCAACTCCACTCAATCTCATCATAAAGGTCAAGTATTCGCATCCTTAAATTATTTTCCGTCAAATCATCCGCCAACAAATAACTCCGTACAGTCAATAGTCCCTGCATCAAAAGCGCTGTTTCAACTAGATCTGCTCCATCATCTAAGGAGCTAAAAGGTATGGTAGTACCAGTATTACCATTCAACCAATGAGGCCAAGTTCCTCTAAAACGATCCGCATTTTCCAAAAATCCAATCATTTTGCTCCACCGTTCTACGGCTTCCTCCCGCGTAATATAGCCTCTTTCAACTCCTACAATCATCGCCATGGCGCCAAATCCTGAACCACCCGTTGTTACCAAATTGCCAGATGTATTTCTTTCTCTAGCCAATCCTGAATTTTCATGTCCAAAATCCCAAAAATAGTTGAAGGTTTGCCGCTGAATTAAATCAAGTAAGGATTCATCATCTAACACGGGCTTTACAGGCGAAGAAGTGGGGCCAGTATAAAATGAAACATTCCTTCCTGAAAAATCACCTCCTTTTTCCCCAACTACCTGATCACTGATAAGCAAGCTATACTTTGAATAGTGATGCAAGAACCCGTCAAACTTTAATTTATAAGCATGGTCTTCCACCTTTTCTAATTGCCAAGTGACTCCGTTGAAACCTTCCAAAGAAAGAGCGTTCGTTAACGAAGATTCAACTATGGGTTCAGAAAATTCAAGAAGTATTTCAGGAGATAAGGCAACGTTCGTTATTCTTCCCGAATTAAGAACATCTGCTCCTATAAACTCGATTTTTGATAAAGTAATAGGAGATGCACTTGTTTGAATAAACAAGGAATAATCACTTGATTTTCCTCCTCCTACACTTCTCAGACCACTCAGAATTTGTAAATTGTAAAGAGTACCTGTTCTAAGCGCTGTTTTTTGCGAAATAGTAAGTAATCTCCCCCCCGAAAATAGATTAAAATCAAAGGGAATATCCTCATCCTCTGCCTTCAGTATTACATTGTCGCTGATAGACTGTATATCCAAAGGCATGGAAAACTCTAAGGAGATGGTACGGTCGATATCAGCACCTTCCAAAACTGAACGATCAAGAGGGATTTCACGATCCCCGATTCTTGCAGAAATCAAGGTAAAATTAGAAAACTCTTCTACTGACTCTTGACAAGCCAGTAGAAGAAGTATTCCAACTACATGAATTAGACGTTTAACTTTCATGAATGTTTAAGGCATTATTTTTTAAATAAAATCGCCCGGATTTAATTCATTTCATTTTGCATAATAGTCTGTATTTGTTCTTGTGTCAGCTCTGCATCAAAAATCCTTAATTCATCCATCAAACTTTGTGTGGAATTATGTCCCCACCCAACAAATCGAGGAGCACCAGAACCTACAGAAATGATATCACAATTTTCCCAATCTATCCCTGAATAATTGCCTCGGGAAACAATTTCTCCATTAATATATACTGTGCACATCTGCTGCGAAATAGTGATTGCAATGTGTGACCATTCATTATCTGCTGGATTAATATCGGCTGCTGCACCACCATCAAACCAGTTATCACCAGTTCCATTACCAACATTCAATTTAAATCGTTGATTGGGTCCCGCTGCCTCTCTAAATAATCGAAAGCCTTTGGCTCTAAAGTTAGGATTGGCAGGATTGACTGCATCTGGAGCACTCATCACTAATAAACCTGCTCTATTTGGATCACCGTTCACTTTATACCAAAAAACAGCAGAAAACTCCTGATTAGTAAGGTTCTCAGCAGGATACACTAGGAAGCCATTAGCTGAACCACGATAGGCTCTTCCTACTTTCCCATCTGCAAAACCCAAACCTGTACCATTTACGGTAGGACTCTTAATCCTCACTAACTCTGTGAAGTCACCGTCAAAGGGGGCATAGAAAATTTCATTGTCATAAATTGGTCTGTAAGGCTCAATCTTTTCAAAGTTTACTGCTTGTACAGTAACTCGATCAGACATGTCTACTGCTCTTGCTTCGATCGTATGTTCACCATTAGGAAGCTCCTCATAGGTAAACTCTAATATAGCTCTCCTAAAATCTCTGAACTCATCAAAGCGAACAATTTCTTGCCCATTCAATGATAAGATAACCTCCTTGATTTCGATATCATCATTCACTTCAAGATTGATAGTAATAGGAGTGACATCCTCTACTACCCTAATCTGTGTCCCATCTAACGGAAAATTAAAGTTAATGGTAGGAGCAGAAACATCTTGGCCTGGATCTACTCGTTGGATTTCATCAATGTATGACTGCTCACATCCGAATACCGTCAAGAGCACCACACTTATAATTAAACTAATCTTTTTCATAATCTAAACATTTAATGATTTATTGGTCTCTTCTAATTGCTGCTGCCCTGATTTGGGGAAGTATATCCTGCTGCTCCAATGGATAAGGAATGAATCTATGTCTATCAGCATTGAAAGTTTTCCCATCATGATTTAACTCATCAAACCTCCCATGCCTCATAAGGTCTGCAAATCGGATTCCCCATTCGGTACCAAATTCTGCATATTTTTCATCTAGGACAGCATTAAGATCCACTGAACTCAAAGGACTCATACCTGCTCTTTGGCGTACCAGATTGACTGCCTCAACTGCTGACATTACAGGACTGCTTGCTCCGCTTGTGAGAGCTTCAGCATGCATCAGAAGTATTTCAGAATACCTGATAAGTTGGAAATTATTGTTGGTCCCAAATCCAAATCTACCAGGGGTTAACTGTACGGAAGGAAGATAAAATTTACCACTCAAATAAAGGTATCTTGGGTGATTATTGAATCTATCCCCATCACGCGTAGTGTTGGACAACCAGCTTGGAAGCTCAGCAAACTCAGGGTCTTCCTGAATAGCATTGATACCTGCCGGTGTGAAAATTACAGAAGTTTCAAGCCTAACCTGCTCATTCCTTCTCAACATAAATTTAATGTATTTTTGTGTAGGCTCCCAAAAACCCCAACCCTGACCAGCACCAGCAACAGCAGGTGTCCAACTCGCAGGTCCGTAGGGAGAGAAGTTGAAACTAATGTTGGTTCCACTGGCTTGGCCAAAGTCTGAATACTGAGCTTCAAGAATGTATTCATTATCCAACTTCCCTGGAATTTTAAACAGTTGATAATAGTCATTTTTCAACGTGTATAAATTACTAGAGATAATCTCTCCTGTCGCCTCTGCAACTTTGGAATAATCCTTCAATTCAAGATTTGCCATGGCCTTAACAGCTAGAGCGGCAGCTCTGGTAACTCCACCCCTTACATCCGTCCTTTGATTGGGCCTTACATTGGGCAATAAAGGAATGGCTTGATCCATACTCATAGAAATATGCATCATTACTTCCTCAAATGATGATACAGGAACATCAAACAAATGACTTGGTTGAGATTGATTAGGAATCAAAATATCACCCCATAACCTCGCTAATTGGAGCAGTTGGAAACCCTGCATGACTTTGATTTCTGCGATATATTGCTGGGCTAGTTCAGGCCGCGCTCCTGCTGCCTCATATTTTTGAATTTCTTCAATGGCACCATGCCAACGAAGTAAATCTGTATATAGGTTAAGCCAAACTGAATTATACATCCAGAAATTCCGATCATACCTGAAGGCATCTGTTTCTTGCAAAGGAAATTGATCTCCAGCGGCATTGACATCATCTCCACGAACACCTATGATGGGATGTGTTTCCCATTGAAAAGCATAAAGCTGTGCGTAAGCTCCATACACCATTAAAATCATATTCTCTGACTGCGTGTAGTCAGTACCTTCTGCAATAAATTCATTTTCTAAAGGTCTATCCAATAAATCACCACAAGAAAATAACATTGTGAAAATTAGTAGGATGACACCAAGTCTTAGTCTCATTTGGGTATTCATCATTTTATAATTTAATATTCAAACCTAGTGTGTAAATAGCTGGTACCGGATAAACCTGTCTATCAATCCCATTGGGTACTTCTGGATTAAAGCCGTTGTAATTGAAGAACGTAAGTGGGCGCTCTGCAGTAACTGATACTACCGTTTTTGGCATCTTGACACCAAATAACTGCCTATCGACGAATGAATAATTCACTTGAATATTTTGGATCCTCCAGTAAGAGCCATCCTCAACAAAGAAATCACTCATGTTTTGATTCCATCCTCTTCTCAAACCCGAGGCTGATGGATAACTATTAGATGTACCCTCTCCTCTCCACAGGTTATTGGCCAGATCCGCATCAATATTTGTATCGTTGGTGAAAATAATTTCACCTCTTTTTCTATTCAAAATACTGTATCCAGATTGTCCTTGAAGTAATGCAGAAAAATCCCAGTTTTTATAGGTAAAACCGAGATTTGCACCAAAGGTGAATCGTGGTAAGAAAGAACCCAAAACCACTCGATCCTCATCATTGATAATTCCATCTCCATTTTGATCCTTGAAGATTAAATCCCCTGGCTGTAGATTGTTGTTCTGAATAAACTCAGGACTTAAACCAGAATTATCAATGTCTGCCTGATTTTGAAAAACCCCGATGACATTGTAACCATAAAATGCTTGAAAAGGAGATCCAATAATCGATCGCTGCCTAAATTCAGCCGTACCGGAATCAAGGCCTTCAGCACCACCTAATCCCAATACACTATTCTTTAAGGTAGCAAAATTACCCCCTACATAATACGTGAAATCTTTACTTAGCTGATCTCTCCAGTTAATAGTTAATTCAAACCCTTCATTTCGGATAGATCCAACACTTCGTCTTTCACTCGCTCTGATTACAGGTGGAATGATTACCACGGCCAGATTTCTTGTATCTCGGATATAATAATCAGCATCGATACTTAACCTTTCTCTGAACATCCGGGCATTAATCCCGATATTGGTTTCAACGGTAGTTTCCCATTGATCTATCAGATCAAAAGTCGGATTGAGTATTCTTCCAAAACGGATCGTATTATCAATCGCTACTGATGAGTCAAAAATCGTCGGAGCACCTACAGCCTGACGAACTGCATCGTTTCCTAACTGTCCCCAAGAACCTCTTAATTTTAAGAAATTGATCGCTGGTACGTTAAAAAAAGATTCCTCAGAAATTACCCATCCTGCACCGAACGTAGCAAAGTTCCCCCATCTTTGTTGAAACTTATTGTTACCATCTCTTCTAAACGTTCCATACAATAAGTATTTATCATTGTAATTGTACGCAAGTCTTGAAAAATACGACAAAAAGAAAAGATTAAAACCTCCATCACCCAATCCGTTTAGATCGAAATCTGTTGAATTAGATAAATACCAAAACTCTTCATTAGTTCTATTTGGGGCAGGATTAAGGTTTTCTCCTCTTGCAAACAAGTTTTCTCCACTTTCGCTTCGGAAGGATTGGCCTACTACAGCTGTGAAACTGTGCTTCCCAATTCTTTCTTGGTAAGTAAGGAAATTATCCCAAATTTGATCAAAACGAATAGAACTTGACCTGCTTAAATTCGAAATTCGTTCAGTGACTCCATCATTAAATGGAAAATTTACGTTCCTACTTCTAAAATTGGTTATGTTATAATTGTATTCTGTTCTAAAAGTAAGCTTGTCAGGTATCACATATGCCTCCATATGGAAATTACCCAAAACCCTGTTGAGGTTATTCCTACTATCATTAAATGCAAGACTCATAAAGGGGTTTTGAGGACTTCTAAAACCAATTTGTTGAGCATTTGCAAAATTTGTTGGATTAGCACTGGTATTTTGATCATCAAATACCGGGAGAAACGGGACCGCAAAATAGGCTTGAAACCATGCGCCATTATTGCCAACGTATTGCTGGGAAGTACTGATGTTGAGGTTGGCTCCTACATTTAACCAGCTTTTTACATCTGAATCCACACGTGCTCTAAAGTTAATCCGCTCAAATTTATTTCTTGTCTCATTCAATAGACCTCCCTGACTAAAATAACTCCCACCTACTGAATAACGCGTGTTTTCATTTCCGCCACTAAAAGTAAGTGAATGATTCTGGATTGCTGCAGGACTCATAATCTCTGCAAACCAATCAGTATTGACGTCCGGAAGATTAGGGTCGATTCTGCTTCTTCCAAATCGTTGTATGGCATTTTGAACAAATTGTAAATCTGCGGGAGCACCAGTTTCATTGATATACCTTACAAATTGCTGAGTGTTGGCCATTTGTAGAACATCTTGAGGATTTTGAAAACCATAATATCCACTGTAAACGATCTCTCCCTTTTGCATGTAATTTCCTGACTTGGTATTGATCAATACCACTCCATTGGCAGCTCGTACCCCATAAATTGCAGCCGCAGACGCATCTTTTAGAATGGAGATGCTCTCAATGTCATCTGGGTTAAGAAAATCAATACTATCAAAAAACATTCCGTCCACCACATACAAGGGAGAAGCCCCTCCTTCAAATGAACCTATTCCCCTGACCCTCACAGTAGGTCCCGCTCCTGGAGCTCCACTACTAACAATCTGAACACCCGCTACTCTCCCTTGCAGAGCCTGCATGGCATTGGCATTGGGTGTCTTAACTAAATCTTCAGCTTTAACCGTAGAAATCGCTGAAGTCAAATCCCTTTCCCGCTGAGTTCCATAACCCACCACAACAAATTCTTCTAGGTTTTGAGTATCTTGCTCTAGTGTGATATCTAAAACGCTGGAATTCCCAATGAGTCTAGATATCTTTTTAAAACCTACAAATGAAAACTCTAGCGTTTCTTGATTCGTAACTTCAATGCTGTAACGGCCCTCAATATTAGTAACAGTCCCTCTGGGAGTTCCCGAAACCAGCACCGTCACGCCCGGTATAGGCTCACCACTGGCATCTACTACTACACCTGTTACAACTCGTTGCTGAGCATTTCCTTCATAAATTATCAGATTAAACAAGAAGAAGAAGTTAATCAAGAAAAAGTATGGAATACGTCCTCCAATACTCTTTGTTTTTTTGGATAAATTTTTAATCATGAATTTAGACATTTTAGGTTAATTGGAAATCGATTGTTTAGAGTGTATTGAACGATTACTAAGTTAATTTTTAAAATGTGTAACCCATTTTTTTTACTTAAAAAACACATAAAATAAGCTAAAAAACAGTCCAAAATTAACCTCTTTTATCACGCTTGAATACTAATAAAAAGTAAGCTAAATGCATCTTAAAAGAGGTTTTGAGTTATTATATTCCCTGTAAAAAATCAAACCTATTTTCGAAAAAAAACTAATTCATTAATTAAAAACTTCTTTGATTTTTTCTTATTACTTCCCTATCTCTTACCAAAAATTAAAAACTCCTCCACTTAGCTTTTCTCTTCATGGATTTTAGATAAAATTAAGTCCTCCCACTCCAACCCATTTTTTAATTCCTGATTGGAGACATTCTGACTAATCTTTTTCTTAAAACTCCAAATTGTATTTCTTCGAAGATTTAGCTCTGCTGCAAGTTGATCTAACGTCAGGGGGTCTGATTTGGCAATCATGGTATAAGCAATAAAAAAAGCTTTTTCAAGTGGAAATCTTATTCCATGAAAAATTGTACCTGCGGTAACAGACTCGATGTATCCACATTTGGAGCAACGTTTAGTAAATAGCTTTGGTCCATTACTACATTTATTGCCACTACAATTCCTACATTTAAACTCCCCAGACCATTTCAAATTTTCCAAATATCGATTACATGCAGCAGTATCGGGAAAAATGGTTTTAAACTCATCAAACGACAATAATCTATTGGCAAGCCTATCTTTTAAAGAACTCCTAATTGAACTTTTGAGCTTCCAATTATCTCGATCCAACTGTGCATTTATTCGCTTAATTTCTTGGTCGTATTCGATCAGCTGTTGATTATAGGTTTCTAACAACGAATTTTTCTCTTGCAATTCCAAGGTTCGTTCCTTCACTTTTAATTCAAGCTCTTTATTGACCTTCTCTTTCAGAACCATATTTTCACGATACTGAAGAATACTATTCCTCAAAGCTTTATCTCTATTTCTTTTTAAAATTCTTATCCTATCCCCCAAGGCAAAGGAAAGTAGAATCATTTCTAAAAGAAACGCAAAATGTAGACTGTAATAAATAGGGATATTGTGTGGTATAATAGCCGCATTGGCGAGAAATTTAACAACAGCTCCTATAAAAAGAAATCCGTAGGCTAACACAAAAAGTCTCGCACTTTTATATCCTTTGATCCAAACATAAATTCCCGTAATAAAAATCAAAGAAAATGGAATCACATCATAATACCCTATTTCAAAATACTTGGGACTAATGAAGATACCCAATAAAAAATATACTGTCTTCAGAATAAGTGAACCTATCAAAAAAACATGAAACCTTTTCGCTCTCCTGTCGGTATTGAAAAATCTTAGGGCAAATAATATCGCCCAAAAAATAACAGAAAAACTAAATACTCCATTTGCTAAATTATTGAACTCTGGGAAATTCGGCCAAATAAATTGATACCCTACTCCATCCAAGCTCATAGTAAAAAGCGCCACACTCAGCAGATAAAAGATATAGTACACATACTTTAATTCCCTTACCGCAAAAAGAACAATGAGATTATAAAACGCGATAATCGATATCATCCCATAGAAAAGTCCATAAAATAAATATTCATTCAATGCATAGTATATAAAACGATCATACGATCTGATAGCGATTCTAACATCGGCTTTTTGATTGGATTGAATTTGAAAATAAAAATAATGCTCTCCATCAAGTTCAGATGGTACAACCACATGAAAATTTTTATGGTTAAATTTCCGCTCTGAAAAAGGTAAAGCACTCCCCATTTGATACCTTTTGAAAGTGTTATTCCCTACAGGCACATACGCTTGAATAGAATTGATGCTTTGATCGTAAAATTCAACAAGCCAAATTTTATCCTCGTGATTATTTTTTACAATTGGTAGCCTTACCCAATAGGTGTAATTTGAATTAAAATTGTTTTTTTTGAAATTGGGATTTTCAATAAATAAACTATCCTTGCTGTTAGAAAGTAATTCATCAAAAGTTAAAGAATTTGTTTTATCCTCTACAAAACTCAAATCAGCGATTGAAATAATAATTTCCTGCTTAATCTTTGAAAGATCGATTTTGGTGTCACGGGCCAAAATTCCACTTGACAAATTCATCAAAAGGAAGAAAAGACAAATCGTAAATAATTTTGGGATGTGCACCTTTAGGTAATTTATTTTTTAGTCTGATTCAAATATAGGGATATTAAAAATGAATCTTAAAAATTGAACGCAGACCTATATAGTCTCAGTAAAAAATATAGTCCAAGAAATATTACCCTGAAAAAATAAATATTTTCAAAATTAAGAAATAATTAGAGGAATACGGCTCTCAAAATTTTTCAAAAATGAGAAAATTATTTGTATCTCCCTGTACTTTAATTTCCCTTGTAGCATTTCATCGCAATGCTGCGTCCTAATATTATATGAAAATTGACTTATGAAAAATCTTTATGCAATTGTCCTCATGATTTGCTTCTTTTTCGTCAGTTCTTGTGGATTATTCTATGATAACGATCCCCTTCTCTGCACCTTAGACACAGCTTTCTGCAATCCTTTGGCTCAAAGGGACTTGGATAAAGTGTCTATACCTGTGAATGCTTTTTTAGGAAACTTGCCTCCGAATATGTCAGAACCGGAGATAATCGATAAACTGACGGAATGGATCATCTGTAAAAGTTGTGTAACATCCATTGATTTCTCCTGTGTATCTTGTCTAGATTCATTTCCACCCCAAAGCAGAATAGGGTTTTCGATCCAAAGGGACGGTCAAATTAAAGCTTTGGCAATTGATATTTTGATGAGTGACCAACCGCGATTTGTGAGGATATTTGTACGGCCTTGAGCATTTCTTACTAGAAGCTCTGACTCAGAGCTGTAATCTCTGTTTGCAGATTATGTGGATTTACAGTCCCCACTTGGTAGAGATAAAACCAAAAAAACCCGGCAGGATTTAAAAATCTGCCAGGTTTTTCATGATAATTTTCCAAGCCTTACACACAAAGGCCCTTATTTTCGGAATGATTTATAGGTATTGATCAAACCATTGGTTGATGCATCATGACTTGTGACTTCGTCATCAGATGCTAGTTCTGGTAAAATCGCATTAGCTAACACCTTACCTAACTCTACCCCCCACTGATCGAAACTATAGATATTCCAAATGACTCCTTGTACAAAGATTTTATGCTCATACATTGCGATCATTTGCCCAAGCGTGTATGGGGTGACTTTTTTCACTAAGATAGAATTGGTAGGCCTATTGCCTTCAAATACCCGATGGGAGGCTATTTTTTCAATCTCTCCTGGAGATTTTCCTGCTTTGGCCATTTCAGCCGTCACTTCTTCCAAAGACTTGCCATTCATCAATGCTTCTGTCTGAGCAAAGAAATTGGAAAGTAATTTTGTGTGATGATCGCCCACAGGATTGTGAGAGATGGCGGGAGCAATGAAATCACAAGGAATCAAATGTGTGCCTTGATGTATCAATTGATAAAAAGCATGCTGTCCATTGGTACCAGGTTCACCCCAGATAATTGGACCAGTAGCATAACTAACCTTCTTTCCATCACGCGTCACATATTTCCCATTAGACTCCATATTTCCTTGCTGAAAATACGCGGCAAAGCGATGCAGATACTGATCATACGGTAAGATCGCCTCCGAAGTGGCTCCAAGGAAATTGGTGTTCCAAAGACCAATCAAAGCAAGGATTACAGGGATATTTGTTTCAAAATCGGCAGTTCTAAAGTGCTGATCCATTGAATGAGCACCAGATAATAAAGCTTCAAAATTATCAAAGCCAATGGCACAGGCAATTGGCAAACCAATAGCAGACCAGAGGGAATATCTTCCTCCTACCCAATCCCAAAACGCAAACATATTGGCAGTATCAATACCAAAAGCTGCAACAGCCTGGGCATTGGTCGACAAAGCCACAAAATGCTTGGCAACAGCAGCTTCATCTTTCGCATGCTCTAAAAACCAGCGTCTTGCCGAATGGGCATTGGTCATGGTCTCTTGAGTGGTGAATGTCTTGGAAGCAATGAAAAATAAGGTAGTTTCAGGATCTACTTTTTTAAGCGTTTCTGCGAGATGAGTCCCATCCACATTCGAAACAAAATAGATGGATAAATCTGGATGCTGATACGGTTTCAAAGCCTCTGTAACCATTACAGGTCCCAAGTCAGAGCCTCCAATTCCAATATTGACCAAATGCTTGATGGGCTTTCCAGTGTACCCCAACCAACTCCCTTGCTGAATTTTATCAGCAAACGCCTTCATTTGAGCCAATACCTTATGGATGGCAGGCATCACATCTTCTCCATCAACAAATACGGGAGCATTAGAACGATTCCTAAGTGCTGTATGTAAAACTGCCCGGCCCTCAGTTCCATTAATAGTTTGGCCAGTAAACATCGCTTCTATTGCTTCTTGCAAGCCAACCTCTGAAGCGAGATTTAGCAATTGCTTTTTCACATCATCAGAAACCCGATTTTTGGAATAGTCAACAAGAATATCCTCTAATTGGATGGAATATTTCTGAAACCGATCAGAATCAGCGAATAAGTTTTTTATTTGAATAGCGTTAAACTCCTGGGAAAGTTCCGTTAATGAATTCCACGCTTGTGTACTAGTCGGATTAATTGCCTTCATGCATCTGTAGGTTTAATAGGATAAGTCACAAAGTTAAAACTATTCTTGAATCTCTTTAGAATGCATAGCCAAAACCTACACCTACCCATAATGGCCAAAAGCCATTATGATTGAAAATTGGAGTAAGATTTGCACGGAAGGTAAATCCACCATCCACAGGAACTCTTCGATAACCTAAATTGAAAACCCCCATAAAGGCAGGCGTATTTCCTGAGGGGAGTATAAAATCAAATTCTTTGTATGTGGTTGTACCTGCTCCATTCCAATCTTCCCAACGATCTCTGTAATAGATAAATGTTGTGCCCAATCCCATTTCAAAAAAATGTGTGTCTCTCCCATACAGCTTATTCAACATAATCGGCATGGTTAAGAGGCCTTCTGAAGAGTTACCCCAGCTTCTATCTCTTCTTGACCATCCCCCCGCACCAATCCGCATCCCCCAAGAATTGATATCATCCTTGTCAAATCGGAAATCATAATTGAATGAATAGGCCAAACCAGCACCGCCTAACTCGGCATAAAACGCTTGCGTACCACCTTGTTGTTGCGCCTGTGCACTGATAACCAATGTAAGTATAAAACAGGCAATGAGAATATATTTTTTCATAAATTATTGAGGAATTGAACTATCAAATCTGCACATAAATACACTACCCTCCAACTAATCTATTAAATATATTTAGTGATTGTTGGATTGGTTGATTTTGGCAAATACTTATCGTTATTTGGCAGGCAATACCTTGGAGCTTACTTCTCCAAAACCGACGCGAATATGTTCTTTTTTACAATAGCCCTTCATGATCACAGTATCACCATCTTCAATAAATTTGCGTTCTCCTCCTTCTTCTAAACTAATTGGCTTGGTTCCTTTCCAAGCGAGTTCTAGCATAGATCCATAGCTATCAGGCGTTGCTCCTGAGATGGTTCCCGAGGCCATCATATCTCCAACATTTACATTACAGCCATTGACCGTATGATGTGCAAGCTGCTGAGCAATATTCCAGTACATATGTTTGAAATTAGAAGTACAGACCTTGCTCGCCTTGTTTTCCTCCGGCTGAATATATACTTCTAAGTGGATATCAAAAGAATGGCTGGATTCACATGCTAAATAGGGTAAAACAGGAACATCTTGTTCTGGTCCTTGAGCTCTAAATGGTTCTAAAGCTTCCATTGTTACTACCCAAGGGGAGATGCTAGAGGCAAAGCTTTTTCCCAAAAAAGGCCCAAGAGGTACGTATTCCCACGCTTGAATATCTCGTGCGGACCAATCATTGAATAAAACCATTCCAAAAATATGATCCTCGGCCTGAACGGTAGTAATGGAATCTCCCATTTTAGTGGATTTCCCAACAATAAATGCCATTTCTAATTCAAAGTCTAAGCGTCGGCTAGGTCCAAATTCGGGAGCATCCATATTGGCATCTTTAAATTGGCCTTTCGGTCTGAAGATTGGTGTACCAGATGGAATGATGGAGGATGCTCTGCCATGATAGCCAACTGGTAAGTGTTTCCAATTTGGCAGCAGCGCATTGCTCGGATCACGAAACATAGTTCCTACATTGGTAGCATGTTCTATACTCGAGTAAAAATCTGTGTAATCCCCTATTTTGACTGGCAACAGCATTTGAGCCTCAGACCTGTTGACCATTGCTTTCCCTCTGCAGGTATGCTCCTTTAAACTGTCATTTTCGTCCACTAATAGCTCTTGAACTTTTTCACGGACTCTTCTGGTAACAGGCTTTCCAAGCGCAATGAAATCGTTCAAAGCATCTCTTAAGAAAATATCATGGGGCAGTTGACTGAGTTCGGAGAAAAACCCTTCTTCATGTAATACTGATAAATCAACAATTTTATCACCTATGGCAATTCCAACTCGTGCAGATAAACGCTTACTTTGAAAAATCCCAAATGGTAAATTGTATATGGTAAAATCAGAGTTTTTCGGTACAGCAACCCAAGATTGTAAAGTTGGCAATGGTTGGTTTGTCATTTCATTTAGATTTTGATCTGCGCAAAGGTAAGGAATTCTGAGGAGGAAAAAAGGAGGATTTATACCCAAACCTGTACCAAATACGAAGTACGAGTATCTGTCCCGAAAATTTGGACACCAAGCTTGTGAGCCCCCTTTCTTCTCTAATCTAGGTGTATTTCAACCTTGTTACACGATTTTTCTTTCTAAGGCATCGTAGATTTCAATTGAACTTTCAAAGGCATATTTCAACCTAATTTCGGATAATATCCTTTATTCCCGGATGCCTAAAATATCAAAAACAAAAGCATACTCCCGAGCGAGTTCTTTTAAACTCTCAAAGCGTCCACTAGCTCCCCCATGTCCTGCATCCATATTAGTATACAAAAAAACATGATTTGAATCTGTTTTTAACACCCGAAGTTTGGCCACCCACTTGGCTGGTTCCCAATACTGTACCTGCGAATCATGAAGCCCGGTTGTAGCCAATAAATGTGGATAATTTTTACCTTCTACTTGATCGTAAGGAGAGTAGGAAAGCATATATTCATACTGCTCTTGTATGGAAGGATTCCCCCACTCCAACCATTCAAAAGTGGTCAAAGGAATACTATCATCCATCATCGTGGTCACTACATCTACAAATGGCACAGCCGCCACAAGACCGCGATAAAGTTGAGGGGCCATATTCATCACTGCTCCCATCAACAATCCTCCTGCACTACCACCCGAAGCAAATAATTTATCCTTGGCTACATAGCCATTGTCCTGCAACCATTGTGAGCAGTCTATAAAATCGTAAAATGTATTTTTCTTTTGCATCATTTTACCTTCCTCATACCAGTGTCCACCCATTTCTTGACCTCCACGGATATGTGCAATGGCAAACACAAAACCTCTATCCAACAAACTCAACCGAGGCCTGCTGAATGTCGGCTCTGTGGAGTATCCGTATGACCCATAAGAATAAATCCAACCTGGCATAGAGCTATCCTTTTTAAATAGATCCTTGCGATAGACCAAAGACATGGGAACCAACTTTCCATCTCTTGCTGGAACCATGATTCGCTCAGTTTGGTAATTACTTTTATCGAAATCTCCCAATACAGGCATCTCTTTCTTTAATTCACGATTCTTTGTCCGCATATCGTAGTCAAAAATTGATGCAGGTGTAGTCAAGGATGTATAATTAAATCGTAGGATATCCGTGTCAAAAGCAGGATTGTAAGAAATACCTGCCGTGTAAGCCGCCTCCTCAAAGGCTAATGTATGTTCCCCACTCCCATCAAGATGGATGATACGGATATGATTTAACCCTTCTACAGTTTCCTGCGCAACCATGAAATTTTTGAAAAATTCAACAGTTTCTAAGAAGACATCTGTTCGATGTGGCATAAGATCCTTCCAATTACTAGCTGCTGGAGTTGCTACAGGCACTTGACAAAGCTTATAATTGACAGCATCTTTATTGGTGTGAATATAAAATATTTCTCCACCAGCATGCTCTACATCGTATTGTACATTGTCAATAAGGGCTTCGATAAGTTGTGGCTTAGAAGGGTTATTGGCGTCTATAAACAAGGAATACGAAGCATCTGTCCTTCCTGAAGAAATGATGATATAATCTTTGGACTTGGTTTTGCCAATGCTGCAATTAAGTGTTGCATCATCTTCTTGAAAAATCAGCGCATCATCAATCGAAGGAGAACCTATCACATGTTTTTTGATCTGATAATTCCGCAAGGTTTGTGGATCAGGTATTGCGTAATAAAAAGATTGATTATCATTTGCCCAAACAGCTGAACTTCGGATATCAGAAATCTGCTCTGGGTAGTATTCTCCTGTTTGCAAATTTTTAATGCGTACCTGATAGAAATTTCGTCCCTGTGTATCCATGATAATGGCCATCAATTGATGGTTTGGACTTACCGAAATAAAGAAATTCAAAAACGCCTGATCTTTTCCTAATTCATTCCCATCCACTAAAATTTCTTCCTCAGCATCCAAAGATTCCTGTTTTCTAGCATAAATAGGATACTCACCTCCCTCTACAAATCGGGTATAATAGTAGTAATTATCAATTTTTGAAGGGACAGAGGAATCGTCTTCTTTCACTCGGGAACGCATTTCTTGAAATAACCGCTCTTGAAAAACCTTGGTATGCCCTAGCATCTGTTCAAAATAGGTATTCTCCTCATTCAAATAGGCAATTACCTCTGGGTTTTCACGATCATTGAGCCAGTAATAATTATCTGTACGTAGGTGTCCGTGCTTGGCTACTATATCGAATGGCTTGATGGCAGCTCGAGGAGCTGTCAGATTTGGGTAAATAAATTCGTTGGTTGACATGTAACTTTTATCGGTTTTATTGAGTCTATAAACAGCTAAAAAAAGCTGTTGTTGCAATTCATCCACGGAAAACGGTAAGTTCCGAACCCAATGACGTGGGATACTTGCAAAAGTAAACGATTGAATCTAAAACTTGACCATCGGGCTCATGATTAAAAAAAAGCCACCTCAGAGAGATGGCCTTTGTATACTTAAATAAACCCAAACATTATTTTGACACTGTGAAATACAGTAGTTTAACTTTTCCTGTCCGATTGAAGATTTCCAATGACATCTCTCGGGAAAGCCTATTCCCTTCTATCTTTTCCAAAATCAAAGAGTTTTCACCAATGACTTGTACCAAGCTTTTCGAACCCTTCACATACTTTACGGGCACTTGGCAATAGGTAAACCCAAGGGAGTCTTTCTCCAACGCTAACTTTTTGAAATCGCCAGTCAAATCCAAGTATAAAAACTCTTTAGCTTCTTTGAGCCATTCATGTGTAGCCAAAAAGGTTGGATTTAACTGTATGCATCCATCCACTACCTGAATGCCTAATTCAGCCCAGCGATTTAGCACATCCTCTTTCACTTGGCCTGTCATGCCTGGCTGCTGTGCACCTCTGTGAGCAGGGGTGTGACTGTAAGGGTCTGTTGGAATAGCACCATAGACCGTTGGCGTTTTATTGATTCCAATGCCCGCACGGATTTCATAATAATTATCAATGAGTTTCCCGCGAACATTTTCTTCCATGGGAGTATCCTCAGATAAAATTTCACCTACCGCCAGCAATAATTTGGAAACCATGTGCCAGTAAATGCTGCCCAATCCCTCAAAAGCAAAAAATGTCCCAGACCTTCCCGTGAAAGCTTTATGATTGAACACACGCTCGTAGAGCACTTCGATTTCGTCAAATACCTTTTCATCCAAGACTTCATAATCCCGCTTGACCTGCTCATAAATTGTACGAAGCGTTTTTACATTATTGAAGTCACTGTTGAAGAAGCAATTCCCTTGGGAATCCTGTTCGATTATTCGTTGATCTCCTTTGCGAAGCATTTCTGAAAGCAAGGAGTTTTCCTTGACACTTGTCAAAGGAACTTTACTTTTTTCCAAGAAACCAGCCAAGGTACGATTAGGATAGAGCAAATAGCTGTACTGATCTTCTCTATAAATTGAGCTGACCTTCATTTTTTCAAGCAAATCCACCGATTCAGCAGGGCTCAAGAAACCGGAAGAAAGAATCGCGACCTGTCCTTCCAGCATTTCATAGAGGTAATCTATTTCAATAGCTTCCCCTTTGAACTCGATCAGGTTATACGCATGATACAAACCATCAGATCGCTTATTGTGCTCAATGGATTTTTGTAAGTATTTTTTAGTGATGGACAACAGGTCGAGCAAACTCTTAACAGAAACAGTTTTCTTACTTTCCGAAAACCCGGAATACACATTTTCACGGTATTGCTCGGATAATAGACCCAAATCCTTCACAAAATTATAGCGTGTCTGGGCGTCAAATCCTTTATGAAGCTTCTCCTCAAACGACTGTAGTACTTCATACATTCCCAGCATCCAAGTATGAACTTCTTTATGGAATTGTACGTCTTCCTGAAGCTCTTCCTGTATCCACTTTTCCATGAATTTAGTGAAACGATACATGTAGTAAAGCGTCACCATAGAAGTTCCATTTCCTACCAGAGCATTGTTTGCATCATTCCATTCTGGACGCTGTGTATTCATCCAAATACCGGCATCTGGCACTAAATTACCCAGTTTGGTCAACCAAGGAATCCAAAGCTTTTCCATAAAACTACTCTTGAGAATAGCTCCACTTTTAGTTGGAACCAACTTTCCATCCCCGCCGATGACGGCAAAGCGCTGGCGAATACGATGTTCCATAACATCGTCAAAAATCACTGTATCTTGAGAGTCTTTTACGATGTCGTCAAATGAGCGAATCTTGTAAGGAACGTTAGCAAATACAAACCAGTCCTTAGCTGCTAACTCCTTAACAGAAAGTACCTGATGCTTTTGCGCGAGTTCTAATAATTTGAGAAGGTAAATCAACTGGTGATCTCCCCAATAGCCGATGTAAGACCATGGGTCATCTGGCTCGATAACCTCCCAGTCAACTCCACTCCGGGAAATACGGTAGGGATTATAGCCATCCATGGTAGAGGCATTTAAAAATTTCCAAATCATACCCTCTAAAAACTGAGGATACGATACAGCCAAAGCTTCCCAGTTTTGGAAAATATCTCTCCAATTACCCGCATAGGCCCTTCTCTTGGATCCATCAGGATTTTTTAGATCAATGCTGAATTTATTCCATGGCCTGCTTGGATCACCATGTCTACGGCTAAAACTTAAGGGAAGATATTCGGTACACACCCTGATTAAGTCAGAAGAACCTGTTGCTTTTGCTTGAGTGATCAAGCTTGCATAGCTTTCATTTTTTTTCAACCCATCAAAAAATGAAGCGTGAATCTCCAATAAAGGGCGGTTAATCTCATGAATGTAATGCAAAAAGTCTTGCTTATCTATTGAGTAATCATCCTCAAAAATCCCTCCACGCATGACATTGAAGAGGACGTTAGAATAATGTCTACTCACGGAGGCCTGATCAGCAGTAACCTGTAATCCATCAGCTTTGGCTACGATTTTTTGTAGCTGTCTACTTCCGGCCTGCAAATCCTCCAATAAAGCATCTAAAATTTCCTTCGGAGCACTTGAGAGCACTTGGATACGGTCATTTACCTGAGCCGGAGATTGATCAATATCCAAACAAAAATACCATTCCTTATTTGCATCAGGTGCTAAGTTTATACTAGTCTTAATACCATAAGATCCTGATGTACCTTTAATATCCCGCTCTGTATGTACTTCCGCACCTTTCGCAAAAGCTGCTACTTGTAAAGAAGATAAAAGAACTTCTTCCGCTTGTATACCAACATGCCAGGCGATGGTCGCTTTTAATGCCTCACTCGGCTCTGCTCGATCTACAATCAAAGAACTTAAAGCAAAAATTCCCAATCCAGAAGCCTCATGCAATTCATTCCGTTTGTAAGCATTTCCCAAATTGCTGCGCTGCTGTTGCAGGCCAGATGAAATACCATTTGGCATTAAATCCTGAACCAAGTCAAGAACTTCCAATTGGAGGTTTTGCTCTGTAAGATTTTCGATTTTGCTTTTTTTAACAAAGCCAAACTTGGAAGAGAATTGCCAAGCATAGGTGAAACTGATTCCTAAATCAAGATTGATTTCCTCAAATATCACCTCATTTCCCCAATGACTTTTGTATAAATTTTGTTCCAATCGATACAGACCTGCATACTCTTTGGAAAATGGCTTCCATAATTTGACTCCATCAGCCATATGAACTCGGATCAAGGTACTTGACCCGACTTTTCCAGCTGCATCTAAAATCTTATCGTCTGTATGGTAAGGGAATAAGGCATGTTCCTCATTTTTTCTACCAGCAGTAAGGGCACCATTGGAGCCTATAAACATCCAATGCTCGTCATGACTAACAATAGACATGAAGAAAGGTGCCATTTGGTCCACATGACCAACTTTATAGTAGAGGGTTCCCTGTTTTTGGACAAACGATCCACTAACTTGCTGTTCTGAAAAATTCAGTGATGAATCTCCGATTTTCAACATCATCTTTATTTTATTTACTTTTAATCAAAATTTCTTTCAATGCTTCCAGCGATTTTTTGTTGGTTTCTGGAATTACCAATATAATGAAAATCATACCTGATACCGCAAATAATCCATTACTAAAAAAGATGCTTCCGAAGGCATCTAGGTCCCAAGAGAAAATCTGCTGAAAAGAATCACTCACCAAGGAATTGATAAAACCCACAAATAAAATTGCAGCTTCATTTATTGTGATAGAAAATAATTCAGAAAATGACACCCCTATGATTGGACCAGTAGAAAAAATAAAAAAGCATATAAATCCAACTAAAAAAAACCCAATTGCTAAAATAGGGGCGTTTTTAACCGAGTAGGTTTGAGGTTTGATCATACAGAGTCTGGGTCTATTGAATTGGTGATTGATAAATCCAAAATGCAATTAACAAAACAAACAATAAATAGATAAAGGGACTAATGTATTGCTACATCAATACTACATCAAAAAGCAAAAATCTATTGCTCAAAAACTCAACAGAGGTTTATAAAACCAGCCTAAATGGGTTTTAAATGAAGTTTTTAAATTGATTTTGACCTTCTCAGCATTTACACAAGGTCTTTCTGATACTTTCATACCGTCTGGTTTGGAATTACTGCGTTGATACCATCGATGGCTGTAGAGCCGTGAAACAAGAGAAAAGACTTGTTTCACGGTAAATAATACGATTCGTTTTTAGCGTCCTGCGAACAATTCCTTTAAAGGATTATAAAACCACCATGAAAAATCAAATTCAAATAATTAGAGATTGGTCATTAAAAGAAAATTTGGATCGTATCGTCTCGGGAGGAGTGTTTAGCTCGAAGGCAATCATTGTTCGAGCCTCTGGATTCTCGGTGGAAACCTACACCCCGCGTTGTGGCGCTTGAAGATGACAGTCGATAAGCGAATTTAAGTAGCACCTTACCCGGGGTTATTCAATATTAAAGCCCTTCAGGCTTTGGGAGGTTATTGGGATAGATGAACTCACTGCTCATTGTAAGCAGCATGGGCGGATGGAAAGGGATATCGACAACCACATCACTAGTATAAAGCAGAAAGACTTCCATGCTTATTGGAAGTCTTTCTATTGGTTAGCGAGTCGATCAAATTACCTATCAGCCAATCACGATATTGATGATCTTTCCCGGAACTACAATGACTTTTTTAGGAGCTTTTCCCTCTAGCCATTTTTGTACCGTAGCATCTGCTAGCGCCACCTCTTCAATTTCTTCTTTGGAGAGCGCAAGGGATAGCGAAAGTTTACTTCTCACTTTTCCATTAATGGAAACTGGATACTCATGAGCATTCTCTACTAAGTATTCCTCTTTGAACTCTGGGAAACTTGCATGAATAATGGATTGCTCATGCCCTAACAACATCCAAAGCTCTTCGGCAATGTGCGGTGCATAAGGAGAAACCAAAATAGCTAAGGGCTCTAAAATTGCCCGTTTATTGCACTTGGCAGCAGTCAGCTCATTGACACAGATCATGAAGGACGCCACAGAAGTATTAAAGGAATAATTCTCTAAATCCTCTTGAGCTTTCTTGATAGTCTTATGCAATGTCTTTAATTCTTCTTTGCTTGGCGCTGCCTCGGACACTTCAAATGTTCCATCCGCATGATGATACAGTTTCCAAAGCTTTTTCAAAAACTTCGAAACCCCATCTATCCCATTGGTATTCCAAGGTTTGAATTGCTCCAATGGGCCCAAGAACATTTCGTACAGGCGGAGGGTATCTGCTCCATAACGCTCGATGATATCATCTGGGTTGACTACATTGTATTTGGATTTGGACATTTTTTCTACCTCCGCACCGCATATGTATTTACCATCCTCCAAGATAAATTCTGCCTGTGCCAAATCCGGTCTCCAAGCTTTAAACTTCTCCAGATTCAATACATCATTGTGTACGATATTGACATCCACATGCATTGCTACACTCTCATGTTGATCTTTGAGGCCGTGACTTACAAATGTATTGTTCCCTTTGATTCTATACACAAAATTAGAACGACCTTGAATCATTCCCTGATTGATCATCTTTTGGAAAGGCTCCTCAATCGATACATATCCCCTGTCAAACAAAAACTTGGTCCAAAAACGGGAATACAATAAGTGACCGGTCGCATGTTCCGCTCCTCCGATATATAGATCTACTGCACCCCAATATTTTTCAATTTCAGGATTGACAAATGCTTCCGTATTTTCCGGGTCCATATAGCGAAAAAAGTACCAACTTGAACCTGCCCATCCTGGCATGGTACTTTTTTCTAAAGGAAATGCGCCTTCCGAGGTTTGGTACACCCAATCCTTAGCCCTACCCAATGGTGGTTCACCATCTTCAGTAGGCAAATATTTATCTACTTCAGGGAGCACTAAAGGCAAGTCTTTTTCATCGATCAGGTAAGGTAACCCATCTTTGAAATATACGGGTAATGGCTCCCCCCAGTAACGCTGACGGGTAAAAATTGCATCCCGCATACGGTATTGAATTTTACCTTTACCTATTTTCCGCTCCTCCAAAAACTCTATAGCCTTGGTCATAGCATCTTTCATGTCCAAGCCTGTGAGGAAGTCTGAATTGATGATAATTCCTCCTTTGCCTGGAAATGATCCATTCTCCATACTCCCTTCTATCACTTGGCGGATTTCCAAACCAAAATGCTTAGCAAAGTTATAATCCCGCTCATCATGTGCAGGAACTGCCATCACCGCACCTGTACCATAACCTGCCAACACATAATCTGCAATCCAAATCTGTATCTCCTCTCCATTGAATGGATTGATCGCATAAGATCCTGTGAAAGCGCCAGAAATGGTTTTTACATCGGACATTCGGTCCCGTTCTGATCTATTTTTGGCAACTTCTACGTACGCTTCTGCAGTGGCTCGTTGATCTTCTGAGATTAAGGAGGTCACAAACTCGTGTTCTGGAGCCAATGCGAGGTATGTTACTCCATAAATAGTATCTATTCGTGTCGTAAATACTTTTATTTGCTTATCATGTCCTTTTACTTGAAATACCATCTCTGCACCAATAGATTTGCCAATCCAGTTGCGTTGCATTTCTTTGATAGGTTCGGTCCACTGCAAAGCATCCAAACCCTGAAGCAGTCGTTCGGCATACGCTGTAATTCGCATGCTCCACTGCATCATTTTTTTCCTCTCCACTGGGTGCCCTCCCCGCTCGGAGAATCCATCCTTTACTTCGTCATTGGAAAGCACAGTTCCTAAGGCAGCACACCAATTGACAGTGGTTTCTGCCAAAAAAGTAAGCCTGTATTTCAATAAAATACCTTGCTGCTCCTGCTCGGAGAAATTTTTCCATTCTTCGGCAGTAAAAGACGGTGTATCCTCATCACAGACAGCCTCTACACCTGTATTTCCTTGATTCTCAAAATGAGCAATCAAGGAAGTGATCGCTTGGGCTCGATCAGCTTTTTTATCATAATAGCTGTTAAATAGCTGCATGAAAATCCACTGAGTCCATTTATAATAGGAAGGATCGGAAGTTCGGACCTCTTTTGCCCAATCGAAGGCAAACCCAATATTTTTGAGTTGCTCTTCATAGCGTTTGATGTTTTGATCTGTAGTAATGGCTGGATGTTGGCCTGTTTGGATGGCATATTGCTCTGCTGGTAACCCAAAAGAATCATAGCCCATGGGGTGCAGAACATTGAATCCTTGTAGGCGCTTATATCGGGTAATGATATCCGAAGCGATATACCCCAGCGGATGCCCAACATGCAAGCCGGCACCGGAGGGGTACGGGAACATGTCCAACGAATAAAATTTAGGTTTGTCAGGATTTACCTGGGCGTTGAATACTTGGTTTTTTTCCCAGTAAGCCTGCCATTTTTTTTCGATTTCCTGATGAAGATACTCTGCCATGAGTGTGTATGTAAAGAATTTCCTAATTTATTGGCTGCAAAAATAGGATTATATCTTTCAGAACACGAGGAAAAGTTAGGAAAGTAACTTTTCTCACAAAAAATGAACGCTAAAATCCTGATTTTTGTCATGTTGTTTGGTTACAACGTTGAAAGAAAATAAACAGTAACATCATAAAATAAATACCTATGTTCTTCGAACTCGTATATGACAAAAGTTTGGCGCAAGCCAGTTATGTAGTTGGATGCCAAGCTGCCGGCATTGCTGCGGTAATCGATCCAAAAAGAGATGTGGATACCTATTTGCAAATTGCTCAGGCCAACAATCTTAAAATTACCCATATTTTAGAAACACACATTCACGCGGACTTCCTTTCTGGTTCCAGAGAATTGGCTGCCTTAACAGGTGCCGAAATGTTCCTTTCCGATGAAGGAGATGAAAACTGGAAATATGAATTCCCTCATACTAAAATCAAGGGTGGTGATGTGATAAAAATGAATAACTTAACCTTTGAGGTAATCCATACACCAGGTCACACGCCAGAGTCTGTAAGTTTCTTATTAACGGACAAGCCCGCATCTTCTGAACCAGTCATGTTATTTACAGGTGACTTTGTATTCGTTGGTGACGTGGGTAGACCTGACTTGTTGGAACAAGCTGCGGGTATCAAAGGCACTCAGGATATCGGTGCTGCTCAAATGTATGATTCCTTGCATGAATTTGCCAAGTTAGGAGACTACATTCAAGTATGGCCAGGTCACGGTGCGGGTTCAGCTTGTGGTAAAGCTCTAGGAGCAGTTCCTTCTACTACTGTTGGATACGAAAAAATTAGAAACTGGGCCCTTCAACTGTTAAATGATAAGCAAGCTTTCACTCAGGAATTACTAGCGGATCAACCAGAGCCGCCAAAGTATTTCGCAATGATGAAGAAACTCAATAAGGTCGATAGAAAGCTTTTAACGGAGGTTCCAAAAATCAAAAACCTATCCAAAGAGGAGTTTGCACAAATAAAAGCGGAGGGCTTAAAAATTATTGACACTAGGCCATGGGTGGATTACGCAACTGCCAACTTAAAAGGCACCTTGAGCATCACTAATAATAATTCATTCTCCACATACATGGGTTGGTACATGAATTATGAAGAAAGCTTTATCGTAATTGCGGAAGAAGCTCAAGTAGAAGACATCATGCGCAAATTGATGCGTATCGGATTGGATAACTTGTCAGGTTTCATTACGCCCGCACAGTTGATGGAATTTGAAGCAGGAAATTTGAGCAGTTACACACCTATCACCAAAGAAACAGTGAAAGAAAAAATTGCTGAAGGTGGCGTACAGGTAGTAGACGTAAGAGGCGCTGCGGAATTCAAGAAAGGTCATATTGAAGCAGCTGATAACTTGGTACTTGGTAAATTATACAACAATTTGGATAAAATTGCCAAAGACAAGCCTGTAATCATACATTGCCAAGCTGGCGGTAGAGCGGCCATCGCTTATTCCATACTACAGGCAGAGGGGTTTGAGAATATCCTCAACTATGCAGGTGGAATGAATGACTGGGCTTTGGAAGAAAAAACAATCGCTGTTACAGCTTGATAATTTCTGGAAAAAAAATGAATGAGGCTGTTTTATAAATAGGACTTCAGAATAATCATCCAAACAAAATTCTGTTTAAGAATCTATCCATTTGTGACTTAGTGTCTTTGTAGCAAAATATGCCTCGAAGGCTCTAGGTCACAAAGTTTCATTGAATGAAAATCAAATAAAATTTGGGTAATATTTTAAAGCATTGACTTATAAGACAGCCTCATTTTTTTGTCAGTTGTAAGAAGCAAGGAATCTCGAATTCAGCTTAAGTAGTTGGACTTGTGTGTTGTTAGTGTAATTGTGTAAGTTATGCTCAGACTCAAGTTAAACAAGAATCACAATTCAGTCTTGGATTTAACGCTCTTTGTGATTGTAAGGCGGTAAGTCCTATTACCATCTATTTTTCTTTGAGATCTGGGTTTTCTTGAAGCGCTCAGTTTTTATTTTCAAAATTTACCCGTACTTTTGCAAACTGTTTAGGTCAGGTGGTCTGATCTGAGCAACAAATAATTTAACAAACACATTATGAAATCATTAGAGATTATAGGGTTTAAAAGAGCAAATCTCGATAGCGCATCTTTGAAAGAGATCCGCGAAGAAGGCAATGTTCCTTGTGTAGTGTACGGACCTGCAATTGATGGTCAGATTCACTTTTACACACCTGCGATTCTTTTCAGAGACTTGGTTTACACGCCAGATGTGCACATGGTTGACTTAAACATTGAAGGCACCAAAATGAAGGCTGTATTGAAAGATGCACAGTTTCATCCAGTAAGTGAGACCTTGTTACATGCAGATTTCTTGGCATTCAGTGAAGATAGAGCGATCAAATTTGAAATCCCTGTTGATATCGTAGGAACTTCTCCAGGTATCCAAAAAGGGGGTAAATTGGAAATCAAAACCAGAAAATTGGCAGTTAAAGGATTGGCATCCAATCTTCCTGACAAAATCAAGGTGGACATTTCTAAATTAGATCTTGGAAAATCCTTCAAAGTAGGTGAATTAACCGCTGAAGGTTTTGAAATCTTAACTTCTCCAAATGTTTCTATCGTTACCATCGGTATTCCAAGAGCATTGAGAGGTAAAAAAGCAGAATAATCAATTCAGCTCCAACTGAACTCAAGAACCCTATCTTTGGCAACAAGGGTAGGGTTTTTTAGTGAACAGTTGGCAGTGAACAGTTTTGGGGAATGTGGAATTAGGAATGTAGAATTTAGAATGAATTGTCCCAATGATTGCGAGACAAGGCACTTATTATAACTAACCCTCCTTTCCCATTTGCCCCTTCTTCTTTGACCTCTTCTCATCTTTATTTGCCACCAATTCCATAAAACAGGCCAAACCTCTTGTTTCTTGCTTCTTGCCTCTTGATTCTTGATTCTTGTTTCTTGTTTCTATTCTAATTTCTCGCTTCTAAAACTCTAAAAAAAATGAAATACCTTATCATCGGTCTTGGCAATATTGGTCCTGAATATGAATTAACCCGTCATAACGTGGGTTTTTTAACACTGGATCGCTTAGCAGATAAGCAAGGGGTAGATTGGAAAAGCGGAAGGCTTGCTTTTACTTCCGAGTTTAAGTACAAAGGTAGAAGCATACACCTAATCAAGCCTACAACTTACATGAACCTCAGTGGAAAGGCTGTTAATTATTGGATGAAAGAATTGACTATTCCCAAAGAGAATATCTTGGTAATTGTTGATGATGTTGCGATTCCTTTTGGAAAATTACGAATGCGTGCGAAAGGATCGGCAGCTGGACATAATGGTTTAAAAAATATAGAAACACTCTGTGGTGGACAGGACTATCCACGTTTGCGATTTGGTATTGGTGATGATTTCCCTAAAGGAAGACAAGTGGAATATGTCTTAGGCCGTTGGAGTCAGCAAGAAATTAATGAATTGCCCTTTGCAATGGATAAAGCAATAGATATGTGTCTAAGCTTTTGCACGGTGGGCATTGCAATGACAATGACACAATTTAATGATTGAAAATCTTCAATATTCACTAAAAAATAAAAGCCTTAGGTCATTACAATTGAACTAAGGCTTTTTATAAAGGTCTAATTTAAAATCAATTCTTCATCATGCCAGCATTCTGAACGATTTGTTGGGGAATTTCTGGTTTTTGTTGCTTTTTCTTAGCCGCCTTAGCCCTACGGGCATCCAGTACTGGAGGCGCTTTTCTTACTGTTTTTTTCACTTGCTTAAGTGTTATTTTATCCAGCCCTAATCCTAGGGCAAGAGCCATTCCAGCAATAACAGGGATCATAACCGCATCAGTCAGGGAAGATCCTATGATCGCTACTCCTAAGAATACGATTTTTATCACAGCTAACGTCATCGCTACTTGATCATGACGCATTCCCATTCTCAATAAAAAATGATGAATATGGCTTTTATCAGCTTCCATAGGAGACTTTCCTCTTTTAATTCTTCGCACAAATACTCTTAGGGTATCGTAAATTGGAATAATCAAAACAGCCATACCTGTTGCAAGTGGAGCCATAAATAAGATACCATCTGATTGTGTCATGGTACCATTTGCATTGATAAACAAAATCGTCAACGTCGACAAAGCAAACCCCAAACTTAAGGAACCTGTATCCCCCATGAAAATTTTTGCAGGGTGCCAATTGAAAACCAAAAACGACAATACCCCTCCTACGCAAGCAAAGCTAAACAAAGCATAGGGAATTAAGCCCGTTACAAAAAACCAATAACCTAAAAAGGTAAATGAAATTATTGCCAGAGAACCTGCTAGACCATCCAACCCATCAATTAAATTGAAAGAATTGGTCAATGCTAAAATAATAAACATGGACAGACCATAGCTAATCAAAACCGGTATATCCCAAATACCTAAAAATCCATAAAACCCTTCAAGTCGTATATCTGCTACAACCACCACCATGTAAGCAGCAACCATTTGTCCCCCTAGCTTTTGCCAAGCTGTCAGGTCAACTAAATCATCTCTAAGACCGACAAAAAACATTAATCCAAATGCTGCCAGAAAATAACGAGTTTGTACTACATCTTCAAAATTAAACCAGATCGCGACTGATAAAAGAGTTGCTGCGACAAAACCAATACCACCCATAGAAGGAATAAAACCTTTATGTATTTTCCGTCCTCCAGGAACATCTATAACATTGGTTTTTTTCAAAATTTTGATGAGAACTGGTAAAAAAAAGAAACCAATTACAAAGGCCGTGGTAAGTATTTGAAAAGCTTTCATAAAAATAGTATTACTCCGCAAAGATAACATGCTTTAGATAGCTTTCAAAATTCTTTTCAAAGAAAATAAATTGTTTAGATAAATTAAATTAACCAGCATTTTTTGATGAATATTGAGAACTTTATCTTAAAATAATTATAAATCAAGTGATATAATGCATTTAATGACTTTTAAAAGATTGATTTTTGGGTACTAAAATCTTTATCAAATTATTTCCCATGATTAAACTAGTTTTTTTTAGCTGTGAATTTGTAAAAAGATCTTATTTGCTGCACTACATATTCAATTTCGTCTAATTTCATTCCAGGCCAAATAGGCAAACTTAAGAGAGTTTCAGAAAGATTTTCCGCGATCGGAAAACTCCCCTTAATAAATCCAAGTTCCTGATAGGCTACTTGTAAATGTACGGGTGTAGGATAATGAACCATCGATTCTACACCATTTGCCAACAGGTAATTCCTTAAGGAGTCTCGATGACTCGTTTGAATTACAAATAAATGAAAAACATGCGTAGCTTCGGGGTGTGTATAAGGCAATATAAGATCCCCTACTCCTTCAAGGCATTCTCTGTAGATAGCAGCTATTGCTTGACGCTCCAAGTTCCACTGTTCAAGTAAGGGCAGCTTGACCGAAAGAAAAGCAGCTTGTAGTTCATCCATTCTCATATTATATCCTCGAAGCTGATGTTGATTTTTTTCCAAACTCCCATAGTTTTGTAAAAGCCGGATACGAGCCGCTATTTCAGGACAATCAGTAGTACAGACACCCGCATCTCCTAAAGCGCCGAGATTTTTTGTTGGATAAAAACTACTGGCATTGACCTTTCCAAAAGTCCCAACAAGTCGACCTGCCCAACTTGCTCCATGAGCTTGTGCGAAATCTTCTATAACAAATAGTTCATGACGCTTTGCTACATTCATGATTTGACTCATATCACATGCCTGCCCATAGAGATGTACAGGGAGTATAGCTTTTGTATGAGGGGTAATTGCTTCTTCGATTAAATCAGGATTTAAAAGATAGGTATTAGGTGTTGATTCTACAAAAATTGGCTTAGCACCAACACGAGAAACTGCCAATGCAGTCGCAATATAGGTATGGGCAGGAAGGATGACCTCATCGTCTTTTCCAACACCGACACTTTGAAGCCCTAATGTAAGTGCATCTAAACCATTACTCAACCCAATGGCATATTTTACATGATTGTAAGTCGCAAATGCTTGTTCAAATGCTAACAACTTTGCGCCTGTAATATACCATGCTGAATTGTATACAGACAAAAATGCTTGCTCCATTTCTAAAGCAAGCATCTTGTGCACTGTTTCTAAGTTTACAAAGGGAATCCTCATTGTACGATTTATACCAAAACCCTTTAACAAATGATCATGCAATCATCTTATAAACGACCATCCACTTTTTCTTTCGGAAGTAAACTTTTCACATCAAACACTACCAATTGATCAGATTTCTCCAACGAAAGATTTTTAAATTCATTATGGGCTACTGTTAGAATGACGGCTGCATAATCTGATATATTTGGGGGAGTACTACCGCTAATAATATCAATTCCGTATTCATGCTTAACTTCACCTGCATCTGCCCACGGGTCGTATACATCCACATCCATGTCAAAAGACTTCAACTCTTGGTAAATATCGATCACGCGAGTATTTCTGACATCCGGACAGTTTTCCTTAAAAGTAAAACCCAAGATCAACACCTTGGCATCAATTACTTTTAAGTTTTTGCGCATCATATGTTTAATCACTTCCGTTGCTACATGTTTGCCCATGCTATCGTTTAACCTTCTTCCAGCAAGGATTATTTCGGGATGATATCCCACTTCCTGAGCCTTTTGAGCCAGGTAAAAAGGATCAACTCCGATACAATGTCCTCCAACCAATCCCGGTTTGAAGGGTAAGAAGTTCCATTTAGTCCCAGCTGCTGCCAGTACCTCAGATGTATCAATATCCAAGAGATTGAAAATCTTAGATAACTCGTTGACAAAGGCAATATTGATGTCCCGCTGGGAGTTTTCTATCACCTTGGCAGCCTCTGCTACTTTGATAGAAGAAGCTTTATGCGTACCAGCCGTAATTACTGCACGGTACAAGGAATCTACATATTCCGCAATTTCAGGTGTGGAACCCGAAGTTACTTTTAAAATCTTAGTGACAGTATGTTCTTTATCCCCTGGATTGATACGTTCAGGTGAGTACCCGCAAAAGAAATCTTCATTATACTTCAAACCAGATAATTGTTCCAACACAGGAACCATTTCCTCCTCGGTAACACCCGGGTATACAGTAGACTCATAAACAACTACATCTCCCCTTTTCAAAACTTTAGCTACTGTCTCAGAAGCTTTAATCATGGGAGTTAGCACTGGTCTATTGTGTTTATCCGTCGGGGTTGGAACGGTTATCACAAAAATATTACAGGTTGCTATCGGAGAAGAATCGTTGGTAATCAGTAATCCCTTACGTTCTTGATCTAGTTCATTCAGGTTTTTAACCAATACCTGTTGTAAGTCTGCATCTTCCACTTCCAAGGTAGCATCTTTACCCTGTTGCAATTGAGCTACCCGGATGTCGTTAATATCGAATCCAACGGTTTTAAATTTTTCCGCAAATGCTACCGCCAAAGGTAAGCCCACATACCCCAGACCAATGATGGCAATTTTAGAATCTTGTAATGGTGTTAGAATTTTGTTGTTAGACATATGTAAAAGTGTTTAAGTGAAGCGTATTTTTTAGAATCAAGATACAAGACTCAAGATACAATACTTGTTTGTCGTAATTAGACGATGAGGGTCTAATTGAGATGGGGGTAAAGAAAATCGTTTCCTGTTAGTTATGTCGACAGTCCACAGTCGACGGTCCACGGAGTCAGTGACACTGCCGCAGCGGCTGAGCGAAGTCGAAGCCAGTGGGCAGTGAACAGTTAGCAGTGAACAGTGCCTAATTACAATTATCGTAACCTACATTGAATCTTCACTCCTGAAACCATCTTTCTCCTTTGAACTTTCTCTTTTGACCTGGCTCTTCGTGTTATTTGCGAACTATGTGAGCCAGAATTAGACATTAGATGCTAGACATGAGATGTTAGACTTTTTGTCCTTAGACAATGTTTATTTAGACGTAATTTGTGAAAATTTGCGCAATTCGCGGTTCCCTTTCTCCTAAATTAGTGGTTCTTGTTTGCCCTCTTAATCAGATACTGTCCATATTCATTTTTCTTGAGCTTTTCTGCAAGAGTCAATAATTGTTCTTTGTTGATATATCCAAGCTCGTATGCTATCTCTTCTAGGCAAGCCACTTTCAAGCCCTGACGCTTTTCTATGGTATAGATGAAGTTAGATGCCTCGATCATGGATTCATGAGTTCCTGTATCCAACCATGCGTACCCCCTACCCATGAGTTCCACTTGCAGTTGTTCTTCTTCTAGGTAGTGCTGATTGACCGTGGTGATTTCTAATTCCCCTCGTTCACTTGGTTGAATACTTTTTGCTACTTTCACCACAGAGTTTGGATAAAAATATAGGCCAACCACCGCATAGTTACTTTGGGGATTGGAAGGTTTCTCTTCTATACTAGTAGCTTTCCCCGACTCATCAAATGCTACTACTCCGTAGCGTTGTGGATCATTGACATAATAGCCAAACACAGTAGCTAGTTCTTTTTCTTCCGCTGCATCAACTGCGTTCTTTAGTAGTTTGGTAAAACCATGACCGTAGAAAATATTATCTCCTAATACCAGACATACATGATCATTTCCAATGAATTCCTTTCCGATAATAAAAGCCTGAGCTAAACCGTCCGGACTAGGTTGCTCGGCATAGGAGATAGATAAGCCGATCTCCGAACCATCTCCAAACAAATGTTTGAAATTAGGCAAATCATGAGGTGTACTAATGATCAAGATCTCTCGAATACCCGCAAGCATTAGCACTGACAAAGGATAATAAATCATTGGCTTATCATAGATAGCCAATAACTGTTTGGATGTACCTTTGGTAATCGGGTACAAGCGTGTTCCAGATCCACCAGCGAGTATGATGCCTTTCATAATTTTTAAGTTATAGGGGGAAAGGTTAAAGGTTAAAGGTGTGAGGTTAAAGGGATGAGGCTAAAGGGGAAAGGGACAAAAAAAGAACTAAAAAAGTATCAACGACATTATATTAACCTCGTTTCTTTTTCCTAGTACCTTTTCCTTTGCTCCTTTTCCCTTGTTCCTTTTCCCTATTTTTAAATATCCTTTCCAATGGCCTGAACTCTGAAACCGATTTTTTTGAGTTCCTCGTGAGGGAGAATATTACGTCCATCAAATACTTGGGCAGGCTGCAACATCGAGTTAAAGATTTTTGACCAGTCATATTCTTTAAACTCATCCCACTCCGTTAATATCGCAGCCGCATGTGCACCCGCAACGGCTTCATAAGGATCTGTGATTACGGTAACATATTTCCTGTTTTCTTCAGAAGAACGGGTGTTTAGGTAATCCAAATCAGCATATATTTTCTCTTCACTGACTTTTGGATCATAAACATAAATATGTGCTTGTTCGCTTACTAGGTGATCTGCTACATAGATAGCGGCTGATTCACGGGTGTCATTGGTATCTTTCTTAAACGCCCAACCAAAGAAGGTGATTTTCTTTCCTGAAACTGTATTGTATAAAGCCTTAATTATATTTTTAGCGAATCGTGCTTTCTGATGATCATTCATAATGATTACCTGCTCCCAATAATCGGCCACGGCATGCAACCCATAACTACGAGAGATATACACCATATTCAAGATATCTTTCTGGAAACAAGAACCACCAAAACCAACCGAAGCTTTCAAAAACTTAGATCCAATTCTGGAATCGGCACCGATGGCTCGAGCCACCTCATTGACATCAGCGCCCGTAACTTCGCAAAGCTCAGAAATAGCATTAATGGAAGACACTCGCTGAGCCAAGAAAGCATTTGCGGTAAGCTTCGAAAGTTCAGAGGACCAAACGTTTGTCGTTAAAATTCGATCTTTCGGGATCCAATGAGCATATACGTCCACCAAAGCTTGGATAGCTTCCTGACCTTCCGGGGTTGAATCCCCACCGATCAGAACTCTATCAGCATGCAACAAATCTTCTACTGCAGTACCTTCAGCCAAAAACTCTGGATTGGATAGAATTTGGAATTTTAGTCCATTCCCCGTGTTATCTAAGATATCTTTGACAGCTTGGGCTGTTCTGACAGGCAACGTGGACTTTTCTACCACAATCTTGTCAAAAGTTGAGGCAGCAGCAATCTGACGTGCACACAACTCAACCCACTTTAAATCCGCAGCTTGACCTTTGCCTTCTCCATAGGTCTTGGTGGGAGTATTTACGGAAATAAAGACCATTTCCGCTTCTTCGATGGCTTTATTGACATCGGTAGAGAAAAATAAGTTCCTACCGCGAGCTTCCGCGACTACTTTGTCCAATCCTGGTTCATAGACAGGTAACTTATCTAAATCTTCTCCATTCCACGCATCGATTCTTGCTTGGTTGATATCAACAACGGTAACTTTGATATCCGGACACTTCTGGGCAATCACAGCCATGGTCGGGCCTCCAACATAACCAGCCCCAATACAACAAATCTTCGAAATTTTCATAAAATTTTAAATAGAATTAGTTAGTGAGTGAAAATTTTAAAAGGTTAAAATTAACGAAATTATTTATTTTTTATTGAACAAATAAATCAAACTTACCTGACTGTGAACTGAAAATAGATTTTGTCCACGTGGAAATTCAGGAGTGCTGTCGGGGTGGAGTTGCCATTGGTAATTCATCCCATTGATTAGCTGTACCCTAGAACTTAAGAGCAAATTATCCCATTGTTTATCATAGAGAAGTCCAACACTTAGGTCAATCCAAGGGCGGTGTTCATTTTGTTGACCAAAGGCACGGTAGAAGAAGCCCTGATTGTTTTCTAATCTTTCAAAAAGTAATCCAAGTTTGTCGAATTTTTCAACTAATGCTACTTCAATCGTTTGAACATTTGAGCCTGGCCCTAAACCAACCCCAATCGGTTGTCCAAAATTTGTAAAGCCTCTTTGCGTATCATGCATATGCCAACTATGGAATCCAGTTAAACCTCGATATCTTATAAATCTATTTACAGACTCTTGCTGATGAGTTATCTCTCCCCTAACTTGAATAAGTTTTTGATCAGTCAAATCAAATAGTTTCTTAAAACCAAAGAGATATGCTCTAGCATGCTCGGGATTTAAAATAAATTCTCTCCAATTTAATGCATGGTCTCTTCTTCCAAACTCAAAATACATCTCAGCTTTTGCCTTTGGAACTACATATCTAGCAAAAACAGATACTTGTTGGTCTCTATCGTTAGCATCAAACTCAACAGAATTACCGTCGACAAAAAACCGCTCTTTTTGAAAAGCTTCAAAAATTGGTAACCAATCATCAAAATTATTTCCCCTACTTTGATTGTATACTTGAAATGTCCTACCCAAACCTACAAATAGGTTTGGGATCCATTTAGGATTATAAGAAATCAAAAGAGCATTTAAATATCTCCAGTCAGAAGAAAGTGGTTTAAAAAACCGCTGATTCCAATCATCATTTTGAATAGGTGGTAAATTACTACTTTCCAGCCTACCTATTAGGATTTGTGTTTCAAAATTCCCTAAAAATGTTTTTGCTGGTTTGTGAGTATTTAAAGTGATATGAGGAAAGCCTTGAGCATTATTGGAAAATAATAAAGAGTTCCATTGACCCGGTCCCCACCAAATATTTTGGGTGGAAGCGCCCAGTTCATATGAACCTAGTTTAAATACAAACTTGGATTGCCCCCACCAAAAATTAGAATACGCAACATCTCCGAATCTTTCAGGAAAATCACCAAAGTTCCAATCCCTAAAACGAAATCTAATAAGATCATCATTTAAGTCCTCAGAAACACCATCAAATTGTCTATTTTGGGCAAAAACCATTTCAGGTTGTAATTGGATTTCAAAAAACTTATGTTTCACATAAACTCCGCCTGAAAAATACTGTTGGAGTCCCACATTCGGAATCATGAGTCCATTTCCCCAACCATATGGTCTTTTCGAATTAAATTCTGTAGTACTATAAATCGGAGTGAAGCCAATGTTCAGTTTTATTGTATCATTTTCAACACCTAATTTATTTGAAAATGGTCTCAAAGTAAACGAATGATTATCACTATTAATCTTGTTTAATAATTGATTGCGTCTGCTAAATTCTTCTAGGATTTTATTTCCGGCTGGAATAGTTTGTGCTACCGCCGCGCAAATAAAAAAAGTGAAAATTATGATGGGGAGCGCCCTTACAAAAGAATAACTATACATTAAATAGTTATTTTATTAATTTTAATATTTTCAAAATGAAGGTCATCAAAATGATTTTAGATAATTCATCATATTATGCCATTTTAAATCCTGGTTAAATGTTAAAACAAAGATTTTCATGTATGCTCTAACTTTTTTTATGACCAAAATCATTCAAAAGATCTTTGAAAATTTACTTATTACTAGTCCCTAATAACTTCAACTTTATAACATCAAATATAAATTCAGGGGTTGAAATAAAATTTCTTTTCCACAAGCGCCTTGGTTCTCCGATTAGTCGAGGTAACCATTCCAATCCTAAATCTATCCAAAACTTGGAAGGCCTTTCAACTGTACCTGCATAAAAGTCAAAAACTGCTCCAATTCCACTGATAAACTTTACATTCAACTTGTCTTTATTTTCTTGAATCCATTTTTCTTGCTTTGGTGCTGTCATTCCAACAAACAAAACATCAGTATTAAATGAATTAATTTTATCCAGCATTAATTGATTTTCCTCTTTAGTAAAACTAGGCTTGAACGGTGGACTGAAAGAACCAACTTGGATATTAGGATATTCAAAATTTACTTTACTTTTAATTTTTAATAAAGTGTTTTCTGTCGCTCCAAGATAAAAAACTTTTGCCGAACTTTTTTCTGCAATTTCTAAAGTAAATTTATGTAAATCGAAACCTGAAATTTTTTTAATTCTCTTACCATAAATAAATTTAGTTGCAAGAACAATCCCAATACCATCAGGAATCAAATAATCTGAATCTAGAAGCGACTTTCTAAATATACTATCAGATTTAGCCACACAATAAGAATGTGGATTAATTGTATTTACAATTATTTTTTTATTACTAAATATATTAGGTAATTCATCCCTAATTTCATATCCAAAAAGCTTCATCTGAGCCTAAATTACTTTTTTGTTTAGATCAATTTTCTTTCCTAATAACTTTACTTTTCCAATAAGAAGAAATCTCTTAAAAGCAAAAAGATAGTTAAATTCTAAATTCAATTTTGATTTTAAGGTTTTAACAGTATTTAGAATCTCATCTTTGAAACCTTCAAACTTTTTTTCGTTGAGAATTGAGTTCATAGCAAACAAATACGCACTATACTTACTTTTAGGTGCCCTAACAGACAATCCGCCCAAAGAAAGATTATAGTAGGTCAAAAATTCATCTATATTAGCCAATTTTCCAACCTTGGAAAATTGTAAAAATAAATCTAAATCCTGTCCTCCGCCTTTTACTCTGTACCCACCAATTAGGTCAAATGAACTTCTCCTAAACATAACTGAGCAATGTGCAATGCTAAATCGAAGCTTGATTAAATCTCTTACAATTTCCTCATGAGTTAATGGAAATTTTCTTAATGCGCAATATTTATAATCTGATTTAAACCATAGCTGAGTTCCCACACATACAACATCTTCATTTCTATCTAAAAAGTCCATTTGTTTTTTAATTCTGGAATTTTCCATCAAATCATCATCATCAATACGAGCAACATAATATCCCTTGCTCTTTAAAACACCAAAATTCAATGCACTCCCTAATCCTTGTCCCTCAATTCGATATATTTTTATTCTCGGATCACTGATTCCTGCCAAGGTCGACTCGACTGGTTGCTTAGACCCGTCATCAATTATGATCAGCTCAAAATCAGCATAAGTCTGACTTAAAATAGACCTAATAGTATCCTGCAAACTACCTGTATTATCTCTACAAGCCAATACAATAGAAACTTTCACAACTCAACTACTCCAAATTTTCTATTAGTCCCACTAGGAACATCAATATATACCTTCGTCCCGTCATGATTTACTCTTGGATGGTGATCTATTCGGTTCACCCCCCTAAACTTTGGATGATGGATTGTTTCATAGATCATTGAATTAAATCCTTTTTTAATATCCAACAAATAGATTTTTGATTTCCTTAAAAAACTGGGATAGCTATCGAAAACAAGTATATTTTCCAAATTTGTCGCTGGATGAGAATCGTGCAAAGGCACAAAGTAATTCGGAACAATTTTTTTATTTAACGTAACATTTAACACAAAAAATTTATTTACGTTATCAAGCTGACCAAACACAATTAATTTTTCATTATCCACCCAACAAAAATGAGAATAAAAATCTTCTTCACCTACTATTGAATTTGAATCCTTATCCAAATCAAACACCATAAGTTTAGTAAACTTTGTACCTCCTAACCAATACCTGTACAAATATGCCAATTTTCTCCCATCAGGGCTAAATTCAAAATGATTAACTTTATCCTTTTCAGGACTAATTTTTAAAACCTTTCTTAAGGCGTCGAACTTAATCAAACTAACTACATCATTAGCTTCCAGATTTATGACTCTAAATGCTATTGAATCATTTAAAATAGTTGTAACATCTAGGTTTTCCTTTGCAAAATATCCATAATCTTCCCTAAGAACACTTAATCTCTCAAAACTATATGAAACTCCTGTTTTTCCTGTCTGATCTATGGCCCCTAAAGGATATCGAATTTTTCCTTTGAGTTCACCCTCTTTATTAATTATTTTCAAGAAGTAATCACCCGTAATTTCATCAAAATCATTAAAGCAAATTAATTCATCAGATAGCCATCTTAAAAAAGCACCCTGTTGCCAATTCCAGGCCTTTGAGTATGAAATGGTTACAGCCCTCTCCTGCTTTTCGTTTTTTATACATATTGCTACTTTTCCCTTTGGAAGCCAAGAAAAGGCTGATTCATCAGTACCATGGAACAAAACATCTCCCACACTATTTGAAATCGGAATATTAAAATAACCTCCAAACTCATTTTTATAGCCAGCACTAATAATTGTAAAATTAGTAAAAGATTTATTAAAAACAGTCTTTTTAAAGTTTGAAAGATAAAACCCTGGATAAAGAAGACGCTGCTTAAGTTTATCAGGAATCAAAAATCTTAATCTTTTAATCATGCTTACGGTTTGTTTTTAACAATTTTGTATTCTTAAATTTTTTTTTGAGAAATTGTCTGACCATTTCCTCACTATAGAACTTTAAACAAAGTAAAATGTTGATAAAGAAACTTTGATATTGCCTCCTGATTTTATATCTGGCAATTGTTCTGTCCCAAATTAATTCCAAATCGAAAACATCTGAAACTCCACCTTCCCGCATATTGACAGTTACTTTATCAACGAATTTAAAATCAACTTTACCAGATTTAAAAGCTTTATATGTAAAATCGTAATCAGCGATCAGTTTGAACTTGGTATCAAACAGTCCTATCAATTTATTATAAACCTTTTCATGGACACAAAAGGCAGGGTGAACCAATGGCATTGTAAACTCAATTTGATCGTTAAGAATTGCCTGGTTATTTTTACGAAAATACCTCAGATTCCCTTCAATATCAACCATGTTAGCGTCACCAACAATTATCAGGTTATTTGTAAGATCATTTCTCTTATAAATATCCACATAGCTTTCTAATGCAGTCGGCTCAAAAAAATCATCGCTATTTAAAATACAAATCAACTCTCCTTTTGCTAATTTTATTCCTTTGTTCATAGCATCGTAAATGCCCTTATCCTTTTCTGAAATAATAGTAAATTTTTGATCTAGAATTGTTTTAAATGCACGAGCTTTCGTAAGGGTCTCGTCTGTTGATTTACCATCAATTAAGATATACTCAAAGTTGTGATAGGTTTGATTTAGTACGGATTTAAAGGTGTCATCAATATATTTTTCACTATTATACGACACTGTCACTATAGTAACTAAGGGATTTTGATTCATTTTTACTCATTAATATGTGAAGAAAAAGGATGATAAATACAGCCCTTAAAAAGCCATTATTCACTAGCAACGGCCCTTTATAATTGCATAAAATTATGTATAAAAACACAGCAGAAAACAACACTCTTTGAATTCTTGTAAAACTGTGATATTTTTTTCTAAACAAATAATATAACATACTAAAATAAAAAACAATATAGAATACTCCACCAAACAACAAATCATTAATATAGCCAATATCAGATTGAACGTCATAAACGTTTCCATACAAATACCTTCCTTCACCAAAGAAAATCCCTCCAATACTACTTGGTAACACCAGCATTCTTTCAAATAGATTGTCCCAATGATTAGCTCCAGTTGAATTCTCCTCCAAACCCCTTAAGACCATATAAGTAAATATTTCTGGATCAATAAACAATGAAACATTAATAACTAACAATAAAACCGCCAGCAAAACAACAGAAAAAGTTTTAAAAAACTTTGAAAGATTTACAAAGGCATCAGATTTTCTTAAAGCAAAAACAAAATAGACAAAAAGAATAATTGGTATAGCAACTATCCCAATTCTGGCATTAAAAACTATGCTTATTATTATTAAGGGTACAAACCAAACATATTTATAAACCCCTTGAGCGACCATCGTAAAAATGATCATCAAAACGAAACCCTGAAATATAGGATAAGTAAACAAATATTCAGAAGATAATCCATAAATTCTAAAAAATAATAAATATTCTTTTTTATCAAACATAAATTGTAAATCCAGAAGATCTAATGTAACAAAATCCTTAAAAGAAGGAATTAATAACATCACGACAGCAAAGACAGATTGGACAACTGCAACAATAACAAATGCTTCCAACAAGCCCTCAACAGTCCATTTCAGTTTATAGAGGAGTAGCGCAAATGGAAGTGAAATAAAAAGTATATTCACAAAAAAACGTACCTGTTTAACCCAATATAGATGTTGGTACCCTATGTCCTTAATTCCAGTACTCAAGTACTCTCGTAGAAACAAGTAGAATAGCATAAGTCCAAAAGTCAGAGTGAATACAAATATAGCCTTTTTGGTTATTCCCAGTTTAAATAGGTTTAAATGAAGAATAATCCAGCCTAAAAAACCGAGTATCATAAGATATTCTGGTGATATCATGAGAAATCTTAAAGGAGGAAAATAAACCACTATAAACAAAAGAATAAGAACAAAAAATCTTTCCAACTTATTCCTCTTGATTACCAACGAACTCATTTAAGAAGCTTTCGTTTGAAGTCCAGAATTCTTGATAAATAACAGGGCCCATTCTCAAATCGACCTAAAAAAAATATTGTTGTAGACATCAACGATATTGAAAATGTATTAGATTGATCTTTTGCTATACTTAAAATCCTATTCGCCTCTTTGGTATAACCCTGCCTGAATGCCCATAGTGAATGCTTCATCAATTCCTTTCCCAATCGTTTGGACTTTCTCATAAACACCCAAGCGTTATTTCCAAATCGATCGATAAAATCCCAACCAATTTGTTTTCTCATTTCATACATCTGCTTTGCCATTTCTGCGAAATACAGTTGAATTGCCCGTTTATAAGCATTTCCGGTTACTCCATCATTTCTTGTAAAAGCCGTATAGAGAACTTCAGGAACAAAATCCAACTTGCAGGATAACGACATCCTTAACCACAAATCCCTATCTTGTGAAAAATGGAAAAAAGGCCTATATCCACCTGCTGCACTGTAAACATCTTTTCTGAACATTACTTCTCCGTGACTCACGCAAATATTATTTAACACATCATCACTTTTGCTACGTTCCACAACCACCTTCCTATTAAGGACCAAATCCTCCCTTTCAAACAAACAACCTACTACTCCTACAGATGGATTTTCTATCAAGTAATTCACCTGTTTTTGAATTCTTTCAGGATAAGAGTAATCTCCAGACCCATGAATGGCTATCAATTCTCCAACAGCTTTATCAACAGCTTTTAGAATTGAATTTGTAAAACCGATATTCGGGTGATGTATCACTCTCACTCTATCATCCAGTGATTCATAGACTTTCAATTTCTTATAAGTATTATCTGACGATCCATCATCACATAAAATAATCTCTATATTTTCATAAGTTTGCTTAAGCAAACTTTCAACAGAAAAATCAACAACATCTTCTCGATTATAAAAGACTGAAACAATACTAACTAACATCAAAACCTATACTATTCTTTGTTCAACTTCTAAATTTACTCCAAATTTTTCCAATACCCTACCCTTTATCTCGGAAATCAATTCAATAATATCATTTCCACTAGCATTATTAAAATTAATAATAAATCCTCCGTGTTTTTCGGAAACTTTAGCTCCTCCTCTTGTCAAACCTTTCAGCTTCAATTCGTCAATTAAAGATCCAACATAATACCCTTTTGGCCTCTTAAAAACACTGCCAGCGTTTGGAAAGTCTCTAGGCTGTTTTTGCCACCGCTGAGCTCTTATCAGCTCCATCTTTGTTTTTATTTTCTCATAATCTCCTACTTTAAGCTTTAGCCAAGCTTTAATTACAATCTTGTTTGTATTTTTCTGAAAAAAACTATTTCGGTATTGAAAATCCATTTCTTCCTTAAGGATCTCCTTAACCTGCAAATCTACTAAATCCAAATAACGAACCTTAACCAACACATCTTTAATCTCCTCTCCACTTGCGCCAGCGTTCATAACTATAGCTCCACCAAGCGAACTCGGAATATCATAAAATATCTCTAACCCTGTCAACCCATGATCTAATGCAAAAAGACTCAAATCATACATCGTTACACCCGACTCAGCTTCCAGTAAACCATTAATACTTTTGCCTAACCTTGAGAAATTACCATTAAAAATTATAAACTCTCTATCATAGTACGATTTTGACAAAATTACATTATGACCTGTACCCAATAAAATATAATCTTGCTTTTTGGAGAACAAATCAACTATATCTTGCTCTGAATCTGGAAAATAAGCTTTCTTACACTTAGAATGAATTTTATATGAGTTATAATTTGTCAGATCAAATTCTTCAAATATTTTCATTTATACAAATTTACTTATCACACGTTTAAGAGGATCAAAATCACTTTTTTTGAATTTCAAAATTTCTTTAATTCCAATCTTGACTTCTTTACTGTAAAACCAAAGGAACAACAGCCCTGCAAATGAATAACTTATCGTTGAAGCAATAGCCGCCCCATCCGCACCATACTTAGGAATTAAAATTATATTCAATAAGACATTAATAACTAAAGCAGGGATCATCGCTTTCATGGATATCCATGGTTTCCCTCTCCCAGCTAAATCCATGTTCATTACCTTATATATTGTCAAAATAAGTACGCCCGGCAAAAGAAATTTTAATACCGATATACTCTCAAAAAATTCTTGACCATACATACCCAAAATTATATATTTAGACAATAACAATAAAGCAACTGAAGCTCCACCTATCAATATTAGAGAAACTCTTAATAATTGGGCCACTTGATTTGAAAAGGAACTACTATCTTTAGCAACACTACTTCTAGCAAAAACTATAGAACTAAATACCATTGGTATTTGCCATAAATACTCAATGATACCCGCCCCTTTACTATATATCCCTAATTCATAGGTATTGCTAATTTTATCAAGTAGTATAACATCGACTTTATAATTCAAATTTATCACTAATAATGAAAAAGCGTATATTAAACCAAGTGAAACCAGTTTCGAAAGTACATCTACCTCTATATTAAATGAAAAACATTTTATGAAATCATTTTTGAATAACAGTATAAAAAACAAAAAAAGAGGGCCTATAATTTTAGCGATCAACGCTCCACTAATTCCCCATTGAAACAACACCACTAGAAACAGCGTCCCCATGAAAACTAATGCCGGAGGAAACCAGTTTATTTTATTGAAAAATTTTATATTATTTTTCCCTAAAAATATACCTGAATTATAAGTATTAAATAAACTAAAAGGAATTGGGATTAGTGCAAAAGTAACCCAATAAATATTTGTTCCAGATTTACTAAAATTGAGAATTAGTAATAGGCATATTACAATAGAAAACACACTACTTACAAACCAAATTTGTGAAATTGCTCTTTTTATCTGTTCCTCACTGAATAATTTTCTTCCTAAAATATATGTTGTCGACTGTCTTACACCTAAAGACCCAATTGCCATAAATATTGAAGGGTAGACCAATAAACCCGCTATTGTACCATTACCCTCAGGTCCTAAATACCTAGCAGTCACAATTGATACTCCGAGATTGAAAAGAATTATCAGAATATTTGAAAATCCTACTGATAAAGTATCTCGTAAAAAAGATCTCAATTTCTAAAACTTAATTTATGAGTTTAACTCCTAATTGACCTAGTTTATAATTAAGATTATTATAACCTCTTTCAATCTGCCACGCATTTTCAATTATAGTTTCTCCATCAGCCGTCAATCCAGCTAATAATAGTGCTATTCCTGCTCTTAAATCAAGTGCCTGAACTTTAGCTCCACAGAGCTGCCTTCCACCATGGATAACTAACAAATCCCCTATTATTTCGAAATCCAGTCCCATTTTACCCAATTCTTCAGCATAGGCATATCTTCCAGGAAACCTAAGATCAACAATCTTAGAAACCCCATTGCTCATTGCTCCATAGACAGCTAATAATGGCTGCATATCTGAGTTTATCCCTGGATAAGGCCCAGTACTAATTTCTAAGGGATAAGCCGTACCGCCTTTTACAATAACGGAATTCTCCCCTTCGTATATCTTCATTCCACTTTCTTTTAAGAATACCAGAGGTACATCAAGATGATTCTTAGGGAAATTAAGTATTTCAACATCCCCATTAGTAATTACTGACCCAATTGCCCATGTAAGGGCTTCCATATTGTCAGGAATGACTTCATGCTCTACACCTCTTAATTCTTCTTTCCCCTGAATAACAATACATTTCTGACCATACACCTTAATTTCTGCCCCCATTTTATTTAGCATTTGGATCAAATCAAGTATTTCTGGGCGAATATGAGGATTCCAAACTGTAGTAGTTCCAATTGCTAAAGAACCACACAATATGGCATTTTCAGTGGCACCTGTGGATCTGATAGGTAGATAAATATCATTCCCAATTAATCTTCTTTCCAGTCCGACTTTAGCACATAACATACCATCTTCCACCCATACCTTTGCTCCCAACTGCTCCAGCAACATTATATGGATATCATATTTACGCTCACCCAATTTACACCCACCGGGCAATGGAACCCTTCCTTCTCCATATCTTGCTGTTAATGCGCCTAAGATCAATAGCGTATTTCTAATTGATCTTTTTTCCCATTTCAATTCTGTATCAAGCATCCGATTCTGACGAATTACAACAGTATCATCCATAGCAACATATTCCTTTCCTAAGACCCAAAGCATTTCCAAATGTACTTGGATATCCAATAGATCATTTGGAAAGTTCGAAAGACGAACCTGATCATTAGTTAATATTGAAGCAGCTAATAAACGTAGCGCACTGTTTTTTGCCCCACTAAGTCTGACTGTTCCCGATAATTTTCCTTTTGTAACCTTGATAGTACTTGCTGTACTAATTGTTTGATTGGCAACCATAAAATTTTCTTTAAATTTGTACGACAACTACTCTAAATTCTTTAAAATATTATACCCAGCATCTTTTAGGTATTGTTCTTTAACCATTAATTTCAAATCCGAAATCATCATATCTTCAACCAGTCCTTTTAAGTCATATTCTGGCTCCCAGCCCAGTTTAGTTTTAGATTTGGTCGGATCGCCAAGAAGTAAATCAACCTCAGTAGGACGGAAGTAGATTGGATCTATTTTGAGCAAAGTGTCTCCTTGATTAAGGCTTACTTGATTAAACTTTAATCCTGTAGCTGCTTCAAAAGTAAATTGATCAACTGAATCCAATACACCAACTTCATCAACTCCTTCTCCATCAAATCTGATATTGAAACCCACATGAGAAAATGCCATTTTAATAAAATCACGAACTCTAGTAGTCACACCTGTGGCAATTACATAATCATCAGCTTGATCTTGTTGTAGGATTAACCACATCGCTCTGACATAATCTTTAGCATGTCCCCAATCCCTTTGCGCATCTAGATTACCCATATAGAGTTCTTTTTGCAAGCCCAATGCTATTTTAGCGACCGCTCTAGTGATTTTTCTTGTAACAAAAGTCTCCCCGCGTCTAGGCGATTCATGGTTAAAAAGAATTCCATTACATGCAAACATATTATACGCTTCTCTGTAATTTTTAGTAATCCAAAAACCATAAATTTTTGCTGCACCGTATGGAGAACGGGGATAAAAAGGAGAATTTTCATCATAGAATCCCTTTTCATTTTTGTTCTCAGGCATCCCGCCGTAAAGCTCTGAAGTAGAGGCTTGGTAGATCCTGGTTTTCTTTTCTAATCCTAAAATCCTTACAGCTTCCAAAATCCTAAGTGTACCAATACCATCCACATTGGCCACATATTCCGGAGAATCAAAAGAGACTTTGACATGGGACATGGCACCTAGATTGTATATCTCGTCCGGCTGGGTTTCTTGGATGATACGGATCAGGTTCGTAGAGTCTGTTAAGTCACCGTAATGGAGCTTGAAATTGACATTGTTTTCGTGCTGATCTACATACAGGTGGTCTACACGTTGGGTATTGAATGATGAGGCTCTACGCTTGATGCCGTGGACCATGTAGCCTTTTTCGAGTAAAAGTTCGGCTAGGTAGGAGCCGTCTTGGCCTGTTATTCCTGTTATTAATGCAACTTTCATATATTTATTTTTTTATAATCACAGAGATACATAGAGGAGGCACCGAGATGCACTTAGTTTTTTTATTTATATTTTCTCTGTGTGACTCAGTGACTCCTCAGTGAAACTCTGTGTAATTAAAGCGAAAGCAATTTCACATCTTTACTTCCTTGAAGGAATCTTGATTTTGGAGGAACCATTGGTAGGTGCTTTTTATACCTTCTTCTAGTCCTATCTTGGCTTTCCAGCCGGCTTGGGACATTTTTGAGACGTCCATGAGTTTTCTTGGGGTACCATCGGGCTTGCTGCTATCCCAGAAGATATCTCCTTCGTGACCTACTATCCTTTGAATCATTTTAGCGAGTTCCTTGATGGTGAGGTCTTTGCCTGTTCCCACATTGTACAAGTTATCTTGGAATTGATTTTCTAAGGCAAATACTACCGCATCTGCCATATCATCTACATGTAAGAATTCACGCATGGGTGTTCCTGAACCCCAAAGCGTAACTGTCGACTGTTGACCGTTGAATGTTGACTGCTTTGCTTCATGGAACTTGCGAATCATGGCAGGAAGGACATGGGAGGTTTTCAAGTCAAAATTATCAAAAGAACCATATAGGTTGGTCGGCATCAGGGAAATGTAATCTTTTCCAAATTGCTTTCTGATGGCTTCACAAGCTTTGACACCAGTGATTTTGGCTATGGCATACCATTCATTGGTAGGCTCCAGGCTTGAAGTGAGCAGGTATTCTTCCTTGAGTGGTTGTGGGGCAAGTTTGGGATAAATGCAAGAAGATCCTAAGAAGATGAATTTTTGACAATCGGCTTGGAGAGATGCATCAATCAGGTTATTTTGAATCTGCATGTTCTCCATCAAGAATTGATAAGGGTAGTCATTGTTGGCTAGAATCCCTCCTACCCTAGCCGCAGCATCGATGACAACCTCTGGTTTTTCTCTATCGAAAAAATTTAGAACCGCTTGTTGGTTTCTTAGGTCCACTTCTTTGGAAGATTGACCTATCAGGTTGACGTAGCCTTTATTTTCTAAGGCTCTCCAGATTGCTGAACCGACCATGCCTCGATGGCCAGCGATGTATATTTTAGAAGATTTGTCCATATTTTTTTAGTAACACTGAGATTCACTGAGGAGGCGCAGCGTTTCACAGAAAACTTTTTAAGGAAAAAGGGTAAAGGCGAAAGGTAAAAGGTTGTTGTCTTACCCTAAATAGCGAAGTTTAATATTAAATAGTTTTACCTTTTAAATTTTTACCATTAACTACTTTTTAATAGCCAGCTGCTTGATTGGATTTTGTCTCCTAGCCCGTCTATGAGCTCAATTCCTAGTTCCTCGCAGACTGGAACTTCAGGGATGGATTGGTTATTCTGATCACCACCATTGGCGAAGGCGAGTTGGTACGTATTGCCTAATTGATTGTGTATTTGTCTGATAGTTTCACAAACTGTTCTATCCTGATCTATGGAAAGGAATACTTGATCTACGCTTTTGATATTGGAGACAATAAAAAGTCGTTCATCTTCCCCTTGGAACTCTTTTGAGCCCTTTAAGGCACGTTGATGGTCATTGTTTACGATGACAATTAGTACATCACCTGCTGCTTTGGCATGGTTAAAGTATTCGATATGACCTTTGTGGATGGGATTAAAATAACCGGAAACAATGACAGCTTTTTTCATGTACAAATTTATTTTTTTAAACATTAACCCACTGCTCTTTCACACCCTTAAAAAACTCCATACCAAATACATAACCTATGGCCACAATACCTCCCAAAATGATAAATATAATCAAAATCAAAGGCCGTTTGGGAGCAGACTTTTCCACAGGAACCGTCACAGGCTGAATCACAGAAAATACCGGTGTATCTTTCGCAACTTGTATTCTGGCTTGCTCCAATTGCTTAGCCAATTCTGTGTAGATACTAAAAGCAAAATTATACTCCGCTTCCAAGCGCTGCTGTTGATTTAATACAGCCGCAGAAGCAATATTTTGATTACGGTCTCTAAAATTTGCAAGCCTAGATTGGATCTCCTCAAATTCTTTTTTCTTTTCCTCAAATCGCTCTTCTGTAAACTTTAACTGTTCCTGCGCATTGGAGATTTTATAGGCTATTACTTGCTCTTGTAATAAGTCTTGTGCAAAACGAGCCATCTGAGCAGCCATTATTGGTTCTGGTAAAACAAAAGACAATGAAACAAAACCTTCCTTATCGTTGGGAGTGACCGAAATCTGAGCATCCAAGCGTTTGAAATGTTCAAAGTCATCTTTACTGACCCGAATTAATTGATCATTTGCATCTTTCACAACTTCATCAGAATCACCCCTTAAGCTTTTTAATAAAAGTCCAGGTAAGCCTATAGTAAACTTTTTAATGTAACTTAATACTCCTGGATCATGAATGGAATCATAATAGTGCCTATACGTTACAGGCTTATCCAACCCCTCTACACTTAACGGTGCATCTAAAATGGCCAATCTGAAATTAACAGATGATACTATCTTAGGGTACAAAGAGGGTGGGATCTCAGAACTTCCGCCCATCCCGCCTAAATTAATCCCCGCTAAAGAGGCAAGACCTCCCAAGGAACCTCCCCCACGATTGGACTCTCCTACTTGCGGAACAAAAACAGAAGTAGCAGTAAATTCTTTCGGGGAAAGTATGGCTACTAACAAGCCTAAAACCACGAATACACTTGTAATCCCTATAATAGTCTTACGTTTCATCCAAAGCGTTTTAGCTAGGGCTAGCAGATCTATTTCGTCTTCGTTGACGGTATGTTGATTAGAAGAAGTATTTTTATCTGTCATTTCTTAAAAGGTGAAAAGAACGAGGTAAAAGGGAAAAGCTTAACCGCGAATTACGCTCCTGCCTGCTGCAGGTAGGAATTACACAAATATATTATTGAATTTAGACTCGTATAGCTCGCAATTAATACGAATAGGGTCTTTATCTCGTTAAATTATTAATCAATAATGCTAAAGTGGCTAAAGAAGAAGCTATACCTATCCAAGCTTGAGCAGATAGTGGGTCTTTTTCCGGTTTAGCAGGAACGATAATTTCTGCACCAGGTTCAACTGCTGGATAATTATTTATAAACAAAAACTTCCTAGTCCGTTGAACATCTCCATTTGCATAGACCACATAGGATCTACCTCTACGGGATTTTTCTGTAAACCCACCAGCTCTTGAAATATAAGACTTAAAGGAGCTTAATTCTCTGTACCTAGCTGTATTTGGATACAGTACTTCTCCTCGAATCCTGACTGTTTGCAATTCTTTTGGTACAGATAGGACATCTCCCTCCTGTAAAATTAAATCATTATTACTGCCTGGATTATTGATGATTGCCAATAAATCAATCCCTACCATTTCAGTAGTTCTGATTGGACTATTTTTCATTGTCTCACTTTCTGAGATCTCCTCAATAGTTTCTTTTCTAAAGTCATCTGCCTGTAGACCACCTCGTTTATTCGCCTGATCACCACCTCTTTCATTGATCTTGCTATCAATTCGAGCCAACATAATTTTTTCAGCTTCTGTATTATCCTGCTGATTTGCAGTCGCATTTCTTTTAACCTCAGTCAGACTTTGCGCCTTCATTTCATTTTCACTTGGCGTATCAAAGAACTCATTTCTTCGGATAAGCGTAGCTCCTTTTGCATAAGCAAATTGATTTAAGCCTCCCGCTCGCTGCAATAAATCTGAAATCCGTTCATTTGCATTAGACAATGCATAATCCCCAGGATAAAAGACCTCACCCTCCACGCTTACCAACTTTTGACGTTGGAAACCTGGACTTCTTCGGATAATGACATGGTCAAAGGGTTTCAAGATCTGGTCTTTCCCGTCTGCGTTGATTTTTAAATCCTTATCAATATCAATCCGAATGATCTCTGCCAACTTGCCTGAAATATCGTTCTTCACCCTACGAGCAATTTCCAACTGAGAAGCCGTTGCTGATTCCTTAAAGCCTCCTGCTTTTAAAACTAAATCTGAAACACTCATATTTTCTCCAAAAGCAAAAGCTCCCGGTCTATTAACTTCTCCAGAGATCCGCACATAATACTCCTCTTTTAAATCATAGATACTCGGAATATTCAACACATCTTCTCTCTCTAATTGCACATCTTGTTCTTCCCCTCTGACAATGGCGCCAATATTTAAAGCAACGATTTCCAAAGAAAAATCAGCACGGGTTCTATACAAGGTCGCACGATTCAAAAATGCATCTTCTCTCAGCCCTTCTGCTTTCCTGATCAACTCATTGATCCCCATCCCTTCTTGCAGAGCAAAAGTTCCCGGCCGCATCAAGGCTCCTGTGATTTGAACCCTGTTTTCATAACGGGTTAAAATCTCCCCAAAAATAAAATTATCTCCTTGTCTAGGTCTGAAGCTAGCAAAAGCATCCTCCTCTATATTTTCAACTTTCAATTCTTTTTCTGTAGTTCTATACACAATTGCACGGCTTGGATAGGCCATACTAGTAAATCCTCCCGCAAAGTTTAAGAGATCCTGTAAAGTTTCATCTTGTACCATTTCAAACAAGCCAGGACGACGAACGGGACCTTGAATTTCTACTCTTTTTTGTACCGGAGGTACCATAATCACGTCATTGTCTTGCAAGCGTACGTTGGTTGACTGATCAGCATTCACCAAAAAATTATACACATCAACCTCCGCCAACAAGCGATTATTTCTGTAGACCTTAATAGCTCTTAAAGATCCATTTTCAGTAACCCCCCCAGATGCATATAAGGCGTTAAATACTGTAGCAAAAGAGGATAAGGTGTAATTTCCTGGGGCGAAGACTTCCCCTACCATAGCCACTTGGATAGAGCGAATATTGCCTACTCTCACCTGCAAAAATGTATTGGGATTAGAACCTGATAAGCCACTGTAGATATTGGACAACGTAGCCCGTAATCGTGCCGTTGCTGCTTCTACCGTCAGTCCTGCCAAATTGATAGGTCCGATATTCGGGATAAAAATCATCCCCTCATTATTAATTCGTTGATCATACTGCTGCTGGGAAGCGCCATATACATCAATCAATAACTGATCTCCGGTACCTAACATGTAATTCATCGGTGTTGGAATATTCAGATTTGGAGTAAATGTCATTTTATTATTCCTAAACAAAGAGAAACCAAAAATTTTACTCTGCTGTTCATTTAATTTAGCACCTTCTTCATGCACGGTAACCTCTTCTGTAATCCCTTCTCTACCAGCATCAGCTCCTCCAAAATTTGCTGCATCAATACCTTTATTTCTTAAGCTATTGACCCTCCTCTGAAATTTGGAAATTTCACTCGAAGGCATCCCTCTTTCACGTGCCATAGCAATTAATTGCTGCTCATTCATACCAGAGGCTTCCGCACGTTTGATCAGCTGCTCTATCTGAGCATCCGACAAATTATCTACCTTCACGTTTTGAATATCCGACAGGGATTGCGCTAAAACAGCAAAGTTTACTGTGAAAAGAAGTATTATGACAAATAGTTTTTTCATAAGTTAATCAAGGAGGGAAAAGGTAAAAGGAGAAAGGAGAAAGGGGGGGGTGAAGTAAAAATCAGTTTCAAGTATCTTTACTATCTAATTTTTTTTGAATTTGCCTTCTGGATTTAATCAATCCACCGAGCATTTTTCCTACTTCTCTGCATTCGGTAATCATTTCCTCTGCTTTTGAGTTTTCTATTATGTTGACGGCTTTAGCAAACATCAGTTGTGTTCTTAACTCACCGCTAGAACCTTTTGAAATATCCAAAAACCGTATGTATTCTTTATTTGATGTCCTTTCAAAACCCTCAGCAATGTTTGAAGGAACTGACAAAGCCGTCTTTACTAGATGATCTTTAATAACATAGTTTTTATCGAGTTTTGTAACTTCAAAAATATCAACCGCTAACTTGAAGCTCCTTTGCCAAACTCCTAAATCTTCAAATGATTTTATTTCCATTTTTTTAAAAATCTATATTTAAAAGAAATCACTAAACCTAAGTTTTATTAATACTTTGACAGTTGTTCCATTTCTTCCCCCCAATACTTCAGCTAGACTCTATTTTCTCGTACCTTTTCCCTCGTACCTTTTCCCTCTTCTCACAGCTTCGCCCTCTCAGTCACATTTCTTTGTGCTTAGCGGGCTGCAATTGGGGTGGACTACCTTTTAAGAAGTAGTCTTATTTTTTATAAATCACCAATGAATCATTGCTTTCACACAAAGAATCATTAACAGTGAAGTTTACTTGTTTGCCAATTAATTCTTGCAAACGAAAAGTTAAGCGCTCTAAGTATTCTTCTGATAGGTTATTACCTTTGATCAACACATCCAAATATCCGGAATCTAAGCCACGGCTATAATCTCCAATGAGGGAAATTTCCTCCACATCACCCATTCGTTCCAAAACAGTGTCAACAAGTTTGTCGAATCCCAAATACTTTCGGGTGAGGTCTTTCAAGCTTTCGAAATAGGGATGATTGTAATTTGCTGTGTAATCTATCTTATTTTTATCATTTACCTTCAACAATAAACCTGCTTCTGATAGATGATTCAATTCCTTACGAATGGCATTGGTAGATTCTCCAAATTCCTCAGCCAAACCCCTCAAATGCGCTACATTCTGGGGATTGCTAAAAAACTTGACTAAAAGTTTTAAGCGTGTCTTTGAAGTAATTAAAGAATCTAACATAATTGCCGTAAAAACTGCGCAACAAAAGTACTCACCCTTTTGTGTTTACAAAAAGATTTTCTCACTTTTTTTCATAGCCCTATCCCCCACTTTCTTCAATCAAAAAAGAAAAAATTGCAAATTATTCACATAAACAGACGCTTTATTTATTTGAAATACATATTTCTGCAAGATTTCTTCTGTTAAACTGGTTGAAAAAATATTTTTGAAAAATAGCTGGAACTACGAAAACATAGGAAAAAGGAACCGCGAATTTCACAAATTACACGAATAAAAATCTCTTGATAGGATAGAAAGTCTTATGTCTAGCGTCTCAGGTCTAATTTTGGCTCACATAGTTCGCAATTAACGCTAATTGGTTTTAGATATGAGCTATATATTTAGGTAATCTTAATTATTTTCTGCCATCTCATTCTACATTTTTCATTCCTCATTCTACATTTCTGTCCCTGTTCACTACTAACTGCTCACTACGCACTGTTCACTATACACTGTTCACTATACACTGTTCACTGACATGTGGACTGTCGAACGTGGACTGATAACATAGTTACTGGAAATAGTCTTCTTCACTCCCAACTCATTATTTCAACTTTATTTCCACCTTATTTCTACTTTATTTCATTTAAACCCCATCGTCTACTTACGACAAACAAGTCTTGTTTCTTGCATCTTGATTCTTTGTCTCGCTTCTCGCTTCTAGTCTCACGCTTCTAAAAACTCACACTCCATAATAGCCTTCCCGCTTATTTTGCAAGATACTTTTCAGTAATCCCCCAGTTAAACCTGAAAATCCTCCAATTAGAAACCCGATCACAAATGTTGCTACAAACAAGAGATTTTCATTACTTACACCCATCAATACAGCCATTTGCTGAGGTAGGTGGGACGCAGTTTCTACTGTAATGACGAATGCCTTTACTAGCCATGCAAGGCCGAATCCAAGTCCGCTGCTAAAAAAAGCTACTGTATTGTTTTTGACTAGGAAAAAAGCTCCTATTCCTGTCAGAATCATCAACACCCAAAATGAGAAAAATCCACCTACAAAGAAAACTAAAAGAAACACCAAGAACAATTGTGCGATAAATCGTATCATCATTTTGAAAATTTAGTGGTAAATAAAATTCCTTCTCGTGAATTCTTGGTTCGCAAGTCAAAGTTTGCATAGGAACCTATGGCCCAAGTTTTAAGAAAATGATCGTAAAACTTACTCCCGGGATTACCTGATTGGCCTCCTGGGTAAATGCCGTAAGCTTTGATTTGATCACCCATTTCCACAACCATTCTCCAGCTTGCTCCATGCCTGGAACTAGTAGCATTTAAAATCCCCGCACCTCCACCAGTATATACACCCGACCTACTGAATGACTTGAAATTTGGCACTAAATGCTGCACAGTCGTATTTTTATAGGTCGCCCAAGAATACTCTTCATTTTCTTCATTCCATACCTTCATGAAAGATATAAGCTCTTTATATGCCTCCTTGACCAAATCAGCCCCTGACTCTATCTGTGGGGTTTCAGGTTTATCAAAAAACTCACTTTCAGGCTCTTCCGCTAACAATAAGGTGGTTTGATACTTATTTGGTAAGAGTATGGGATGATTCTCTTTTTTCCATTTATCCCAGGTCAGCTCATAGAATTTATCCCACCAAACTTGAAAAAGTGTAGGCTCTGTTTGATTAGGATGTGTGTAAAAGTTCCATTCAGCCAATTGATAAAAATACCTCGCATCCTCTGAATCAGGATCAGTACTTTCATCAAAATCCAATAAATTAAGCATTATTGGCAATGCTTCAGCTGCATGTAAGTTGAAGTTATCAAACTGCAATTGCTGCATATCTTCTATTGTAATAGCTTGCATTTCTTCCAACCGTGAATTTAGCCGTCTATTTCTATAATGCTCATATGATCCGTCAAAGACAAAATAGGGATAGGATGGATCAACCGGATGCTGATTGGCTGAGGACACATACCCTCTAGCAGGATTTAAAGTAGCAGGATTGTGTTCGTTGGGAATAAAACCTTGCCATTCATACGCTGGATCATTTCCATCCATCAAGAACTTCCCTTGCTGAGCCCATTTAAGGGGAAATCTTCCTTGGACTTTCATAGCAATATCCCCAGATTTGGATGCAAAAACGAAATTTTGAGCAGGAGAAGTGTAATGGTTTAACGCTTCTATGTAGTCATCATGATCTTTGGCTTTATTCAATTCCAGAAAAGTTCGTTGCTCATTGGATTCCATGTGGGCCGTCCAACGCAAGGCGTAATTTACATCTGAACGATCCCCTCGAAAACTTTTGTCAAATACGATCGGGCCATGATGGGTATAAACAATCGTGTCAATGAAATCCTCTTGACCTTTGATCTTAAAGGTCTCGATACGAAATGTACTCTGAATATAGCGATCGTTGTATAAATACTCTGCACGATTTCCATCTTTGAAAGTGATTTTATACCAATCTCTAGTATCCCTGGTTGCATTGGTCACACCCCATGCTATATGCTCATTGAAACCAGAAATAATCCCTAAAGCTCCTGGTAAACTCGCACCTTTCACAGTATGATCGGGCGTAGAAAGCTGTAAAGAGTACCAAATGGAAGGTAAGTTTAAACTCAAGTGTGGGTCATTGGCAAGAATAGGCGATCCAGAGGCGGTTTTTGAACCATGCACTGCCCAGTTATTGCTCCCCGTACCTTCCACTGGCTGCGTTAGGTTTTCAAAAGAAATGGAATCTTTAGGATACTGTATTCCCTGTGGCTGGGAAACTGGCAACGGCTCAAAATCCCATATTTTGCTGGCCTCAATGATAGGGTCATTGTCTCTTGGGAAATCAGGGTAAAGCTTACCCAAGACCGTCGAACCCAACATATTTCGAAGGTTAGTAAATTCCAAATCGCGATCCCCCACCAACATATCAGCCATGTATTTTAATAATAGCATAGATTTATATGCGGACCAAGACTCCGGACGGTAATTAAGAATTTTGTATTCCAATGGAAGTCTAGCAATTGAAAGGTTGTCAATGTATTGATTCACTCCATCTGCGTAAGCTTCAACCAATCGGATTGTCTCAGGCTCATTTTTTTCTAAATATTGCATAGCTACCTCGGCAGCATAAGGCAAACCTTTCCTTCTCGCCATACGGTCAATGTCTAACGCAATATCCCCTACAATTTCAGAAATTCTCCCCGAGGCCGCCATGGTTTGAAACTCCATTTGCCAAAGTCGATGTTGAGCTGTTACATAACCCTGAACGCGGTAAAGGTCCTCATCATTTTCCGCGAAAATATGAGGAATCAAATGCTCATCATATACGACCTCAACTGTCCCTTTTAAATTTTTTAAAGCTATGGATTCCTGAGCAAGCGCATCTTCACTGTAGGCATGTTGCCAAAAACCATGGTGTGGATCCAATAAAATACCTAAAGGAGGTATTGAGTTAATAGAAATGGATAAAACTACACCTAGCGATGCAGTGATGATAAGGGTTATCAAGAAGCCTATATAGCGCATATATTGGTTATGTAGGGGTTAGGGTGAATGCAAACAAATATAGTTGGTAGCATTCTTATAATTGCAAAAAAACGGAAAAAAATTTGGATCTTTTCAAGAATTGCTTGGGTCAGGATCTAGTACACCGTCATCTATTCAATAAAACAAAAAAATCGTCAAGCTTATGGCTAACAGGTTTTTAATTTAAATATCATTTTACCTTAAATCCCGATAACTCGCCAGTTCAAAAAAATACTGAACAGCTTCTCTGATATGAACTCATGAAGGAAACTAAAATAAAGAAGGTTTAGGCTGTCTGCGATAATTCAACACATAGCCTAAACCTTCAATACTACTGACACCAAACTGTTAAGGTATTTCCTTCTTAAATGTAGCTTGGTATTAGGAAAGGAAATAGTCGTATATTTTTACTGAATAACGATTGGTAGTACTAACCGCTCCCATCTGACGATGATTCCAGGAGACTCAATGGCAATACTTAATTGTTCTTGACTTTCTTCTTGCCATTCAGGAGAGGATTCTACTCTCAAAACGTCATTTACTTCTTTGTATTGAAAATGTCCATGTTCTAGATCCCATTCGGAATTAAAAATCACAGTCCACTTGCCGGATGCTTTCGGAATTGTGAAGATAGAATATCTTCCGGCTGCTAAGGTCTCCCCTTCTACTATAACATCTTTATTGATATCAATATAAGTGGACTCATTGGCTCCGGTTCTCCAAACTTCATTATACGGGACCAAGTCGCCCCAGATCACTCTGCCTTTCACAGAAGGTGCTCCATACTGTATGGTTGCTTGAGCAGACCCTACGGAACCTTCAATTGTGCGAAGTGGACTAGCTCTTTGTTCAGTTGCCTTCACCTCTGTTTGGGAAGATTCTTCCGTTTCTGATGTCTCTGCTGATTTTTCGGAACCACATGAAAACAACAGCATACTGCTGGATACAAAGCAAATGGTTAAGAATAGATTTATTTTTTTCATAGTTTCATGAATTTTATCCCCGAAGATAAATAAAAATCCTTTTGCCATCAGCGTTAAGTTTGTATTTTTCACCATTGAATCCACCATCCTTTTCAAAAAATTTATGATTGTAAAAATGAAATTACTCACATACGTCGCCTCTTTTTCTTTGCTTTTGGCGCTATCTTCTGGATGTCAGCAGCAAGTAAACATCGAAGCTGAATCAGTAGACCTCCCGTTTGAAGGACCTAATCCTTGGCCTGAGATCAGAAAACAACGTATTCAGCAATTACTTCCAGAAGCTATGCAGGCTGCAAATGTAGATGCTTGGATTGTCATTTGCCGTGAAAACAATAATGACCCCATAGCAAAACATATCGGAGGGGAAAATGCAGGAGGTACTGCTTTGTTTCTTTTTTACCTGGAAGGAAATCAAGTGGTGTCAAAAGTCTTCTCTCCTGTTGGGGAAGCCACTGCTTTAGCAGAATTGGCCATCCATGATGAGGTTATTCCTGTTGGAAGAGGTAGCTCTGCAATCAGGTCAGGGGCTGAGTTTATCAAAGAAAAAAACTTTAACCGCATTGCTATCAATAGTTCATTTAATGAATTATTGGCTGATGGTCTTAGCTATACACAACGAGCAACCTTAGAAAAAGAACTTGGCTCTTTAGCTTCCAAACTCATTTCCTCTGAGGAATTGATCTATGAATGGCTTGCAGTAAAACTACCAGCAGAAATCGACATCATGACCAAAGCCGCTGAACTGACGGCACAATGGCAGTTAGAAGCATATGCACAGGTAATCCCTGGAACAACCACGGATGCAGATGTAGCCCGTTTCTTGAAAAAGAAAATGGAACAATATGGAGTCAAAGATGGTTGGTCTCCCGATCAAAATCCAAGTGTCAACTCTGGATATGACCGCGGACACTCACATGCTACAGAAAAAGTAATCATGCCAGGTGATGTCATTCAGACCGATTTTGGAATCCGGGTTTGGGATACTTGGGTTTCGGATATTCAGCGATTCGCCTATGTACTACGTCCGGGTGAAACGCAAGCTCCTGATTCTGTACAATTTTACTTTGAATCCTCCATTGGGGGAGGAAAAGCAGCTTTTGATGCCATGAAACCAGGAGTATTGGGCTATCAAGTCGATAAAGCACAGCGGGATTGGATGGAATCGAGAGGGTCTCTTCCTGTTATGTGGAGCACAGGACACCCAGTGGGATATGTTGCACATGATATAGGTCCCAATCTAGGTGGGGGATTACTGCCTGATCCAAGTACAAGACCCGCTTCTGTCAAACCTTTGAAAGAAGGAATGATCTTTGCCTTTGATGGTTTCCACGCTTGGAATCTTCCAGATGGAAATACAAAAACCATGTCAGTCGAAGAAATGGCTGTGGTAACTAAAGATGGAGCAAAGTATCTTATTGAACCGCAGACTGAATTGGTGTTGATTAAGGGGAAATAGATACCAGAGTTGTAAAGGAGAAAGGATAAGGAAGAAACAAGAGGCAAGAGACCAGCATCAAAACTTAGTTTTTTGAAAGAAATACGATGGTCTTACTATTGAAATAACGTGGAACTATTGATGAGGGGCAAAATAAAAAACATTTCTTGAAACCAAGTCAATAGTCCACTGCCGAGAGCTCACAGAAAAGTGTTAAATACAATTATGGTCCTATCGGCTAGCAAGGAAAGGGGGGCTAAAATAATCAACCGGAAAACCACGGGATTCAAGAGGAAACTTCACTCCATGGCTTGAAATCCACGTGAATTGGTGGTTGACCTGAACCTAACTTTTCCCTTTCTCCTTTAACCTTTTCCCTACCAATTCGCGTAAAATGTAAGCTATCGGAACAATAAATTTGACATGAAACACTAGATGAGAGATGCTATTTTAGTAAAAATTATTCTTCGGGTGATTTGTGAAATTAGTGGTTCCTTATCATTGCTCAATGTTGATTCCTAATTCCCCCACTGCTCAATTTTCACTGTTCACCACCAATTCTCCTCCCTTTACCACTCCTACAACCGAATACTGATTGAGGGTCAGGCAAAAATCGATATCCTCCTCGATTCCGTGATTTTGAAGACGCTTGGAATGGGCTGCCTGACTGAGAAAAAGTTTGAGTCTATGTTCATTAGATTCGTATAAACTCCGCATTGCAATCGTAGCGTCGCAATCGGTATGCATTCTAGGAACTAAAAGTTTTGCCAAAGCCCCTGCATACAAAGAATCTTCCAAATTAAACTTTCCTTTCCAACCCGCACATACTATCAAAACATCTTCTTTTTGCTCCAATAAATAGTTTGCAGTAGATTCTAAGTTAATGAAAGCTCCCAAAACAATTTGATTAGCAAAGGAAGCTGTTTTCTCAATTGCTACCGTACCATTAGTGGTTGTCATGGCAATCCTTTTCCCAGCATACTGCCCATTTGTATAGGCCAAAGGCGAATTTCCTAACTCAAAGCCTGAGGCAGTCTTCCCATTTCGCTCACCAGCTATGACATAGCCTTCTGAAGCTTTGGCTCTGCAACTTTCCAAATCCATAATGGGTAGAATACTACTCACACCATTGGCTAAGGCAGCTACCATGGTTGAAGTTGCACGAAAGATATCTACAATCACTACATTCTTTGCTGCTACTTCATGCAAAGGCAAAAGATCAGGACTCAAGCAAGTTTCAATTGTTGCCATCAGATAATTTGGGGGATTAAGTGGATGAATAAACCTGTGAAGGTGAAGGCAAAAAATAAACGGAAAACACAACGTTTTCCGTTCCATAAAACACTTATTTATTTTTTATAAAGGGGAAGCTTTTCCACTGTAGCAGGAATATATTTGTTTCTAATAGCAATTGCTATCTTGGTCCCAGGGCTTGAAAAAGCAGTCTGTACGTACCCCAACCCAATGCCTACACCCATGGATGGCGATTGTGTTCCAGAAGTCACCTCACCTATTACCTCACCTGCTTCGTTGACAATTGGATAGTGAGCTCTAGGAATTCCACGCTCATTCAAAATAAACCCTACCAACTTTTTCTCGACACCAGCCTCTTTTTGTTTTTTGAGATTCTCAGAATTTACAAAGTCTTTGGTAAACTTGGTAATCCATCCCAAACCTGCTTCCAAAGGAGACGTTTCATCGTTGATATCATTGCCATATAAACAATAGCCCATCTCCATTCTCAAGGTATCCCGAGCACCTAAACCTATTGGTTTAATATTAAAGTCTTTTCCTGCTTCAAAAATGGCTTTCCAAACATTTTCTGCGTGTTCATTTTTCACATAAATTTCAAACCCACCTGCCCCTGTGTAACCAGTTCCTGAAATGATAACATCTTGCACACCTGCAAACTCTCCCACTGTAAAGTGATAAAACTTAACTTCTGATAAATTCACTGAAGTCAAGGATTGAACAGCCTCAATAGCTTTGGGGCCTTGCACAGCAAAAAGCGAAAGTTGATCGGAAATATTCTTGAGATGTGCGCCCATCGTATTGTTCTGATTAATCCATGCCCAATCTTTATCAATATTGGAGGCATTGACTACCAACATATATTTTTGATCTTCAAATTTGTAGACGATCAAATCATCCACAATCCCACCTTTATCATTAGGGAAGCAAGAATATTGTGCTTGACCATTGACAAGCTTGGATGCATCGTTGGAGGTGACTTTTTGGATCAATTCCAAGGCATGGGGTCCTGTAACCATGAATTCTCCCATATGGGAAACATCAAAAACACCCACTCCTTCACGCACGGTTTTATGTTCCTCGATATCTGAAGAATAACGCACCGGCATATTGTATCCAGCAAAAGGAACCATCTTACCCCCCAAAGCCACATGGAGGTCATTGAGTTGAATTTTCTTTATTGAATCTTCCATTATTGGGTTTATTTCTTTTAGGGCAAATGTAATGAATCGATCTCATAGCCTCACTATGATTATTGATAAGTGATAGGTAGATTTGGTGATTGGTTGAAAGGTAAAAATACCAGTTTAGGCATCAATTCTACCAAAACAGTACTCCTAAGCGCCCCTCTACTTGTCACGGGCTGTAATGTACAAATAAAGACAGCTCGAATTTGATGGGGCAAAAGAAGGAATATGAAACGTGTTTAATCCAATCCTTAGGCTGTTTACTTGATATTTCGCCCTTGCCACCTTGACTATTTTATTTGGTAGATGCGTTTATTCACCTTCAAATGTTGGAAAGACAGGTTTAAACCTATAATTTCGAATGATTTTCTAAAACAATTATGATTAGGTTTATTGTCAGCTTATTTTTCTTGGTTTCTTTAGCTCTCTTTTACAGTGTTTATATATCCCCTGAATATTTCCCATACATTGGCTTACTTACGCTCACTAATCCCCTACTCCTCTGTATAAATGCTTTCATTTTCATTAGCTTGGTTTTTGCTAAACGCAAACTAGCCATTCTCCCATTCATTGCCTTGATTGCAGGATGGAAATACGTTGGAACAACTTTTCAATACAACATCCCCACTCCAATTGAAGACCGTATTTCTGTATTGAGCTATAATGTTCATATGTTTAACTACCATCATCAAAAATCAAGCGCAACTCTCAACAGTGAGAATTTAGTCAAATGGATTCAAGATAACCCATCTGATATCAAATGCTTTCAGGAATTTTATCAAGATTTCACTACCCCCTCCAAAAATCACCTCAAACAACTGGCAACCGAGGCAGGCTATGAATACAGCTATCAAATCAATGAGGGTAATGTTAAGAAAAGATCTTACGGGATGGCGATTTTGAGTAAATATCCCATTGTCAATGACGGTAAAGTATTCGAAAACAGAAGAAATAATGGAGTGATATTTGCCGACATAAAAATAGACAAAGATACCATCCGAGTTTATAATGCTCACTTGGAATCTATGAGTATCGATAAAGACAACCTCAACAACCTGGAAGGAATTAAAGAAAACTATCGAGAGACGTTACGCAAATTAAAAAATGGCCAAGTAATCCGGGCATCTCAATTAGATATATTGAAGGAACATATGGATAATTGTCCTTATCCTACCATTCTGGTAGGGGATTTCAACGACGTTCCCTACTCTTACACATACTTTTTCTTACGTAAAAATTTAGACAACGCATTCGAAAAAGCTGGAAGAGGCTTTGGTTTTACTTACAACAGGGTTCTATTCTTTTTGCGAATTGACAACATTTTCTTCGACCCAAGTTTCCAAATTTCAGATTTCAAAACCCATCGGGAAGTGGACTACTCCGATCATTATCCAATCTCAGCAACCTTTGAAAAACCCTTTTTTCTACCCCACCAAAATGATCAGGAATAGGCTTTCCCTTCAAGCGAAATCCAAGACTTGCGTAAATTCAATAACATCACAGGCAATAATATAAGGTCTGCCAGTAAGGCAAATATCAGCGCCGAACCAATAAGCAAACCAGCGTAAAATGTAACCCCAAATTGACTGAGGACTAATACCCCGAATCCAGCCACCAAGATCAACGTAGTAAGAATAATCGCTTTGCCTGTTTCCAAAAATGATCTTTTCAAAGCGTATAACATAGAAGAACCTTTCTTCAGCTCCAGATAAAATTTGGTCATAAAATGTATGCTATCATCCACGGCAATCCCAAAAGCAACCGTAAATACAATGGCGGTAGTTAATTTAAAATCAATTCCAAATATCCACATCATACCAGTCAACCATAGTAAAGGAATGAGATTTGGAATCAACACAATCAAGCCAATCCTCCAAGATCGGAATAAAACACCAGCAATGAATGCTACCAACAAAAAAGCTGTAAATAAGCCTTTCGCTAATTGTTGACTCACGGCTTCATGGCTAATATCAATTAAGTGAGATGTTCCAGTCAAATGTACTATCAAAATCTCTGGCGAAATATGCTTGTCCACATAATTGATCAATTCCTCATTCAGCTGTTTGGACTTCAAACTACCCATATCTGCTGTCCTTGCGCTCAATCTTCCTTTTTGCAAATCCTCTGTCACCATCGGAATAGGACTGTTTTCAAGCATCGAAGGCATCATCTGCTGCACCTTCTTCAATTGACCCTTGGAGGGAATAGTAAAGGCTCGCTCATTCCCATTGTTTAAGCCTTGATGGACAGTTTTTACCAAACTCAGAGGTGAAATGATAGCGCCTGCATCGTAGGTTTCTGCTAAAAATAATTCTAAATTCTCAATCTCCTTTAAAACTTCCAGTTCAATCAATGAATTGACCGAACTTCCCTTGGTGAGTGCAATTTCTAAGGGCTTACTTCCCCCAAAGGATTGATCAAAAAATAAAAAAGATTCCATGAGTGCATTACCTTCAGGAAGGTTATCCAAGATATATCCATTGACTTTTAATTGGCTCAATCCAATAATGGATATCAGGGTAATTGCACCAAAAACTAACGGAATACTTTTTTTATACGAAATCACCCATAAAAAGAATTTCCGCATAGACTTTCTCCAAAAAACGATTATCTGTGGCCGATCTTTGACCGGTAATGGAGGGAGTAAATACAAAAGCCCTGGGGTGATCAAGATCATGGATAAAAACATCCAACCAACTCCTAATCCAGTATACAAACCAAAATAGCTAAGAGTAGGAATTTGAGTGAAATACAAAGACAAAAAACCAAGAGAAGTAGTCAGACTTGTAAGAAAAACCGCCAAAATCAGTCCAGAAAAAGCAGCCTGAACAGCTTGTTCATGGGATTTTCCATCTCGAACATATGTCAAATAGTAGTTGAGAAAATGAACAAGACCTGCTAAACCAATAACCGATAAAATAATCGGTTGCATCACTGTCATCACATCCAAAGGCTTACCCATCAATAACATCCAAGCCAATGTCCAACCAATACCCAAAGCAATGACAACCAAAGGAATTACGACTCCCCAAATGGATCGGAATAAGATAAACAGAATGGTCACGATCAATATAATCCCAACTCCCAAAAAGAATGAGAACTCCTCTTGCAATAAGGTTACGAAAGCTCCTTGAGCCTTTATTTTCCCTGCGGTCTCTACCCTATCAAAATTGGCAATTTCTATCAATTGACGAATTTCTTCATACAAATCATCTCCCGCTTCTTTTTCAATACGTTGCTCATTTTGCAAGACTAGCAGTAAAAACTGTTCATCAGGAGTATAAAAGCCTTCCCAAATAGAACTTTTTTTAATAGACTCCACCTGTTTCAAATACCTAGCAGAATCTAAAGGGTCTAATACTCGATTCATCCTAACCCCAAAAGGGCTGATAATCGGCTGCTTGGCGGTCAATAAAGATTGCACCCCCTCAACTTTTTCCAAGTTTTGTAACTGATCTTGGAAACTTACTACCTTTTGCAAAAAATCCTGCCGAAAAATCCCTTCTTTGTGATTGATAGCAATCAGTAGATAGTCATTATCATTTTCAAACGTTAGCCGGTGTTCCAAATAAAACTGTAATTCTTCACTTTCCTGCGGAAAAAAACTCTCGAAATCATAGTCAAAACGCACCTGTGGTTGAAAACCTATAAAGGAAAGGGTCAGTAGAAAGGCTATTATTAGCCCCAAGTAGGACTGCTTTTTTGTGAAATTCATCTATAGAGCATACTTATTCCCAACAAAATTGTTGGAAAAGTTACACAACTTTTTCAATTTTAGCTTTTAATCTAAAGAGCAATAATCCATATCCTCATGAAACAGTACCACGACCTGATGCAGCATATTTTGGACCACGGTGTCAAAAAAGAAGACCGGACAGGTACCGGTACCATCAGTGTGTTTGGATACCAAATGCGATTCAATTTGCAAGATGGATTCCCTCTCGTGACGACTAAAAAATTGCACCTACGATCCATCATCCATGAATTGCTCTGGTTTTTAAAAGGGGATACCAACATTGCTTATTTGAAAGAAAATAAGGTCAGCATTTGGGACGAGTGGGCAGACGAAAATGGAGATTTAGGCCCTGTCTATGGATACCAATGGAGACATTGGCCAGATGGAAAAGGTGGTGAAATTGATCAAATCAAAAACCTGATCCATCAAATAAAGACGAAACCTGATAGTAGAAGACATATTGTAAGCGCTTGGAATGTTGCCAATGTAGATCAAATGGCTTTGCCACCTTGCCATACTTTATTCCAATTTTATGTAGCAGAAGGGAAACTTTCCTGCCAATTGTATCAGAGAAGTGCCGATGTGTTTTTAGGAGTTCCTTTTAACATTGCTTCCTACGCTCTTTTTACATTGATGATTGCACAAGTATGTGATCTGGAGCCAGGAGAATTTGTCCATACTTTTGGTGACGCGCATTTATACAGTAATCACCTCGAACAAGCGCATCTCCAATTAAGTAGAGATTTCCGACCCCTTCCAACTATTCAAATCAATCCGGCAGTAAAAGATATTTTCGAATTCACTTTTGAAGATTTTGAATTGCTTAATTACGATCCACATCCTCATATAAAGGCGGCTGTTGCTATTTAGATTTCCCTAGCTGGGTTAAATAATGCATCCAAAAGTTCTTCCGATTCAGTATTGAAACAATGCCCTTCGATACATTCAATGTAACTCAGTCCAGTGACATTTGAAGTGAAAACCTTTTCGGCTGTCAATAGGTCTTGAACTGAAAACTCTCCTTCAATTAGAGGGATCGAAAAGTTTCGTAAGCACTGCATAATTTTAGACCGACCTATGCCTGCAATGCAATGCGTAGAAAGTGATGGTGTGTAGTATACCCCATCTTTTTTCCAGAATAGGTTGGCTGCTCCAGCTTCTGAAACATTTCCTCTATAATCTAACAATATCACATCATCCTGTTGGTATTGTTGGCGCTCCTGATTGGCTAAGACATAAAGTAATGCATTGCTGGTTTTACAATTGGACCATACTTGAGGGTAAACTCTAAATTTGGCAGATATCATCGCAGTTTTTTTGATCCTTGGCGGATAGTGGAATGGCTGAATTTGCAGAGTTTCCAAAACTTTATCAGTTTCAGGGGTATATTTACCCAACCCTCCCCTAAAAACATTCCAACGAACGCGAAGGATTTGGCTCGATGAAAGATGAGAAAAAATTGACCTCTCCAGCTCTTCCTGAGTACTAATTATTTCAGGATCCAAACCCAATATATGCATGCCATGTAATAATCGTACTCGATGCAATTCAAAATCAAGTATTTTCCCACGGGTAAATACCATAGTTTCAAACAACCCATCCCCAAATAAAAATGCTCTGTTATGCAAAAATTCCTCACTAGCTTCCCACAGATGGTCGGTCTTTTTCAAGAATAAAAGTGTACTGAAATCGGTCATTATAATGTTCATTTATGGACAATGAAAGGATTAAATAAAATTATGAGCATTACCACTCATAAATTTTAAGGTTTATTAATGGTGTTTTAAGTACTTAAGTTAATACTTTCGTGGTACAGTTATAGAATAGTTGCTAGATTAGCACATCTTTTGACAAATGTATACATAATGGGTTCAAAAAGTAGTGTATTTGACATGATCGGACCAGTGATGATCGGACCATCTTCTTCACATACTGCGGGAGTAGTTCGTATTGCACGGGCGGCTATCCGTGTCTTAGGAGGCAGTCCTGATTCAGCTGTCATTACCTTTTACAATTCATTTGCAAGAACCTACGAGGGACATGGTAGTGACAAGGCTATTTTGGGTGGCTTAATGGATTTCAAGACAGATGATCCTCATATCAAGGAAGCTTTTGAAATCATCAAAGAAAAAGGCATTCAATACAGCTTCAAGTCTATTGGAAATGCATCTGTTTATCATCCAAATACCATCAAACTGATACTAACCAAGGGTACTAAAACTGTGGAGGTAATCGGAGAAAGCTTGGGGGGAGGATTAATCAATATTGCAGAAGTTGACGGTTTCAATGCCAATTTCACTGCCCAATCTCATACATTAATCATCAAAGCTCAAGATGTAGCTGGGGCCATTGCTTTTATTTCAAATATCATTGCCCAAGAAAAATCAAACATCGCAACCATGTCAGTATCCAGAAAAGGAAAAAATGATTTGGCATGCCATGTAATAGAAATGGATTCAGGTATTCGTGCCACCACCATCGATTACTTAAAAACCATCCCTTGGATACAAGATTTAATTTATATTCCTGATATAGACCTTTAATATGAAAAAAAATTACCTTTTAATTTTATGGAGCCTAACCATCACTTTTGCTTCTTTTGCACAAACAGGACAGCAAGGGGTAATGGACTTAGAAACTTGTATTGAGATTGCGCTAGAAAACAACCTCAATTTACAAAGAAGTCAGGTAGCACTCGCACAGCAAGAGGCCAACTACCTCGCGAATCAAGGACAAAGAATTCCAACCTTAAGTACAGGTGCGAGTTCAGGCTATCGTTGGGGACGATCCATCAACCCAGTGACAAATCTCTTTGAAAACAATCGAATTGGAAACATCAATCTCTTCGCCAATTCAAACGCAACTATATTTGCTGGTCAACAAATAAACAATAGTGTTCGACAATCAAAAGTAGACATCGAGGCTGCCTCTTACAATGTTGCTGCTACAGAAAACTCTATTACATTAAATGTGATCAACCTGTTTATCAATGTTGTATTTGCAAAAGAACAGTTGAATATTGCTCAAAATCAACTCAATACTACCAAGGAACAAATGGCAGTAACTCTCAAGTTGGTGGACGCAGGTTCTTTGCCACTTGCGAATAAATTGGACATCCAAGCACAGAATGCTACTAATGAGTTAGAGGTCATCAATGCCAGCAACAACCTAAGAATTGCAAAATTAAATTTAGCACAAGCCATGCAGATCCCATTCGATGATCGAATGGATGTTTTGGCTCCAGAGCTAGATACAGATGCTTTTCAAATGGCTCAAAACGATGTGGATGAAATCTTCGCCATCGCGTTGGAATTGATGCCCGAAATCAAAGCTGCCGAGTTAGGCATTGAAAGTGCAAATATCGGAGTTAGGATAGCAAGAGGAGGATACCTTCCTACTTTAGGAGTAGGTGTCAGTGCATTTTCAAACTTTATTGATCAGGCTGTTTTTGGCGAAGTCCCTGCTTTCAACACACAAATCCGGAATAATTTTTCAAACTCAGCAAACTTACAATTAAATGTCCCTATTTTTTCAAACATGAGAAACCGGGCAAACGTCCAACGAGCAAGATTACAAAAAAGACTGGCAGAGATTCAAGAAGTAGAAACTAAAAACCAGCTACGCCAGGATATTGAAAGTGCTTACACCAATGCTTATGCATCCAGATTATCATATCAAGCATCGTTAACCCGTGTAGCCTCTTTGGAGGAAGCATTTAGAATTGCCCAACAGCGTTTTGATGCAGGAGCGATCAATTTTGCTGACTATCAGCTGGCGCAAAACAATTTCTTCAATGCGCAGGCTGATTTGATCACCTCAAAATACACCTTTATCTTTCGAGTGAAGGTACTTGACTTTTATTTAGGAAATCCATTAAAACTATAACAGAACAATACCAATGGCTAAAAAGCAAAAATCTAATAAATTGATCTATATCCTTTTAGGAATTTTAGGTTTTGTAATTGTTTTCGCAATTATCGGTCGCAGTGCAGGGTGGATTGGAGGACCAAAAGAGGTAAGCGTAGAGGTAAGTACAGCGAAAAAAGCAACGATCATCGAAAAAGTAAGTGGGTCTGGCATAATTGAACCTGAAATCGAAGTTAAACTTAGCCCAGATGTAGCAGGTGAGATCATCGAACTAAATGTGGTGGACGGTGACTCTGTAAAGGTCGGCGATCTATTGGTGAAAATCCGCCCCGATAACTTCATATCAGCACTCGATAGAGCTCGGGCCAATCTCAATCAAAATAAGGCAAATCTGGCACAATCCAGAGCTAACCTCAAACGCTCTGAAGCTCAGTTTGTTAGAGCCGAATTAGAATATAAGAGAAATGAGCGACTTCATAAGGACAAGGTCATTTCGGATGCAGATTGGGAACAAATACAAGCTACATTCTTTACTGCTTCCAATGATTTGGATGCAGCACAACAATCTGTAATAGCTGCTGAATTTATCATTAAAAGTGCTCAAGCTACCGTAGATGAAGCTGCTGAAAACCTACGATTAACAAATGTTTATTCTCCTGTAAATGGTATTGTATCCAAGCTTTTGGTTGAAAAAGGCGAACGTGTGGTAGGTACTCAACAAATGGCAGGAACAGAAATGCTTCGTTTAGCAGACCTTGCCAGAATGGAAGTTCGGGTAAATGTAAACGAAAATGATATCATCCGTATCAGTTTGGGAGACACTACGCTCATTGATGTAGATTCCTATGCATCTACAGGAAAGAAATTTAAAGGTGTGGTTACCTCTATTGCCAATTCTGCCAACACAAAAGCTAGTATTGATGCAGTGACCGAATTTGAGGTGAAAATTAGAATCATCAACGAATCTTATGCGGACCTTGTCACAGCAAGAAACAAATTCCCTTTCAGACCTGGAATGACTGCAAGTGTGGATATCATTACCCAGAAAAAAGAAAATGTGCTTTCCATTCCATTAGGTGCAGTGACTACACGGGAAGATCAAATTACCAAAAATGCTGATGGTAGCACTAAACCAAAAGAATTGATTTTTGTAATTGAAGAAGGCAAGGCCAAATTCAGAGAAATCAAGACTGGAATTTCTGATTTTGATAATATCCAAATTTTAGAAGGTATTACAGAAGGTGAGGAACTGATTGTGGGCCCATACTTTGTTGTCTCCAAACAATTAAAAGAGGGTGATGTTGTAAAAACAGCAAAAGTGGAAGAAAAGAAATAAACCCAACGAATGAATGTAGGATGATGAATCCTCCGTATACAAAAAAGGCCAGAGCAAATTCTCTGGCCTTTTTTGTATAGGTGACTGTGAAAGTGGGAATTTTAGTATTTCAAAAAATCAAAACTCATAAATAAAAAATTTTCTCCATTGGTCGTTATCTTCATCTTCCCAAGTATCTACACTTCCTACGATGAGCTTGCCTTTATATGGAATAAAATAGCGGGTTAGTGGCATATCTATATAACGAGTTTCATTTGTCAATGAATTATGCCTAATTACCGTCATCCGTCGATAATTGAAATCGACAATATCTTGTATCGCAACATTTTTCATTTCCCATTTATCTAAATGAGTTACTACCCTGTATAGTATATGGTCTTCTGCTAATGTGTATAGGTAATCCTTTTCCTTTAGTATTAGATTGAGCTCCTCTCCTTTAGTTGGAGGTTTTACTAATCCTAAAGGTTCAGCGTTAATTCCTAAGAATTTACTTTGAACATTTTGAGTTTGGGTAGAATATGTATACAAACTATCCGAAAACCTGAAATTTATCAAAACCAAAGAATCTTGAAAAGTGGATAAAGAAGCGCCATCCAAGAAGCTCCACAAATACTTTTTTTCAAGCTGTTTTGGATATGGTAGTGCTTGAACAAACTTAGAATTGTGAATATCAAAAACATGAACAGGCAAAACCTTTTGAAAATAACTAGGGTCATCATACCTTACTAAAGAAGAACTTGTTGGGAAAATCAAATGGTTTTCCATTTTTATGGCAGATGAGAAGAATCCAGCTAAATAAAATTCAAATTCACTTTCATATTCATATGTACGTAATAGATGTCCTAAGTCATTATACAAGTAAAAACGCTTTGATGGTATAGGAAAAACTAAAATAGAATCTCTTGTCAATATTTGTACCGCAGCATCAGTTGCGTTAAACCCTTCTGGTCCTTCTCTTGGGATTTGAATAGGAATACCATAAGCTTTTGCTTCCAAATCCAATGGGAAAATGAGCAAATCCCCTTCTTTTGTTCTACCATATTCAAGAAGATGAAGCCTCCCACTTTCTGTATATACAGACCATTTTGTTTGATTTACAAAGTTAAAAGGAAGCTTTACATCAAATTCTTCTACATGCTTAATATCCTCTCTATCAAAGTAGGTATAATCATAGGAAGAATGACAAGAAAACAGTAGAAAAATAACGGCTACGAATTCATAGCCGCTAGTATTACTAAACTTACCAATCATTATAATTTTGCCAAAGCTTTAGCAATTTCTAAAATAACTGTAATATCCGATCTTGAAGCAGATCCAGGTGTTGTACAATCATCTCCAATTTTATTTGTACAATGAGTAACAACATATAATCTACCATCCATAAAATCTAAACCAACATCTGATTTGTAAGACCAACTTGCTTTCAAATTACTTGTACTGAATACAAATAAGAACAAGGTGAACGCGAACATTGACACAATCTTTTTCATTATAGTGTGAAATTAAGTTATTCTTCAAATTTACGGGCATTGAAGTTTTCCCATTATCAAGAATAAAGGATTAGCTAGCATTTTTTATTCTTAATCTTTATTTTGAATGAGTCTTAGGACTCAATTTGTTTAGCAATCTATTTTTGATTTATTTTTCAGTTAAATTAATGCAGCCAAAAGATAAATGAAAAAAAATTGGCTATCTTAAACGTTTATTTAAGTACTTAATTTTACTCCGTCTTTAACCCAAATGCTCAAAGATCTAAAATACCTCAGCGCTTATCTACTGCCCTTGTCCTTTTTACTCGCATTGGTGTTGGGCGGGGTTTGGTCTTGGGCGTCTGTGATCTTAGCGTTTGGAATTTTCCCAATACTCGATGCTTTACTTCCAGCTTCTACTGAAAACCTTTCTCCAGAAAAAGAAGCTGAAAAGTTGTCGAATCGTTTCTTTGATATCTTGCTTTATCTGTGTGCCCCCATCTGCTACCTCCTAATCGGTTTTTACTTTTACAGCATCAGCAATGTACCTATGGAAAACATTGAAAAAATTGGTTTAACCTTTAGCTTAGGAGTAGTCTTAGGGGCATTGGGCATCAATGTCTCGCATGAATTGGGACATAGAGCAACTAAAGGCGAGCAATTTCTTGCAAAAATGGGACTCTTACCCGTCTTATACATGCATTTTTTCATTGAACACAATCGGGGACATCACAAACATGTCTCTACTCCATTAGATCCAGCTACTGCCAAAAAAGGGGAATGGATATATGTGTTTTTCTTTCGATCTATCTTTGGACAGTATCGGAGTGCATGGATGTTGGAGAAGGAGCGCTTAGCAAAAAAAGGGCTTTCCATGTGGACGTGGAAAAATGAGATGATTCGCTTTCAATGCTATCAAATCCTTTATCTCCTGAGTGTTGGGGTGATGTTCGGTTGGTCCATGGTACCCTTTGCCCTGTCCATAAGCTTGATTGCCGTATTACTTTTGGAGACCATCAATTACATCGAGCACTATGGGTTGCAACGACGCTTATTAGAATCTGGTCGTTATGAGCGTGTTTTGCCCAAGCATTCTTGGAATTCTGATCATGAAATGGGGCGAATTGTGTTATTCGAATTGACTCGGCACTCAGATCACCATTACTTGGCATCTAGAAAATATCAACTCCTAAGACATATGGACGAAAGTCCTCAATTACCAACAGGTTATCCCGGAAGCATGCTGATGGCGTTGGTACCCCCATTGTGGATGTGGATGATGAACAAGCGTGTTCCTCAAACACCAACTTTAGTAGCCTCTATGCAATAATTCATTGATCTTATCTCTCATTTCCAAGAGATCTGTCAAGTCCTTGCCCTCTTGATTCAAAGCCTGCAGCAATTGGCTCGGAATGCGTGAAGCTTCTTCATGCATTGCCTGCCCCTTTTCAGTGATATTTATAAAGACTTTACGCTCATCTGCTTCCCCTTTGATCCTTTCCAATAGGCCCATACCTTCCATGCGCTTGAGCATGGGAGTTACTGTATTGGTATTCAAAATGAGTCTTTCCGCAATTTCATTTACACTCAGACCATCTTGTTCCCAAAGTACCAACATCACTAGATATTGAGTATAGGTAAGACCTAATTTGTCCAGATACGGTTGATATCCCCGAATGATAACACGGGACATTGCATAAAAGGGAAAGCAGATTTGATTATCAAGTTTTAATACCTCTTCTGTCATAACTCAAGCCATTTTCACTTTTGCGTACTTAAGACGCCTTTTTTGCCAATATTTTGACCAAATCTTTTTCTATTTGATCCGGTTTGGTAATGGGAGCATAACGCTTCAAGGGTCGACCTTTATCATCAATCAAGAATTTAGTAAAATTCCATTTAATTCTTGATCCTAGAAAACCACCCAAGCGCTCTTTTAGATACTTAAAAATTGGATGTGTGTGAGGGCCATTTACTTCAATTTTGGCAAACATCGGGAATGTTACACCATAATTCAATACGCACCCAGATGCAATGCTAGACGCATCTCCTGGTTCTTGATTTCCAAATTGATTGCAAGGGAAGCCCAAAATTACCAAACCTTGGTCCTTGTATTTCTCATACAACTTCTCCAACCCTTCATATTGAGGAGTCAGGCCACATTTACTTGCTGTATTGACTACTAAGATTGTTTTTCCTTTAAACTCCTCCATAGAAACGTCCTTTCCTTGAAGAGTTTGGGCAGAAAATTCATAAAACTTTGTTGACATGACTTATTTTAAATTTAACGTTACTTGGACATTTCCCTGGATAGCCCTAGAATAAGGACAACTATCGTGTGCTTGCTCCATTAGTTTTTGAGCTTCTGATTCCTCCAAACCATTAATCTCAACATCTAATGTCACCGCCAAATCCCAAGCAGTAGGAGTTCCTTGAATCAAGGCTACATGTGCCGTCACCTTGGAAGAAATCGCCAGTCGTTGAGATTTAGCGATAAAATTCAAAGCATTGTCAAAGCATGCTGCGTAACCTGCCGCAAATAATTGTTCAGGATTGGTATAACTTCCACCCTGCCCCCCAAAAACCTTCGGCAGACGTACGTCCAATTCCAATACGCCATCTGAAGACTTCACACTTCCATTTCTACCGCCAACTGCCGTAGCAGAAGTTTCATATAATTTTTGCATAATGTATTAATTTATATCGTGAGCGATACAAATATATGTAGAATGATTTTATATCGCAAGCGATTTAAATTTCATTTTATAGTTCCAAAAACTCAATCACAATCCAACTAATCAATGATTACTTTATTACCTTACTCCACATAGCTACTGCTCGAACCTTTCATTTAGTCGCTGACCACCTATCACAATCTCCAATCTCTTTAATTTTTCGTATATTTGTAATCTATGAGAGATGAATTAGAACACCGGCTAAAGCTCCGAAATATTAAACTTTCAGACTATGAAGACATCAGAGAAATCATGGTCAGTATTTATAAAAACCAAGGTGGCGCTTGGACTAAACAAGAATTAAAAAATCAAATAAAGGCATTCCCAGAAGGGCAGATTTGTATCGAAGATAATGGTAAAGTTGTAGCAGCAGCCTTAAGTCTCGTGGTAGACTATGGTAAATTTGGCGATAATCACACCTATGATCAAATCACTGGTTTTGGGAAATTTGATACTCATGACAATGATGGAGACACCCTGTATGGAACAGATGTATTCGTCCATCAAGAGTACCGAGGCATGAGAATAGGTAGAAGATTATATGATGCTAGGAAGGAACTATGCGAAAATCTCAACCTTCGCTCTATCATTGCAGGTGGCAGAATCCCTGGGTACTCCAAGTATGCAGATCAGATGACTCCAAGGAAATACATTGATTTGGTAAAAAGTAAGGAGATTTTTGACTCTGTGCTTTCATTTCAGCTAGCCAATGAATTTCACGTTCGGAAAGTAATTACCAAATACCTGCCAGAAGATACCGATTCAAGAGCCTATGCGACTTTACTCGAATGGATCAATATCTATTATGAAAAAGATGAAAAGCTCATTGGAAACAAAAAATCAACCGTTCGGCTAGGGCTTGTTCAATGGAAAATGCGTAGATTCAATTCAGTGGATGATTTAATGCAGCAGGTAGAATTTTTCGTAGATACCGTATCTGGCTATAAATCTGATTTTTGCTTACTGCCAGAATTTTTCAATGCACCCCTACTAGCTGAATTTAATGATATGGATGCATCTGAAGCCATCCGAAACTTAGCAGATTATACCGATGAAATTGTGAGTAGAATGAGCGATTTGGCACTTTCCTACAATGTCAATATCATCGCAGGCAGCATGCCAGAATATGATGGAAAAAAACTAAGAAATGTAAGCTATTTATGTCGTAGGGACGGAACTACTGATAAACAATACAAGCTCCATATTACTCCAGACGAACAGTCTTACTGGGGTTTACAAGGGGGAAATGGGATTAAAGTCTTTGATACTGACGCCGGTAAAATTGGCATCTTGATTTGTTATGATGTAGAATTTCCTGAATTAGGGAGAATTCTGGCGGAGCAAGAGATGGATATACTTTTTGTACCTTTTTGGACTGATACCAAAAACGCCTTCTTGCGTGTCAATATCTGTGCAAAAGCACGTGCCATCGAAAATGAATGTTACGTCGCTATCACTGGTTCAGTCGGGAACTTACCGCGAGTAGAAAATATGGATATCCAATTTTCTCAATCAGCGATTTATTCGCCTTCTGACTTTTCTTTTCCGCATGATGCTACTGTAGCACAAGCTTCAGAAAATGCCGAAACTACCATTGTTGCCGATATTGACCTAGACTTATTGACCAAGCAACGGAAAGCAGGTTCCGTTAGGAATTTGGAACAACGAAGACTTGATCTGTATTCTGTGCAGTGGAAGCGAAAAAAATAACTCAATGATCATGTACAGAGCACTCCTCATTTTATTTTTACTTGTTGGGCACTTAAGCGTTGCCCAGCAAGTAATGAACTTTTCTCCCCCACAGGATTTTTTAATCAGGCAGTTGATAGAGTCAAGCCAAAATGAAAAAAAACCAAAAGTAGTTGGGAGATCCCTATACAGCTCTGTAGTAATTCAAAATTTCTATCAGCATAGAGATTTTGAATTTGCTTGGTCCAATGGTAAAAAACTTTTTGAAATTGCCTATGAAATGCGCTATGAAATACAACAAGCAAAATTTGATGGCCTAAACCCACAAGATTATCATTTAGATGCAATCAATGAATTGTTTGATCAATTGGAACGCATCCAAAAGCTTGGATTAGCCGTTGATCCCATGGCGCTTGCTTCAGTAGATATTTTATTGACAGATGCCTTTATCTTACTTTCTTCTCATCTCTATTTGGGAAAAGTAGATCCTGAAAACTTAAAGACGACTTGGAATATTCAGCGAAATGCTCCTGAATTACGAATTGACCAGCGTTTAAGTGATGCATTAACCGGAGGTAGCATTCGTAAGAGTTTAGAGGAGCTCTATCCTCAACTAAGTATTTACAGACGCATGAGGGATGGTTTGAGAGAAACTTATGCGCTGGAACAAAAAGCTCTAGAGGCTGCAACCACGTCTTGGAAATCCATCAAAGCAGACAAATCCATCAAGATTGGGGATACCCATAACTCTATTCCTGAAATACGGGAAAGGCTACGAATTTGGGGATTTTTGAAAAATCAAGAAGTCCTAGAAAATGAAAAAACATATGATTCCTTACTGATTCCTGCTATCAAGCAGATTCAAAAACGTTTTGGATTGGAGAACGATGGTATTATTGGACAGGGAACAATTTATGCACTGAACCAGAGTCCAACGGCTTTGACTCAAACAGCAGCGGTCAATCTAGAACGTATGCGCTGGCTACCCCATGAAATCAAGGAGCAAGAACTCATCATTGTCAATACAGCCAATTTTCAGCTGGACTACTTGGTCAACAGAGATACCTTGCTAAGTTCAAGAGTTATCGTTGGAAAATCGTACCATTCAACGCCTCAGTTTAAAGCCGAAATGTCCTATCTTGTATTTAGTCCCACTTGGACTGTACCAACTTCCATTACTCGAAATGAGATAATTCCAGCTGTAAAAAGAAATAACAATTACCTCAGGGAAAAAAACATGAAGATCCTGAATAACTCTGGTGCTTCTGTTGATCCATCAAGCATTGAATGGTCTAAAGTCAATCCAAGAAATTTTCCATATACCATCCGTCAGGAACCTGGACAACAAAACTCTCTTGGCTTAGTGAAATTCATGTTCCCCAACAAATATGCGGTATATATTCACGACACCCCAAGCAGAAGCCTATTTGCTCGTGAAGATAGGGCATTGAGTCACGGGTGTATCAGGATTCAAAAACCATTTGAGTTAGCCAAAATTTTACTTTCTTACGATGAAAGCTGGACCGATGATCGCATTCGTCTTGCGATGAATCAAACCACTGAACGAACAGTTACTCTTAATCGAAAGATTCCTGTAGTTATTTTTTACCTCACCTATTGGGCAAATAGTCGTGGAGAATATTTTTTCAGGCAAGACATTTACTCCCGTGACCAAGAAATCTGGACAGCCTTGAGGGAAGTAAGGTAAATCATTAATCAACTAATGAGGAGGACAAACGGTGCATTATTAGGAGGAAGCAATGGGAAATGATGCGCTAAAAGCAATGAGCATTGCGTAATGAATGGCGTGGATGAAAATAGGAAATTAGGAATATCCTGATCAGTGAAGCAATCCAATATGAGCAGACTATCCTAATTTCACATAAACTATTCAGTCATCCATAAATGACGATTAATTAAAGTTTTTTTACCAAAATCTACCAAGTAGTAGCTTTAAGCTTAGGAAATGCCCTGATGACATCCGACAAAGATAGCTGTCCAACTAAAAAACCATCCTGAAGCACAGGAAAACGTCTAATTTTATGTTCTAAAAATTTTTGAGCCGCGTCAAACAAGGTTGTTTCGGGTGACATGGTAAGTACGTTTTTACTCATATGCTCTTCTACCAGACCCGGAAATTTGGGGGTATTGGAGTATTTCCCTTTGATAATTTCTTTCAAACAATCTACTTCAGAAATGATTCCAACCAAATGTCCCAGTTCATCGACGACGGGTGCTCCCGATATTTTTCTTTTGGTGAGCATATCCAGTACATGGTCAATGGAATCCTGTGGCTTAAAAGTAACCAAATTGGTACTCATATGATCTTTGACTAAAATTGGTGAGGTTGGTTTCTTACTTTCTGCAACACGCACACCTTGAAAACTTTTTACCATAGTTGTAGGGGTTTATTTGAACAGAATAATTTACGGAAAAGTTATTAGAAATAAAAATAAATCTGCTGTAATATTTAAAAACTAAAAATTAGTCAAAAACAAGAGGCTAAACAAAGTATTTTTTCGTCAAATGCAAAATAAAATAAATTTTATTCGGTGATTTTTACTGCCTCTATTACTCCATCGCTGCTAAAAATTCAGAAAGTAGTATTGGGTTGATCGTTAAAACCTGATGAAATCTTTCCATATCTAGGGAAAAATTCATCCCTTCTTTTTTGAATACTGACGAAGAAGAACGCAGCGATTTACAGGATGCATGAATCTCTTTGAGTAAACCCAACGATTGAAGTTCACGAGCATGTCGGGGATGTGAACCTCCTCCGGGCATAATTATGATTCGATTTTGAGCAAATTCTACCAATTCCAAAATAATATCCCAGCCATCACTGACAGTTGCTTTCCCTCCAGAGGTTAATATTCGATCAAACCCTAATTCTTGAATCTTGTTCAATGACTCTTTTAGATTGGGGGTAAGATCAAAAGCCCGATGAAAAGTACATGGTTTGTTCTCAGCAAGCTTGAGCAGACGCTCATTGGCTTTCCTATCCACCATACCATTTTCATCCAAAATACCGAAAACAAAACCATCCGCACCCGATGCACCTAAAATGGAAATATCCTGCTCCATCACTTCCAACTCCTCTTCTGTGTAGATAAAATCCCCACCCCGTGGACGAATCATAACAAAAATAGGAATTGAGATCTTAGATTTTAAAAATTGGAGTAATCCAGCAGATGGAGTTGTACCACCCTCCGAAAAATCTGAACACAATTCAAGTCTGTGTGCGCCACACCGAAAAGCTTCTAAAGCTGCTTCTACCGTAAAAACTGGAACCTCTAGTAAGCCCATCAAATTGCGTATGTTGAATTCCGTAAAACCTTTTCATCGGTATGATGTAAAGCATAGGTAAATCCCTGCCTAAGTGCATAAGCACCATATTCACCATCTTTGTTGAAAGCAAGGAAACCAACTTGCAAATCATCTAGATCTTTCCTGTTTTTGCTGATAAGTCTTCTAACAGCTTCTTCGCAAGCTTCCTGAGGGCTCCTGCCTTGTCGCATCAACTCTACAATTAGAAATGAACCACAAATACGAATAATTGATTCTCCAAGTCCGGTAGCGGTTGCTGCACCTACCTCTTCATCTACAAACAAACCAGCACCAATAATTGGACTATCTCCCACTCTTCCATGCATTTTGTATGCGAGTCCAGATGTAGTACAAGATCCAGCCATTTGACCATCTGCACCAAGAGCAATCATACCAATGGTGTCGTGGTTTTCGATATTGATAATTGGCTTGTATTGAGAATCGACTTTCCAGGCTTCAAATGCCTTCGCTGCTTTAGGACTTAGGATTTCTTCTTCCAACGGAAAACCTTTCGCAATGGCAAATTGCCTAGCTCCTTCACCTGCCAACATCACATGAGGGGTTTCTTCCATCACCTTTCTAGCTACAGAAATTGGATGCTTAATTTGCCTAAGGAAGGCAACCGAACCACAGGATCCATCTCCTTTCATAATAGAAGCATCCAATGTTGCTATCCCTTCTCGATCAGGTAACCCTTGAAGGCCTACAGAAAGATTGTCCATATCTAGTTCTGTAACTTTTACTCCTTCCTCTACCGCGTCAATAACCGAACCTGTCTGACCCAAGACTTCCCATGCTCGATCATTGGCGGGCATCCCATGATCCCAAGTTGCTAAGATTAAGGGTTTAAATTTCTCAGAATTCGAGGATGCATCGGATGTAGCGCAGGATTGCACCAATTGAAGAGGAATTAAAGCTGATCCGGCAACAAGGCTTTTTTTAATAAAAGTTCTTCTACTTGACATGATGAAGGGTTTAACATCGGCCAAATAACAAAAAAATCAGGAAGATGCATAGGTATAAAACAAAAAAACCCGCAAACCTGCGGGTCAATTTTAATGATAACTTCAAAGGAAAGCAAATCAGACTAATTCATGGGGCGGTATTTTCGCTATCCATTAGAATCTATTTAGTTTTCTTCTTCCTCTGCTTTTGCCTCTGCCTTGGCTTTTCTTTTAAATCCTTTTCTGAAAGGCCAAGTATATTCCAACGCCTCTAAACCACGGTTCAAATTAACAGAGGAACTATCGATTGTAATAAGGGTGTGTTTTAAGCTTTTAGCGAACTCATCATCATTCAAAAGCATGCCTGCTGTATTATTTTTATCATTGAGTTTGTCAGTGATACTATTCAGATTTTCAGTTAGTTTATTCGCATTGTTTGCAGTGGCTTGTAATTCTTGAATAGAACTCTGTAAATCTGAATAAATTGACTTATCAGTAGCTAAATCATAAAACAAGTTTCCCTCTTTATTAAGATTAGCTGTAAACTTATTCATCTCATTGATCATTCGATTAGAGTTACTAGCCGCCCTATCCAAATTAACAATGATATTTTTGAAGTTTTCTCCTAATAAGCTATCTGTCATAACTGTTCCAACGATTCCTTGTCCCTGTGCAATTTTTGTCGTGAGAACCTTTAGGTTTTCGGTTATAGTAACTAGGTTTTTATTGTTTTCTTGTAGAGTAGTCATCATTTTATCAGTATCCAAAGGCATCTCCGACATCAAGCGGTCCCCATCTTCAACGGGTGGTGCTTGCGTGGTTCCTCCATAGATGACGATGATTTTATTACCAATCAGACCATCTGAACCAATAGTGGCTTTGGAGTCTTTTCGGATATAATCACTGACTTTAGATTCTACATTCATGACGATTTCGACTTGAGAATCTCCATAAAAATTTATTTTTCGTACAGTCCCAATCTTTACCCCTGAAAACCAAACATTATTTCCTGTTTGGAGACCTGCTACATCATCAAAAACTGTATTTAGGGAAATACTTTTAACAAATTTCTTTTGTTGTCCCCCTAAAGTTAGAATTGCGGCAACGAAGATGATGATACCCACCAACACGAAAATGCCTACAATGACTGATTTTTTATTATCGTTTCTCATTATTTAATGAAGTTATAATCATAGAATGATTGAATGTTTTCGTCTTTGGCATCATGGAAAACCTCCTCGAAGCTACCGACAGATTTAAATTTCCCCTCTATTAATACCGCCATTCGGTCCCCTGTTTGTTTGGCACAGGTGAGGTCGTGGGTAATAACAATAGAGGATGTCTTGTACTTTTCCTGTACCTCATTGATCAAGTTGTTGATATCGATACACGTGACGGGGTCCAGACCTGCCGTAGGCTCATCGTACAACATGATTTCAGGATTCAAGATCAGTGTTCGCGCAATACCAATTCGCTTTTTCTGCCCACCTGACAATTCAGAAGGCATCTGATTGATTGTTTGGGCTAGGCCAACGGAATCTAACAAGTCTTCAACTTTATAGTCAATCTCTTTTCTTGTGAGATTTTTAACATTTCTTACCAATGGAAACTCAAGGTTTTCCCTCACGGTCATGGAATCATATAGAGCAGATGCTTGGAAAGAAAAACCAATCCTAAGACGCAGTTGATTCAGTTCTTTCAGCGATAATCCACGGGTATTTCTTCCAAAAACCTTAATTGTTCCTTCATCTTGGGTCAACAATCCCACAATGATTTTTATCAATACAGACTTACCTGTACCCGATCTACCGAGTACAACTAAGTTTTCTCCTTTGTACAAATCCAAATCCACACCTCTGAGGACATGATTTTCTCCAAAAGACTTGTACAAGCCATTGATCTCTATGACTGATTCAGTGCTGATCTTAGGCATATCTGATTGCATTTACAATTTGTAAGGCCAATAACTCCTCGATAAAGATCAGGAACATCGACATTACTACCGATGAATTAGCTGCTTGACCTACACCTTCTGTACCTTTAGTGGATGTATAGCCTTTATAACATCCCACTATTCCAATAGTAAACCCAAATACTAATGATTTGATGACTGAGGAGAAAATATCCAGAAATGAAACAGCTTCGAATACCTGTACGAAAAACGTAGACATAGAAACCATTTCATTTTGATTTACATTTACAAATGAACCCATCAATGCAACAAAATCTGTGTACATAACTAGCACAGGTATCATCAAAGTTGTAGCTAGCACCCTTGTGACCACAAGGTATTTGAATGGATTGATAGCCGATACTTCCATGGCATCAATTTGTTCGGTAACCTTCATAGAGGCAATTTCCGCACCAATACTCGATCCTACTTTACCGGCTGCAATTAATGCCGTGACCAAAGGCCCCATGGCCCGAACGATTGCAATCGATATCAAAGCGGGTAACCAAGAAGTTGCTCCAAACTCAGCTAGAGATGGTCTCGACTGATTGGTAAAAACGATGCCTATGATGAACCCTGTAAGAGATATCAAGGGCAAAGATCTATAACCAATTTCATAACATTGGCGCATGATTTCCCGCAATTCATAAGGGGGAAACCAAACCTCTTTGAAGAAGCGCTTAACAAATGCAAATGCATTGGAAAGCCCCATAAAAAATCGGTCTAGTTTTTTGGATAAAATTGGTCTTTTATCGTCTGTTAAATTGATCATAGATTTTTTACACAGTCCATTAGATGCCTAAAATTTCGGCCATTATATCATTCTTCAAAGGCTTAACCAAGAAACCCGAAACCATGTTGTAATGGGTGCTGATTTCAATGTCGTCGGGATCCACCGAGGAAGTAAGCATTTTTACCTCGATCGATTTGTTCAGTTGTTTTAGTTGATCCAAAAACTCCCAACCTTTCATTTCCGGCATATTCACATCTAAGATAAGCAAATCTGCGTCATTGCTTTCAAACCATTTCAAAGCTTCATATGGATTTTCAAAAAACTGGAGATCTAAATCCTCTTTCAATCGTAACATATTTTTACGATTGATCATGTGCTGAATTTTATCGTCATCTACAAAAACAATGGTCTTAATTGATTTGCTCATATCTAGAATTCAAAATTTGATAAGTAAAATTTGGCGACCTAGGTTACCTAAGCAAGCTTCGTACCATGAATAAAACTTCCTTCACTACAAATATAAAAACTTAATGTTGGGAGAAGGCAAAATTTTAATTCTTTTAACTTTTAGGTATGTCTAATTTTTTTAGACTCATCAAATTTAGATTAATCTAAACCCTTTTTAAAATTCATTCAATCAATCAGTTAAGGTATACATCTGCAGGCAACACTTGAGAATGATCGAGGTCCATAATTTATAACTAAGTAAGGAGAAAATTGGACTTCCAATTAGTTGAAACTCCCTGATTTTTTCCAATAAAATCAAGTAAGTTACAAGAGTCCTTTTTTTTGATTAGTTTCGAAAGCAAAATTATAGGCGCATGAATTCAACTAATAGAGCTTTCAACTTAAGAAATAAAATCATGGGTCTCCTACTCTTCTTTAGAGATCGATTCGATCTTCATGAAGGAAAAGAAGATGAATTGGAAACCATTGACTACATCAAAAAGAATATAGAATTTCGGGGAGCCAACCTGTGGATTCTGATCTTTGCCATCTTTGTTGCCTCCGTGGGATTGAATGTAAACTCTACAGCAGTCATCATTGGAGCCATGTTAATCTCACCTCTGATGGGGCCAATCATGGGTATTGGGATGGCAGCTGGCATCAATGATTTTGAGCTGCTTCAAAAGTCTTTTAAGAACCTTGGAATTGCTGTTTTAATCTCCATTATCACGAGTACTATTTACTTTTCCTTTACACCACTAGACGATGCCCAATCGGAGCTTTTGGCTCGTACAGAACCTACCATTTGGGATGTACTAATTGCACTCTTTGGGGGATTGGCGGGAATAGTTGCAGGCTCGAGAAAAGAGAAAAGTAATGCTATTCCAGGAGTAGCTATCGCAACGGCTCTGATGCCTCCATTATGTACCGCTGGGTATGGGCTTGCTACAGGAAATCTTTACTTCTTTTTTGGGGCATTTTATTTATTTTTTATCAATAGTGTATTTATATCTCTATCCACTTATTTGATTGTACGCTTTATGAATTTTCCAAAAAAGGAATTTTTGGATCCAAAAAGAGAAAAAACAGTCAAAACTTACATTACGATTTTCACGATCTTGACAATTGTTCCAAGTGTTTACCTAGCCTACAACATCGTAAAGCGGACCATTTGGGAAAAGTCTGCCACCCAGTTTGTCAATGTGGAATTTGACCTTCCAAGAACTCAAGTGCTGAATTCTAATTTGCTATATGCTTCTGATAGCAGTTTTATTGAAGTCAGTTTGATCGGTGAGCGAATTTCAGATGAAACAATTGTCCAAATAGAAAAGAAACTTGCGGGTCTCAACTTAAGGGATACTTATTTGAGAATCCGTCAAAGTGGGGATAATGCAGACATGAATGTTTTAAGATCAGATATACTTAAGGATTTATATGAGCGCAATGAAACGCTCATACAAGACAAAGACAGAAGAATAGCTTTACTTGAAAGGGAATTGTCAGAGTTTGGAAAAAACTATCAGCAGGTCATGGATATTGCTCAAGAAGCCAAAATCAATCATCCTACCTTAGAAAATTTTTCTATGAACCGCTCAGTTGTTGCGGATTTAACTACCAATCAAAAAGACACCATCATGATGGCTTTCGCAAAGTTTAAGAGTAAGCCTAGTGCACAGGAGCTCAAAAAACTAGAAGACTGGCTCAAGTTGCGCTCAAAAGCGGATACGCTTTCATTAATTATACAATAAAATGAAAAACCACTTTCTTACCCTTCTAATGACTTTAGGTTTGTTTTCTACGATTTTTGCACAGCAAACTTCCTATGAAGAAACCTTAGCAAAAGAACTCCAAGCTGATGACTATGGCATGAAAACCTATGTGATGGCGATCCTACTGGCTGGAGATCGTGCAGATGATTACAGCCCCGAACAACGGACTGAGATTCAAAAAGGACATATGGCAAACATAAACAGGTTAGCGGAAGACGGTAAATTGATTCTTGCAGGTCCTTTCATTGATGGAAAAGAAAAAAGAGGCATTTTCCTATTCAATGTCGCTACAAAAGAAGAAGCAGAAGCTTTGACCAATACAGACCCCGCTATTCAAGCTGGCGTACTTAAAATGGAGTTAATCGAATGGTATGCCTCCGCTGCCTTACAACTCCTTCCAGAAGCTCATAAAAAAATCCAAAAAACAGGGTTTTAGGGTGAGCAGTGAGTAGTGTGCAGTGAACAGTTAGTATTGAGTAGTGTGACAGTGAGTCCAAAGTACAACCTTAGACTGTGGGTTTTAACCCACTATTTGGATTAGAAGTTTGAAATCAAATTATTGCGGATTACTAAGGAAAACACCCATCAATTGCCGTGGATTTCAATCCCCGGCATTGGAGGGAGGAGTGAAAAGTGCATATTGAGCAGTGTACAGTGACAGTGTGTCCACTGCGCAACTTTCGCTTGTGGGTTTTAATCTACAAATGATGGTGAGTTAAAACCCGCCTATATAAATCAGGAGATACTCATGTTTCCCTGGGTTAAAAACCAGGGCAATTGATGGAGTTAACTAGCTGTATCTTAATTTCTATCTTTGGACACAAAATTTTTCAATACGAATTTTTCTGCGTTTTCCGTGTTTTCTGCGAGCTTTCTCTTGTCACTTGATTCTTGGTTCTTGTTTCTATTGTCTCTAAACTCTCGCTTCTCGAATCTCGCTTCTAAACTCTCGTCTCTAGCTTCTAATCTCTCCCTTCTCCCCTACCTTCCACACATTTCCTTAAACGCACAGTACTTGCACTTATCGACATCCGCAGTCTGATCAAAGGGAACAGCTGGATCAAATAATTCACTGAGCAGTCCACTTAAACTTTGTTCAAACTCTTCCGCCAGGTCAAGATAGTTTTCCACTTCTAACTTGAGCTTACCTTCACTCTTGATCAAAAAGGGATTGAAATTATCCTTGAAAATCTCTTTGACATTGAAAAGCCCCGGTTTCAAGGGTTGCTGATTAGAAGGATTGGTGAATTGATAGAAATAGGCATAAAGCATGGTTTGCATAGCTGCTTTATTCCGATTCTTATCTTCCCGATCAAACAAGGAGGCAATCGTGTTGAATTTCTTTTCGTCCTTGCCGGTCTTATAATCTAGCAATCGAATTACCCCGTCTTTTTGATCTACCCGATCAATTAGGCCATATAAGCGTACTTCCTCTACCCTACCCTGTACTTGAACCGGAATATACGTGGTATGTTGTTGCTCTAAACCTAAAACCGTAAAATCTCCCTGTTCAATATCATGAGCCACTATTCCTTGTATATACTCGAAAAAAATCTCTCGAACGATTTGCATTTGACCACTCGATACAAAGTCTTCTCCTTTTCCTACATGGTAAAACTCTCTGATGGCGTTATCCACCGCAGTAGTAATCGTCGGTTGAATTCGGTTCAATTCATGTGGAGTGAATAATTTAGGTGCTTGTTCCCCTTCCGGCAGGTAAAGCAACTCAATGGCTCGATGCAAAATCGTTCCAAAAACACCTGCATCTACATCCGCAGTTACTTCCTCTTGTTCTTTCAAACCTGCCACATATCGAAGATAAAACCGTAGCCGACAATCTAAATAGGAATTGATGGCGGAGGCAGATAGGGATCTGTTAAATTCCCCAAGTGAACTTGACATCCAATACTCACTCAGCTTTTTCATAACTGCCTCGTCTTTTAGGACAGTGATTTCCTTACCGACATTTAAATCAGCAGACAGCAACTGTACTTGCGGTTTGGAAATACCTAACTCAACGTGCATTTGTTGCAAGAAGCGGCTCATCTCTCCATTCTTTCCTTGATCGGAAGCTGTACTATAAATCAAATGCACTTCTTCTGCTCGATGGAGTAAGCGATAGAACGTGTAAGCATAGATGGCATCATTTTGCTCCTGCACTGGCAAACCAAAGGCTCTCCTCAGATTATGAGGGATCATAGAATTGATACCTCCTCCGGGAGGAAAGCTCCCCTCGTTCACATCACAAATTATCACCCTTCGAAAATCTAAATTCCGAGATTCCAACACTCCCATGACCTGCAAGCCCTGCAAAGGCTCTCCTTCAAAAGGCAATCGAACCTCTTGAAACAATTGCCTGAAAAGCTTCAAAAAAAACTCCAAAGACAAATTTCCCAATCGATGATCCGAGAGCACTTCTTGAATTCGGTTCAATTGTTTGTAAGCTTGGAATAAATAGCTCGACTGTATGGTATCCTGTTTCAATTGCTGTGCAAGTAGCTGCATCAATTGAGCTAAGTAGTTTACCAATTCATTAGAGGCAACCTTTTGGAACACCTCCTGAAATAAACCTCCTCCTTTTTGCAATTGCTCTAAGGGTATTTCAATGAGGTTAGTGGTTTGGATAACGGATTTGAGTTCCTTGGTAAACTCGGGATTGGCTTCAGCCAAGTAAGGAAAGGACAATAAGTCCAATACCTGCTTGTGATAAAATGTAACCTTACCCTCTTTCACCTTGATGTATCGCTGCAAATCTAAGATGGCATCTAAAAACGCATATACGGGTGCATTCCGAATAGGATACCCCATGGTCACATTCAGCTTATCGACATTGTCTGGCAACACATGAAGCAAGGGAAACAGCAATTGCTCATCTGGCAAAATCACCACCGTTTCCTCCAAAGACTCTTCTGTGGATACTCCCTCCAATAATTTCCCCACTACATTGGCTTGATTGATTTTTAAAGGGATGGCATAGGTATGAATACTGGCTGACTTGGACTCAATCGCATGAGGCAACTCTTGTGGAAAGGTCGGTCCTAAAATCGGATCTTTGATATAATCTCTAAAAAATAATCCCGACTCTTGTCTTTGATCCTGAATATAATATGCATCTACATCCCAATATACTTCTGCTCCATAATTTTTGATGAAATGCTTGATCAGCTTTTCCTCCGCAAGAGTAAATGCATTGAAACCAATAAAAACATAGTGTTTTTCAGGCTTGGCTAGTTCAGGTAATTTGGAGACTGCTTTTCTGTACACTTTTCCTCCATAAGCCAACCCCAAGACATCCAATTGCGCATTAAACTGTTCGTATAATTTTTCCAAAACTTGCCAAAAACGAAGAAATCGTTCTTTCTCCTCCGGTTTTTGGGCTTGGAAGGATTTCCAAAATTGAGAGATCAAAGCTACCTGCTCCGTTGTCAAGAAACTTAAATCCGATTCAATGGCTTTGATCTCAGATAAATTTCTGTAAACCAACTTCGCATCAGCGAGAAATTGATCCAAATCATTAAAATCTTTCAAAATCAATTCCCCCCAAAAATAAAATCGATCAAAGGTCTCCGCTTCAGGTTGGAGCTGTAGATAGACATCGTACAATTCAAAAATCAACGTTAGATCGTCTGCTGCCCGTTGATTCGCTATCCCAGAAAAAACCTGCTCAATGGTTTTGACCTCAGGCATCCAAGTAGGGGCATTTATCAATTCTTCCAAATATTTGATAAAAAACAAGCCTGCCCTCCTATTGGGCATCACTACTACCATTTGACTGAGGTCCCTTCCTGAATTCAGAACTTGTTGCGCGGTATCTTTCAAAAAACTGTTCATAGTACTTCAATCAATTCTGTAGGTTCCAAATAACAAACATAGCCCTTCACCGGCTTTTGGACGATAGAAGCAACTAAACTCATGTATGAACTGACCTGTTCAAGGTGTTGGGTTTTTTGTGCACCCGTTTTAAAATCCACTACCAAGGCTTCTTCTGCACTAATAAAGATTCTATCTGGTCGCTTTTGCCCACCTTGGGGAATTAAAATCCCTTGTTCAGCCAAAGACTGATATCCTTCTCCAAACCAAGCTTGTAATTGAGGCAGTGCAAATAATTCCCTTAATTGCTGCTCAACTTCTTGTTGAACCTCTGAGGTAAAGCGCCCTTCGAAGGCATAGCTTTGCACTAAACCCAAAGCATCCTCCAATCGATTGGAATGTTCTAAAATCTCATGCACCAAAACTCCTATGCGCCGTTGTGATCGATCATCTACGCCTTGAGGAGAAAAATCCCATGCATACTCTTTGGGATTCAAAAGCTCATTCCAATCCCGAAATTCCCATCTGACTAATGGAGGCTGAATAGTCTTGATTTCACTTCTATGGCTAATCCCTTCCATGCTACCCCATACAAAGCATTCTTGTTCAGCATCCCAATCCATCTCTTCGGCAGCACCATGCTTTCCCATGTGCTCTAGTAAATTTTTCAAAACTCCTCCGGTACTTTTTGTTTGTACAATGCCATCTTTATTACTTGAATATTCTGCAAAGCCCCACAGCATATCCTCTGCCCGCGTAAACGCTACATATAACATATTCAAGGTATCCATATAAGCCAGTTTCACCTCCTGAGTGTAGAGTTCCGCAAAAAGTGTGTCCATGAGAGATTTTTCTTGCTTAATCGGAGCAATGGTTGGTATTCCCTTATGTTCATACGTTGCCCAAAGAATAGGAGCTAGAGAATATGGAGGAAGTATAGTCCAATTAAGATAAGGCATAATAACAATCTTAAACTGCAAGCCTTTGGATTTATGGATAGTCAGAATACGCATGGCATCGTGATCTTCGGGGATTTTGACCGTGCGCTTGGTCTTGTTCAACTCCCACCAATCCAATAACCCATTTAAATCGGCTCGATTCTTTTTCACATAATCAAATACCGCTTCTTTAAAACCAGCGATATACGCCAAGTCATTTCCAGCAGTTGTCAAATCCAAAAACTGAATCACATGTTCAATCAATTCAAGAAGCGGATACTGCAACCATTTTCCCCGAAGAACTTGCAACTCCTTGTATTTTGCCTGTAAATCAACCGGTAGACTAAATTTTTCAAAGAGTTCATGCGAAAAAGGAACCTCTTTCAGGAGTGCATAGTAGTAGAAGGCTGTTTTCAAGGCAACCGTATCTTCTGCATTTCTTAGGTAAGTCAATAGGGCCACCATCGCTTTTACCGCAATGGATTTGTCAATAAACAAGGATTCCTCTGACAATACATCAAAGCGGTATGGAGCATCTACCTGCTGTTGAGCATACTCCATCAAATAATCTGCAATAGCAGCACCTTCACTCTTCTTCCGCACCAAAAAAGCAATATCCTTCAATTGATAGCCCTTATCTTGCAGATCCATGAGGAGTTGAGGGAGTTTGGCTAATACGTTCACATCATTTTCTTCCTCAGCCTCCTCTTCCTCATTCCCGAAGCTGCTTCTAGCGGCCTTTTCATGAAATTGAATTTGAATCATTCCTTGAAATGGCAACTCCCGTTTTTTATGGGGTACTTGCTGCTTCACATCTTCATAGGCTTTTTGCAAAAGATGATCAGCAGCTGTTTTGGTATTTTCAAGCATGTACACTTCCAATAGAGAAGGTAACTGTTCAAATACAGAATTATTAAAATCAATCACCTTAGGTAAACTCCTATAGTTGACATCCAAATTTTTCACTTCAATCAATTGACTAGAAATCTGCTGCTCCACTTCTTCCAGTAATAGCTCCAACTTCCCTCCTCTCCAGCGGTAGATGGATTGCTTGACGTCTCCCACCAGTAGATTGGTATGCCCCGAAGCCAAGGAGTTTTCCAACAAAGGTCGGAAACTTGCCCACTGAAAGTCGGAGGTATCCTGAAACTCATCGATAAGAAAATGTTTGTATTGATTGCCGATTTTCTCATAGACAAAAGGCGCCTCATTGTCTTTTGTAATTTCTTTTAGGAAATCATTGACATCTGAGATCAGCAGGATACTTTCCTCATCTTTCAGGTCTCGTAGCTCCAAAATCAAATCCCGAAAAATCCCGAAAACATTTAATTGTTTGATTAAAGTTGCATAAGTCTCCCATTGAACTCTGTTCGAATGACAATCAAAAATTAGGTCCCTTAATCCTGCATTCGCAGCCGATTCGATCGCATCCTTTCGCTTACTGGTTTTGGCGTACCAACCATCAACACTTTGAGCTTTGGCAAGTTGATTATCATTGAAGCTGGAAAATGGATTTTTCTTATCACCCAGATGATCTAATTTTCGTGCAAAATTCTGTCCGCTATTTCCTCCACTAAACTCTCCCCATTCCAATCCAAACTGAACACGGATATCATTCGCTTTTTGCTTCCATTCCAAGGCTTTTTTGATCAGTAAAGCTCTCTGCTGCATCAACTCGGCTTTGAGTTGCTTGATAAAATCCTCTTGATCCATAGCTTGCTGAAAAGTATGTCGGTGGGCTTTGAATCCCTCCGTAAAAATCTCCCTTCCCAAGGTTTGGATACCTCCACGGATATCCCAGGAACCACCATTCTGGATTTGCTCAGTGGCGTATTCAACCAGCCATTTTTTCAAGGCTTGATCCAAAGAAACTTTCTCCATCAAACGATCCACCAAGCGCTCCAAAACCGCCTCTTGGTCCAATTCTAGATCAAACTTTGCCTGCAAGTCCATTTCCTTGGCAAAAGAACGAATCACCCGTTGAAAAAAGGCATCAATGGTACTCACTGAAAAATATCCATAGGCATGCAATATATCCAATAAGGTATCATGTGCTCGCTTTTGCAATGCAGGAGCATTCATATTTAGATGCTTCATCAATTCCTTATCCAAAAATTCCTCCGGCTTTACTTCCCGTGAAAGTCGTTCCAAATATTCTAAAATCCTGGACTTCATCTCTTGAGTGGCTTTATTGGTAAAGGTCACTGCTAAGATAGATTTGAAGGCGCCCGGATATGCTAAAGCAATTTTCAGGTATTCCAAGGTCAGCGTATACGTCTTACCCGAACCTGCCGAAGATTTGTAAATGATAAAAGGAGCTTGTTCCATGCAATTAAAAACGGTCTAAGCAAATCAAACGCTTTTTACGCTGAATTAAAAATAAGTGACGGAGGTTGTCGGGATTTTTGTACCTCTTACTGTGTACCCAATTAGATAGCCTGTCTCAATTTTTGGCATACCAAGAATTAATTAATGATTCTGGTATGAAAACAATTAATCGAATTTTAAAACTATTCAAGGAAGAAAAGAGCGGAATTTTAAATCCAATAAAAATATCATATTGAAAAATTACAATCATGAAAAATCATAGATAATTAATTCTAATTCTTCAATCTTTCTAAACCTTTATCACTTGTCAATAAAGGAATGTTTAGATTAATTGCAGATGCGGCAATGATTGCATCGGGTAGTTTTAACTTATACTTTTTTCTTAACCTAATTGCCAATCCCTTGATATCTAAACTTAAATCAAAGACAACACAATTATCAAGGAATTCATTTATCAGATCTTCTTCTAATTTTCCCAAATCTGGAAATGAAAGAAGCTCAATTTCTGAAATAACTGATAAAATTAGATTTTTATCAGAAATCATCTCAACTATTTGAGAATCAAATTTTAAGAAATATAAAAGAATATTTGTATCTACAAAGAGGCTATTCCCATTCATCCCTTATTTTCTTTTGGTATTCCAATGGGTCAATTTTTGTATTCAGAATACCAGCATATCTTTTAATATCCTTTTTCTGAGATTTATTTACAGCCTCATCCACGAGCATTTTTGCCTTTTTTTTGGACATACCTTTTTTGATTATTGTCACCATAAGTTTTTCTTTACTCAATAATAACAATTTCTCCTTTAATTTCATTTCAATTTAGATGACTAATAAATGATTTATAATTTTAAGCAAATTCCTATCATTCTTACAAGTTATTAGCCATGCGCAAAGCTGATTCAAAAAAAATTCCCCAATTTGTGGCTTCGAAAATATTAACGCATGATTAAGAGTAGAAATAGCCTCACGGCACAATTTAAAAAAGGATTGGCAATGCTGATTCTTGCAGGATTTTTAGCATCCTGCGGTGGTTCTAAAAGTATCTTTGACAAAAATCCGGAAGCCATACAATCATGGGCACACCTAGACCCCAAAAAGGATAAAATTCCGGGGATGTCTGTGGATAAAGCTTACAAGAAAATCATAAAAAATCAGTCAGTACCGCAGGTGATTGTTGCAGTGATTGATTCAGGAATTGACTTAGGTCATGAGGATTTATCAACAGTTCTTTGGACAAATACCGGAGAAATTGCCGAAGATTTGGAAGACAATGATGGAAATGGTTACATCGACGACATCCATGGATACAACTTTTTGGGTGAATCCTACCATGAACAATTAGAAGCTACTCGCATTGTCAATTTAGGAATTGGAGATGCCTCCCTACAGGAAAAAGCTCGCGCACGCTTTGAAAAAGATTTGACAAAAGCAGCTTCATCTGCAGAAGAAATGCTGATGATGAATCAAATTTTTCAATACACCGATCAACTTATCCGAAATAAACTAGGAAAAGATTCTTATACAGCAAAAGACTTAGCAACCTTCCCTACAGATGCCGAGGTCACGCCTATGCATATAGAGTTGATGCAAGATATTCTATCAGAAGAAGGAACCATTCAGGTAGTTTTTGATCAAATTGATGAAGCGATTAAGTATTACAAGGATCAGTTGGATTACAATTTGAAATTGGACTTTGATGGAAGAGCCTTGGTGGGCGATGATCCTTATGACATTACAGATGCCAAGTATGGTAATGGTGACCCTATGCATCGAGTAAAAGACGAAAGCCACGGTACTCACGTGGCAGGTATTATTGCTGCTGACAGAAACAATAACAGAGGAATTAAGGGAGTTGCGAACAATGCACAAATTATGTCCATCCGAGCAGTACCCAATGGGGATGAATACGATAAAGATATTGCTTTGGCTATTCGCTATGCTGCTGATAATGGGGCTAAAGTCATCAACATGAGCTTCGGAAAGCCTTTTTCTCCCAATGCTGAATGGGTGTATGACGCCATTAAATATGCCGCAGAGAAGGATGTATTACTCGTACACGCTGCTGGTAATGATGGTATGGACTTGGACGACCCAGAAAATCCTAACTTCCCAAATGACCATAAATTATTGAATGAACCCGAGTTTGCTCCTAATGTCATTACTGTGGGAGCTTTAGCACCATCTTGGGATGAAAATATGATTGCTTCTTTCAGCAACTACGGTCGATTAAATGTGGATGTTTTTGCACCCGGAGCTAGAATCTACTCAACCATGCCTGAAAATGAATATGAGTTTCAGAGTGGAACCTCTATGGCTGCTCCGGCAGTTTCGGGAATTGCAGCCAAAATACGAGGACTTTACCCAGCATTGACCGCCATTCAAGTAAAGCAAATCATCATGCAATCAGGCATTAGTCCTAAATTTGAAGTTTTTGTCAATGGAGATAATCCCCAAAAAGTAAGACTCAATCAGGTTTCCCGCTCTGGCAAAATTGCCAACTTGTATGAAGCCTTGCTATTGGCCAAAGCTGTCAATAGCGGAAAAGTTGTGCTACAATAAAGTACTGCTTGGTTGAAAGGTTAAGAAAACTTTTACAAAATTGATTGATAGACTCCATGAATTCTATTGATCGCACGTAACCCTTGGAAAAGATTCAACCTACTTTCAAAAGTTGCTAATCAAAGCGCTTCCAAAAGCAATGAATCCTCTAGTCGACTAAATATTACTTAGTCGATTAGAGGATTTTTTTTCACCTACTTATGGAATAGGAACAATTGATGCATACGCTTTTTCATCCTTTTTTTGAACTTTCATGCTACTCAATTGATTTATGAATGGTGATAACAAAAGCCTTATCCACCATAGTAAAAACTAAACCAACGAATCCTATGAATACCGAGCAGTACCTTGGCTACATGAACTCCATTGTACAAACAAATTTGAACGAACAAACAGCACCTTACAACAAAGCTGACTATTTGGAATACACAAGATTAAATACCAGCAGGCAAAATCGTTGGTTGAAGACTCAAACAGTTTCAGAAGAGTTAAAATCAGTATTGAGCGAAATCAAAAGCCCTCAACAATGGTTAGTCATCACCGAACCTTGGTGCGGAGATGCGGCACATGTGAATCCGTTTATTATGTTGGCCGCTCAAGAAAATAGTCTCATCAACCTCACATTTGAATTGAGGGATTCTGTGCCATTCAGCATAGAGAAGTACCTTACCAATGGAGCAAAGGCTATCCCTAAATTAGTTATCCGGGATGAGCATGGAAATGATTTAGCAACTTGGGGACCACGCCCAGCTGGTTGTCAAGCTCTATATACAGAGTTGAAAGCACGTAATGCAGCTTTTGACGAAGTGTTGACTGCTGTTCAAAATTGGTATAACAGCAATAAAGGTCGAGAAATCCAAGAAGAATTGACTGCGCTGTTACAGGAGGTCGTGATTAAAGTTAAGGATGGTGAGATGAACTTGATTTAAAATAAATTTAAATTAAGAAAGGAATCTGATAACCATCCTCATACTATTCAAATCTAAAGCCTTTCTGGTTAAGGCTTTAGAAATCCCTTGTGTCTTTGAGCCTTGGTGGCAATTTAAACTTTTTTATAGCCACAAAGACGCTAAGACACAAAGGATTTAGTACTAAACTATCGCGTTTTTAGTTAAACGTTTTTAAATATTACTCAACAGAAAGCTACTTTTTTTCAAAGCAACGCCCCAAACAACACCTCCACGGGATGCAAAGCCTTTCGTTGGGTACCGTCTGCGATCTGATGACGGCAGGAAGTTCCAGGCGCAACGATGAGTGTCTCCTCACTAGCGGACCGCACTGCGGGAAATAAGACCATCTCCCCTATTTGCATGCTCAGCTCGTAGTGTTCCTCCTCATAACCAAAGGAACCAGCCATGCCACAACAACCCGAAGGAATCGTTTCGACGGTATAATTCTGCGGGAGGCTTAATAATTTTTGCGTCCAGTTTAAGGATGACAAGGCCTTTTGATGGCAGTGCCCATGCAATTTGATGGTCTTGGATTCTTTGGTAAAAGACTCAGCAGTGATATTTCCTGCCGCAATCTCCCGCCCAATAAACTCATCTATCAATAAAGTATGAAACTTGACTTTCTTAGCAGCCTCCACCAAGTGCTTATCCACCAAGCGTGGGTATTCATCTCGGAAACTCAAGATAGCCGATGGCTCAATTCCTACCAAAGGCCGATCTCCACTGACCAAGTCTTTAAAGGTTTGGATATTTGCATTGGCATGTTTCTTTGCTTTTTCTAGCAATCCTTTTGATAAAGCTGAGCGACCGCTCTCTTCATGATCAACCAGCAGCACCTCATAACCCAATTTCTTCAATAACTTCACCGTAGTAATGCCAATACTAGGCTCATTGAAATTGATAAACTCATCTACAAAAAGGTAAATTTCTTTGATCACAGGCTGCTTCACAGGTATACTGCTAGCAGATCTTTTCAACCATTGACGGAAACTCTCTTTGGCTATCACAGGCAAATCCCGTTGAGGAGCAACTCCCAAAACTTTTTTCAACAATCCTCCTGTCAAGGAATTGCTTAAAGAAAAATTCGTTAAACCTGGTATTAAAGAACCAAGTTTATTCAGTTCATTGATATGTGCAAAGGCTTTGGAGCGAAGCGGAACACCGTGCGTCTGCTGATATTGGTACAAAAACTCCGCTTTCATGGATGCCATATCTACATTGGAAGGACATTCGGCGGTACAACCTTTGCAGGAAAGACACAAATCCAAGGCATCTTTGATCTCTGCATGATCGAAAGGATTGGAAGGTTTATCCTTTGTCAAAAATTCCCGTAAGGTATTGGCCCGTCCACGGGTAGTATCTTTCTCATTGCGGGTAGCTTGATAACTTGGACACATGGTACCACCAGAACTCGGTAGCTTTCGGCAATCTCCACTTCCATTGCACTTTTCTGCTAAGCGAAGAATCCCTCCCACTTGAGAAAAATCAAGTGCTGTATTGTGCTCCGGCGTTTGCATACCAACTTCATACCTCAAGGAAGTATTCATCGGTGCAGTATCTACTATTTTACCCGGATTGAAGATATTGTCAGGATCCCAAGTGTATTTGATGCGTCTAAACAACTGATAATTTTTATCCCCAACCATCATCGGGATAAAAGGGGCTCTTACCCGTCCATCCCCGTGTTCTCCAGAAAGTGAGCCGTTGAATTTCTTGACCAACTTCGCAGATGCTTCAGAAATTCTGTAAAACTCCTCTACATCTTCGGCCTTTTTCAAATCCAAAATCGGACGCATATGAATTTCTCCGGCTCCCGCATGCGCGTAGTGCACGGGATCTTGATTGAACCCTTTGAGGATTTCATCGAGTTCATCTATGTAATCGGCCAGATCCTCGATATCTACAGCCGTATCTTCAATGCAGGCAACAGCCTTGGGATCACCTGGAATATTCGCTAATAAACCTAAGCCAGCACTTCGGAGGGCCCAAGCGGCCTTGGTTTGATCAGGACCTATAACTGGATAAGCGTAACCCAGTCCTGCGGCTTTCAAACCCTCAATTAATTTCTCTCCTTTCCCCCTCGCTTCCTCTTCCGATTTTCCCGTGAACTCCACCATCAAAATTGCCTTGGGGTCTCCGTCCACAAAGTATCGGTTTTTACTGTATTCAATACTTTCCTTCGTACAATCCAAAATGATTTTATCCATCAACTCCACGGCAGTCGCAGGATGCTTCATGGCAACTTGAGCCGCTTTCATGCTTTGATGGATACTTTCAAAGTGAGCCGCTACAACGACCTCGATGGGGTCTGGGAGCGGATCCAAACTGATTTTTATCTCTGTGGTAAACGCCAAAGTCCCTTCCGAACCACTCAATAACTTACAAAAATTGAAAGGCTCATCCCCTTCAAATAGCTCGGACTTCAAAAGTTCGTCTACCGCATACCCCGTATTTCTTCTGTGAATACTCTTTTTAGGAAATTGTTCGTGAATTTCCTTTCTAGCGTCTTCTGCCTGGAGTTCTTCCCAAATCTGCTGATACAGTTTTCCTTCCAGATCCGACTGAAGTCGTTTTTGTTCAAATACTTCAGAAGTTAGTGAACCAAAAACCGCAGGACTTCCATCACTTAAGAGCACCTTCAATTCCATCACCTTATCTCGGGTAACGCCGTAAACGATGGAAGTGGTCCCAGAAGAATTGTTTCCTACCATCCCACCGATCATGGCCCGATTGGCGGTGGATGTGATAGGGCTGAAAAACAATCCATGAGGTTTCAAAAAGCGATTCAATTCATCTCTTACCACACCCGGCTGTACTCTCACCCACTTTTCTTCCGCATTAAACTCAATAATGGAGGTAAAGTGCTTGGAAACATCCACTACGATACCATTGCCCACACATTGACCTGCCAAGGAAGTTCCTGCTGTACGGGGAATCAGGGAAGTTTGATGTTTTTTAGCAAAGGCAATAAGCAGTTGAATATCCTTTTCAGACTTTGGAAAAGCCACTGCCAACGGAATCTCCCGATATACGGAAGCATCCGTAGCATAGAGGGTTTTGCTCAGGGAATCAAACTTCAACTCTCCCTCCAAAGAAGAGGCAAGTGCTTGCAAAAAAGGCAATAGGTTTGTGGGATTTGTACTCATGTGTCAAAAATACACAGAGAATTTTGTGAGTATGGAAAAAAGGGGAATTATTTCTCGCAGAAGGCACGGAATACACAGAAAAAACAGGATAGTTCAAGTCTTGAGACTTGGACTAGAATGGTTGCAGTCTTTAGACTGCTGGTAAACAGTCTGTAGACTGTTGAAAGGATAGGACCAGAACTAAGTCTTGAATCAATGTAAACTAACGCTTTGTGCCTTCGTGCCTTTGTGTCCCTTCTACCTTGTAGCTTTCATATTTTTTTAGTATACTGCCTTAAAATTACGATTATGGCGGGTGGAACTTCAGGGTTTAACATGATTCAATCTTTCAAGGATAACAGAAGCATCAAAAGCAAACGTGCTCCGTTGAAAGATAATCCGTATCATGATAAAGCAGGAAATCGAAATGAAAAAGTAGATCCTGCTATTTACAATGCTCTTATCGATGAGCGACATAGCAGAAAAATATTTCAGAAACGATTGAGTTTCGGTGTATTCTTAGGAATTATTGCTACTGCCATTCTTTTATTTTTATTTCTTGGATGATACAAATTGGTCAGATCATTTCTTACCCTCAATTGCAAATACTCAGTACCGTTAATTACCAAAACTCTTATACTATCATAAGCTGTATTTCATTGCAGTTGAAAACTCCCTACATTTGGGCAAAATAGGCTTCTATGTTTTTTATTCTATCCCAATTTCTCAGTTTCCTAGTGATGCCATTGACACTGATCTTCCTCGGATTAATCACTGGTTTTTATTGGCCTGACAGGAAAAAAGGAAAGAAAATCATCCTTCTAAGTATAATATCACTATGTTTTTTCAGCAATCAATTTCTAGCCAATTGGGCCATGCAACGGTGGGAACCTAACTTTATCCCCTTGAGCGAGGTTCCCAAACATGATATCGGTATTGTACTTACTGGTGTAACCAACCTGAGTAAAACTACCTATGACCGTACGTTTTTCAATAAAGGAGCAGATCGGATTACTCATGCGCTTCAATTGTATAAAGAAGGTAATATCAACAGGATTTTGATTACGGGAGGCCAAGGACTTAATCCAACCAACCCCAATACAGAAGCTAAACTCTTGAAAGACTTTTTACTGGTTGCAGGAGTTCCGGAAACAGATATTATCATAGAAGACCAAGCCAAAAACACGTATCAGAACGCAATTTTCACAAAGGAAACCTTACAAGAGCTTGATATCCCGGCAGATCAATCCTTTATATTAATTACATCAGCCTTCCATATGAAAAGAGCGAAAGGCTGCTTTGAAAAGGCTGGTTTCATCACTTATCCTTTCCCTACGGACTACTATGCCAGCGATACCAAATGGGACATCCCCCATCTTTTCTACCCAGACCCCTATGCCATTTTTATGTGGCACAAATTGGTGAAAGAGTGGATGGGTATTGCGATGTATAAGGTGGCAGGGTATATGTAAATGATAATAGAAGCGAGATACTAGATATTAGAAGCGAGATACTAGACTTGCCTGCTGCAAGCAGGAGTGTGATGTTAGAGTTTTTGAGACAATAAACAAGAGATAAAGCTTGTCCAGAAGATCGGGGAATCAAGAAAAATAAAAGAAGGGAGATCCTACAAGCGAAACAAAAAAATTAAATGTCCTCCCTTGCGAGCGTTGCGTCCATACGTTGGGACAGTAGCGTGAAAAAATGCTCCTTTACATGCTTATTTTTGCAAATTTGAAAACTTGATGAATACTAAGCGTGTGAAAAATAATATCATCCTTATAAAACCATGCCCATAACAGCTGTAGAAGGTGGCTTGCCTATATTCAAAAACGGAGACCTCATTGGCGCTATTGGTATCTCAGGAGTTACTTCTGCTCAAGACGGGATCATCGCTGAAGCAGCGCTGAAGGCTGTGGGTTTGATGGAATAGCGATACTTAATTGAAAACTAATTTTTGGAGAAAAATTCGATTAGGCGAGTTTTTTCTCCAGTTTTGATTCTCATAACATTATGACTTTACTTGTTTCAAAAAGCAAATGCTCATTGCGCTGTACATAGCCCAGCTGATTGGTCAATAGTTTAGTATCTCCAATTTGGAATGTAGCGGTATTGCTATGATGATGCCCATACACCCAAGTGTCTATTCTGGATGTATCAATTAGGTCGTACAGCTCCACTGCAAAGGCTTCATTGAGAATACTATCCTTGTATTGTTGAGGATAATTGAGAAAGGTTGGACAATGATGGGTAAAAACAGCTACCTGGTCCACTTTCCTGTCATTTAATTCATCGGTCAAAAACTCCAAACTTTCCAAATGCAGCTGATTGTATTTCTCCGCTGAAAGACGATAACCTTTATTTTTGATCACATGAAAATCACTCAAGCTACGTTCAATCTGCCATTGATATTCTGGACTAATATGACTCCACAGGGTAGAGAAAATAAGTTGCACATGATCATGAACCACCGAAGTATTGTTCACCAAAAACACGTTACTTCTAATGGTTTCATGCAACACACCACTTTTTTGGGCTATATCAAAATGGTAATATTCGTGATTGCCCGGTAGCCAATAAGTAGCTTTAAAATGATCCGAAAGAAAACTAAAAAACTCCTGATGCTTATCCATGAGCACAAATGGGACAATATCTCCCGACAATACCAAAACATCTGCCATTGGCTGCAAAAGATTCCTCTTCAAAAATTGCTTGTTGGCAGGGAATTCTAGATGAAGATCTGAGGCATATTGGATTGTCATAGTTAAATATAATATTCGTTTAATGATTGATTATCCAATTTTTTCAATGTAACATTCAAAGTAAACCTTAGTCAATAATCCCCCAATGGCGCTTCAAGTCTTCCAATTTCTTACTATCCAAAAATGAACGAAGCCTAAAACGCATAGTTACCTCTTGACCATTAGTAATAAACGAAAGATGATTCCATGAACCACTGGACCGCATAGGATATTTAACCACAAAGACATAACCTGTATTATCCCTTCCCTCATAGTCATAACAAATAAGTTTGGTTATTTTGACTTCATCTATCCTAAAAACTTCTCCATCTAAGTTAAATCTATCGGAATAAAAGTTCAATTTAACTGGAAATGATCCAAATACCTTTTCTTTTTGCCATCATTTTAAAAACGCTTGAAAATAGCAAATTGAAAATATAGAAAGACCTATGGCCAATCCAACAAAGGCATAATCAAGTATGAAAAGTAATACAGCTAGTAAAACGAAAAACCAACCAATTAAATTTTTTCGCTTATCCAACAACTCTAATCGTTCACTTGGCTTGAAAACATGAGCTTGAACTATTTCTGACATCAGATTTAACAAATCAATAAGATAAATTTTCAGAATAATCTAATATGCAAAAGATTAAATTGACTGAATTTAAATCCAGTTATTTAGCCATATCCAACTCCCCCAACAATCTCCTTGCCTCTACTACCAAAGGCTGCTGTCTAGTCTTCCAAATCCGATAACCAACATAGGCAAAAATGAAAATGATTAACAAGAATAAACCAAAGACCCAGCAAAAGTTGACCCAATTTAAGTCGTCTTCTTTAGGATTGTTGACTACCAATGATAAGGCAGTTCCTACACTTAGCAATGGAGGAATGAGTGCTCCTAATTGAATGACCTGTATATCAAATCGCTGTATAATCAAGGGTAAAAGCTTAGCTGCAGGAACAACATAGCTGAAATTTGCCTTTTTTCTCTGCTCCCAAAAAAGATACCCTAGAAAGTAGGCAACACCAAACAAGAAAGAATATGCAATCGCACGGTCATACGTACAATCGCAGGATTCAATAGATACAACCCAAGCTGCTAAAAGTGCTATCCCTCCAAATAGGCTATACACCCACTTCATGGTTTTCGAACCGGCAGAATTGTAAGCATCCTCTTGCTTACAAGCTTCAATTAGCTTTTCTATCGATCCCGTCAAAGAAGGCTTGTTTGAGTTCTGTTGATTCATCTCCATATAATTTCAAAAATAACTAAATATTTATTTTTTACTATTGTTAGTCAGCTTTTTTGTTTCCTTTTCCAGATAATCCACAAAATGCTTCTCAGCCTCACTCAGGTCTGAAACCGTTAAAGCTTTATATTTTTCATATTCTAGTTTGGCTTTATCAAGCATCTGTTGATGACTGATCTTGCCAGCATGGGTTAGAATTTCATTTCCTGTCATTCTAAGGAAATCATCTAATCGCTCAATCCAATCTTTCATATACATAGGTTTACGATTGAGTGCTTGCAATTCCGCCAGTTCCAAATAAGCTGTCACCATTCGATTGAGCATATTCAGTTCTTCCTCATTGAGGTAATTTTTGGCAATTTCCAAATCCTGTTTGGTAGGTTTAGCCCCTTTAAAATTTGTAAGACCCAGATTGGGTTTGGCAGCATCGATCCGTTTATAAATCAGTTCAGCAGCAGTATGTCCATGAGCCGCCCAATGTATTTTGTTCTGCACAGTCTGAAAAAACAGCACGGAAAGATCACTTTTTGGATCATAATCAATGCTAGTAGCATAGATATCCAAGACCTTTCTCCAAAATACCTTTTCGCTACTCCGTATGTCACGGATGCGAGCCAAAAGTTCATCGAAATAATTCCCTCCTCCCGCTTGCTTGAGTAGCTCATCATTTAGGGTAAACCCTTTTATAAGATATTCTCTCAATCTTGCTGTGGCCCATTGCCTGAATTTGGTTCCCTGAAAACTCTTAACACGGTAACCGACAGAAATAATGATGTCAAGATTGTAAAAATTTGTAGGCTTGGTAGAAAAATCGGAAATTCCGATTTTTTTCTTAGAGGTATCTTCATCTAGTTCGCCTTCTGAATAAATATTAAGTATGTGCTCATTGATTGTGGATCTGGACTTTTGAAAAAGTTCAGCCATCTGATCAATTGTCAACCATACCGTCTCATTTTCAAGGCGGGTTTCTATTTTGGTTTTACCGTCTTCGGTTTGATAGATTAAAATGCTGCTGCTTTCCATATTTCACTATTGATTCAAATGAAAAATCATTATCTCAATTAATCTTTACCACCATCTAGTGTCATTCTCGATTCCCTGATTCGGGACAGGCTTTGTCTTTTGCTTCCTTTTAGCTGGGTAAATCCTAATCCTTACAGTTTTCAAAGATTTATTCCGGTGATTTGGTGTGTTCCCTGACGTTACATGGTAGTGGGTTAAAACCCACGTATATGATCAGGAAATGCTCATATTTTACCAGGTTTTAACCCGGGAAAATTGGTGGAGTTAACAACTGAATTTTAATTTCTCTACTTGGATACAGATTTTTGAATACGAATTCTTCCGCATTTTCCTTGCATCCTGCGAGCTTCCTCTCTCATCCTTCCTCCTTCATCCTTTCCCCTAATGCTTCCAATCCCACTGATCCATCTCCTCCAAACAAGCTTTCAATAAGCGAATAGAATTTCCAATATCTTCCTTATGCGCCATTTCAATCACCTGATGCAAATGGCGAGTGGGGATGGAAATAGCTCCCGCTATCGCTCCCTGTTTACCCATACGCTGAACACCTGCGGTGTCGGTTCCTCCAGCTGTTAGGATCTCGGGCTGCCATTGAATCTGATGTTTTTCTGCTGTAGCTTTCATAAATGCCACCATGCGGTAATCGCAAATAGTCATGGCATCCATGATTTTGATAGCAGTACCTTTGCCTAATTCGGTCACCTTTTCATGTGCTTGTGCACCAGGTACATCAAATGCAATGGTGGTATCCAAGGCAATTCCAAAATCAGGATTAATCTGATGAGCTGCTACATTTGCTCCACGAATACCCACTTCTTCCTGCACAGTAAAAGCCGCATATACATCGTAAGCTGGATTTTCCAATTGCTTCAAGGTTTCCAATTGGATATACACAGCCACTCTATTATCAATAGACTTACAGTTGACACAATCCCCCATCTCTATCAATTCCCTATCACGGGTAATTGGATCGCCGATGCTGATGAATTTTTCCACTTCTGATTTGGGCATGCCCATGTCAATAAAAAAATCTGTCACCTGTGGCATTTTATTTCGCTCTTCTGGAGACATCACATGGATGGGTTTGGTACCCATCACTCCTATTAAATCTTTTTTCCCATGAATAATCACCCGCTGAGCCACCAATGTTTTAGGATCAAAACCTCCCAAGGTGTGGAATCTCAAAAACCCATTGTCATCTATATGCTTGACAATAAAGCCTATCTCATCCATGTGGGCCGCGAGCATTACCCGTTTTCCCGATGGATTATTTTTTGCTTTTTTAATGGCAATGACATTTCCCAAATTGTCGACTTGAACCTCGTCCGCGTGTGGACTAACCTGTTCCACTATAAAATCACGAATTCTTTTCTCAAAACCCGGTGCTCCTGGGATTTCACAGGTTTTACTTAGCAATGCTACATCTATACTCATCTATCTTAAATTGCTTTTTGTTGAAAGTGAACGTATCCTCAAAAATATGAAATGACACCTTTAAATAGAAGGTCCCTTCATTGAAACTTCCTTGAAAAAAAAAATGATTTCGTAAGGCTTAAAAAAAGCTCCGAAGAATATCTCCGGAGCTTCTAGCTTTTTATTCTCCTTGTGCCAAGCTATATCCTCTGACACCATCGAAGGTATATAAATGTTCGGTCTTGATAAAGTCAAAGCCCAATGCTTTGATCTGTCCTAACAATTCCAACACATCTTCATGAGTGATCACAGATTGATCAGCCGTCTTGAATCTGCATCTCCAGTGATCTGTACAGAAAGTTTCTGGCTGTCCCTCTGGAAATACCTTTACACCTCTATTCGTGATCAAATGCAATTTCAACCCATTGGCATCTGCTTTTCTAAGTCTTTCTCCAATCGAATCTGGATTTCTATTGTCTTCATCCCAATCGATGAAAACATCTACTCCAACCAACTCTTTTTTGGCTTTGGTTACTGGTCTTAGCTTGATGCTGATAGGCGTCGTGTCTGATTTATCAAACTTGGCCGGCACCATACTAGCAGGGATTTGACCTAAACGCTCGATCACTGCTTGCGCAAATGCCTTGGTTCCTACTTTCTGGGTAGAAAGACCCTCCTGATAAATATCCCCTGTGTGAATACCATCTTCCAAGGTCTTCATCCAAGCATTGGCAACTTTCTCTGCTACTTCCGGCTGACCGATGTGTACTAACATGGAAATCGCACCATTTAATAACCCCGATGGATTCGCCATATCCATTCCAGCAATATCAGGAGCAGAGCCATGGATGGCCTCAAACATGGCCACTTCAGCACCTACGTTGGCCGAGCCACCTAGTCCCACAGAACCGGTCACTTGAGCAGCAATATCAGAAATGATATCACCATACAAGTTGAGGGTCACGATCACGTCGAAAATTTCTGGTCGTTCAGCAATCAATGCCGAACCGATATCGATAATCTTGTGATCATTTTCAATCTCAGGGTATTCTTTAGCAATCTCATCAAAGGTTTTGTGGAATAGACCATCGCCCAACTTCATGATGTTGTCTTTGGTCATACAAGTCACTTTTTTTCTACCATATTTCTTGGCATACTCAAAAGCATAGCGAATGATTTTTTCAGAACCAGGCTGAGAAATCAATTTCAACGTTTGATATACCTCTTCTGTCTGTCTGTGCTCGATTCCAGCATATAAATCTTCTTCGTTTTCACGAATGATGACCAAATCCGTCTTTGGAAAATGAGTTTTTACAAATGGATGATATGCTTTGCAAGGTCTGACGTTTGCAAAAAGTCCAAAAGATTTTCTAGTGGTAACATTCAAACTCTTGAAACCTCCACCTTGGGGAGTTGTAATAGGAGATTTTAAAAATACTTTGGTCTCTCTTAAGGATTGAAACGCTTTAGGCTCCATACCTGAACTGATTCCTTTTAAATATACTTTTTCACCGATTTCGATGACATCATATTCCAGTTGAGCACCTGCTGCATCGAGGATATCCAAGGTTGCTTGCATGATTTCAGGTCCAATACCGTCACCGTAAGCTACTGTGATTTTCGTTTTTGAAGACATATATAATTGGGTTTTTGTGATTTTACTTTGGCGCTGCAAAAATACAAAATTAAAGCGGAAAGGCAGGATAAACCTATCATAAATTAGCAGTTATACGAAATAAATCAATGCATTACTTTTCTTTTAAATTTAGGCCTTTCATTACTTATCCATTGTATTTTTCTAAGAAATGCTTTGGGAATGCTCTCCTCACTCGTATATTTGACGTCTAACATTCACCTTAATTATGGCTGAAAGCAAAAACATCTTATCGGAAGAACGTGACGGGATTCTATACCTAAGCGTCAACCGAGAATCCAAACTGAATGCTCTCAACTTTGCAACCCTTGAGGAGTTACGAATAATCTTCGAAGAGGTTGTGGATAACAAAAACATAAAAGCGGTAATTATTACTGGTTCGGGAGAAAAAGCATTTATTGCTGGTGCAGATATCAGTGAAATCGCTGAATTAAGTGAGCTGAATGCCAGAAAGTTCGCTGAAAATGGCCAAGAAATATTCAGTTTGATTGAAACTTGTCCAAAACCTGTTATCGCTGTGGTCAATGGCTTTGCATTAGGGGGCGGTTGTGAGTTAGCCATGGCCTGTCACATGCGAGTAGCTACTGCTCATGCTAGATTTGGACAGCCTGAAGTAAACTTGGGAATTATCCCAGGATATGGTGGAACGCAGCGCCTGACATTTTTAGTAGGCAGAGGAAAAGCCAATGAGTTGATGATGACGGGAGACATGATTGATGCAACCGAGGCAAAATCACTTGGATTGGTTAATCATATTTGCGAAACAAAAGAAGATGCATTAAAGAAGTCAGAGGAAATTCTAAGGAAAATCATGAGCAAGGCTCCTTTAGCGATCGGAATGATTGTAGACTGTGTAAATGCCGTTTACACCTCAAATGAGGATGGTTACCAGATAGAGGCCAATAGTTTTGCCCGCTGCGTCAAATCGGGTGATTACAAAGAAGGTACTAGTGCCTTCCTCGAAAAGAGAAAACCAGTCTTTAAAGGGGAATAACATCCCCTTTTTTATTTTTATCTCCTATGGGTCAATTAAGAAAACTTGCTGGTCAGACGGCTATTTATGGTATCAGCAGCATTTTAGGACGCACAGTAAACTTTTTACTCATTCCTTTATATACGGCCTATTTGTCTAAGGAGGGTATGGGGGCATATACGGCCTTATATGCTAACATTGCACTCTTTAATGTAGTTTTTACCTATGGCATGGAGACTACCTATTTTCGATTTGCCACGGGAAAGGGTTTAGACCCAACCAAAGTTTACCACCAAATACAATCGCTGCTTATTACGAGTTCATTGTCTTTAGGTGCACTAATTTATTTTTCCGCACCTTGGTTTGCCGAAGTCTTAAATTATCCAGGACAGGAGTATCTTTTCCGTTGGATCGCTTGGATTTTGGCTATTGATGCAATCTTGGCTATCCCATATGCGAGACTTCGAAAAGAGAATAAATCGTTACAATTTGCTCTAACCAAATTTTCCAATATTCTAATCAATGTAGGACTAAATATCCTGTTCATTGTCGTTTTTAAAAAAATACACTTAGGGGATTGGCTTCCCGGATTGCAAGAAATCATCAGTAAATTCTACCAGCCTGATTGGGAGGTAGAATACATCCTTCTGTCCAATTTGATAGCCAACGCTCTGATGGTCCCTGTACTATTCAAATATATGGGGGGCTTTAGTTTCCAACTTAACAGAAAATATCTCTCCCCTATGTGGCACTATGCATTTCCCTTACTATTTATGGGGTTGGCAGGAGTAGTCAATGAAGCTATGTCAAGAAATTTATTTGAACATCTTATTCCAAATGATTTTTACCCAGGCCTAACAGGTAGAGAAGCTGGAGGTATTTTCGGTGCAAATTTTAAGTTAGCCATCTTAATGAACCTGATAATTCAGGCATTCAAATATGCTGCAGAGCCCTTCTTTTTCAATCAATCTACGGATAAAAATAGCCCAGCCCTCTTTGCAAGAGTCATGCATGTATTCATTCTCTTTTGCAGTACGCTGATGATTGCTGTATCTGTGAATTTGGGTTGGTTAGGTAATTTATTATTAAGAAATGAAGGTTACAGCAGGGCTACCTACATCGTCCCTGTGTTGTTAATGGGCTATTTGCTACTTGGCATTTATTTTAATCTCAGCATTTGGTTCAAACTCACAGATAAAACCAAGTATAGTTTTTACATCACCTTTATCGGCGCAATTGTCACCATGGTAATTCTACTTGTGACTATTCCAAGTTTAGGATTTATGGGCGGCGCCTTGAGTACACTTGGCTGTTACTTAGTCATGAGTATCCTATGCTATTGGTGGGGACAAAAGCATTTCCCTATCCCCTATCAAACGGGAAAAGGCGTTTTCTATCTATTCTTAGCATTTGTGTTTAGCTATGCTGGATACTATGTTTCGTTAGAAAATCCTTTAGTGGAATTTATACTACAAAACAGTTTCATAGTTTTATTTGTAGGGATCGTTCTGATCATTGAAAAAAAAGAGCTTCAACAAATCATTCAACAGGTAAATCAAAAAAAATCATGAACGTAAAAGTTATTAATCGCTCCAAGCATTCCTTACCTGCCTATCAAACAGCTGCATCTGCTGGCATGGATCTACGAGCCAATTTGGATGAAGCAGTCCTATTGCAGCCATTGGAGAGAAAATTGATAGGTACAGGCTTATTCATAGAGTTGCCCGTTGGATTCGAAGCACAGATCCGTCCCCGCAGCGGTTTGGCATTTAAGTATGGATTGACGGTTCTAAACAGCCCCGGTACCGTGGACGCCGATTATCGGGGAGAAATCAAGGTTCTTTTGGTGAACATTTCCAATCAACCCTTTGAGATCAACGATGGTGAGCGAATTGCCCAGATGGTCATCGCTAGACATGAACAAATCACTTGGGAAACCACGGAATTCTTATCAGACACTGAACGCGGCGCAGGAGGCTATGGGAGTACAGGAAAATCCTAACCCTAACAAGTTTTAATATTTTGCTAAACAAAAAGGCATTAAGTTTGCGTTAGAATTCGGAAAGGTATGTCCTGGAGCGCAGAATCATACCCTTAATCTCATAACCAAATATTCCCTACGAGTGAAAATCCTTCAGATTAGTATATTTTTAATCATTTGCTTGACTGCACCTTCTATGCTTTCTGCCCAAAAACTTTCCAGGAAAGAAAAAAAGCAGGAATTGGAGCAATTAAAAGCAAACCGCCTTTTCATTGACGGACAGCGTTATATGATGCTGGAGGACTTTGATAGAGCCTATTTTTATTTCAAAAAAACCCTCGAGCTAACACCACATGAGGCTGCTCCCAATTTTAAAGTCGCAGAAATACTACTGCGAGCTAATCAAGTAGATGAGGCATTAGCCTATGGAATGAAAGCAGTAGATGCCGACCCAAGCAATAAATATTATAGACTGGTTATGGCTGAGGTTTTTACCAAACAGGGTCAACCGGGGAAGGCAGCAGAAATTTTGGAAGACTTGATGGCCAATACTACAGAAAATCAAAATTATATCTTGGATTTGGCATCCTTATATCTCTCCGCAGGTGACTTTGACAATGCCTTAAGTGCACTGGATAGAGCTGAGGATTACTATGGGGTAATTGATCAGCTGATTTTTCAAAAGCAGCGGATTTACTTGCGAAGGAATAACCTGAAAGCGGCTGTAGAAGAAGGTAAAAAGCTCATCAACTCCAGTCCTGGCAATGCTCAAAATGTCATCAGTCTGGTAGAAATCCTCTTCAACAACGGGAGATCACAAGAAGCCATTGACTTAATTGAAGATAATCTAAAAGCGTACCCCAATCAGGCTGAATTACAAATGGCAGCTTATGCACTTTACCGCGAACGAGGAGACGTTGCTACAGCCGAGGATTTTATCAAAACCGCCTTTTCCAACCCAGATCTGGACCCTGCTATCAAAGCGAAAGCCTTTGCAGAAATCTTGCAGGAAATGAAAACTGAACGAAGAGAACGCTTATTAGATACCCTTGAAAAATCAATGTTGGAATTAAATTCCAATGATGCCGATGTCAATACAGTAGTGGGTGACCGTGCATTTTTCGCAGGAAATAAAGAACAGGCCTTAGCATTGTATCGGACATCCTTGCAGATAAATCCTGCCAATGCACAAGTCTTGCAAGGAGTCATCACCAATCTCTTTGAATCTACTCAGGATTTTGAGACTATTGAAACCTACACAATTATAGCAGTTGATGAATTCCCTGAAAGACCTGAATTCTGGTTCTTTGACGGTACTGCCAAGTTGGCCCAGAAAAAAGGAGAAGCCGCCGTTGAATCATTGGAAAAAGCAATAGAAATCAACCGTGGCAGAAATAAACAACTGGATTTACTCGCAATGGCTTCTTTGGGTGATGCCCTTCACCAAGCAGGAAAAAAAGAAGAAGCATTTAAAATGTATGATAAAGTCCTGACAGAAAAACCAGACGATGAGCACGTATTAAATAACTATGCATATTTCCTATCCCTTTCTAAGCAGAATTTAGAAAAAGCGAAAAAAATGTCTGAAGGTCTGGTGAAAAGATTTCCTAAAAACGCCACGTATTTAGATACACACGCATGGGTTCTATTTCAATTGAAAGAATACGAAGATGCCCGCAGTTTTATGGAGCGTGCTCTAGCGAGTGAAGAAAATCCTAGCGGTATAATGTTTGAACATTATGGTGATATTCTATATCATTTAGGCAAACGAAATGAAGCGATGACCTATTGGAAGAAAGCAGAAGGAGGAGATGACATCTCCGAATTTTTAAATAAAAAGATCAGAGATCAAAAGTACTATGACTAAGGTGAGTTTGCGAGGATTATTACTATCCGGATTGGTATTTTTCTTTTTCTCATGTGCCAAAAAACCAAACCTGTATACTTCGGATGAAATCATGCAGGAGTTTGAGGGGATTTACTTTGATTTTGAGTACCTAAGTTCGAGAGGTAGAATTGTATTGGAGGAATCCAATGGAAAAGTAACAAAAGGAACAATCAACTTTCGAGCAAAAAAAGACAGCGTGATCTGGTTTTCAGTCACGCCTGGATTGGGATTGGAAGCCCTCAGGGGCATTGTTACCAAAGACTATATCAGAATCAAAGATCGCCTGAACGGTGAGGATATAAATATGAGTTTTGCTGAAATGAAAGACCGTTTCGATTTGAATCTTTCATTTGATTTGATTCAAAACTTGGCCTTTGCAAATGTGCCACATGAGTTTAGCTACAGGGATCGTCTCATTAGGATCGGGAGCAACTTTGACTTAACACAAGTACGGGATGGTGTGAGATACCAGTCCAAAATAAGCACGAGTCATGGAAAAGTTACCGAACTTACGAGCAACTCTATCAATGATAAAGGGGGACTAATGGCTAGTTATGTTACCTTTGAGGATGTGGATGGACAGCCATTCCCCAACAACATGCTGTTCAAATTAATCCTTGGAGAGGGTGCTGAGGCTCAAAACACGGTGGTCCATATGGAGATCTCCAGAATCGAACGGACGTCAACTTCTTTGAATTTCCCATTTCAGTTTAACTAATGAAGAAACTTTTTATTTTCTTGTTTTTGCTATGCATAGGCTGGATGGCTGAGGGACAAAACATCGTTCAGACCAGAAAATCTCGTGTAGAATTAGAAAAGGAAAAAGCAGAGATTCAAAAAAAGCTACTGGAGTTTGATCAGATTCTTAAAAAAACTACTGAGACCAAAAAAGTGTCTGTGGGCCAGCTAAATGCCGTCACCAAGCAATTACAGGCAAGGGTCACTTATATCAGCACCTTAAGCAGAGAAGTCAATTTAATTGATCGGGAGATAGCAAATACCGAATTTAAAATCAAATCTTTGGAAAATGAGCTCTCCAGTCTTAAGGAGGAATATTCCAAAATGATATACACCAGTGCCAAGTTGAATCAAGGTTTGACGATAACCGCTTTTGTATTTAGCTCTACCACATTCAAGCAGTTCTACATGCGTTTGAAATACCTCAAACAGTATTCTGATGCCCGTAAAAAGCAAGCAGCGCAAATTGAAAAAGTTACGGAAGAATTGGTAAATGAGCGGACAAACTTGGCCAAGAAAAAAGAAGAAAAGCAGCAAGTTCTCCAAAAAGAACAGCAACAAAAACGGGAATTGGACAAGGCCAAACAAGAACAGCAAGGCATTGTTAATTCCTTGAATAAACAAGAACAAGAACTTCGGAGACAAATTGAAGCTGCTCGTAAGCAGCAGGAAAACCTGAATCGATTGATTCGATCCATCATTGAAGAGGAAATCAGACGAGCGGAAGCCGAAGCAAAAAAAGCGAATTCCACTGCTTCCAAAGCATCGGGTAGCTCAATTCCTTTGACTCCGGAAGCAGCAGCTCTTTCAAGTTCTTTTGCAGGTAACCGAGGCAAATTACCTTGGCCTGTAGAATCAGGTTTTGTGTCGAAGCGATTTGGGAATCAGCCCCACCCAACTTTGAAAGGTGTGGTAGAACCAAATGATGGTATTGACATCCAAACCACTCCTAATGCTGGTGTGCGCGCTGTCTTTGACGGAGAGGTTGTGAAAGTTGCCACAGTTCCGGGCTACGGAGGCACCATTTTGATCAAACATGGGGAATATTACACTTTATACAGTAAACTCAAGGTTATTTCTGTAAAAACAGGTGATAAGGTCAAGGCCAAGCAAGTGATTGGGCAAGTGTATACCAACAAAGACGGAGTGTCTGAAATGCATTTCGAAACATGGAAAGGACTTTCTCCTATGGACCCGTCTGGTTGGCTGGCAGGACGCTAAAATAAAATATCCTTATATTTACAAAAAAACGAACAGTTGTGCGTCGCTTTCTTTTGTGTTAGCTACGCAGTTCTGTATCTTTGCAAGGAATATTCATCTAAAACAGATCTATTATGACTACATTAGGATTTATCGGAGGAATGAGCCCAGGTTCTATGATTCTCATCCTATTCGTGATTCTTCTTTTGTTCGGAGCAAAAAGAATCCCTGAATTGGCAAGAGGATTGGGTAAAGGAATCCGTGAGTTCAAAGATGCCACCAAAGACATTCAAAATGATTTGGAGGAAGGACTCAACGATAAAAAGAAAAAAGACTAACGCTTAGCAATTATTTTGATTTTGGAAAAATTTCTTTCTTTTGACGATATACAAAAATCGCTGGAGAATGGGGAAACCTCTGTGACCACGATTGTAAATTATTATCTCCAAAATATTCAGACGAAGGCGCATCTCAACGCCTTCGTTGAAGTTTATACGGAATCAGCCATGGAGCAAGCAGCTTTGGTTGATCAAAAAATCTCTGAGGGAAAAGCAGGCCGATTGGCAGGTATGGTAATAGGCATCAAAGACGTCTTGGTCTATAAAGACCACGAAGTCAATGCGTCTAGTAACATCTTAAAAGGCTTTGTATCTCAGTTTACTGCTACTGCTGTACAACGGTTGATAGATGAAGACGCTGTCATCATTGGCCGTCTGAATTGCGATGAGTTTGGCATGGGTAGCTCCAACGAGAATTCTTGCCATGGTAAAACCCTGAATGCAGCCGATGAAACCCGTGTACCTGGTGGTTCTTCGGGTGGTTCTGCCGTAGCCGTTCAAGCTAATCTTTGTACCGTTTCCCTCGGAACAGATACGGGAGGTTCTGTCCGTCAGCCTGCAGCTTTCACCGGATTAGTTGGAATAAAACCTACGTATTCTCGCGTTTCCCGTTGGGGTTTAATAGCCTATGCCTCTTCTTTCGACACTATCGGCATTTTTTCTAGAAACGTCCGTGACAATGCCTTGGTAATGGAAATTATGGCAGGCCATGATAATTTCGACAGTACCTCTTCCAAAAAACCAGTACCTCCCTACAGTGAATTACTTCACTTTGATAAGCGAGTAAAAATAGCCTACCTAAGAGAAACCATTGAATCGCCCGCTTTGCAGTCGGAGATTAAAAAAAACACTCTTGCATTGTTGGAAAAACTTAAAAATGAAGGGCATGAAGTGGAAGAAGTGGAGTTCCCTCTATTGAAATACGTATTACCAACTTACTATATTCTTACAACTGCAGAAGCAAGCTCTAACCTATCGCGTTTTGATGGCGTAAAATACGGGTATAGAACCAGCGGTGTAAACAGTTTGGAGAATATGTACAAAAAAACTCGTTCTGAAGGTTTTGGAGAAGAGGTGAAGCGAAGAATTATGTTGGGTACATTCGTGCTGAGTGCCAGCTATTACGACGCCTATTTCACCAAAGCTCAAAAAGTACGTAGACTAATCAAAGAGTTTACTGAAAACTTATTGAATAAATTTGACTACATCATTATGCCAACAACGCCTTCCACAGCGTTTAAGTTTGGAGAACATAGCAATGATCCGGTAGCCATGTATCTGGAAGACTTATTTACCGTTCAAGCGTCCGTTTCAGGCGTACCCGCTATATCAATTCCTAATGGCATAGATGAAAAAGGCCTTCCTGTAGGAATTCAAATCATTGCAAACTCCTTCAAAGAGGCTGAATTGTATGCTTTCGCAGACTATTTGATGGATATCAATAAACCTTAAAATCAATGTGCATGAAAACCAGCTTATTCTTCTTCGTTTTGACATGGATGATTGTTGTCATTTCTGGTAAGGATTCGCTTCATGCACAAGAACTTTATGGGATAAATGAAACTGCCATACAAGAACAACTCCTTCAAGCAGTTTATAATTATGATTATATTCCTGATTTTACCTACGAGCAGGTAGAAAAACGCGTTCGGAAAATGGAGACAAGTATGTCTTTTGAGCTCAATGAACGTATTTTTTCATTTATCAATTACTTTGTGGTGCGCAACAGGGATTATACCCGTATGGTTATGCAACGAAAGTATACCTACTTCCCACTTTTTGAGAAAACACTGGAAGAACACGATATGCCGGATGACATCAAATACTTAGCAATTATTGAGTCTGGTCTCAATCCGAAAGCAAAGTCTAGAGTAGGTGCTATGGGGCTTTGGCAATTTATGCCGGCTACAGGCAGAATGTATAATTTACATGTTAACAGAGACATAGACGACAGGATGGATCCTGATATGTCAACAGAAGCAGCTGCTAAATATCTAAAGTCTCTCTACCGCATGTTTGGAGACTGGGAATTAGCACTAGCGGCTTATAATTGTGGTCCTGGTAATGTACGGAAAGCAATCAGCAGATCTGGTGGTAAACGGACATTTTGGGAAATTTACAATTGGTTACCTAAGGAGACGCGAGGTTATGTCCCTCAATTTCAAGCAATGATGTATATCTTCCGTTATGCAGACGAACACAACATCATTTTAGAGAACCCCACCTTTCCGATTGCCTACGATCGAATCAAATTTAATCAAGAAATCGATTTGGAGCAGTTAGCTCAATTAGCCGACATCTGTTTGAGTGATTTAGAATACTTAAATCCATCCATTCAAAACAAATTGATTCCAAGTTCGAATCAACATATGGCTGTGAGAGTCCCAAAAACAAAATCTACCTACATTGCTGAAAACAAATCGCTCTTCAAGGAAGCGATCGAGTTACAACCTGAACGGGCTGTTGCATTGCGGACTAGTTCTTCTACTGGTGCAAATACTATCACCAACAATTCGGCTACTGCAGGTAAGGAAAGAATAGCCTATAAAGTACGATCAGGTGATGTTTTGGGTAAAATCGCTTCCAATCATGGAACTAGCGTCCAAAATATAAAAAACTGGAATAACTTGAATTCCAACACTATCCGTGTGGGACAAACACTTTATATTTATACCAATCAGTCATCCTCTCCCACGCTTGCCGATAACTCACCCAGCGGAAATCCAAAAGTTTACACCGTACAACCAGGTGATTCCTTGTGGACTATTTCCAAAAAATCCAGTGGACTAAGTGTGGAGCAAATCAAACAATTAAACAATTTACAAAACACGAACATTAAGCCAGGGCAAAAATTAATCATCGGATAAACTAATTTAATAGTAAAATACTTTTTATTCACCCTCCGATTATTTACCTTAGAGCGGATAAACTCATGTGTTGCAAATCAAACTCATCAAAAGTTGTCGGTCATAAAAATCCGAAGCAATAAGAGCTTATCTAGAATACAAGGTCGCCTCTGTTCAATAAAAAAAATACTCTCATGAAAAAAATTCTTAATTTAACTAGTGTTTTATGCCTACTGCTATTGATAGGTATGTTTAGTGCCTGTGATTCCAATGATGAAGAAGGATCTTCCTCAACCAAGCCAAAAGCTAGAGGGGCAATTGGGGAGATCATTTTGGCTATTGATTCTGCTAAATGGCAAGGACCTGTAGGTCAGGCATTGCGTGAAGTCTTCATGGAAGATCAAAAAGGGCTCATCCGAGACGAATATATTTTCGATATTCGAAAAGTAGATCCGCGTGGGATGACCCGTATCCTTCGAATGGCAACTAATATCATATACGTTACCACTTTTGATGATAGAAGTTCGGCAAGCCAAAGTATCAATGCTACCTTTTCAAAGGAAGCGAAGGAAAAAGCAGCTGCTGATCCAACCTTATACATGCTCAGAAGCAAGGATGAATTTGCACAAGGACAAGAAGTAGTTTACCTTTTTGGAAGAGACGAGGAAAGTTTGATCAAAAACATCCGTGAAAACAAGTCAAGACTTCAAAATCTATTTCAAGTCAGAGAACGAGGGCGCTTAGAAAAGCTTTTATTGGCACGCAAAAACTCCGCCGCCAAGGTAGCTGGTAGAGACTTAGGCTTGGAAGTGAATGTTCCAGCCTCGTATCAAATAGCCAAAGCAGAAAATAATTTTTTATGGCTAAGGCAACCTACTCCCCGTTCGGATAAACCCGATATCAGTATGTTTTTTTACAGTACCGATTATACCTCTGAGGATCAAGTGTTTCCTGAAAATGTACTAGCGCTCAGAGAAAGTATTACCAAACAGCACATCTTTGGAGATCCAAGCAATCGCAACTCATACATTGTCACTGAGCGGGTAGACCCTAGTCCTGCATTTAATAACTTCAAAATAAATGATAATTTTGCGGTCGAAATTAGAGGAGGTTGGAAGACCAACAATCTAAGCATGGGAGGATCTTTCCTAGGTTATTTGTTGGTCGACAATGAAAAAGGAAAAATGTACTACATGGAAGGCTTTGTGTATTATCCAAATGAAGCGCATAGAGAAGCTATCCGTGAAATAGAAACCATATTACTCGCAACAGAAATCACGAGTCAGATGAATCAAGAATAGAAACTATCAAACAATAAACCTATATGGCAATAAAAATCCGTAAAGAGGACGCTCTAAATTACCACACACAAGGAAAACCCGGAAAAATTGAAGTGGTCCCAACCAAACCACTTTCCAGCCAATTGGATTTAGCTTTAGCTTATTCCCCTGGTGTCGCGGAACCTTGCTTAGAAATCAAAGAAAATAAGGAAAACGTTTATAAATATACCGCTAAAGGAAACTTAGTAGCTGTTATCTCTAATGGAACAGCTGTATTAGGTTTAGGTGATATAGGGCCTGAAGCTTCGAAGCCAGTCATGGAAGGGAAAGGTGTTTTGTTTAAAAAGTTTGCCGGTATAGATGTATTCGACATTGAAATTGATGAAAAGGATCCAAAAAAATTAATTCAGATCATCAAATCCTTGGAACCCACCTTTGGAGGTGTCAATTTAGAGGATATTAAAGCTCCTGAATGTTTCGAAATTGAAACAACATTGAAACAGGAAATGAAAATCCCGTTGATGCATGATGATCAGCACGGAACTGCCATTATATCGGGAGCGGCCTTGCTAAATGCTCTTGAAGTCGTCAACAAAAAAATCGAAGATATCAAGCTAGTAGTCAATGGTGCTGGTGCATCAGCTGTTTCTTGTACCAGATTCTATATGAGTTTAGGGGTAAAGCAAGAAAACATCGTGATGTGCGACCGTGATGGTGCTATCCGTGCTGATCGCGAAGTCTTGGATGATATCAAGAAAGAATTTGCTACCACCCGTGATGTCCATACCCTTTCTGAGGCACTGATAGGTGCAGATGTATTTCTTGGACTATCTGCAGGTAATATCATGGAGCCAGAACAAATCCAGCAAATGGCAGAAAATCCGATTGTATTTGCTTTAGCAAATCCTAATCCGGAAATAGCATATGATTTAGCGATGGCTACACGTGATGATATCGTGATGGCTACAGGTCGATCAGATCATCCTAATCAGGTAAATAATGTATTGGGATTCCCTTATATCTTTAGAGGAGCTTTGGATGTGAGAGCCACAAGTATCAATGAAGAAATGAAGTTAGCTGCCGCTAAGGCCATTGCTGCTTTGGCAAAAGAACCTGTTCCTGAGATCGTAAACAAAGCTTATGGTGATCAGAAACTAGCTTTTGGAAGGTTTTACTTAATTCCAAAGCCATTCGATCCGCGTTTGATAACTACGATTGCCCCTGCTGTCGCAAAAGCAGCCATGGAATCTGGGGTTGCCAAATATCATATAGAAGATTGGGAGGCTTATGAATTGGAATTGCAAGAGCGGATCGGTATTGATCAACGATTGATGCTCCGTGTGATTACCCGGGCCAAAAAGGATCCGAAACGCGTCGTATTTGCAGAAGCCGATAATGTTAAAATACTCAAAGCCGCTCAATTACTTTGGACAGAAAAAGTGGCAACTCCTATCCTATTGGGAAATATGGAGAAAATCGATAAGATCATCGAAGAAAATGGATTAGATCTGACAGGCGTAACCATCATTGATCCATTCAAAGAAGAGGAAAAGCTTCAACAATATGCTGAAATTCTGCATCAAAAGCGTCAAAGAAAAGGCTTAACTCCTCGTGAGTGTTTACGCCTGATGAGGGATCGGAACTATTTTGGAGCAATGATGGTGGAATTAGGAGAAGCAGATGCGTTGATTTCAGGGTTGACCAAAGATTACCCAAAAACTATTCTCCCTGCACTCCATGTAATTGGCGTGAAAAAAGGAACAGACCGTGTCGCGGGGATGTACATTATGAACACCTCCAAAGGTCCTTTCTTCTTCTCCGATACGACTGTTAATGTAAACCCCACTGCGGATCAATTGGTAGAGATTATTGGATTGACCGCCAAAGGAGTACGATTCTTTGACATAGAGCCAAGAGTTGCTGTTTTATCTTATTCAAACTTTGGGTCTGCCAAAGGTGAAATTGCCAGCAAAACGGCAGAAGCTACTATAAAGGCCAAGGAAAAATATCCAAACCTCATCATTGAGGGAGAAATGCAAGCAAACGTTGCCCTCAATGAAGAAATTCAACGGGAAAACTATCCTTTCTCTTCTTTGATCGGTCAAAAAGCTAATACGTTGATTTTTCCTGATTTAAGTTCTGGAAACATTGCATACAAGCTACTTTCTGAATTAGGAAATGCAGAGGCAATTGGTCCAGTACTCTTGGGAATGAACAAACCTGTTCATATATTACAGCTCGGTAGCTCTATCCGTGAAATTGTTAACATGGTGGCTATCGCAGTTGTAGATGCACAAAGCAAAGAACAATTATGATCGCCTATCTGAAAGGAAAATTAACCTACAAGGATCCAACATTTGTAATCATCGATATCAATGGTGTCGGTTATCAAGTAAAAATCTCCTTGCAGACCTATTCAAAAATAAAAGATGAGGAGCATATCATGCTCCTCACTTTTTTACATATCAAAGAAGATGCACATACGCTGTATGGGTTTAAGGAAGAGACCGAAAAGAAACTTTTTTTACATTTACTATCCATATCTGGTGTCGGCCCCAATACAGCGCTAATGATTTTATCATCCTTGGATTCCGAGGAACTTGAAGTTGCTATCATTCAAGGAGATGTGCGAATCATCCAAAGCGTAAAAGGTGTCGGTGCTAAAACAGCGCAACGCATCATCTTAGAATTAAAAGACAAAGTTGGAAAAGAGTCAAGTTTAGACCCTACGAATCTTGGAAAAGGTTTTGATGTCTCGCATACGAATTTGAGGGAAGAAGCGTTACAAGCCTTGGTTACTCTTGGATTTCCAAAAGTTGCTGCCGAAAAAAATATTGCTTCCGTTCTCAAAAAAACAGGCCCAAATATTTCCTTGGAAGAATTAATTAAGGCATCTTTAAAGACAACTTAACATACTTTAACTTACAAGTCTTTTGCATTACCTCGATGTTTTTTTGAAAGACAGTCCACCAAAGCTCCCAACAAAATGGTTCGTCTTGTTGGTGTGTATATTTTTGTTTAGTTGGAACGGAGGACAAGCCCAACAAATCAATTCTGATAGTCTGAGAATCAATCAAGTAGACTCTCTAGAAAGGATTCGGCTCAGAATACTCGAACGAGCACAGCAAGATTCTTTAGCCAAAGTTAAAATAGATTCCTTGGAAAAGGCTCGCTTAGACTCTTTAGAACAAAGGACTAGAATACCTTCATACTTACTTTGGCCTACCTACCGCACCAATCCATTGTATCCAAATACCAATCCTTACAATCCCAATTTTTCACCTTTTTACCCGAATCCATCTTTCAATCAACGGGTGCAAGTGGATATGGATTCTACAATTCGTTATACTATCAAAGATGAATTAGACAGTGGCGCAGTCAATCAGGGAGTACGCTATGATTTTGATGAGTTTTCAAGAATACAAGAATACAAAGTAAGACAAGATTATTGGAGAAGCCGATCAAGAGGAAGGGATGGCAATAGCCCGGTAGGTGGCTGGGATTTGATTCCTCCCATGGTAATGACACCGGAATTTGACAGGCTTTTTGGAGGAGATGAGATCAATATCGTACCCAATGGATTTGTAAACTTAGATCTAGGCGGTATTTTTAGAAGAATTGACAACCCAGCAATTCCTATTCGACAGCAACAAAACGGAAATTTCAATTTCAATCAACAAATCCAAATGGCCGTAACCGGCAACATTGGAGAAAAAATCCGCTTAGGTGCCAATTTCGATTCCAACAATTCCTTTGATTTTCAAAATCAACTCAAATTGGAATATGTAGGTTTTAAAGAGGATATTTTGAAATCTGTTGAAATAGGTAATGTAAGCATGCCTGTACAAAACAGCTTGATTCAAGGTGCCCAAAATCTATTTGGCGTCAAAACGCAAATGCAATTTGGAAACTTATTTGTCACGGCGGTTGCCTCCACTCAGCGTGGCAGAAGGGATGAACTAGTCCTAGAGGGTGGAACACAGGGTAGAATGTTTGAAATTCAAGGTTCTCAATACGATGAAAACAGGCACTTTTTCCTTGGTCACTTCTTTAGAGATAACTACGAACGCTGGTTGAGAGGCTTACCTCAAGTACTTTCAGGGGTAAATATCACTCGAGTGGAAGTTTACATTATGAACCGGGCCAACAATACAGAAACTCTAAGGAATTTCATGGCTTTTATGGATTTGGGGGAAGGGAGAAGAATTTTCAAACCTGACAACCCCAATATCGGACAGGGAAATCCTTCGGCGCCTGCGGGGAATGATGCAAATTTACTTTTCAGAAATCTAGCCAATAACCCAGCTTTTAGACCTTTCGACACTGGTTCAGGAGCTATTGAAAGCAACTTAAATATCATCAGAGGAATTGATTATGAACAAGTGAATGGTGCTCGAATGCTCGCACCTTCAGAGTTTATTTTTAATCGGGAATTGGGGTATATCAGTTTAAATAGAAGACTCCAGAATGACGAAGTACTTGGAGTATCCTTTGAGTATACATTCAATGGGCAAGTATTTAAAGTAGGTGAACTATCCGAGGATTATCAGAGTAGACCGGCCAATGAGGTGATTTACTTAAAAATGCTTCGCCCCTCTCGGATCAATATCCGAATCCCTACCTGGGATTTGATGATGAAAAATATCTATAACCTGAATGCCAACCAAATTCAGCAAGACGGATTTCAGCTTCAAATAATTTATCGAGATGACCGGACGGGTCTAGATAATCCTACGCTACTAGAAGGTGAAAATGTACGAAACAGGCCACTGATTCGATTGATGGGGCTAGATCGATTGAATCCTCAGAATGACCCTGCTCCTGATGGTAATTTCGACTTCATTCCTGGCATTACCATCTTTCCTGATAGAGGTTTGATTGCGTTTCCTGTGCTTGAACCGTTGGGGAGAACTCTCAATGATTTGTTTTTGCCAAATGAGGCCAACTTAGCTGAAAAATATGTCTTTGACACCCTTTATCGTACTACCTTAGCTGATGCAGAACTTGTCACACGATTGGATAAATATTTCATCAAGGGACGTTTAACAGCCGGCTCTGCTTCTGAAATTTTATTGCCAGGTTTAAATATTTCACCTGGTTCTGTTATAGTTTCGGCAGGAAATATCCCCCTGACAGAAGGTGTTGACTACACGGTTGATTACAATATAGGCCGCGTAAATATCATCAATGAAGCTATTCTCCAATCTGGAAAACGAATTACCATTGGTTTTGAAAAGGCTGACTTAGTGTCTTTCCAAACCAGAAGTATGCTTGGGACTCGATTGGATTACATGGTTAATTCCAAGTTAAATATTGGAGGTACTTTCTTATACCTTAACGAACGTCCCAATATCACAAGAATTGCCGTTGGTTCGGAAACACTCCGAAACAGCATGTGGGGCTTGGATGCTAATTACAATGATGAATCGCGCTTTTTGACAAAATTGGCTGATGCTTTACCATTTACAAATACCAAAGAGAAATCCATCGTTCAGTTTAGCGGTGAATTTGCCCAACTCTTACCGGGAACCTCTGTTCGCGTACAAGGTGAGCCAGCAATTTACATAGACGATTTTGAGACAGCAATTACCCCGTTTGGCTTAGGAAGTGCAGCCGCTCAAACATGGAATCTTGCAGCCACACCAAAAACAGACAATGACGCCTTTGACCTCAGTAACCAAACTGAAGACCGACTCGGAAATGCTTATCGGCGAGCAAAAGTGGCTTGGTACAATATTGATAATATTTTTTACAGAGAAGGGGGTCCTGGAGTTCCTGGAAACCTTTCACGAGAAGACCGCCAAAATCACTATGTGAGAAGGGTAATCCCACAAGAAATTTTCCAGCAGCGGGATCGAGATCAAATCATTGTACCAGAACCTTTATTTGAACTTGCTTATTTTCCTCATGAGCGAGGAATGTACAATTATAATCCAGGGTTGACTACAAATGGCTTGCTTCCAAATCCTAGACAAAATTACGGGGGAGTTACAAGAGCAATCACTACAGAAGTTGACTTTGATCGTACCAACATAGAGTATATTGAATTTTGGTTATTAGATCCTTTTATTGAAGGACAAAATGGACGCGTTTTGGATGGAATTTTCAATCAAAACAACACCACTGGAGGAGTTTTAAGATTCAATTTGGGGGAAATTTCTGAGGATATTATTCGTGACGGAAGACACGGATTTGAAAATGGTCTCCCGGCTGACGGTAATCCATTAGATGCTAATACAACTGAATGGGGGCGTATTACCAGAAATCAATTCTTGCTTCCAGCATTTGACAATTCCCCAGAAGCACGAGCCAATCAAGACGTAGGCTTGGATGGTTTACGCAATGAAGATGAAGCTGCGTTTTTTAGGGATCGCTTTATCAACCGCCTCAATGTTAGCCAGCAGGCCTTGCAACAAATCATTCAAGATCCTTCTGCGGATGATTTCAGGTATTACTTAGATGAGGCATTCGACAGAGAAGATGCTAAAATTTTGGAAAGGCATAAACTTTTCAACGGTATGGAAGGCAATACGCCTATTGGAGGAAATGTCAATCTTGGATTCACTCCTGCCGGTTCAAACTTACCAAATAACGAAGATCTCAACAATGACAATACCATTAATGAGTTAGAAGCTTACTACGAATATGAAATCGATTTGAGACCAGGACAGCTGGAGGTAGGAAGAAACTACGTCGTAGATAAGGTTACTACTGCACCAATCAACGGGCAACAAGTCGATTGGTATTTGTTCCGAATACCTATTAGAACACCTGATAGAGTACAAGGAGATATCAACGGGTTCAAATCAATTCGCTTTATGCGGACCTACTTGACAGATTTTGAGCAGCCAGTGGTTTTGCGTATGGCAAACTTTAGGTTGGTAGCCAGTCAGTGGCGTGTATTCCAAGAATCTTTGTTTGAAAGAGGGTTTTTCGAAATACCAGAGCCTGACAATTCAAACCTAGTTGTGGGTGTAGTCAATATTGAAGAAAATAGCCAAGGTGGACCTAACCAAAGTCCCTATGTACTTCCTCCAGGAATTGTGAGAGATCGTGATAACTTAGCAGCAGTAGAACGACAGCTTAATGAGCAGTCCCTAAGACTGTGTGTAGACAATCTTCAAGCAAGGGATGCTAGAGCTGTTTTCAAGAACACCAACTCCTTGAATTTGGTACAATATGAGCGCCTTAGGATGTTTTTCCATGCTGGTTCTCAAGATGCACAAGACGGGGAATTAACAGCTTTTTTAAGGCTGGGGACGGATTATACTGACAATTATTATGAAATAGAGGTCCCTCTTTTAATTACACCTCCCGGCACTAGAAATCCACGGGAAATCTGGCCATTGGAAAACGAAATCGATATAGCAATCTCGGAAATCGTAGGTGTTAAGGTAGCCAGAGATGCTCAACGAGTACCTTTAAATCTTGCTTTTACCCAAGATATCAGACAATATAAAGTTACTGTTGTAGGTAGACCTGAGCTCAGTTTGATTCAGGCCTCTATGATTGGGATCCGAAATCCAGGTGAAACTGGTACCGCATCGAGGTCCGTTTGCATTTGGGCTAACGAGTTACGTGCAACCGGTTTTATTCAATCCAGCGGTTGGGCTGCAAATGCTATACTAAATGCACAAATTGCAGATGTAGCGACGATTTCTACCTCCATTAGGCACAGCACAGTGGGTTTTGGAGGTTTGGAAACTAGACTTTCACAAAGAAGTCTAGCAGACATGACTCAATACGACGTTTCTGCCAATGTCAGTGTAGAAAAGCTTTTACCAGAAGGTCTTAACATGACAATCCCAATGTACGTAAGTTTGGAAAACTCCATCATGCGTCCAGAATTTGACCCACTCAATCCAGATGTACCATTAGATTTGGCCTTGACTAAGTTTGATACGGATGCTGAGCGAGCAGCTTATCGTGAGCTAGTATTGGATCAAGTTAGGAGAAGAAATATCGGTTTTTCCAATATCCGTAAAAATCGAAATCCAGAAGCAAGCGGAGCTCCCAAACCTTGGGATATTAGTAATTTTTCGGTGTCTTACGCCTATGGTTCTATACGACAAACCAATATAAATACCGAAAGCTATGTTTTTGAAACGTATGTTGGGAATGTAGCTTATGTATATCAGCCTAAACCATTGGTTTTGGAACCATTTAAGAATGCCACGTGGACTGGAGGAGATAAATTTAAACTAGTTCGAGATTTTAATGTCAATTTCGTACCGAGCTCTGTAGCAGTAAGAGCAGATTTTGATAGGCGATTTATGCGAACCCAATTCCGAAATGACCAGCTAGGAACCGAAGGGGTTGATCCATTCTTTCAGAAGAGTTTTTTTCTCAATAGAACATACAATGTCAATTGGGATTTAACCAAAAACCTTAGAGTAGACTTTTCGAGCAGAGTATTAGCTGTGATTGATGAACCCGAAGGAGATGTAGGCAGAGACATTGCGCGGGACTCCATTTTAGTCAATCTGAGAAACTTTGGCCGTCCAACCAATTATAGTCATAACCTTAATGCTAACTACAAGGTGCCTTTCGATAAGATAGAAGCTACCAACTGGATTAATGCAAATTATCGCTATGCTGCAAATTATGCTTGGCTAACAGGTGCCATTGGTCAACGAGATACTCTCGGAAACGTAATCCAAAATACACGTGAGCAAACATTGGATGGGAAACTGGATTTTGTAAAGTTATATAATAAAAATGCGAAATATCGGGCACTGAATGCACCCCGAAGACCTAGTATCCCAGGCCGCCAAACAGTCAATGCAGAGGATACGATTGGAACTCCATTCACGAGAAGGCTCATTAAATTTGTTACGATGGTGAAGGATGTCAATTTCAGGTACTCCTTGGTAGAAGGCACCTTCCTTCCTGGGTTTATGGAGAACACAGGTTTGATGGGACTTGATCGAAGTTTCCTTAATCCTGGATTGGGTTTTATCTTCGGTGCACAAAACCCTGGAGTTCGGAATGATTTTGCTGATCGTGGGATCATGGCTCCAAGTCCAGAACTCACTCAGCAGTTCCGCCAAAATATGACTAGGAACATTAATGTCAATGTATTGGCAGAACCCTTTAGAGATTTTAGAATAACGTTAGAGGCAAAAAAGAGAGAAACGGGAGAATACTCGGAGATATTTCGGGCATCGGAAGCTGTTCCAGGACAATTCAATTCTTTAAGCCCCAATCGATTGGCGGGTTACAGTATTACATATTCTATGATCCGGACAACCTTTGCACGAGATGACCGTAACAATAACTCCCCAATTTTTGATAGGTTTGCCAGTAACCGTTTCATCATTCAAGATCGATTGAATACTGCCAACCCAGGGGGTGAATTTTCTGCCAACGGCCAAGATGTTATGACATTGGCTTTTCTTTCAGCATACTCAGGAAGAGATCCTAACACCATTGAATTGAATCCTTTTCCCCAAATACCTATTCCAAACTGGCGGATAGATTATAAAGGTCTATCCAATATTCCTGCCCTTAGGGAGTATTTTTCAAGTATCAATCTATTACATGCTTACAGGTCGAGTTACGAAGTGAGTAATTTCAGCAACTCCCTACTCTATCAAGATGGGTTGGAGTTATTTAACCGCGTAAGGCAAATTCCAGGTGCCACCTTAACCAATGAGTTTGGTGAGTTTATCCCCGTGTTTATCCTCAATCAAGTAATTTTGACAGAAGGATTCTCCCCGTTAATACAAGTAGACTTGTTGACCAAAAGCAGATTAAACATCACCATGGAATACAATACTGAACGAAACCTCGGACTCAATTTCTCCAACGCTCAAATCACCGAACAAAGCAGCAGAGATTTTGGATTTGATTTAGGCTATACCAAAGCAGGCGTAAAAATTCCTTTCAAAATCCAAGGAAGACAGGAAGTATTAAAAAATGATCTTCAGGTTCGGATAAACACCCGTATAGTGGATACCCGACAAATCCAGCGAACATTAGAGGAGGGGTCTACTGTTACAAACGGAAATCTCAACTTACAAATCAAACCGACTGTGAGTTATATCATAAACCAAAATCTGAATATTCAGATTTACTTCGACAGAATTGTCAATGACCCAAGGGTTACCACTGCCTTCCGTAGAAGTTCTACGGCCTTTGGTGGACAATTACGATTTAATTTATCTCAATAGGTTTTTAGATTTATTTTATCCTTGTATTTTTGGAGACCTTAAAAAAATGAACATGAATTTTCCTCAAGAATTAAAGTACACCAAAGACCATGAGTGGGTACGAATCGAAGGCGATATTGCTACTATTGGCATCACAGAATTTGCTCAAAGAGAATTAGGAGACATTGTATATGTAGAAGTGGAAACTGTTGGAGATCTTTTGCCGACAGGCAGTATTTTTGGGACTGTAGAAGCTGTAAAAACTGTTTCTGACCTTTTCATGCCTTTAGAAGGCGAAATCATTGAAGTCAATGAGGAGTTAGAGTCTTCTCCAGAATTAGTAAACGAATCTCCTTACGAGAGTGGCTGGATGATCAAAGTGAAAATCACAGGCGACCTTCCATCTGATCTTCTGAGCGCAGAGGAATATAGTGAGCTGATTGGTGCCTGATAAAGAACGAATTAAATTATACTTTGCAATAGGTTGGCTCTTGCTAGTCATCCTATTGCTTCTGACACCAGGTAATACTCTTCCCAAAGGGCCATCCATTCCCCATTTAGACAAAATCGCACATATCGGTTTATTTGGGGTTCTTACCTTTCTCTGGGTTCAAATTGGAACACTGGATGAAAGAAAAAAAATAATTAGGAGAAAATTATTGACTAATTTGTTAGTATTTACAATTATTTTTCCTATATTTGTTGAGTACGTTCAAGCATATGTCCCCAATAGGTCATTTGAGTATGAAGACATTGTTGCCAATTTGATTGGTGGAACAATTGGGTTTATTGGTTTTATAATTTTATATAAGGTGAAGCCTTCACTTGTATAAATCAAAATTAATAACTACAATTGTTATTCGTAACCGTGAAATTATTAACCTTTATAAAGTACAACCATGGAAGCTAAAAAGACGCCACAAGCGGATTTATCCAAGAAATCAGGAATGTTCCTGAACTTGGGTCTTCTAGTCAGTGTTGGACTCGTTCTATTTGCTTTTGAATACAAGTCTTATGACGATCGTAATTTAAAAGATTTGGGACAGTTGGACGTTGAAATAGAGGAATTGTTAGATATCCCAATCACAGAACAACCACCACCTCCACCACCACCAGTGGAGCAACCGGTAATCCAAGAAATTCCGGATGAAGTTGAAATCGAAGAAAAGATTGAAGTAAACTTTGACGTTGATGTTAAAGAAGAAATGGTCATTCGAGAAGTAGTCATTGCAGATGCTCCAGTCGTAGAGAAAGCAGACGAAATTTTCGACGTTGTAGAAAATGCACCCGAATTCCCAGGAGGTATGGAGGCATGGTATCAGTACTTATCTAAAAACTTGAAGTACCCTACTCAAGCAAGAAGAATGGGTATCGAGGGAACAGTATACGTAGTCTTTGTAGTAAATACAGATGGATCTATCCAAGATGTTGAGCTACTAAGAGGTATCGGCGGAGGCTGCGATGAAGAAGCTATCAGAGTAGTTTCTTCTGCACCAAAGTGGTCCCCAGGCAAGCAAAGAGGAAGACCTGTAAGAGTACGAATGAGACTCCCAGTGAGATTCAAATTAGGATAAAAAAAAAGAGGGATTTTCAATCCCTCTTTTTTTTTACAATATATTCAAGGCTTGTTCCTTGACTTTTTCAAGCTCATCTTTCATGATAACTACTGATTGTTGCATTTCAGCATCGTTGGCTTTGGAGCCAATTGTATTTATCTCTCGCCCGATTTCTTGGGAAATAAACCCTAATTTTTTACCTTGATTGAGCGCCTCCAATAAATTCTTCTCAAAATAATTGAGATGCATCTCTAAGCGGACTATCTCTTCTGTGATATCAATTTTCTCAAAGTAATAAATCAATTCCTGCTCGAATCTATTTTTATCAAAGCTATTCTCTTCCAACCAATCTGCAAAATTAGTCCGAATCCGTGATCGTACACGTTCTTTTCTCATAGGATCTAATACTTTTACCTGACTGAGTTGCAAACGAATGATTTCAAGATTGGAAAGGAATTTCTCTTGCAGTGCATTACCTTCATCCATTCTAAACTTATCACAGTCAGTCAGTGCTTGTTGAATGGTTTCCTTTACGATAGGCCAATCCTCCTCTGAGGATGACTTTTCAACGACTGACGTCATAACGTTTGGTGACTGTAGGGCCAGTTTAAATAAGTCGTGTACTTCTACCCCACTACGATCACTTAACTCTTTGTATTTCAAAATATATGATTGAAACAGTTCTTGATTAAAGGAAACGGGGAGTTCAGCAGCTGATTTTTGCGTAAGTTCAATTGTCAAATTAACCTTACCTCTATCCAATACTTGACCAACAAGATTCCTAATTTCCAACTCCTTATCAGAATATTGCCTTGGACTGCGGATGCTAAGGTCGAGAAACTTAGAATTAAGTGTTTTTACTTCAACTGTAATAATCAGTTGATCACTTTCATAGATAGCCTGGCCGTAGCCAGTCATGGATTTAATCATAACAAAAAGGTTGATTTAGAAATTATACCCTAAGGTAACATAAAATCTTAAATCCTCTGTTTCGAAATTCCTTACAGGTCTTGCTACATCAAACTTGCAATAATAATTCAAGAAAATCGTGCGTAATCCAGCACCATAACTTTGCAGCCATGCACTCCCAAAATTATTCAATGTGATTACGAATGGAGAACCAGGGGTTCGTATTATTTCTGTGTTTTGATCATTATTTCTTTCCCATGGTGCCGCATCATTCCAAGCAGACCCAACATCATAGAAGGCTACCAATTGGAAATTTTTAACAAAATTGGAAGTTATATTTCCTCTGGACAAGTATGAGAAAAGCGGCAGTCTTAATTCACTGGTGAACGTGACTACATTTCTTCCTCTAATTTCATCAAATAGGAAACCTCGAAGATCAACAAACTCTGCAAACAAAATATTCGAGTTTTCAACACCCTCTGGATTCCTCACCGGAGATTGTTCAGGACGATTAGCTGGTGGTGTACGGAATTGGTTAAATAACCAATTGTTCATCCCTCCTACCAAATAATTTTGAGGATTTTGTCCAAAGAAGGAACCCGCAAAAAGCCTTGAGGCAAATACTATATTCTTATGTATTTTCTGATAGTTTCTGAAGTCCAAGTAAAAATTTGAAAAAGAGCGCTCTCCCAAATTTAATCCTTGATAATGCCTCAACCCTATTTTACCTTTCATTCCTTGTTGAGCATATAGTCCTATTTGCTGGGTTTTATCCAAAACAAATTCAGCCGTACCTCCTACATAGTTAACATCTAACCGATTCCTTTCAGGGAATTGACCACGAATAATCGAGTCTGGATTCAAATTAAAGTATTGAGTTTGCGCAATGAATGGAGCAGCGGTAAAGCGTGCATGAACATTTACAGGATAGGAGAAACCCAATTCAGCTTTGTTTAATACATAGCGTTGGAAAGTAAGATCACCTTGATTAACTTGTATAGCTCTTCGGTCATATCTCAAGCGTGCATCTACCCGTTGTTTCAGATACTCATATTCAAACATTACATCACTACCAGATCGAAAATCCAATGGTGTCATGATCGAACCCCTGAAAACATGATTGTCTAGGATATCTGTCATTTCTCCTGCAAGCTTGACTCCAAATCCTCTCAATGGATCAATAACCCAATCTGTATTGAGGCTACTTGTGATGAATTGCTGTTCTATTCTACGAGGACCTACTACGCGCTTTTGTAAGCCTTGTCTTCTAAAATTCTCTAGCAAATTACTGCGCGTTGATGCCTGAGTCCGCGTAGCTTCGACAAGTGCAGATGCAGCAGGAATGGTGTCAAAAATGTAATTATCGGTATCAATAGCGCCACTTCTTTCAAAACGCAAACGGTCTACATTGATACTGCCGATTAAATTTTGAGGCGTTGGCAAACTATCACTAAGGATTGGTGGAATTGTATCTCTTGGACTCACTACTTCCACTCGCTCTCCTTGACTGGCTACTCGCCCACTCATAATATCTTCCAATCGAATATTCAATGAGGTATCTGCTTTAACAGTCGACGGTCGAGTGTTTCTATCAAACGTCGGCCTTGGCTCAGTGGCTACCCTTTCTTCTACATCCATTTCTGTACGCCTTGTTGCAATGCGTTCAGATAAGTTCTTGGCTTGAAGCAATTGAACTCTTGGTGTACTAGGGGTGAATTGATCCGCATTGGAAAAAGACTCCACTATCAGCCTACTTTGATTACCATCTCTTACCGAGTAAGCTATTCTGTTGATTCTTGAAGAATAGTCGAAAGCTTCTAAACTCTTATTAAATGCTGAAACCTGACTTAAAATACCGTTGGAAATAGTCAATCGGTTTAGGTTCATAATTCCACTTTGATCACTTAACAATAGTAAATTATTGCTATTGAGTACCCGTGGTTTGATGTTGAGATTATTTTGATTGGTCAACTTCTGGAGCTGATTTGTTGTGTCCGTCAAATCTACTTTATAGAGATTGAAATAATCAGGTAACTGTTTGACATCTGGTGTACGGGTCAAAACAGAATCTGGAAGATCTGCACGATTTGAAGCAAAAATTATGGTCGAATCATTTAAAAATACAGGATAGATGTTATCAAACACATCATTTGTCAATCTTCTTCCAACCCCACGGACATTCAACGTATATACATCTGTTCTGCCGTTCGAAATTGCAGACAATACCATATTTCTACCCGTAGAGTTGAAATCTAAGTTTAAAATCTGAGTAATATTCCGTAAGAAAATCCTGTCTTGAGCAGAACCATCAATGGCGCGAGATCGGAGGGTTGTCGTTCCTCTTCGAAAGGTTGCAATAGTTAAATTCAATGTATCCCTCCAAGCTATCACAGGAGATGTTAGGTTGGCAGGTTGGTCAGGTGTAGAAGATCCTCCAGAAAATATTGTACGCTCTCTGCCCGATGACATTTCCCTTACTTGAACCTTAAATTTCCCTCCATTATTGATTACGTATGCTAAATGCTTCGCATCCGGACTGAATTTGATATCATTGATTGCGCCTAGATTAGAAGGATTTGTTTCATTAATTTGATTAGACTCATTAATACCTTTGAAAGATGTAAAAACTGGCTCGCTTGTTGATACATAAAAACTTCTCCATTGTTCTAAAAATGACTTATAGTTCAAGCCAATGGTATTAGCAATGGAATTTTCTTCATTCCGGTTAATTCTACTCAAATTGAGGATACTAGAAATGTACCGGCGCCCATATTTTTCTACCACAAAATTCCAAACAGACTGCCCAACCCAAGACGCTTCTGCCTCTTGTAATCGATGTAGTTTGATATTTTTATTATCCTTGAAATAGTGTCTTACAAAATCATCCATTTCCCTGCTCCATCCATAGCCTATGTATCGCGCAGCCCCATCGATGTACCAATCTGGAAAACTATTTATGAGATTGGATTGAAAAGCATCCACAATAGTGGATCCATACAACATCTCTTCAATAATGATTTTGGAAGTGGTGTAAAGTAAATCTTTCTTGAATTTCTCCCAAGTTCCTTCAAAAGCCACTTCTCCAATCAACCGACTAAAATAGGTTTGTCCGTCAATTGTGTATTCATCTTTATTTAAATTAAGATTACTTTGGAGTAACTCCTGTGGTGAGTTATAGATAAATACCTTAGGTTTTGTATAGGCAACATATCCGATCAATTGGGTCAATCGATCAAATTCACTTTCTAAAAAATCAATGGCCATTCTTGCATTATTCATCCCGCCATCGAAATAATACACTTCGAAATTATTAGATGAATAGAAGTACCATTCAATATTTTTATGCTGAACACGGTTTTTACCAAATCGATCCCTATCAAATTGCGCAAAAACAATGCTCGGTGCTAGAGAAAAGAGAAGTATGAAAAGAGGTAAGATTCTTGATTTCATGTACCAATTACATTGACTTTTAAATATACTTAAAAAATCCACTTATGTTTATTTCCATCTGCTAATGTTGACTTCTTTTTCTGGATTTTGATTATTTAACAACAAATCTGTCATTACTTTACTAAAATATGGAGTTAAAGACACACCCTTGGCGCCGAATCCATTGAAGATATAAACGCTTGAAAACTCAGGATGTTTTCCTAAAAACGGTTTTCGATCCTTTGTAGCGGGCCTGATTCCTGTCCGGTGTGCAACAAGTACTTTTTCATTGGAAACCATCAATTTATCTAACTTTTCAAAAATCTCTTCTTTAGCCCGTTCGGTTGGACCGCTATCCAAATCATGCCAAGTGTAGGTAGAACCTACTCTGAGATTGCCATTAGAAAGAGGTATTCTGAATACTCCGCGATTGATTATTTCGTCTGGTACAAAATCTTGTTGGATATCTAGTATTTCTCCTTTAACAGGTGCGAAAGGCGCGTTGGAGAAATATTTACTTCCCATCGTCCCTAATCCATTGCAGTAAACGATCCCCTTAGCATTAATTTCCTTGTATCGAACGCCTGTTTCTGTAAACATCAAGAATTCTTCATCATATCGCTCTTCCCGATAGGCATCCAATCGGATAAGATAATCTCGGTAGGTATCTAAATAGGTAGGTATATCCAAATACCCCGATTGCGCAAGCAAAATCCCCCCATATGGATTGACTACTTCTGGGAAATGTGTTTGTTGAAAAATCTCCTGAAAGTATGCTTGAAACCCTTCCTCCCCACTGTAGCCCATCCATTCATTCTGTTCCTCAATCGACAAAAAAGGCCTATAAATTGCCTTCTTATATAGAAAATTAATTTCTAGTTCTTTCTCTAGCTGCTCATAGAAAGGCTCAATCTCTGGGAATAAGACATCACCCTTCCATGTTTTTACCATTTTTTTGCCTGTAATTGGATTATACAACCCTGCTGCAATTCTACTGCTTTGATTTTCATGTGGCAAGTCCATTACCAAGACTTTTCGGCCAGCTTTTAGAAGGCGATAAGACAATGCGGTACCCGCTAAACCTTGACCAATGAGTAAAAAGTCGATTTCCATACCCAAAAATAGCTGCTTTCTTTGTTATTTTGAGATTTCTAACTAACTATCGTCCATGCTTTATCTTAAAACATTCACCTTTAACCCTTTTCAGGAAAATACATACATCGCCTACGATGAGACAAAAAAGGCTGTCATCTTTGATCCGGGGTGTTATGAGAAACAAGAGAGAGATCAATTGACTTTTTTTATTCATCAAGAGCAATTAGAGGTAGTAGCACTTATCAATACGCATTGCCATATAGACCATGTTTTGGGTAATGCTTTTATTAAGCATACCTACCAAGTCCCTTTGTGGATCCACTCAAAAGAAATTCCTGTACTCAAATCCGTATCTGCCTATGCCCCAAGTTATGGATTTCAGGCGTATCAAGAGACGGAAGCAGATGAGCTCTTAGATTCTCACACAAGATTTAAGATAGGGACTGAATCATTAGAAATTCGTTTTGTACCCGGACATGCGCCAGGGCACCTAGTATTTTACCATGCTCCTTCGGGTATTTGTATAGTAGGTGATACGTTGTTTCAAGGAAGTATAGGTAGAACAGATCTTCCGGGAGGAGATCATCAAACACTTCTTGCTGCCATCCGAGAGGAATTATTTACCTTGCCTGATGATACAAAAGTTTATCCAGGGCACGGTCCCGCCACGACAATAGGGATTGAAAAAATTCATAACCCATTTGTTGGTAAAAACGCACGATTTTGACTTTCAAACAACACATACCCAATAGTCTCACGAGCCTTAACTTGTTCTCCGGAATGGTTGGTATTTACTTCGCCTTTCAGGGAGACTTGACATTTGCAGCCTATTGTATCTTCCTTGCCGCTGTTTTTGATTTTCTGGATGGCTTTGCCGCAAGGTTATTAAAGGTCAGTAGTGAGATTGGCAAACAGCTTGACTCTCTCGCAGATTTGGTGACATTTGGGGTCTTGCCAGCCTTTATTCTATTTCAATTGATTGAGCAAAATACGTCAAACACCATATTGCCATTTATTGCATTCATCATTGGCGTTTTTTCCGCAGTTCGATTAGCCAAATTTAATATAGATGAACGCCAATCCGATCGATTTATAGGGGTTCCAACACCGGCGAATGCTTTGTTTATATCAACTCTTCCATTTCTGATGGATAAATTTGGAAACTCAGTAGCCTTTTTGGAAAATGCTTATGTACTTGTATGCTTGGCTCTGATTTGCTCCTTTTTATTAGTTGCTGAATTACCCTTGATAGCCTTAAAATTCAAAACTAAGCAATGGAAAGGCAATGAGTTTCGATTTATTTTAATCATCCTTGGAGCCACATTGATATTATCTCTTGGCTGGGCAGGTATTCCCTTGCTAATTATTACGTATATTGTGTTGTCTGTAGTGGAAGGATTAGTACAAAAGAATGCGCCGTAGTGTAACAGTTTATTTTTTATTATTCATGTGTTGGGTTAATAGCCTAGCACAAGAACTGTATATGAAATTTCCTATTACAGCAGAAGGGATGTACGCCATCTCAATGGATGATTTACGGCAACATGGTTTCAATAATATTTCAGAAGTTGGAATCTTTGGTCAACATGGACCATTGAATCAAGTACTTACGGAAGATTTTAAAGAACCACATCAACTACCTAGTCAAGTTATTGGAAACCGTCTTGTCTTTTATGCACAAGGTCCGCACCGTGTAGAAGCCTCTGCCAACACACTCCATATCCAAAGCAATCCCTACACAGATACTCTTTTTTATTGGGTTGGTAGGACGACGCAGCCTCAGCGCATCAGTTCAGCCGCACAAGCAAATGCTAGCCTTCCTGTGATCAATCAGCTTGCCTTTATTCAATTTAGGAAATGGCAAGAAGATAACATCCTTAACTCTGGAAGAAATTGGTATTCCCGACCTTTTTTCGGTGGTCAAACATTTAATTTTAGCATGCCCCTTTCCAGTAAAATGGGGAATACGCATGAACTGTTTATCCACTACCTTGGACAAGCAGTAGCTGAAAACCGGTTTCATATCAGCGTAGCTGGACAAAATTTTGAAACGTTCCCTATTCCACCAATTCCCAATACCACCTATGGTATCAAAGGAATCGAGGGCTTGTATCAACGAATGGTTACCTATTCCGGAAATGAACTTCAAGTGAGAACACGCTACGAGTCTTCTGACTTCAATGGAGCCGGCTTTTTAGATTTTGCCATCCTATCCTCGCAGGTTTCAGTGGCCAATCTTTCCAATGCAGTTTACCTACACCGTGGAAATTTAGCTAGACTTACTCCTGATGGAAACAGACTATTTTGGAAAATAAACTCAAATTTTGAAGTTCACAGCATTTCTGAAGATGCAGAAGTAAAGCCTCTGGATAAAATTGCAAGTTATCAGGAAAATCAAATCCCACTCATTCGTAATTTTCAACCCGTAAATCTATCGAGTAGGACTGCTCATCAAAATGCATCTCTTTTAATCATTACGCACCCCCTGCTCCAAAATCAGGCTAATCGACTTGCCAACCATAAAATCAGTAAGGGCATACAGACTGCTGTTGTTTTGATTCAGGACGTTTTTGACGGCTATGCCTATGGAAACAGAGATGTTACAGGCATTCGCAATTTTATTGCGGACAAGTACCAAAATGGTGGAAACCTAAAAAACGTATTGTTTTTAGGTAAAGGCACGTATGATTATAAAGGGATTTTCCGTGGAAGACCCAATCTTGTACCTATATACACATCAAGAAATAGCTTGAATCCTTTGATGACCTACAGTTCTGATGACTATTTCGGGATGATTGCATTCGGAATTGGGTTTTGGGAAGAGTCTCCAGCAGGAGATGCTCCTATGCAAATTGGAGTTGGGAGAATTCCAGCCATCAATGCCCGGGAAGCACGAGAGGCAGTAGATAAAATCATCAACTATGAAAACGTAGATCAGGCTTTGGGGCCTTGGAAAAGCCAGCTAGCATTTGTAGCGGATGACGGAGACAACAACATACACATCACAGATTCCGAAAATCATATTCGGTATTTGGAACAAAACCATCCCGAATTTTCAATTCAGAAAATATACTTAGACCGATTCGAGCAAATTGAAGACGCGTCCAACCGTCAACGTTCTCCCGAAGCTCAGGAAGCCTTCCGCAAATCCATAGAAAATGGAGTCTTATTCCTGAATTTTATAGGTCACGGCAATGAAAACACCCTGACAGCAGAAGAAATATTTACTGTCTCCCAACTTAATGACTGGAGAAGGCATCCACATTTGCCTCTAATTATCACAGCCACCTGCGAATTTGGAAGGCATGACAGTCCTCTGCTCCGCTCTGCAGCAGAAGAAATGATCTTTGCAGAAGGAAAAGGTGCTTTAGGGCTTCTTACTACGGGAAGGCCTGTGTTTTCTTCCATCAACTTTCGATTGAATAGTGCCTTTATTCAAGCAGTATTTAAGCAAGATGAGGGTGAATGGAGAGATTTAGGAACCATATTCAAACTTACCAAAAACAATAGTTTAAATGGCTCTCTAAATAGGAATTTCTCACTTTTAGGTGACCCTTCCTTAACATTGGCTCTCCCCGATCTTCGTACTAGTACTGAACGGATAGTGGATATCAATCTGAATTCGGAAATTTCCAAAATTTCGGGAGGGCAACTCATAGCCATCGAAGGAATCATAGAAGATCCACTTACAGGGGCACAGTTAACTCACCAAAAAGGTGAATTTAATCTCCAAATATTGGACAGACCCAAAGAGTTTACTACACTTGGAGATGAGAACCCGACCATCACCTTACAAGAACGCACCAATGCCCTCTTCCAAGGAAAAGGATTGATTGTTGATGGAAAATTCCGCTCGGAGGTTTTCATTCCTACGCATATGGAAGAATCTTTGGCAAAAGGACAAATCAGAATCTTTGCAACCTTAGAAAATGGCATGGAGGCATTTGGTTCAGATGCCATTACCCTGGAAGGCAGCATGAGAAATTCTTCTGACACTGAGGGACCTCAAATCTTATTGAAATTTGGATTGGAAGAAGACCCTACTCTCCGTAGTTTTGAGACAGCATTTATCCCTTTACTCATAGAATTAGAAGACGAAAGTGGAATCAATGTGTTGTTTACCAATCCTGCAAAAAATATTGTCCTCGATATTAACGGCGAACGACAAGAAATATTGAACGCATCGTTCCAAGCATTAAATAATCAGTTTCAAAAAGGCACCGTTAGAACAGCTTTGCGTGGTCTGCGAGACGGTACCAACACGGTAAAAGTTGAGGCTTGGGATAATGTCGGGAATCAGTCCATTATTCAAACAACAATAGAAATTAAAAATACAAATGTATTGAAAATCATTGACTTAGTGAATTATCCTAATCCAACGATTACTCATAGCAGATTTAAAATTGTACAAAATCGTCCAGGAGAAAACCTAATTCTAATCTTACGTGTTTATTCTTTGATGGGGCAAGAAATAATAACAGAGCAAAGGCGTTATATTGGAGCAGAATTTGTAATTGATGATTTGGAATGGAAATTTTTCCAAACAGAAACAAAATTTCCAGCAAAAGGGACTTATATTTACAACTTACAGCTGATATCTGAACGCGACGGCAGTTCGGACACTAGGTCTGGAAAAATACTGATTAAATGAAAATAAGTAAACAATCATTTCCGAAGGTTTGGATTTTTTTGGTAGTCACCATGATGTCTTCAACTGCTTTTGGACAGAGTTCGTCCATCATATCAGGACAAGACCCGAATAATCGTGTGATCACCACGGCTGTTCCATTCCTAAATTTCGCACCTGATAGTAGACATTCTGCCATGGGTGATGCAGGAGTTGCGTCCTCACCAGATGCCTTTTCAGCTCATTGGAATGCTGGTAAGTTAGCATTTATCAAAAATGACATGGGATTTTCTCTTTCCTATTCTCCATGGTTGGGAAGATTAGTGAACGATATGTCAGTAAGTTATCTGACTGCCTACAAAAGAATTGATGAAGTTTCTGCTTGGGGTGTGGACATTCGCTACTTCAATATGGGAGAAATGGAATGGACCGATGGAAGAGGTAATGAATTGGGTGTTTTTACACCTAGGGATATTGCCATCGGCGGTACATACTCTAGGAAATTATCTGATAAATTAGGCCTTGGAATATCGGCTCGTTTTATTCATTCCAACCTTTCTGGCAACATTTCTTCTGCAGGAGGAACGGAAAGTAGGCCTGGCGTAACAGTGGGAACAGATGTAGGTTTATATTATGCCAAAGAGATATTTCCAGGAGAAAAGACAGGAACACTATCTTGGGGAGTAACTATTGCCAATATTGGACCAAAAATAACGTATAACAGTGCAGAAGATTTAGATTTTATTCCTACAATGTTGCGTGTTGGGATGGGGTATTCCATCGATATGAATGAATCCAATAAAATCACATTCTTGTTAGATATCAATAAGCTGATGGTTCCTTCGCCCCCCATATTCAGAAGAGACGAAAACGGATTGATCATCGTTCGTCCTGACGGAACACCTGAAATCGCATCTGGTAGGGATCCGAATAGACCTTTGTTATCAGGTATGTTTGGATCATTTGCTGATGCTCCAGGAGGTTTTAGAGAGGAACTACAAGAATTAATGATTTCAGCAGGTGTCGAATATCTACACAGAGAAATGTTTGCTTTACGTTCGGGATACTTCTATGAAAACCCTAACAAGGGTGGAAGAAGATTTATCACTGTGGGTCTTGGCTTAAGATATCAGGAAAAATTTAATTTTGACTTTTCATACCTCATACCACAAGTTCAAAACCATCCTTTAGGTGAAACAGTCAGATTATCTCTAAGCTACAATATTCCAACAAGATGAGTTTAGACAGAACTACTGCTCCTCCCTTTATCATTCCGGAGGAGATTTCTTTTATTAAACCTACGAAAAGGACTCTACCCAATGGAGTCCATTTGTATTTTAACTCTACACCAAACCTTGGAGCTGTAAGGATTGAAGTAAATGGAGAATCCCTTAGAGGAGAGCTTGGCGTTACAAAAAAAATGGTTTCCTTCTTTACCTTACACATGTTACTCGAAGGAACTGTTACTAAGTCGGGAGCTGAATTGGATGATTTCTTTGATTATTATGCCTCGGAAGTTGAGATCATCTCCAGTTTCGAACATCAAGGTATTGCGCTGCTTACTACCAAGAAACATTTTTCAAGTGTTCTTCCAGTATTCAGAGAATTGATGACAGAAGCCGTTTTTCCTGAAAAGGAACTTCAAAAGCTAAAATCACAAAAAGCACTCAATATCAGTATCCAATTCGAAAAAAATGCTGTAAGGGCTTCTCACCTTTTTCGTCAACAATTATTCGGCGAATCTCACCCCTATGGGATGATTTCAGAAGAAAGGGATGTTGCGTTGATCAACCGTGAAGATTTAGTAGATTATTATCAAAACTATTTGTGGGTCAATCCGGAAATTTTTATTGCGGGAGATCTTACTGAAAATGAATTAGAGCTAATTGAAAATGTTTTGGGGGATTTACCTGTACATAGCTACCAAAGTACCCCTCCACAATTTGCCAATATTGGAAAAGAGTTACTAATTGAAAACAGAGAGAAATCTGTACAATCCAGCGTTCGCTTGGGCTGCCATCTAATCCCTAAAACACATCCAGATTATCATGCCCTTTCTGTGTTCAATACCTTTTTAGGTGGTTACTTTGGGAGCAGATTGATTAAAAACATCAGGGAAGACAAAGGTCATACGTACGGTATTTATAGTAGTATTGGTGGTTTGAAAAGTTCGGATTACTGGGTGATCGCAGCAGATGTTAAAAAAGAATATACCTCTGAAGTTCTGGATGAAATCTACAAAGAACTGGAAATCCTGCAATATCAAGAGATACCAATTGAAGAGTTGGAAACTGTAAGAAATTACCTCATTGGTAACCTACTTTCTACTTTTAGCTCATCATTTGAATTGATTAACCGGTTTAAGGGGATTCATCAAGCTGGCCTCGACCTATCCTTCTATGAAAACCGCCTATCATTCCTGAAAAATTTCCAAGCAGCAGATATTCAACGAACCGGCCAACAATTGATATCCCAAGATTACTTCGTAGGTTCTATTGTCGGGTAAATTTCCTTCGCATGAAGGTTAGATTTTCTTTGAAAGGTAGAATGAATGACATGTCCAAACGTAGCCAACAAACAAATTGACTCCAACAAAGCTGAACATGTGAAAGGCCTATTTCTTTACCGAGTTGAATAAAATCCTCAGCTACGCTGAAATTACCAGAAACTACAGCCATTTTCAATTCATAGGATACTCGCTTGATAAGTGCTTGGTGCTCTTCTGCTGTTTGATTGAGAACTTGAATCTTCCTACAAACTTGGTATGTTGACGGAAGCATGCGAGAATTTCTTGCTTGGTATTGGGTGGCAGAAAAAGAATGTTGGTGGATTGTCTTCTCCACGCCCACCACCCCTGTATAGAATAGAGGATATTTTCTACTCATTCGGACCATCATGTCGAAATCTTCATATACCAAATGCTCGTCGTACATACCTTCTTTTTTAAATTTTTCTGTATCAACTACCAATGAAACCGACAATACTGGATTTCCTCCTACAATCGACATATAAAGATTCCCTTCTTCTATATGGCTTTCTGTAGTAGTTTGATAAAAATGAGAAAAGGTTTTTCGCTCCCTTTCAAATAAAAGTACATTAGAAAATACTGCCCACGCCTCTGGTTTTTCTAGCAATCTCTTAACAGCAATATTGATATGATCAGCCATCAAAATATCATCCCCTGAGAGATCTATAAAGTACTTCCCTTTAGCATGTAAAAACACTTCATTAAATGATTGGCAATAATTTTTTGTAAATGGATGAATGAAAACAGATGCAGGGATATGTGAAGGGCATCTTTTTAAAGAGTTTTCTATGATTTTGAGACTAGCATCCCTACTCCCATTATCGATTATCAACAATTCCAAATGAGGGTATGTTTGACCAAATACACTTTCCAGTGTTTGGTTAATCATGGACTCCTGATTGTATACCGTACAAATGATGGATACTAGCGGCAAATCATTTATATCTTCAATTAATGTTACCATTTTGACCTTTTAAAGAACAGCTCTTAGACTATTTTTTTTAATACTTTTCTTCCCCAGATATCATTCGTGCATCTACTGTTTTAGAGGTTAAAATCATCTTAATCAAAAAATGCATTGAAGGAATCCTTGAATAGGAAACAAAAGCAGAAGACTCTTGATTATGGAAAAGAATAACGCTTTATCTCCGCTTCTTCCATAAATTCACAGCTCTCCTGCTTCATAGTTTTGCTGCAATTCTTTGAATTTACTTTTTTCCCGAATATAATTATCCTCATCAAAGACCTGATCTGAGAGCACTAAAAGAACAGCATCCGCCTGAAAAGTAAGTTCAGACCAAGCAAATGCCGGCAAATACAGCGCTTGATCTGCGCTATTCAGACAATAAAGCGTGTGAGTTCCATCCAATAGTTCCATGGAAACATGCACAGAACCTGCTAAACAGACAAGCAGTTGATTTTCATTGGTGTGGGCATGTACGCCCCTTTTGGCACCTTTGGGCACATCTTTGATCCAAAATATCCTTTTAATAGGCATTTGAATCAATGCTCCCAATTCGGCAAAAGTTATCCATCCATCAGTACTTTGTTTACTTGGTAAATCTAAAAGATAAGGCCGTTCGATCATTTGCTTCATGATTTAAAATTACACTTATCGCTTAATAAATGGGGGGAAAAAATCTTAATTCTTATTTTTACATGCTTAAACTTGAAAGCATTGGAAGCAGAAGACAGTTACTTAACTCTTGCAGGAAACTCAGAAGCTATATATAAAGAAAAAGGAAGCAAATTCTTGGCTTTTGCTTACCCTGTTTCCTCAGAAGAGGAAATAAAAGAACATTTGGAAAGTCTACGAAAGAAATACTTTGATGCCAGGCACCATTGTTACGCTTACATGCTTGGAAAAGAAATGACCCAATACCGAGCCAATGACGATGGCGAACCCAATCATTCTGCTGGGGACCCTATCCTTGGACAGATTCGATCCAATCAATTGACTAACGTGCTAATTGTGGTTATCCGATATTTTGGAGGTACCAAACTTGGAGTTAGCGGTTTGATTCAAGCCTACAAAACAGCAGCGGGGGAAGCTATTGCAGCCAATACCATCGTGACGGAGATTCTATGTTCAACGGTTAGCGTCTCATTTGACTACATACAGATGAATCAAGTCATGAAAATCATTAAAGACTACCAACTGGATATTTTAGAACAAACTTTTGATAATACCTGCCTGATGAAAATCAAGGTCAGACAAGCGCTTACAACTGAAGTCCGTGAGAAATTTGCGGAGGTAGCTAACGTAGATTAGCAGTTAAATAGGGAGTCCAAGTATCCTTGGTACTGAAGTTTTTTATAAATTTCTAAACATGCCCAAGCATCCGTGGCTGCGTAAACCTGTTGTTTGTTGGTAAGTTCTAATGACTCCCAATTGGAAACCTGCTCACTTTTGCTGATCCGAATATTCAGCACCATTCCGCAAAGATTTCGAACACCCACATTTTCAAAACCGACTTTTTTCAACTCCTCATTAAGATCAAAGAAGCCATTGGGCTGAAAGTCAATCGCTAGTTTCCTAAGGGCTCTTAAGTCATCTAGGACAGCAGCGCCTACTTTCACTATTTCTGGGTTTTCAAGTACCTTTTGGATGGGTCTTGGCAGACCTATTTTGTTTAAACGAAACAAAAAAGCTTGATCTGGAGTCGAAAGCTGTAAAAGCGACACCTGATATTGCACACCTTTTCGGAAAGAGGGCCTTGTTTCTGTATCAAAACCCAATAATTGCTCACCTCGAAGACTTTGCATCACTTCCTCTATCTGATCCAAGTCATCAATCAAGTTGATCTCTCCTTCAAACTGACCAAGGGGTAATTCATTAATCTCCTCTTTGCTTATACGCATAGGAATCATACCGCAAACTCTTTTTTAATCTCCAACATTTCCTCCTCAGAGTAATAGTTAATTCCCAATTTCAAGTACCCAAAAAGAATTGTCATAAAGGGTGAAATGATATTGAAAAAACAATAAGGCGCATAGGTTAAAGTAGCAACCCCCAAAACAGAAGCTTGTGTAGCTCCACAGGTATTCCAAGGAATGAGCACCGAAGTAACCGTTGCCGAATCTTCCAATGTACGGCTGAGATTTTCCCCTTTCAATCCTTTCTTTCTATAAATATCTGCATACATTCGTCCAGGTACCAGTATCGCCAAATACTGATCAGAGGTAGTGACATTGAAAAACATGCAAGTGGCTGCCGTAGAAGCGATTAATGACCCAATCGAGTGAACTTTTGCAATCACTGCCTCCGCCAATACACGAAGCATACCACTTTCTTCCATAATTCCTCCAAAAGCCATGGCACACAAAATCAACCAAATGGTATTCAACATGCCCGACATTCCTCCTGTAACCAATAATTCATTTACAACTTCATTGGTAGTTACAATGCTGATTTCTCCATAGAGGGCCAACATCACTGCTTTGAATGAGTGATAAGCATAGCCTACTGCTTCTGTATTGGAAATGGTCAGGATTATTTCCGGCTGGAAAATAACTGCAAAAACACCTCCCAAAATAGCCCCTGCTAATAACGCCGGCACCGCAGGCACCTTTTTGATAATCATTGCCAAAACCAATACAGGCACGATAAACAACCAACCAGAAATATTGAAAGTATCAACAATGATGGCTGATATTTCTCTTACTTGATCTACCGAACCTTCGGCTCCTATTGTGAAACCAATGATCCCAAAAATCACCAATGTGATAGCAATAGAAGGAAACGTAGTCTTGGTCATGTGACGGATATGAGTAAATAAATCAGTCCCTGCCATCGCTGGTGCCAAATTGGTAGTGTCTGACAATGGAGACATTTTATCACCAAAGTAAGCTCCAGATATAATAGCTCCAGCAATAATGCCCTCTTCAAACCCAAGCGCCTTTCCTATACCCAACAGAGCTACACCGACTGTTGCTACTGTGGTCCAGCTACTTCCTGTGGATATGGAGACTATGGCTGATACAATACATGCCGCTATTAAAAAAATGGTAGGATTTAATATTTGCAATCCATAATAAATCATTGCCGGTACTATCCCACTTAATAGCCAAGTGCCTGCTAGTGCGCCTATCAGCAATAGAATCAAAATACTGGACATGGCAGAAGAAATACTCTTAACGATCCCGTCTTGCAAATGCTCCCATTTAATCCTAAGTCTGAAAGTGGCCACCAAAGCTGCTACCGCAGATGATACAACTAATACAACTTGATTTGATCCTGATAATCCCTCTGTACCAAAAATACCAATATTGATCACCAACAAAACGATCAAGAAGAGTATCGGAAAAAGAGCTTCCGACAGGGTGGGTTCTTTCCGCTGAATAGCCATTCAATCGATTTTAAAATTTTTTAAAGCTTGAATGTAATAAAATTTCATCAATGTCACACGATTAAAATAAATCAACCAACTCGGAAGCTGTCTGCCATCCAACCGCTACTCCCATACCTCCAAGCCTCACCGCACAATGCAAGCGATCGCTGATTTGCTGTATTACAGGCATTTTACTCGGACCAAAAGCCATTATTCCTGTCCATTCGAATTCGATTTGAGCAGCTTCATCTGGAAGAATGGTTTCATGTAAAATATTTAAAAGGTAATCCCTGATCCTAGAGTTGACTTCAAAACCTAAGGTCTCCTCTGTTTCAAAGTCTTGATTTCTTCCACCGCCTATTAATAAACGATTATCAATACTTCTAAAATAAACATATCCCTTATCGTAATGAAAAGATCCCTCCCAATTAATTGGATTTAATAGAGGTTTTGTGACTAACACTAAGCCTCTACCCGGCTTTAAGGTAAGTGAAGGAATTAACTTCTTGGTAAATGCATTGGTGCATACAGCAATCTGACCTCCATCAAATACGCGTTCGGCGCCATCAAATTGACGCACACTCACTTGACCAGTCTCTCTATCCAAGCCCTGTACATCTGCGCCTGTCATTATAAAAACCCCTAGTAGTTGAGCCTGATGCCATAGAGTCTGGATAAAATACCCCGTATCCAGCTCTCCTTCAAATCGATTTTTGACAATAGCTTTGACGGATGGACCGAAACCAAGTGCTTGATGCAATGGAACCAATGAAAAAACAGGTTCATTGAAAATAGGGAGCAACAACTGGTTTACAACCTCCATTTGATTCAAAAGAGGCAGCTCATTCGTAGTAAACAATTCATATCCTCCCGAATCCTTAAACCCAAGGACAGCATCTCCAAAACGATCACGGATTGCCTGTAAACCGCTATACCTTCGCCGAACCAACTGTAAGACCTCTTGCTCAGTCAACACTTCTAAATCATCCAAAATCTCAGTCAAACTACCAAAGCAGGCAAATCCTGCATTTTTAGTACTCGCACCTGTTGGAAGCAAACCTCTTTCCAAGACTAAAACCTTCCTCTCTGGAAACTTTTCCTTGTACTGAATTGCAGTTGACAAACCTACAATGCCTGCTCCAATCACAATAAGATCATACTGTTTAAAATTTTTCCACTCCCAATAGCTCCACATGCAGAATTCTATTTCAAATTGTAAAGGTGATTGTTTAACTTGTATCCTGTTCTACAAATAAACTCAAAATCACCTGATAACCCATGAGAAAAATTGATGAATTATTACACGAATATGGATTGAGTCACCAAAATGAAACCAATAAGTTGATCCACTGGATATGTGTTCCTGCTATATTTTTCAGTATCGTTGGACTTATATTCTCTATTCCAGCAGGCCCTCTCATCAGCTTACTACCCTTCCTTCATAGCTTTGCCAATTGGGCTACCCTAATTTTGGTACTCGTCTTATTTTATTATGTTTCCATCTCTCCTCCCCTAGCATTGGGCATGCTATTCTTCTCTGCCATTTGCTTAGCACTCGCTAATTTTATTAACCTTGCACTAGATATACCCTTGTGGTTGGTAAGTGTGGCAATTTTTGTAGTAGCTTGGATCTTTCAATTTTATGGACATAAAATAGAAGGTAAAAAACCTTCATTCCTTAAAGACTTGCAATTTCTGTTGATTGGACCAGCATGGCTGATGCATTTTATCTACAAAAAATTAGGGTTAGCTTATTAATAACATCTCGTCCTTGCCGACATCTGGACTTGTAAACTGTTCAGATGTCGAAAGGATCCCTAAAGCTATCAGTTTACTCAAGCTCTTTTTTTTTAACCCTTTTTCATTGCCATATTTCAATCGTGTAAGTAGTGTATATTATTTAAAATATATTTTTATCTGTTTAAAACGGAACAAATACCACTGAAAGCTTGTATTTTTAAGTAACTATTCACCAATCATCACAATGCTAAATTTCATTCTTGCATCTGCGGAGATGCCAATGCTATCAGATCTTGTCTGGATTTTTGGGCTTGCCACTCTTGTGATTTTGGTCTTTATGAGATTCAAAGTCCCTACAATCATCGGTTTTCTTTTCACTGGAGCACTAGCCGGTCCTTACGGGCTTTCATTGGTTCAAGCCTCTACTACCGTTGAAGTGTTATCAGAAATAGGGGTGATCCTGTTACTTTTTGTAATAGGGATGGAATTTTCCCTTAAAAGTTTGATGGCTATCAAAAAAGCAGTCTTTATCGGTGGCTCATTACAGGTCTTCATCACGATAGGTGTTTCTACCCTACTTGCTTCGCTGTTAGGTTTTGAATGGAATGTGGCAGTTTTCATAGGTTTCTTGATTTCCTTGAGTAGCACAGCTATCGTATTAAAACTCTTGCAAGAAGCTGGGCAGGTCAATACGATTTCCGGTAGAACGACATTGGCCGTATTGATTTTTCAAGACATTGTAATTGTCCCTTTGATGTTATTCACACCAATGTTGGCAGGTGAATCTGACAATATTGCTTTGTCTTTATTTTTGATGGCTGCCAAAGGCGTTGCCGTTATAGCAATTACTATTGTGACAGCCAAATACTTAATGCCTCAACTATTATTTAGAATTGCTAAAACCCGTAATGAAGAGCTTTTCTTGCTGAGCATTATCGTCATTTGTTTTGCTATCGCATATCTCACCTCTTTACTAGGGCTATCGCTAGGTTTAGGTGCTTTTTTGGCAGGATTGATTATATCCGAATCAGATTATAGCCATCATGCTACGGGAAAAATCCTCCCATTTAGAGAAGTCTTTCTCAGCTTTTTCTTTGTGTCTGTAGGTATGTTATTTGATATTACCTTCCTTTTCAAAAACATTGGTGTGATTTTGCTACTCACCTTACTTACTTTCGGGGTGAAATTCATAATCACTACTCTCTCAGTCAAAGCAATTGGGCAAAACTTTAAGGACTCAATCATTGTAGGCTTGTCTATCTTCCAAATCGGTGAATTCTCCTTGCTTTTAGCAAAAGAGGGGATGCGCCTCAATCTACTTGATCCTGTCACCTATCAATATTTTCTGGCGATTTCCATTCTTACCATGACAATTACTCCTTTTCTTTTGAATAATCGCGAAAAACTTGCATTTAAAATAATCAATCTACCTGTTTCAAGTAGACTCAACAAACGATTTAGTAGTAAAATATCTCAAACTATTGCCCTCAATGAAGATGAGCTAAAAGATCACCTGGTAATCATAGGCTATGGACTCAATGGTAGAAACTTATCACTTGCGGCCAAATCAGCAAATATCCCTTATGTTATTATTGAGATGAATCCAGAAACAGTGAAAGTAGAATCATCCAATGGTGAACCAATCATCTACGGAGATGCTGCGAATGAAACAGTACTCGAGCATGTCAATATCAACAAGGCTCGTGTTGCAGTCGTAGCAATCTCTAATGCTGACTCAACCAAACGCATTGTATCTACCATAAGACACATGAGTTCTAACCCTTACATCATTGTAAGAACACGCTATGTCAACGAGATTGAAGAAAATATCAACCTAGGAGCGAATGAAGTCATCCCCGAAGAGTTTGAAACTTCTATTGAAATATTTTATAGGGTATTGGATAAGTACTTGGTCGCTAGACATGACATCGAAAGTTTCACAGAGGAAATCCGTTCACATAATTACGAGCTTTTCAGAACTCCTCTCAGTACCAAGACACAAACTAAAATCGATTTACCAGAAATTAATTTTGTTTGCCTAAAAGTTGAAAAAGATTCTGGGCAATATGTCAATGTTGCTCTTAAGGATGCTAAGATCAGAGATCTTTTAGGTATCAATATTGTAGCAATCAAACGAAATGGTAAAACCATTACTGATATTAAAGCAGAACAAACACTCAAATTCGGAGATGCGGTATATGTAGTAGGAAAGCCTGATGCAATTGAGATATTTGAAAAAGAGTTGGAAGTTGATTAATCGACTCTGATCAAATTTTAGCATATTTTTGCTTGCTGAGAAAGAGGTCATATTTAAAGTATCTGTGAGAGTGCGGGGAAAAACCTATGCCCCCCTCCCAAAGCCCCCGTATTCTACTCTATCCACGGAACTTCAGATACTCTTCGAAGCGAGGCTTGATTAAATGGATAGTAAATATTGTCCAAAATGGATTTCTTTTCTTGAGAGGTTAATCTCCAATTTAGGGAGGCGCGTTGGATATCCCGTAGATTGGTAGGTACATCTCCACCCGCATCCACCAAGCCCCTTTCTCTTAAAAATTCTTCTGTTGAATACTCAAATTCTATCCGTTGAATAGGGAAAGTTGCTTTTTCTTTAAATCGAGTAAATAGAGCTTCATTATGCAGCGTTTGAACATTGTCCCAATTGACATAAATATTTTGCAACGGAGTAAAAAGCTTTTGAAGATATTTGGGATTTGGTTTTTCTTTGATTTCAGTAAATTTTTCAGAATCCCGAATAGTCACTAATACAACCCCCGAAGTGTTTTGGGATATCCAATCCCGGAAAACATGCATAAACTTTAGAGCATCTTGAATACCAAAATTATCCGATAGCCCTGCATCCATGGTCTCCATCCGAGGGTCAGTAGGCAAATGTACGCTTGGAGTGATAAAAGGAAAGGTTGCTCCCATTCTCAGGGCAGAGAGAAAACGAAGCTGCATAGCATCTTTTTTATAAAAAAATCTCTGGAAATCAATTCCTTGATTTTTTTCATTCCATCCTTCTAGTCTTTCGTCCGAGATTGCCAAATATGACATAGGCGTAGGAGAAATAATTAGCTTTCTCCCGTCATTAGTAATCAACGGTGTAATTGGAAGTAAGGGAATCAAAGCCTCCCGTTCGGGTGCTTGATAGTCAGCAATCGGTTTATTTAAAATGCCTTTAGTATTTATACTTAATTGATTTTCAAAAGCAAATCCCCTATCCTTGAGATATTTATTCCCATTGAATTCTACATATTGAGTTCTAAAAATCAGATCATTCACTAACAAAGAAAAAATAATAGGGTTGAGATTATCAGCAGCTATTTGATCCAGAAACTCAGCCGATAAATACGGATCATCTACTTTCAATTGATTCCTCAAATAAAGTTCTCTAAAAAAAGCAGCTCCGATCATTCCTCCTGAGGCACCTGTAATAAGATGTGTATGCTTAAAAAGTTTTTCATCGGTCTGCTTTTGCAACTGTTGTAATACATGCGTAGTCCAGAGTGCCGATCGCTGACCTCCTCCACTGACGGCAATAAAGACCATTTTTGGCTGTTGATTTATAGGAAACTTCGCTCTCCAATTGTTTAAAACTTCAATCATATAGGCTTTATCCTCCTTGACTGAATCTTCGTGAAGATGAGCTCGAATCTGATCCATTGTATACTCTAATGGCTCTCCTTTATAATCCAATCCAAATGCTTCGTGTGGACGATTGAATAAAGCAATATCAGAAAAGTAATTGAACAGAATCAATGCTCCCAGTACGGCCGGAATAGCCCAACTTCTCAACCAAAAAGAAATAGCTCCTACCATCATTGTAAGAATAGCCATCAATAAAATGGTACTTGCTGCAGCAGGAATTTGCACATATGGATTCTCTCGGAAAATACTCAGCAGAAAAATAGAGCTAATCAAGACTGTCTGTATGATCACCAAGTTTAAATGGTTCTGATCAAATACTTTCAAAAGTTTTTGCGCCTCAAATTTTGATAAATCTTGCCTAACAGGGATAAAATTAAAGCTAATATCAAAATAATATAGAACCTTGTTTTGGGTTTGTTGAGTTTCCTTGATCCTTCTCAACATATTGGCTCGAGGAAGCTTCGTTTTTCGGAGTCTTTTTTCCACAGAATCAGCAAAAAGAATAAAAAAATCTTTGTTGGTAGCTCCAAAATAGATCAGTAAAATTATATAAGTCAATAAGTTTCCTACCAAAAAGCCAAGGATGAGTTTCCATACAGCTTGCTGGGCTCCCAATTCGTTGCTCTGCTGAAACTGATACACTGACAAGAGATAAATTACATGAAAAATGATAGGGATAATTGAATTGTTGAGACAAAACTGAAGGAAAGGCCTATTGGATACAGCAAGGAATTTGAAGCGAGCCCCATCCAAAATATAGGTAGTCATCTGAAAAGCCATTGTGAAAATAGCCAAAGCCATACCTACGATAAAAAAACTCTGCCATGATACCTCGTTGAGATACTCGGGGTCTAGAAACAAAAAAGGAATCCCTAAAACTGTCCCAAAACTCTGTATGATTATCAGAAAAAGTACAAACCAAAATAACAACAACAGCAGGTTCTTTTTAAGATGTAAAAAGAGCAACTGAACAGGAAAACTATACAAAAATTTATCCCACATCGGCCATTAGTTTGTACGGGAATATACGTGAAAATTTAAAAGATATCTAAATGATTTTTTTAATTGTGGCTTTTAGTATTATCCCTTACCTTCGTTTCTCTAAAAATGAATGAACATGAGAATCTGGTTTTTGTGCAAAGTAAAATACGCGAAAGAAAATGAGCAGGGTCTGCTGAAAAATGTATCGGAACAGTACTTGGTTGATGCTGTGTCCTTTACAGAAGCTGAAGCACGTATTTATGATATGTTGGGATCCACTATACGTGGAGATTTTCAAGTGACCAATATCAGTAAAAGTAATTTTGTAGATGTTTTTCCCTACGATGATATCGATGTTTGGCACAAATGTAAAATTACATATGTCGTAGCAGACGCAGATAGTGGAAAGGAAAAGAAAGTTAATCAATATATGCTCGTCACAGCCCATGATGTAAAAGAGGCTTATGAGCGTATTCATGAAAGTTTAAGCAATATGTTGGTGACGTTCAGAGTCCCAGATATCACTGAAAGTCCAATAGTTGAAGTTTTCCCTTATGAACGAGATGACGAAGAATTACTTCCTCCACCTCCATCAAATCTAAAGCCATTGAGTGAAGTAAAAGCTGATCAAGAAAGAAGAGAAGCTACTCGCCAAGAGACTATGGGAAGGATGGAACAGGTTGAGGTAGAAGAAGGACCTAAACTGGTAGAGTACGAGGAAAAAGAGGAAGATAATTTGGATTAAAAAGGGCGTATAAAAGTTAGATTACAAAAAAAGGGGATTGAGTTTAAGCTCATTCCCCTTGTTCGTTTTCAGCCCGTTTTTATCGTTGGCTTTTTAAACTGTGGACGCTCATATACAGATATAGGATCAAACTTATCGTCAATATCTACACCAGATAGGTAATCATTTAAAAATTCTCTTACTTCTTGATAAGAGAGATTGTGTAAAATTTTACCATTTTTAGCTAAAGAAACTTGTCCTGTTTCTTCAGAAACAATCAATACCAAAGTATCTGTGGCCTCAGACATTCCGATAGCTGCCCTGTGCCTTAAGCCAAATTGTGCAGGTATGTCTCGCTCCGTTACTGGCAAAATACATCGAGCTGCTTTTACTTTCCCATTGTAAATAATAACTGCTCCATCATGTAAAGGACTGTATTTATTGAAAATTGAAATCAAGAGACGCTTAGAAAGAATTGCATCCATCATATCACCACTCTCAGAATAAAATTTCAATTCTGAATTTTTAGACAAAACCATCAAAGCCCCTGTATTGGTACCTGCCAAAGATTTGGTAGCTTCTATGATAGGGTTGATATTAAATGCACTGGATTCTCGCTTTCGCCAAAACAACAACTCTTGCCAAATACTTTCATTGGATAAAAAGGATGATCTTCCAATGATCAATAAAAACTTCCGTATTTCAGGAGCAAAAATGATGATTGCCGCAATGACACCCACACCCATAAATTGACCAAGAATAATTGTAAGCAATTCCATTCGGAGGGCATTGACCAACAAATACACCAAGTAAATCGACAAGAAGCCTAAAAAGATTTTAATGGCCACACTACCGCGCAATAACTTATAGACCTGATAAATCAGGATACTTACCAACGAGATATCGACTAGATTCACGATGGAGATTTCCAAAAAGCCTATTTTAAATAAAAATATCAACGGTATACTTGTTTATATAATTCAATGGTTTGTTTTGCCTCCAATACATCATGCACTCTCAAAACTTGTGCCCCATTTATTAAAGACACCATATGAAGTGCAGTAGTTCCATTTAATGATTCTTCAGCACTTACTCCTAATTTTTTGTATATCATAGATTTCCTTGAAAGCCCTACGAGTATCGGTATTGGAATGTTCTTAAAATAAGATAAATTTTTGAGAATCCAATAATTTTGTTCCAAAGTTTTTGCAAAACCAAAGCCAGGATCTAAAATCACATCCCGAATTCCAGCTTGAATACACTGTTGATATTTTTCTTGAAAGAAAACCAACATTTCCTTCAAGATATCCTCGTATTGAGTCAATCCTTGCATCGTTTGAGGATTGCCTCTCATATGCATGGCAATGTAAGGAACTCCTAGTCTCCCTACGATTTCAATCATCTTTGGGTCTAACGAGCCGGCTGAAATATCATTTACGATATCAGCACCAGCATGGACTGCCGCTTTGGCAACTTCCGCACGAAAAGTATCTATGGAAATCCAATGATCTGGAAATTTTTCCTTAATGAAGGCTACTGCCCAAACAGTACGCTCACATTCCTCCTCAACAGTTACCTCATCTGCCCCGGGTCTGGTGCTGTAGCCTCCGATATCAATGATATCAACACCATCATCTACCATCTGTTTTACTTTTAAGTGTAAGACATCTGCATCTAGTTGGACCCTACTCCCTTCGAAAAATGAATCAGGCGTCAAATTTAAAATGCCCATTACCTTCGGTTCATCCAATAAAAAAAGCTTTCCTTTGGATTGAAGTGTTATTTTTGCAGCAAAAGATTTATCTTCGATTTTCGAAGAATTACTAATATTGGAATCCATTAAACACGATACCTTTGAAAACACAAACTGTGAGCGAATATAATGAAGTTATCAGCCATTGTAAAGAACTTTTTAAGAAGAAAGCAATAGACTATGGGACTGCTTGGAGAATTCTTCGTCTTCCATCTATCACCGATCAAATTTTCATCAAAGCACAACGCATTCGCTCTATCCAAGAAAAAGGAAATCAAAAAGTGAATGACCCAATTGCAGATGAGTTTGTAGGAATTATCAACTATTGCATCATTGCGTTGATACAGATTCAATTACAAAATGATGATCGCTTGGAAATTCCTTATGAGGAATTAGACCCGCTCTACGACCACTGGGCAAATGCAACACGCAAACTATTAGAAAATAAAAACCATGATTACGGTGAAGCGTGGCGAGATATGCGTATCTCTTCCATCACTGATATCATTCTCATGAAACTATACCGAGTAAAACAAATTGAAGACAACTCTGGTAACACTTTAGTGTCAGAAGGCATTGAGGCAAACTACCAAGACATGATTAACTATGCAGTATTCTGTTTAATCAAATTTAAAGACCATGCTTAAAAACTTAGCTATATTCATTGTTCGTTTTTTCGTTGGAGGAGTTTTTATTTTCTCTGGACTGATCAAAGTAAATGACCCTGTAGGAACAGCCATTAAATTAGAAGAATACTTTGATGTTTTTTCCAATGACATTGCTTCTTTTTTCTTTGTTTTCAAAGATATCGCATTACCATTGGCTGTGTTTATCGTGGTATTAGAAGTAGTATTGGGAGTTATGCTGATCACTGGTACCCGTCTCAGGTGGACCCTGTATACTTTGCTGGGACTAACGGTGTTCTTCACCTTCCTCACCTTTTATTCTGCGTATTTTAACAAAGTAACGGACTGTGGATGTTTTGGTGATGCCATCAAATTGACTCCCTGGGAATCCTTTGCAAAGGATGTAGTTTTATTAGTACTCTTAGGCTTTTTATTCATTTTCAAAAAAGATTTGGGTAATGATAGTCCAGCATGGGCTTCTTGGACTACAAGAGTTAGCTTAGTAGTCTCTCTTTTATTAGCCATCATCGCTATTAGAAACCTCCCTTTCATAGATTTTAGAGCCTACAAGGAAGGAGTAAATATTACAGATGCAATGCTACCATCAGCACCTTTGCAATATGAATACGTCATGACCAAGGATGGAGACGAATTTATTTTTGACACCTATCCAATGGAAGATGGATATGAGTTCGTAGAAATGCGTTTGATCAACGAAGAAGCATTGCCAAAAATCACTGATTTCGCCATCTGGAACAGTCAAGGAGATTTTACAGAAGAGATTCTCTCAGGTAATCAGGCGTTAATCTTAATTTCCAATGTCCGCAAACTCAATTTAGATAACTTAAGAAAAATGAAAGACTTAATTCAAGAGCTTTCAGAAAGTCCCATACAGGTTTCGGTAGTAGCAGCTTCTTCCCAAGAGGAAATCGATGCTATGATGGCACAGTTAAATTGGACGATCCCAACTTATCTTGGAGATGCAACCGTAATCAAAACTATTATGCGTTCAAATCCCGGCATTATGCTTTTAAAAGATGGCGTAGTGTTGAAGAAATATCACTTTAGAAATACTCCTACCGGATTTGATGCCAAAAGCTTGTTTGTTCAATGAACAAAAATAACTTAAAGATCGTGTTAGTAGGCCTTCCTGGCTGTGGAAAGTCAACGTTTGGAAAGATCTTAGCCGATGAGTTAGGCTTCCCATTTATTGATTTAGATCAGTATATAGAACAGGAGGAGCACAAGAGCATTTCAACAATTTTTCAAGAGCTTGGAGAGGGTACCTTTCGAAAATTAGAAACCTACTACCTAGAAAAGGTCTTAGAAGGTTTTTCAAGTTTAGTTTTATCAACAGGCGGTGGTACTCCTTGCTTCCATGATAATATGGAGCGGATAAATGCAGTGGCAATCTCCATTTTTTTGGATGTACCAATTACTACTATCCATCAACGATTAATTTACTCTGGCAGCGTGAGACCTCTTTTTTCAGGTCTTGACAGCACTGAATTGAAAACAAGATTAGAGGACTTATCACAAATACGAAGTCCATACTATCAACTATCAAAAATAAAGCTCAGTGGAGATGATGTTTCCACTGAGCAAGTATATTCAGAACTCTTACACTACTTTAAAAGTTAATCCCAAAGGTCAAACTCCCGGAATTTATCCGATTACGAATTTCCGTAAATGGACCGATGTTAAATCCATTTTCTATGAAGGGAAATGAATTATACAATTGATCAAACATTAATACTGAGTACGAGAAGTCTACATAAAATCTTTTCAGACGAATACCGGCACCTCCTGAGAATTGCTGCATAGATCTGTCAAAATCATTAGAATTGGCAAATGGATCTCCATAAAAACCATATCCCCCTCTCAAGCGAAAGATATCATGTCTAAATTCGCCCCCTAATCGGTAATTGAATACCTGACCATACAATCTTCTAATTTCTAAATTATCATCTGATGGATTGAAATCACGGGAATTGATTCTACTTGTGGTGTAATCTAGGAAATCAACATCTGCGGTTATAAAACCATTTTTACCAACAAAGAAAGTAGCTCCACCACTTACCCTAAGAGGTGTATTTAAATTGTAAGTACCTAAAATAATATCAGTCCTTGCTTCCTCTCTTCCTAGGGTAATATTTTCTGGTTCAAAAAAGAAATTATCAAATACATTGACCATACTTGCATCATACTGCTCATTGAAGCGGTACCACGTAGGAGACTGGAAATTGAAACCAAGATTTACTTGATCAATAGGCTTATAAATAGCACCAAAATTTAGACTTACACCTCCACCTGAAGTTTCTAAAAACTCTCGTGTTGTGGTAGTGATCAAAGGTTCATTAAAGAATTCCTCTGTATATCTTCTTTCGCGGCGAAAATTAGCAGCCGTAAACATGACTCCAGCGCCTAGGAACAACTTGTTGTAAAAGTTGGCACCATACGAAAAGGTTGTCTGGGAAGTTCTACCAGTGGTAATAATCAACTCATCTTGAAAAGGAAATCCCAATACAAATGAATCGTATTGAGTTGGATTAGCAATTGGATTTCCATTCCCATCAACAGTAATTGGATTGATCAAAAATGTCTCATAAGCAAGACCTGTCAAACCTGCGTTTTGAATCTGACTTTCAGGAATGCCATCAGCCCTTCTTAGAAAAAAATCAATGATTGAAATATCTCCCTCTACATCCGAGAAATATCCGACATCTGTGTTAAAGAAATTACTTCTATTGAAGCTGATACCAAAAGATCCTCCCCTAAATGCGCCACTCTGAAGTGGTCCCTTGGGGTTTGAGATAACTACTCCGATATTGGGAAGAGCGAAATTGCTCACTCTATTTTCTTGGGATTGACCAAGAAAAATTGATTCTGTTTGCCAATTGCTAATTGTCGGTGTCATGCTAAATTCCGACCTTCTAAAAAATCCCAATCCTGCTGGATTCATATGAATGTTGGAAATATCTCCTCCTAATGACACTTGGGCACCTCCCAATCCATTGACTCTGGCAGAACCAGTGGAGCGGAATTGGCTGAAACGTAAAGCATCTTCAAAGTATCCAAATTGTGCATGGGCTTGATTATATTCAATAGCATACACCAAGAAGATCAAAAAAAAGATTTTCGAGATTCGCATAATAAGTAATAAGTAATTAGATGGATTAGTTTTCTAATAGTTTGGGCAAAATTCGAGCCAAAAAAAGGGGGAATTAATTCCCCCTTCCTCCTCGTGATCCACCGCCACCGCCGGAGCTCATTCCGCCGCCGCCACCTCTCGATGCGCCACCGCCGGAACTAAATCCACCTCCACCAGAACTACTTCTTGAAGGTGCCGAGCCAAACGATGAGCTTCTATTACTCGGGGCTGACATTCCAGAAGATCTGCTCGGGGCTGTTGTTGAACGTTGCATGGTAGAACCACTTCTATTCATTGTACCTCCTCTATTATAAGATGGATTTGCATTTCTCGTAGCACCTCTGTTGTAGGATGGGCTTGCTGATCTATTGGAAGGCATAGTACCTCTGTTATTAAATCCAGTGTTACCACCTCTAGTCGCAGAAGGATTCATCGCTGCTCCTCTAGAACCCGCTCCTCGGGTATAGGCAGGATTAGCACTATTTACCGCTGAGTTTCTACTCGGTCTTGTAGCAGCTGCAGAACTAGTTGTTCTATTTCCTGCTGTAGGGTTTGATGCTACTCTACTTCTATTATTATATAAATCATTTTGAGATCTAGAGAAATCTCTTCCAGAATTCACTCTATTATTAGGAGAAGTTGCATTAACTCCACTAGCTGCATCTCTTCTTGCTGCTCTTGCCGTTGCAGGAGCTCCAGTTGTACCTCCTCTATAACCAGGTGCCATAGATGAACCAGTACCAGGACGTGCACCGCGTACAACTCTTCGCTGACCTTCACTACCATTCCATCCTGGATTCACTATAATTACACCAGGTCCTCCCCAGCCGAAGCCAGGACCAAAACCTCCCCAGCCAAAGCCTGGTCTCATCCATGGGTTACCCCACATACCACCGCCCCAACCGAAGCCAGCATTCATTCCCCACATGGAGTTCCAACCCATACCGAATCCAGGTCTCATGCCCCAGCCAAATCCAGGACCAAAGCCCATACCTGGCCAGAATGGATCCCAAAAAGGATCCCACATTCCCATACCCATCATGCCCATGCCTCCCCAGCCAAAGCCAGGCATCATCCAAGGGTTACCCCACATGCCACCACCAAAGCCAAAGCCAAGACCAAGGTTGACGTTCATACGAGGCTGATTCCATCCCATGCCATTTACACCTCCACCATAAAAGTTATTGTAAACATTTACATTGGGCGTAGATTGCATTTGATTATCGTCAAAATATACTGTCTCATTATCTTGAACAGCAGTCTGCTCTGAATATCTAGCGATATACTCGGGATTAACATTTCTTGCCGAAAAGTTCTCCTGCTCAAAATTATCTTGAGATAAGGAGTTAAAAGACCTGAAATTTTCCGGATTGTTATTTCTCACGGCGAACTCAGTCGCTACGCGAGCATCACTCGCCATGAAATAAAGATCGTCTGTTTCACCACCTTTCATGGCATTGAACGAGGTACTGCATGAAGTTAACACTAGCATGGCAGCGGCTCCAAAGGGCAAGAATTTGTTTAATCGTTTCATTTGTTTGGCTTTTACTTGTACTCTTTTTATACGAGTCAAATACTCGAGGGTTGTAATATTTCCTATATATTTGCCTGAAATATAGTTGAGCGAATATAAAGAGATTTTTCAAATCAAAAAAATACTATGAGCAAAGGATTGCCAAAAAGAAGCGAAGACTACTCTTTGTGGTACAATGAATTAGTAAAAAGAGCTGACTTGGCCGAAAATTCCGCAGTTAGGGGGTGTATGGTCATCAAACCTTATGGATACTCCATTTGGGAAAAGATGCAGGCTGAACTTGACCGGATGTTTAAGGAAACTGGTCATACCAATGCCTATTTTCCACTTTTCATCCCTAAATCATTCCTATCCAAAGAAGCCAGCCACGTGGAAGGGTTTGCAAAAGAATGTGCTGTGGTAACGCATTACAGGCTAAAAAATTCCGAAGATGGAAAAAGCGTTATAGTGGACCCAGACGCCAAATTAGAGGAAGAATTGATTGTTAGACCTACTTCTGAAACAGTCATTTGGAGCACTTATAAAAACTGGATCCAATCCTATAGAGACCTACCTCTTTTGGTCAATCAATGGGCCAATGTAGTTCGATGGGAAATGAGAACAAGGCTGTTCCTCCGCACTACTGAATTTCTATGGCAGGAAGGCCATACAGCACATGCGACTAAAGCTGAGGCAATTTCTGAAACAGTACAAATGATGAATGTCTACGCAGAATTTGCAGAAACTTTTATGGCTCTTCCCGTAGTAAAAGGAGTAAAGAGTGAAAATGAACGATTTGCTGGAGCTGAAGACACGTATTGTATAGAAGCATTGATGCAAGATGGCAAAGCACTACAAGCAGGAACTTCCCACTTTTTAGGCCAAAATTTCGCCAAAGCATTTGATGTGAAATTTGCTACCAAAGAAGGTGGATTGGAATATGTCTGGGGAACTAGCTGGGGAGTAAGTACACGTTTGATGGGGGCTTTGATTATGGCTCATTCGGATGACAACGGATTAGTACTCCCTCCAAAACTAGCACCTATTCAAGTGGTAATTGTTCCCATCTATAAAGGAGAAGATGAGCTGCAAAAAATTTCTGAAAAAGCACATGAAATCATGCAGCAACTCAGACGAGTAGGAATCACCGTGAAATTTGACGATCGAGACACACATAAACCTGGATGGAAATTTGCAGAGTATGAATTAAAAGGAGTGCCTTTGCGAATAGCCATGGGTCCACGGGACTTGGAAAACAACACAATAGAACTTGCTAGAAGAGATACACTTACCAAATCTACACTTTCATTAGAAGGCATTTCAATAGCTCCTTATATTTTGGACTTGCTGGATGAAATCCAAGAAACAATTTATACCAAAGCATTAAATTTCCGCACATCCATGACTACGGATGCCAATACTTGGGATGAGTTTCAGGATCTTTTGGAAAATAAAGGTGGATTTATTTCCGCTCATTGGGATGGTACAAAAGAAACTGAAGAAAAAATTAAAGAATTGACCAAAGCTACCATTCGCTGTATTCCCATCGATGTCAAAGAGGAATCAGGTGCTTGCATCTTTACAGGTAATCCATCAAATAAACGGGTCTTATTTGCTAGAGCTTACTAAATTCAAACGCTAGACTTATATGTCTGGCGTTTTTTTTCGTATTTAATGCCTATATTGTATTGTTGTTAGAATGAAATGCGCTTTTCACCATTAGTTAACTGAAAATGACTTGGTTTATTTTAATTAGCCTTTTGACCATAGGCCTAATCTTAGTCGTCGCAGAAGTCTTATTTGTACCGGGCACTACTCTTGTAGGTATTTTGGGAGCCATAGTAACTGTTGTAGGAGTCTATTATGCGTTTATCAGTCTAGATATAAATGTAGCCTATGGAGTAGCTGCTGCTACCTTAACTGCAAATCTCGGCATGCTAATTTATGGATTACGCTCAGGGGTTTGGAAAAAGTTCGCATTAACAAATTCTATTCAAAGCCGCGCTTTTGACAACCGTTTGGAAGGTTTATACGTCCAAATGGAGGGTGTGGCAACTTCCGACATCAAACCTATTGGAAAAGCAGAATTTGCAGACAAAATTTATGAAGTAAAATCTGATGCGGGCTTTATCCGTGTGGGAACCAAAGTTTGGATTAGTAAATTAGAAAATAATACAATCATCGTTAAAGTATAACTTATGGAAATTACCAATTCAGCATTTATCTTATTTGCTGCCTTTGCAGGTTTAACCCTGCTTTTTATCTTCTTGTACTTTGTACCGGTCAACCTATGGATCACAGCTATTTTCGCAAATGTGAAAGTAGGTATTGGAGAATTGATAGGGATGCGTATCCGAAAAGTACCCCCTGGAGTAATTGTCAATGCAATGATTACTGCAACCAAAGCAGGGCTTGATTTGACTACCAATGATCTAGAAACACATTACCTAGCAGGAGGAAATGTACCTAACGTAATCCGAGCACTTATTTCAGCGGACAAAGCAAACATCAAGTTGAGTTTTAAGCAAGCTACTGCCATTGATTTGGCGGGAAGAGATGTGTTTGAAGCAGTTCAAATCTCGGTAAACCCGAAGGTAATCAATACCCCTTCTGTGGCTGCAGTGGCTGCTGATGGCATCCAATTGATTGCTAAGGCGCGTGTAACCGTACGGGCAAACATTGCTCAGTTGGTCGGTGGTGCGGGTGAAGATACTATTTTAGCAAGGGTTGGTGAAGGTATTGTAACCTCTATCGGTTCGGCTCAAAATCATAAGATGGTATTGGAAAACCCTGATAAGATCTCCAAATTGGTTTTGGAGAGAGGTTTAGATGCGGGTACTGCCTTTGAAATTCTTTCCATTGATATTGCGGATATTGATGTAGGAACAAATATTGGTGCAAAACTACAAATTGATCAGGCCTCTGCTGATTTGAAAGTTGCGGAAGCAAAGGCTGAAGAAAGACGCGCGATGGCCGTCGCATTGGAACAAGAAATGAAGGCTAAAGCTGTAGAAATGAGAGCTAAAGTAATTGAAGCAGAAGCTGAGGTACCGAAAGCTATTTCAGAAGCATTCAGATCAGGAAATTTGGGAGTAATGGATTATTACAAAATGGAAAATATCAAATCTGACACAGAAATGAGAACTTCCATTGCTGACCCAAATAGTAGTGGGTCGACAACATCAAGCCAAGATTCTACCAAATAACTTGAGTCCAATTAAAAAAAAAGCGAGTCAGCATACCTGTTGACTCGCTTTTTTTATGTTCAATTACAATTGGTTGATATCCCTAGGCTTAAATTTTCAGGAATGTCAGCACAAAAATATCTATCAAAGTTATTCAGGAAATGATTCAAGTATCAAGAACCCCTTTTCTTTTTACCCTGATTAGAGGTTGAAGACTTGGTGAGATCTTCTATCTCAAATTGATATGCATCTTCTGCCAAAATCTGTTGAGACCCTTGATCAAAAATGATATTGCGATAATAAAGCGGTAACAAAAATTCTCCATTTTCATTGAGAATCCCATATTTATCTCCCTGCCTTGCGACGATTCTATCAAATTCTTCCCTTCTGATTTCTTGGAAAGAAGGCTCTGCTATGACTTTACCCGCAGGAGATAATAGCCCCATTAAGCCTTGCCTTTCTGTTAAATAATAATTATTTTCTGTAGGGAAAATCCGATCAAATCCTTGATCAAACAATACATGACCAGCTGCATCAACCAAATTAAACAAGCCTTGATACTGAACTACAGCAACTCCCTGAACAAACCCTTGGCTTTGCTCAAACTTGAACTCTGTCAATGGATTTCCTTGCGTATTGATAAACGCCCAACTCCCACGAGTACTGACAGCGGCTTTGCCTTGACTAAATTTACCTACCTGTTCGTAAGAAGGCGGTATAACCCACCTTCCTTGTTTATCGACAAAGCCTATCTTTCCTCCTTTATATGCCGGATATAGTCCTTCTGAACCGGGTAAAATTTTATCTACTTGTGACATGGGATTGACTTCCCATCCTTTGGGACCTAAAAGTCCTATTTTTGCATCTCTCAATCGTACATTGTAATGCTTCTCTCCTACACTGCTGACGGCTTCCATTCCCACCTGGTCTAAGAGGATCCCATCATAATTCATCACTCTCCTTAGTTTTCCATGGATGTATTCCAAGATCACATCATTTTCAACCGTGATTTTGTGATAAGAAGTATAGCGAATATCTGCTTTCCCTTCCCTTCCTTTGATCAACATGTACTGATTTCCATCAAAACCAAAAAAATAATCCCCTTCTAAATGGTCCAAGCGATCAATAACAGGCTCTAATACATAATCTCCCTCTCTATTCACTAAACCATATCCTGTAGGCTGCTGAACAAAGAGAAAATTTTCATTGACTTGTGTGATTTTTTCGAAGATCCTGTCCGGATTGCCAGATAGGGGTAAAAAATATCCTTGAGAGTTTTTAGCTACCACTTGACCATTAAGTGCCATAAATGCTTCATCAAAAGCTCCAATTGGCTTTGTTTGCTTTGTAGCATGATCATATACAAAATACCGATCTCCTTTTTTGGCTAAGACCCTGGTAAAATAGGTCTGAATATCATCATAGGTGGTTGGAAAAACCTCTATTCCATATTCGTGGAAGGCTCCCATACCATCTTTTCCTTTGACCACAATCCAAGGTTGATCGTAAGCAATAACCTGATTAGCTTTTAAATCAAAATAGGGTTTATATTCCTTACTCAAGAGTTTGAGCTCGTTGTTGACAGTACTGATACGTACCGCTTCTCCCAGAATATTAATTTGATCGTACTCAACTCTAAATTTGAGCTTTAAATCCTTGTCAAAAACCTCGTACGTCTGCGCATATGAAGCAAGTGAAAATATACTCACTACCAGCACAAGCGATGCCTTTTTCAATACCATAAGTCTTCATCTAATTGAAAAAGTAAAGTAACAAGTTTGGGATGGTATTTCAAGCAAAAAACCGGAGATGCTCCGGTTTATTTTTTATCGTCGGTTACTTTTTCAAGATCAAATAAATCTGTGATGATATCAATCATTTGATCAGCATCATCACGCTGACAAGCTGCTCTCAATTGAACTACTGGAACCTTAAGTATTTTTTGCATCATGCTCTTGGTGATTTTATCAATCACAGCAATTTCTTTTTCATCAGCATTCTTAAGGTATCGAGAGAGTTCTTCCTGCCTGATCTGTTCTAATACATTTTTGAGCTTATTGATTGTTGGGAATACCAACATTTCTTTTTTCCAATTAAAGAAGTCATTGATTGACTCCTCAATTATCTGCTCTACTTGAGGGATAGCCTCTAAACGCTTTTCAAGAGTAGCAGATGCCTTACTACGGATATTGTCTACATTATATAATAAAGCACCAGGAACTTCCTCAATGGATGTTTCAATACTTCTAGGCACAGATAAATCCACAAAAAGCTTGTAACTAGGAATATCCAAGGATTGTACCAGCGCTTTGGTGATGAACGGGTCTGATTTCATGATCGAGCAAACGATTACATCAGATTCCTGTACATATTCGAAGCATTTTTCAAAAGGAACCACTTCAAAACCCAATTCATCTGCCAATACTTTGGCCTTATCGAATGTACGATTGGTAATGGTCACTTTTGCTTCAGGGATATGCACCATATTTCTCGCCACATCTTCCCCTATCTCACCTACACCTATCAATAATACCCTTGGCTGATACGTGTTAGAAGTAATCTCTTCAATTAATTCAACTGCAGCATAAGAAACGGAAGCCGCTCCATCGCGAAATGCTGTTTCTTGTACCACACGCTTACTTGTAAAGAAAACAGAGTGCATCAATCGATGCAAGAAAGGCCCAGCCATATCTAAGTCAGCAGACAATTGATAGGCTTTCTTCACCTGACTAGCTATTTGTTGATCTCCAACAACTTGAGCTTCCAATCCCATGGATACTCTGAACAAATGATTGATCGCATCCTGATCATCATTCATTACTTTGAAGTAATGTTGATATTCAACGATATTAGTCAATCCTTTTTCTAGCCCTATTAATTTAATTATCTCTGTACTCAAATCGAGCTGATGTGAGTAGTATACTTCTGTACGGTTGCATGTAGATAATATCAATGTATCCTGAATGCTAAAAAATTCACTAAACTTCAGTAAAAGGGAATGTATAGAACGTTCATCTAAAGCAATGACTTCCCTGATTTGTACAGGAGCACTCTTATGCGACAAACTAATAGCTCTAAACTTTGTGGACATTTGATCTACTTTTAACATACAAATTTAAATCAGAAAGATGAGAGAGGAAAATCACATGATTCGTTAATCATAATTTATAATTCATCTAAATAATTTTTCCCAATCATTCATTCTGTTTTCGTTGACAAAATTCATGAAAATTGGATAATTATTCTAATTGTATTAACTTATCACTCATAGATACGAGCAATGAAGTGATCTTGGATTTCTAACATCTCATTTTCATGAAAAACAAATTCTTTTTTTGGCTCAAAACCTATCTAGGATTCTCCAAACGGGAATCACAAGGGTTTGTTTTGGTATTACCGATTTTGGTTGGTCTTTATTCCATCCCGAAGATTTATGAACATATTGTTCAACAACACACTTCCACTGATTATAATTCCTACCAAAACATCATTGATAGTCTTGTCATCGCTGGTTACGAACGGACTATACCAAACCTTGAAACACAACAGCAAGACAGCACTCAAAAGAGGAATTCAACCCCAAGACCGAGAGCAACGGCACTCAATAAGTTGGACTTTAACGAAGCGGATTCTATAGTGCTTCAAATCGTCCCAGGGATTGGTCAAACGATGGCTGGAAGAATTGTTAAATTCAGAGATGGTTTAGGCGGAATGATGGAAAAAGAACAATTGCTAGATGTCTTTGGTATGAACGAAGAGGTTATGGAACGTGTATTTCAATATTTTGATTTTACTCCAGGTATTTATAAAAAAGTTGCTATCAACCAATGGGATGCTTCCTCCTTAGCCAATCATCCTTACATTACGTATGGGGCTGCCAAAGTAATCGTAGCTTATCGGACCCAACACGGACCTTACTCCGAAGCGGAGGATTTATTGAAAGTCAAGATTTTTACAGAGGATTGGGTAGAGAAAATCAAGCCTTACTTGAACTTTGATTGAAGTGTAAAATTTTAGACTCTTCCCATTGCAAATACACTGAATCCCCTATTTGAAAACTACGGGACTGATCCTCTAGTCTCCAATGGTGCCCATTGGCAAGCTGAACAAATAATTGGTTGTAATGAATCAAGTACTGAACGTCCATGACTTTTGCTTTAACCCCCTTGGTTTTGAATAACTTAATATCAGAAGGTCGGATGAAAGATGTTGTTTGTTCAGGAATAGCATTCAGATGGCTGAACAGCTGGGCAGCATAGAGGTTGGCAGGATGCTTGAAAATTTCTGCAGCCGTACCTCGCTGAATCAATACTCCTTGCTTGATTAGAGCCAGCTGATCGGTCAATTGTAACGCATCATCCAAATCATGGGTTACAAACACCACAGTAACTCCCAGCGCTTTAAACATGGACTTTAACTCCACCAACAGCTCTCTCCGCTGGATAGTGTCCAAACTTGAAAAAGGCTCGTCCAATAAAATCAGTTCAGGCTCCAAACTCAAGGCACGTCCAATGGCTACTTTTTGCTGCTGACCACCGGATAAATGCCTTGGCAATTTATCCTTGTAAGCTTCGAGTTTGAGCAGATCGAGCAAAAATCTGACTCTACTTTCACGATAGGATCTATCATAAAGCAACAAAGGTCTTAAAATATTTTCAGCGACTGTTGCGTTGGGATAAAGTTTATAATCCTGATAGACCAATTGTACCTCGTCGTATCCTGGCACTAAGCGCTCGCTGGGGTTTTTAACCTTCAAATCACCCACATTGATTTCTCCTGTGTCCTTATTTTCAAGGCCAGCAATCATTTTCAAAAGCGTTGACTTTCCAGATCCGCTCTCTCCAAGTAAGGCCAATATATCCCCTTTTTCCAGCTGCAAGGTAAAATCCTTCACCACACCTTTTTGTGAAGTGTAGTCTTTGTTTACTTGCTGAATGGATAAGAAACTCATGGGTTAGCAAGTTCAAGCTGAACCTTTTTTTGCAAAGATTGAAAGACCAATTCGTATGAGTGGTCCACCAATTCAAGGATCAGTTTATCAGAAACAGAACGGTTAAATAACACCGTATTCCAGTGTTTCTTATTCATGTGATACCCTGCTATGATATGGTCATATTGTTCTCTCAAAAAAACGGACCTCTCTGGATCACATTTGAGGTTGACAGATTCAAAAAGCTCAATGTCGATAATAGCAAAGATTTTTCCCCCTACTTTGAAGCATAGCGTATTTACGTCAAAAGGAGTTTCTTCAATAACTCCTTTTTTTGCAAGACAATAGTTTCGAAAATAGATGATATCCAAGGATTTGAAAATTCAAGTTAGAGAATCACTTTTTTGATAAAAATGAACACTATCGCACCTAAAAACATCAAAATAGAAATCTTATTGATTCCGTGCATCATCCTCAAATTGAAGTTTGTGGGCTTATTAGGGTCTGGCTTTTTAAATATACCCAAGATATAATTTCCTACCTCACCTAGTTTAAAAAACTCTTTAACTCTGCTATTTGCCATGGGAATGCTAATTTAGATTGTTACTAGAATACGTACAAAACACAGCAGCCAGTACATATGTTTCATAAATGCAGTAATTCTTTCGGGTACAAAGGTACTAAAAATGAGTCCCTGACAATCCACAAAAACAATTCTTTATTTGAGATGCTTGTTATAAAAATAAACCTCATCCAACCTCCTAAAATCCATTAACCAATGATCCAAACCGAAAATTTTGAGAAAATTGAAGTCAGCTCTAGTCAAGAACTAAGAAACTGGCTTTCCCAACACCACCAACAAGAGGCAAGTGTTTGGTTGGTTACTTTCAAAAAATCTATTCCTGAAAAATACCTTTCTACAGCCGATGTTTTAGATGAGTTGCTTTGTTTTGGCTGGATTGATGGTATCCGAAGAAAACTAGATGATCACCGAACGATGCAATTAATTTCTCCCAGAAGGGTAGAACACTGGGCAAAAAGCTATAAAGACAGGGCTGCAAAATTGATCGAAGATGGAAAAATGACTGAAGCAGGGCTAACATCCATCGAACTTTCCAAGCAAGCAGGTTTATGGAACTTTATGGATGATGTGGACCAATTAATCATCCCTGAAGATTTACTTCAGGCCTTGAGACAACTTGAAGGCGCAGAAACCTTTTTTCATTCGATCAATGACTCTAGCAAACGCTTTGTACTACGCTGGCTAAAATTGGCGAAAACCGAAAAAACTCGACAAGCTAGAATTCAACAACTCGTAGAACTTTCAGCCAAAGGGGAAAAACTCAAAGGGAGCTGATCCTAAGCTGCTCCCCTCCCTTTCAGATTTAACCCCAAGACTCCAAGATGGTCAACTTACACCTCCGGTTCGATCCACATGCCATCCTTACGGATAATTTCAATCAATTCATCTACTGCTTTTTCAGAAGGAACAGACTTTTTCATGACTTCTTTTCCTTTATAAAGGGTAATTTTTCCTTTTCCAGAACCGACATACCCATAATCTGCATCGGCCATTTCACCTGGACCGTTGACAATACAACCCATGATTCCAATTTTCACCCCTTTTAAATGGTCTGTTCTTTTTCGGATCATAGCGGTAGTTTCCTGCAAATCGAAGAGTGTTCGTCCACAAGAAGGACATGAGATATACTCAGTTTTAGACATACGAGTACGGGCAGCTTGCAACACACCAAAACTAACCGAGTTATGCAATTTGATTTGAGCTTCTTTCTCTGATCGTTCAGCTTCCGCATAAGCAGCAGCACCTATACAGATACCTTCTCCCAATCCGTCAATCAATAATCCCCCTACATCTGTAGCTGCATGTAACATGGTCTTGTCGCTTTCCTGTACTGGGTAATCCACCTTTACAACCACAGGAAGTAATAAGTGGTGCTCCATCATAGTCACAAAAGCTCTCCGAAGCGCAGGTAAATTGTGGAAATTATCACTGCTCAAAATAACGACTACATCTTTTCGGTCTTGCAAAAAGGGGATTGCTTCCGCTATAGCAGTATCGGCGATTGTGAGAAAATTCAACCCATAATGAGCTTCTTCTGCTTGCTTGAACTCTTCGAATGTAAAAAGCGGGAACTTGTTGGTTTTATCCTCCACAGATTGCCACACCGCATAATCTTGAATTTCTTTCATCCCATTTGGTAACATGAAAGGAATCGGATTTTTTCCCGAATACACATAATCTGCTCCCTGATCGTTCATTTTCCACTTGTCCAATTCTGGTAAGTAGAAATGACCAACAGCTTTCACTTCTTTTTCCGTGATAGCGGGCAAAATGGAAATATCTGTGATCACCCTTGGCACATTGCCTCCACCAAAGTTGAATACCTCCAAACTCTCCCGTTTATTGTACTCAAAAGGCGTGATAGGATAGTTTTTAATTTCTTGGATCGGTACATGTGAAGCCCTGACCTTATAACGGTCAACCAACGCTTGGGCAACTGGTGGTTCAAACTCAGGATCCTCTGTCAAAGAAACACGGACTGTATCACCCAATCCATCTTCTAAAAGCGCTCCAATACCTACTGCAGATTTGATTCTTCCATCTTCTCCATCACCTGCCTCGGTCACACCCAAATGCAAAGGATAAGGTTTAAAACCACCTTCTTCTAACTTTTGAACTAACAAACGATAGGCTTGCACCATCACTTGTGTGTTAGATGATTTCATGGATATTACAATGTCATGAAAATTTTCATCTTCACAAATGCGTAAAAACTCTAAAGCAGACTCCACCATACCCAGCGGGGTATCCCCATAGCGGCTCATGATTCTATCCGAAAGAGAACCATGATTGGTACCGATTCTCATGGCTGTACCATGTTCCTTGCAGATTTTAACTAAAGGAAGGAATCGCTCCCGAATCCGGTCTAACTCCTCCTGATAGCTTTCATCTGTATATTCAATCACTTCAAACTTCTTTTTATCCGCATAATTTCCCGGATTGATACGGACTTTTTCCACAATCTTAGCTGCAATTTCTGCCGCATTGGGAGTAAAATGAATATCTGCAACTAAGGGAGCTTGATATCCCCTAGCACGTAACTCTTTCCTGATTTCACGGAGATTTTCAGCCTCTTTAATACTCGGCGCAGTAATCCGGATCAGCTGACAGCCCGCCTCAATCATGCGGATGCATTGCTCCACTGAACCCATGGTATCCATGGTGTCCACCGTCGTCATGGATTGTACCACGATGGGATTATCTCCACCGATGATGACATCTCCTACTTTGACTGGAATGGTTTTTCTACGCGAGTACTGTGTCAGGCTATTACAATACTTGATGCTTTCTAAAAGGTCCTTGGTGTGCATAGGTTTATAAATCTCCTAATTGAGGTCTAATGATCATTTCTTCAACAACTGAATAGGCAGAAAGGTTGAACGCACCCCACACAGCTTCTGCCACATCCTCTGCTTTCATAAATCGCTCCACTGGCAATTCTACTCCTTCCCAACTTGCGGTATACGTGGCTCCTGGAAGGATGGAGGTCACTCGAATATTAAAATCTTTCAATTCTTGTCTCAAGCATTTGGTAAATCCAAGCATTGCCCATTTGGAAATCGCGTAAGACCCCCCATTGGCGTAAGCTGTAATTCCAGCTATCGACCCAATCGAAAAGATATGTCCAGACTTCCGCTCGATCATGTCATTAGCAAAAGCTCTTGTCAAATGGTATGCTGAAAATAGATTGGTCTGCATCATCAACTCGAAATTTCCCTCGGGCTCATTATAGATTGACCCAGGAAGAAAAATACCTGTGTTGTTTACCAAAATATCAGGAACCGTCTTCGCTTTCACAGCTTCAGCAAAAGCTTTGACTTCTTCCATTTTAGATAAATCAGCTTGCATCGTAAAAAGTTGAACTGAAGGATATTTCTCAGTAAGCTCCTGCTCCATGGCTGCCAAATCAGCAGCATTTCTAGCGCAAGTATAAATATCGTAACCCTCTCGGGCAAATCGCTCAACAATGGCTCGGCCTATGCCTTTGGTACCACCAGTAACGAGAATTGATTGCGGCATTTGATTCGTGTTTTAATAGTTAGTATGACAACTATCTTCAAGAGACAAAGTTACATTTTTTTAAAAACTTCCCACATTTAAACGTTTATTTCCCGACTCATCCCACTGCTATTGTTTAATTTTAGTGCATGGAATTTGAACTGACCGATAAAATTGAGGTTGCTGCACAATTTGTCAACAGCACCAACAAGCCTATTTTCCTTACAGGAAAAGCAGGAACAGGCAAGACTACCTTTTTACGTAAGCTTACCAGCATTACGCACAAAAACTTCATTATCGTCGCTCCAACAGGTATAGCAGCGCTGAATGCCAAGGGCGTGACTATTCATTCCCAGTTTTTATTGCCATTTGGTTCTTTTATTCCCAGTCGAGAACCGGAGGGGAATTTTTCACAATCAGGCAATTTTTATTCCCAGTTTACTTTGGGAAGAAGACATGCCTTGAATGGTGCCCGCAGAAAAGTGTTACGATCAGTAGACCTGATCATCATCGATGAGGTATCCATGTTACGGGCAGATATTTTGGATGCCATCGATTACCGAATGAAAAGTCTCAAACAAAATTTCGATGAGCCCTTTGGGGGTGTGCAGGTGTTGATGATTGGGGATTTATTCCAGCTCCCTCCCATTGTCAAGGATGATGAATGGGCTGTTTTAGGTAAATTTTACAAAGGCATGCATTTTTTTGAAGCCCTAGCCTTGCGAAATTCAGGAATGGTCTACATTGAATTGGATAAAATTTTTCGACAGAAGGATCAGAACTTTATCGATATCCTCAACAAGCTCAGGTTAAATAAAATAGAGCGCCAAGATGTGGATTTCCTTAATCGTTTTTTCAAAACCGAAACGGAGATTGAACAAGAGAAAGAAGTAATCACGATCACCACACATAATTACAAAGCAGATCAACAAAACCGAAAGGAATTGGATGCATTGCCTGGGAAAGCTCAGTTTTTTGAAGCAGTGGTAGAAAAAGACTTTCCCGAATCTCTTTATCCGGTTCCCTATACCTTAGAGTTAAAAATAGGTGCTCAAATCATGTTTATCAAAAATGATACGAGCGGGGAAGGAAGGTTTTACAACGGTAAAATGGCAACTGTGACGGGCTTTGAGGAAGATGGGATTGAGGTGAAAATGAGTGACACTTATGTGAGCTACCATCTGAGTCGAGAAGTATGGGAAAATAAGCGCTATGCGGTCAAAGAAGATACCAAAGAAATCCAAGAAGAGGTCATCGGTACTTTTCAGCAGTTTCCTATCAAACTAGCTTGGGCTGTAACGGTACACAAAAGTCAAGGTCTGACATTTGACAAAGCCATTATTGATGTAGGGCAGGCCTTTGCTCCTGGACAGGTGTATGTGGCTCTTTCCAGACTGCGGAGTTTGGATGGCTTGATTCTGCGCACCAAAATCCAGCCCATGGTGATTTCTTCGGACCCGGAAGCCAGTCATTTTACCAAAAGTACCGAAAGCCAAGAGCCCTTAGACAGCTTGTTATCCAAAGGACAGCAGGCCTACATGCTAACTCTTTTAGAAAAAACCTTCAACTTTTATGAAATCATCTTAGGAATCCAAGACTTTCAAAAAGACTCAGATAGCAGTTTGGCATTTGAAGACGAGGAAATGAATCTAGCTATCCCACAATTACTGGCATGGATGGCAACGGAATCAGAAAACACCTTTAAATTCCAGCGCCAATTGGTCTATCTCGCGCATCACCAACAAATAGACCATCTCTCGGAGCGCCTAGAAAAAGGCAGTGCTTATTACCAGACATTTTTGACAGAAGCACTGAAAACTTTATACAAGCACATGGCCGAGGTAGAGCGATTTAGTCAAACCAAGCAATACCTTGAGAAATTAGCGGAAATTGAATTGCTAATTTTCAGAAAATTACTGGAAATCGCTCGTACCAAGACCTTGGTAGCCTGCATCATCAATGGAGAGGAAATTCCTAAAATGGAGAACTTCTCTCGGGAGCTCTCCAATCAAACCAAGGAAATGCGTACCAAAGCCAAAGAAGAAGCGATTGCCAATCCAAAATTTGCCAAAAACAAAACTGGAAAAAAGAAGAAAGAAGATGGTCCCAATCTAAAGAAAGCCAAAGGGGAAACCTATGAAATCACCTATGCTCTGCATGATGAAGGGCTTACCTTTCTCCAAATCGCTGAAATGAGAGGATTGGCAGAGTCCACCATCAAAAGTCATTTGGCCAAAGGGATTACAGAAGGGCGGATAGAGATTGAGCAGCATTTTACTCCAGAATATATCGAAGAACTTCGGAATGTGATTGTGATGCATCAATTTGACTTGGCACAAATCAGGCAGGAATATCCAGGTAAATACGATTATGGGAGTTTAAAAATGGTAATGGCTCATATCAATCCAGAAGAATAGGCTCTTTACATCGTTTTTTGAAGCTTTATCCCATTGCTTTTGCTTCCAAAGACTTGAAAGAGTAACTTATTGGCTTGAAATTCTAACCTCAAGCTTATATGAAACTAGTGTTCAAGTTTATCGTTGCTTTCTTCTTGATGGGAAGTATGCAAGCCCAAGAAGTGGGCTACTACATGCATCCTGATATTCATGGAGAGCTCATCGTGTTTGTTTCCGAAGGGGACTTATGGAAAGTATCTACCAATGGAGGAAAAGCCACCCGACTCACAACCCATCATGGGGAAGAATCCTCTCCCAAAATCTCTCCTGATGGGAAATGGGTAGCCTATGCAGCATCCTATGAAGGACCGACAGAAGTATACATCATTCCAATTGATGGCGGCTTACCCAAAAGATTAACCTATGAAACTGCATCCTCCATCCCAACCGCTTGGAAATCGGCAGAAGTAGTAGCCTACACCACCAATCAATACGCCACTTTACCCCGACTGCAAACCGTCACTGTCAACATTCAGACTGGACAGCGCTCCATTCTTCCCTTAGAAATGGCTGCCGAGGGAAGTTTTACAGAAGATGGAAACACCTACTTTTTCGTTCGGCCAACTTTTCATAATAACGTCACCAAACGCTATGAAGGTGGGACAGCCCGACAGGTGTGGAAATACACAGAAAACACGCCCGAAGCCGTCAAGCTGACCAAAGATTACAAAGGAGAAGACCACCATCCTACGTATCATCAAGGGAGGGTGTATTTCATTTCCTCCCGTGATGGGATCCAAAATATCTGGTCCATGACTTTGGATGGAGCAGATCTTCGCCAACATACCAAACAGGAGACCTATGATGTTCGAGAATTTTCCCTGCATGGTAATTCCCTTGCTTACCGTGTAGGAGCAGATATTCATGTGATGAATCTGACCTCCAATACCGATCAGCAACTAGCCATACAACTTAGTTCGGACTTTGAGCAAATGCGGGAAAAATGGATCAACAATCCTGAACCTTACATCACCGGTATTTCTGTAAGCAATGATGGACAGCAAGTTGCCTTGACAGCAAGGGGAAGAAGCTTTGTCCTGCCAGCAAAAGATGGTAGAATTGTTCGCTTGGATAGAAATGATGGCGTACGCATGAGAGATGCCGTTTTTTCCCCAGATGGTAAAAATATCTATGTGTTTTCTGACGAAAGCGGGGAATTTGAAATTCATCAATACGATAGCAAAGGATTAGACAAAGGCAAACAGTTGACCAAAGATGGCGTCACCCTTCGCTTCAATCTGACACCTTCGCCAGATGGAAAGAAAATTGCATTTACGGACTTGAACAGAGACTTATGGATTTTGGAGCTTGCTACAGGCAAACAAGTGAAACCCTCCACTAACAGAGAGGGAATCAACGGATCCATGGCTTGGTCGCCTGATAGCCAATGGCTGGCATTTTCTCAGTCAGCTTCCAATACCTTTAACCAGATTTTCGCTTACGAATTTGCTACAGGCATACGTATTGCCATGACTTCTGATCGGGCCAATAGTGTCAGTCCACAGTGGAGCCCTGATGGAAATTGGTTGTATTTCCTATCTGATAGAAACTTCCAAACTAAAGTTGGTTCGCCTTGGGGTACCCGACAGCCAGAACCATATTGGCATAAGCAAATGAAGATTTATCATGTATCTCTGAAAAAGGGATTGATCTCACCTTTCCATTTCAATCATGAGCTAAAACAAGAGGAGAAAAAAGCAGAGGGTCCAGTCAAAGTAACTATTGAGGAAGATGGTCTGATGCAGCGCTTGAGAGAGGTGCCTATTCCGGCGGGAAATTATCGTAATCTGGTTGTAACTGACAAGACCCTTTATTATCTGAACGATGTCAACGATGATGGTAAAAACAACATCACGATGGTTACCATCGGTTCGAAGGTAGAACCAAAGACTTTCATCGATAATGTCAGAAGGTTTGTCACTTCGGCCAATAACCAGTATATGTTGGTGACTGTGGGAAGCAACCATCATGTGGTGGAACTTAAGTCCTCCCCTATTTCCAATTTGGCTGAATTCAAATTGGATTTGAGCAAATGGAGCTTTTCCATAGACCCAAGAGAAGACTGGACTCAATTGTACACCGATGCTTGGAGAATGGAGCGGGACTACTACTATGACCCAAATATGCATGGAGTCAATTGGGATAAGATGTATGATAAATACTTACCCCTAGCAAAACGCGTAACTACTCGTGCAGAACTTTCGGATGTGATGGGAGAGTTGATCGGTGAGTTAAGTGTATTGCATGCAAGTGTTGGCGGTGGAGACCTAAGAAGAGGACAAGACCAAGTAAACATGGGTTTGCTCGGTGCGAGGCTGTCCAAAAATGACGCCTTAAAAGGATTCCAAATCGACTACATCTATCAAACGGACCCTGATTATCCGGATGAACAATCCCCGCTTTCCCATCCAGATATTGACATTCCCGTGGGCAGCATCATTACACACGTAGATGGTCAGGCAGTTGCAGAAGCTTATGACCTGAATTACTTCTTGAGAGACAAAGCTGGCAAGCAAATTCGTCTTTCGTTAAAAAGCAGTACAGGAGCGACTTTGGATGATAAAATCCTCATCCCCATGAATTCCCGAGCCGAATCCAATCTCCGCTACAACGATTGGGAATATAGTCGTCGATTGGAAGTAGAAAAAGCTTCTGATGGTGCCTTTGGCTATGTTCACCTGCGCGCCATGGGTGAAAGCGATGTCAATCAATGGTTCAGGGACTTCTATCCTCAATTCAAAAAGCAAGGTTTGGTGATCGATGTTAGGCATAACAGAGGAGGAAATATTGATAGTTTTATCCTTTCAAGATTGATGCGAGAAGCCTTCTTTTACTGGAAAAACCGCGAAGGTGAACCTTACTGGAACATGCAATACGCCTTCCGAGGACATTTGGTATTGCTAGTGGATGAATTCACTGCTTCAGATGGAGAAGCTTTTGCCGAAGGTTTCCGCAGACTCGAACTTGGTCAAAGTATTGGAGCCCGCACCTGGGGCGGAGAAGTGTGGTTATCTGGGGTCAACACCCTTTCGGATAACGGTGTGGCCCGAGCACCTATGATGGGGGTCTATGGAGAAGAAGGAGAATGGCTGATTGAGGGAGAAGGGTTTATTCCGGACATTGAGGTAATCAATTTACCCAAAGCAACTTTTGAGGGAAAAGATGCACAGTTGGAAGCAGCCATTGAGCATCTGAAAGAATTGATCAAAAAAGACCCAAGGCCAGTACCAAGCCCTCCTGCGTATCCGGATAAGTCGTTTAAGAACAATTAATCAATAAAGATTGGAGTTATTTAATCTAGGAGCCGGGAGACTATCCTGGCTCCTTTTTTATAGCAACGCACATAACCTGAGCAATTAGTAAAAAGAAAAATGTCGAATTTTGGAAGAGTTTTTTTTTAAAACGTTATATTTAAGCAAGTGTAAAGATTATGACAAAAGAAAGTATTACCTCAAAAACCATTCAGGTATTAAAAAAGCTACCAAAAGAAAAAGTGGCCGAAGTAGCAGACTTCGCAGATTACATTTTAAAAAAATTTGAGGACCAATCAATAATTGAGGGAATCCGATCTATGGCTGAAAAGTCAGATACATTTTCCTTTTTAAAAGATGAAGAAGATTTATATGATGAAAGTGATATTATTGAGAAGTTCAAGTGAAAAAAGGTGATATAATTTTAAAACCTACCTCAATGAACGGACTCAAAAAAACTCATTGACACGGATAGGTGAATAACTTGTTTGGACAGATCTTTTGTTATTGGAAAAATAGGTTCGCTTGAGATAAATGAAATCAAATTAATTAATGAAAAACAACTGAATTATGGCTATTTTTATAATGATAAATACGCTCTTGAGCCTTATTTTTCAAGTATTCTTTTCTCAAACGCCCTGTGATCCTCATCCACTTTTCAATATCCTTCCCAATCACAGTATTTCGGGTTGTGAGGAAAAAGAATATGATAAAATAAAGATGGAGTTTACTGATAAAGATGGGACTTGGATACAATATGAAAAAGCAGGATATTTTTTAAAAACCTATTACAGCTTCGATGGAGATTGGGAAAAAAGACCTTCTAACGCCATGATTTTTCAAAATTATATCCAAGCTGTTGCATCCAAGGGTGGCACAGTAATTAATGAATCAAAATCAGTGGTGTTACTTACCCTAAAATCTGGCGGTGATACTTGGTGGATACAGGTACAAAGCGACCAAAGCGGAACTTTCTCGGTTAGCACTGTCAAAGAAGAATCGATGAATCAATATATTGTCCTATCTGCTGAAGATATCGCCAAAGAAATGAAGGCCAATGGTAAGGCTACTTTTTATGGGATCTTTTTCGATTCCGACAAATCAGCAATCAAGCCTGAGTCCAAGGAAACTTTAGAACAAATGGCTAACTATTTGAAATCGAACCCACAAGTCAATGTCTTTATAGTAGGTCATACCGACAACACTGGGGCTTTCGAACACAATCAACAATTATCCGAAAAAAGAGCTGAAGCAGTGGTTAACTATTTAATTGAGAATTATCAAATTGCTGCAAATAGATTAAAAGGTTATGGCGTATCTTCTCTCTCTCCAGTTTCAGCCAACACCTCAGAAGAAGGTAAAAGCAAAAACAGGAGAGTGGAGATGGTGTTGAAATAATCTTACATTTGAGCTTAGCTTACCCCATATATTCATTGAGAAATCCATTTTAATATTGCTTCAAAAACTGTTTGATGTATAAGAATTCACTTGTAAAAATTTGCTTCTATTTTTTATTTTCTCCGTTCGTGCTTCAAAACTGCACATCTAAAGGTCCTGCCTCACAACCTCAACATAATTTAGGGTTTGAAGTTTGGACTAATAAATCGGATTTATCAGATGGTTGGAGTACTTGGGGAGATAAAAAGGTAGAAATCGACTCTACATTTTCTTATGAAGGAAAATACTCGGGTAAAATTTCATCAATTTCGGATGAAGAGTCTTTTGGTGGAATAGTTTATAAAATCCCAATTAAAGGAATAATAGGTGACAGTGTTCGATTAGAGGCGAAAATCCGATTTGAAAATATTACAGCAGGTTTTGTTGGTTTAATCCTTAGAGTTGAAGAAAATGGAAATACCATACACTTTGAAAATCTTCAAGACCTAAATCTGAGTGGAACTAAAGATTGGAGTACTTACCAAATATCTTTACCTCTTGGATTTGGAAAGGATAATTTAACAATAGCCGGTATTATTCAAGGAAAAGGAACAGCTTGGTTTGATGACTTTAAGGTTCAAATAGATGGCAAGGATATCAATAACTTCGAAATACCTAATTTGAGACCAGAAATTTTTGAATTGGATACTATTTTTGATAAAGGATCTAAAATTTTTTTGAGCCCGATCACGGACCAGCAAATAAACAACTTGGCAATCACTGCCAAAATATGGTCTTTCTTAAAGTACTATCATCCCGAGGTAAATGCAGGTAAGTTTAATTGGGACTATGAACTATTTAGGGTGTTACCTGAAATACTTGAAGCAAAAAATGATAATCAGAGAGACCAATCTTTTTTAAAATGGATCAAAAATTTAGGAACTGTACCAACATGTGCCCCTTGTGTTGAAGTATCTCCTGACTCTTTATCTCTTGGAAATTTTGATTGGATTGAGCAGGAAAATATTTCAAATGAGGTAAAAACAGCTTTAAAATGGATTTTTCAAAATAGAATCAGCGAGGAAAAGTTTTATGTCGGGCCAGCAGATTATGGTCCTGCCCCTGTCTTTACAAATGAGTTGGATTACAAACAATTTACATACCCTGATGACGGGTTTAGACTACTTGCCCTTTTTAGATATTGGGGAGTAATTGAATATTTCTTTCCTTATAAACATCTTATCGATGAAGATTGGAATATTGTCTTAAAAACCTTTATCCCTGTTTTTCTAAATGCCAGAAATGCACTCGAATATGAATTAGCCTTACTTCAGTTAATCACGACGATTAATGACAGCCATGCAAGTTTGAATACAAGATTGATTGACCGAGAGCTTCGGGGAGACTATTACCCACCATTCAAAGTGGATTTTTTTGGAAACAATTTAGTTATAACCAAGCCATTGGTAGATAGCTTATCCCATCTACGTGGTGTGGTGATCAGCCATTTCAATGGCAAAGAAATTCATAGTATTGTGGACAGCATGAGACCATTTTTTCCAGCCTCTAATGAAGCTGCATTAAAAAGAGATATGGCTTGGCAAATTCTTAGGAGCAAAACGAAATCATCAACTATCACTTTTGAACAAAAAGGATTAGCAATTATGGATTTTATCCATGCAAATTCATTCTATTCGATTTATGCGAATAAAAATCCAGATCCAGAGACATTTAAAATGCTAACTCCTAATATTGCTTACTTGAATATCAAAAAATTAACTCCTACTGAGTTGGCGTCTGCTTTTGAGAAAATTCAATCAACAAATGGGCTCATTATTGATTTAAGAACTTATCCTGAACATACCTTGGTCTATGATCTTGGAGCATTCCTTGTCAACACTCCCAAGGAATTTGTAAAAGGGAGCTTGCCTCAATATGATACCCCAGGGAAATTCTATTTTACACAAATACTACAAATTAATCCGAACCCAACAGCCTTTTACTTGGGTAAGGTAATTCTTCTAGTAGACGAAAACACTCAAAGTGCTCCTGAATTCCATACAATGGGGCTTCAAGTTGGAGAAAACGTAATGACTATAGGTAGTCAAACGGCAGGAGCAGATGGCAATGTTGCATCCATTAAAATCCCCGGCGGCTATTCAACTTTTTTCTCAGGAGTGGGAATCTATTACCCTGATGGAACAGAGACCCAAAGAGTAGGAATCAAAATAGACTTGGAAGTAAAACCTACCATCCAAGGTGTCAGGGAAGGTAGAGACGAAGTACTGGAAAAAGCGATTGAACTCTTAAAAAAATAAAACTGTGACGAACTCAACTTGCTTTACAGGTTACCTTGAAATAAACTAAGATTTCTTTTAATACTTCCTGATTCGAACAGAATTATTATCAATAACAGTGCTAAAAACTTCATTAAACTTTCGCTCTAACTTCATAAACTAGTCCTTCTTTTACAAGATCGTTTAAATAAGAAAAAAACAGCCAATATATCTTCTTTTTTCAATGATGAGAAGACTCCTTTTACCAACTAGTGTAAATTGACATCAAAAAAAACAAGCACAGGATTTCCTTCAATTTCATATGAATCGATGACATTTCGAACTTTTTCATTTGTTAAGTTTTGATCAGTAATTTTACCTTCCAAATCTAATTTTTTAAGATTGTTTAATACCGGATCTGGTCCCCTCATAATAAACCTGTTTCCAGAAACCCCAATTATTTCACCTACCAAGCCAAAATTAATCTCGCTAGAAAGGTTACCAAATGATATATAATCCTCTGACAATAAGGACACAAAACAATGAAACAACCGTCCCCCCTTCTGTCCTTGTATAAATAAAACCTCGTTAGTAGCAAAAATATTCCTAAAGCCTATAAACAAATTTTTATCTATAGCATAATTTGTGGCTTGTAACTGATCACTTTTAAACCTCTTTAAATAGTTTTGTGGAATTGATTCACCGTCAATCAGTATCTCATACGACCTTAGAAATGAAGAATCAGTTACTTTAAATATTTCATTGGAAAAATTTTGATACAAAAAAATACCTTGGTCATTTTTGGACATATAGTTAGTAGAACTGTAGGAATTGTTTCTTCGATCTTTCTCTTGAAATAGATATTGATATTTCCTTTCTAAAAAAACACTATCCCAAATCACTACATTAAATTGATTAGTTTTATCATAAGCATCATTTAAATGCCCCACCCAATTACCATTTAATGATTCAAATTCATTGATATAATTCTTATTTGTATCAAGAACCCCTATTAAATTACCATTTAAATCGTAAGTAAATACAGATGATGAAGGATTAGTTAAGACCAGAATTTCGTCCTCCTGAATAAAAAAATCTGAAATGCCATTATATTTCCCAGGACCATCACCAAAATCATCGATTTTTGAAATAAATTTCCCGCTAAAATCAAACAAAAAAATGGCTTTTTGAATTCTACTAAAAATAGCTATCAAATTCTCATTAGTTTCAATTTTTGTAATTTCAGCAATCAAACCATTTGAGTTTGATTCCAAAACAACGTAATCTAAATTTTTTCCAATATCCTTAAATTTCTTTTCAGTAGATGTTAACTGTAATCTTCTAAAGTCCTTTGCATCAACCAAATCTTCATCATAATCTGGTTTGGAGCATGAACCAATTAAGACAAAAATAAAGGAGAGCATAGTAAATGTTTTCCCAAAGCAAAATTTAGTAGTTTTCATATTTTCACCCAATTCTGATGAAGTAAAAGGGACAATTCCCACCCTAGAAACAACGAATAATAAAACACCCTACCCAACTTAAAAATTCAACTGAAGTTGGACCATTAACGATCTTGCGGGCAGCCAAGTATTAGCATCAGCTACACCCGAAGCATAATATGCATGAATTTTCTCCACATGGTCGTCAACATTCCAAACAGGTCTGCCATGTAGGCGAGGCTCCGGGTCCGCACCTGAAAATCGAGTGAAATAAAACAGATTGTTTCCAATCACAGACAGTCTGCTATTAATTTTAGTAGGTCCGAAAGTGAGGTCAAAATTTCGTGAGACAGATAAAAATTGAAGGTTGAGAAAACTGGAATTTTCTACAAAGTAGGAGTTGAAGGTATTCTGTTCTGTCAAACCAAGATTTACCAACTCCTGAGAACTTCTGACCCTATTCACAGCAAAAAAGTTGACATTTCCATAGCGAAAATTTGTTTCATGGGCCAATACATGTCCAAAGACCCCTCTGAAAAAAGCCTCCATAGACCATTTTCCAAAGCTTAATCCATGATTCCAACCCATCCACCAACGAGGAATTACCCTTCCTATAGGTCTGTAAGCATCTTGCCAATTGGTACCACTTGGGTTTTGATTGAATACCCACTGCCCTGTATTTCGATCAATTCGTTGAAACTCCAACGCACGTACTGTTCCAAGGGCCTCCCCTGTGCGGAGCGTATTGAATTGGAAATAGGGATTACCCCCAACTTGGCGGCTAACTCCTACATCTCTTCCTTCCCAAGAGACTAGATCAGCGTCCAAATTTGTCCATTCCGAGTGCATCCAAGTCAGATTCAACCCCGATTGATACTTGAACCTTTTCCTGTCTATTAATTTGAAAAGCCAGTAGGATTCAAAACCATAGTTTTCTATGGACGCAAAATTTTGGTAAGAAAAAGATACAAAGGATTGCCCTTGAGAATCAAAAATGGCCTCATCCGGCAGCAAAGCCATGAGATCTGATGCTTGATTTCGGAAGATGGTATTTCGTGCCACCACCTTTCCTTTGGCAAAAGCCGCATCAGCGCCCAATTCCCATGCGTTTGATCTCTCCCATCGTAAATCAGGATTGGCAAAATGTCTGGGAATAACTTGTTCACCTATATCAAAAACCGTCTGACTCAATCCCGACTGATCTGGTGCCAATCCGGTGTAGCTAAGCTTTGCAAAAAGCCGCAAACGATCTCCAACTGCATAAGTAACATCCATTCCCCAAAAATTCCCCCATCCTGTATTTGACCCAAGATGAGAAGCCTGCTCAGGTTGGTAACGGAAGTCAATCCCTAGTTTTTCTCGGAAAAGCAAATTCAAAGAAGCACCAAAGGATTCCAGTGTAAACTCCCCAAACTCCTCTGCTAAATCTACTCTGGTAGTTGCCGTTTGGTCCAAATCAATTAAGCGCTCATTGTAGCCATTCCATATATAACTTAATCCTTGTCTTGCATATCTTAAACCGGGTGTGATTTTCCAATTACCAACATCCGCTTGATAATCCGTAGTAAACTCAAAAAGACTTCGATTATGGCTACGTTCACGAAAGATTAATGGGAAAATTGTCTGAGAAATACCAGCTCGATTACTGTAGGTTCGTTCTTGAGCCATTTCTTTCCCAACTTGTCCATATCGGGAACTGACGCTCCATCGATCAGTCAATTTTGCAGTTAGATTGGCTTGAAAGAAATGCATGGTAGTCTCTACTGTGTTTCGCTCTTCTTGCATCCGTATCCAAGGATTTCCTCGAAATCGTGTGAATGCCTCAAAACGCTCTTCCAAAGGCCAAGTAGGGTTCATCATCATTCCTTCAAAAAAATCACTATTCCCAATTCTTGCTTGACGATTGACCCTCAATCCACTGAAGTCTAGTAAAATCCGATCATCCCACATAGAATAACCCAAATTTCCGTATAAGCTTAGTTGGTCAAAACCTGTATGAGGCTGTATCCCTTGTACGGAACGGTTGCTGAGTTTGGTATCCAAATAAAAATTATCCTTTCGGTAGCTCCCTTGCACGCCTGTATGCATAGACCACGCATTTCTACTGAGCACATCCTCCCAATCCGTATTTGTATTCCCGTCTGGATGGCCGGGTAACTTCAAAGCTCTGTATTCCTGAGGAGTAAACACATCATAGCTTCGTTGATGGCTTTCCACTGCTGCTGATTGCATCAAGCCTACTGTCCAGCCTTCCTTTCTTACTGATTTAGTGCCAATAGTTACCACTCCCGCACCTGCTTGCATCCCCCATGAAGCAGCCTGTGCACCGTTTACAAGACTAATGGTATCCATTAAAAATGGATCAATAAACTCCCATGTGAGTCCAGGCATTCCATCCATGACTAACAAGGGCCTCATCCTGTTTTGATAGGTATGAAAGCCCCGATAGATCATATCAAATGAACCATTAGGATTGGAGCCTGGTCTACTGATCAATAACCCGGGGATTTGACCCTGAATTGCCTGAGGGAGGGAGAATAGTAACCCCTCATTGAACTGAAAACGTTGGGGAGGAATACTATCCTTCGTCTGTGCATACAGGGACGAATTAAAACCAAAGACAAAACAAAGGAAGAGTAAAAACCGCATTCAAAACAAAATCTGAGAGTTAACAATACGTTAAGGTAAGAAAAAACAGCTACAAATCTACCTATCTAATTGACCAACAAGCCCTTTTTTAGCTTCATCATCATGATTACTGGGTTATCTTCAGCTTTTACAATGCCAACTCCATCCAAGGTAATTTCCATAGTTCTATCTTCAAAAGTTTGAGAAGGAATAATGATATCCACTAAATAGAAATCTTTTCTTCAGATTGGTCTTTTTCTTTACAAGAGATAGCTAAGAAACAGGATGAAAAAACAATAAAAATGATTTTTTTCATCTCTAATTTTAAGTTGCATTGGAGCATAATCTACGTGAGAGCTTTACTATTCTAATCCAGATGGATAAAATTACCTATTCTAAAGCAAAAAAATAGTCATACGAAAGAATTAATGATCCTAAAACTCTCCATCAGGGAAGGCTCTAAAGCATTTAGAAATGGAAACTTTGTGAATAAATCATTAAATCATAGGTACTTTCTTCTGTCTGCAAGCTGAAACCAAATTTTCTTCTTACCTTTGCACCCTAATTCAATTTTACAATGCTTAATATTCGGAATATCGCGATTATCGCACACGTTGACCACGGTAAGACCACCTTGGTAGACAAAATTATCCACGCCTCCAAAATCTTCCGTGAAAACCAACAGTTTGACGATTTAATCCTGGATAACAACGACTTGGAAAGGGAAAGAGGAATTACCATCCTTTCCAAAAACGTATCCGTACGATATAAAGACCATAAAATCAATATTATTGATACCCCAGGTCACGCCGATTTTGGTGGTGAAGTGGAACGTGTATTGAAAATGGCCGATGGAGTTATCCTACTAGTGGATGCCTTTGAAGGCCCAATGCCTCAGACAAGATTCGTATTAGGCAAAGCCCTTGCACTAGGTTTGACGCCTATCGTAGTAGTAAACAAAGTAGATAAGCCTAACTGTAGACCAGACGAGGTCCATGAGTCAGTATTTGACTTGATGTTTAACTTGGATGCTACAGAAGAGCAATTAGAATTCCATACGCTTTATGGTTCTGCCAAAAACAATTGGATGGGTCCAGATTGGCAAAACCCAACTGACTCTATTCTTCCCTTGTTGGATGCGATATTAGAGTTTATCCCTGCTCCAAAAATTGATGAAGGTTCCCTGCAAATGCAGATTACTTCGTTGGATTATTCCAACTTTGTGGGAAGAATTGCCATTGGCAGGATCAAAAGAGGTTCAATTAAAGAAGGTGCACAATTGACCTTGTGCAAAGCAGATGGTGTATTCAAAAAAGTCAGAATTAAAGAATTGCATGTCTTTGAAGGCTTGGGTAAAGTCAAAGTAGGAGAGGTACATGCCGGCGATATATGCGCGGTCACAGGAATTGAAGATTTTGAGATCGGAGATACCATCGCGGCGCTGGAAAACCCAGAACCACTTCAAAGAATTGCTATTGATGAGCCTACGATGAATATGCTCTTCACCATCAACAACTCTCCCTTCTTCGGTAAAGAAGGTAAGTTTGTGACTTCCCGTCACTTGAGAGATCGATTGATGAAGGAAATGGAAAAAAATCTTGCCTTGAGAGTAGAATCAACGGATTCTGAAGATAAATTCCTAGTCTATGGACGTGGAATCCTCCACTTGTCAGTCTTGATCGAAACCATGAGAAGAGAAGGCTATGAATTACAGGTAGGTCAGCCTCAGGTTATTTTTAAAGAAATTGATGGAGTCAAACATGAACCTATCGAGGTATTGGTTGTGGATGTTCCTGAAACAACCGCTGGAAAAGTTATTGAATTAGCTACACAAAGAAAAGGTGAATTGCTTATCATGGAGCCTAAAGGCGACTTGCAACACTTAGAGTTTAAAATCCCTTCTAGAGGATTGATTGGCTTGAGAAACAACGTATTAACTGCTACCCAAGGGGAAGCGATCATGAACCATCGATTTTCTGAATACGAGCCATTCAAAGGACCTATTGCAGGCCGGATCAATGGTTCGTTGATATCTATGGAAGGTGGTCAGTGTACTGCTTATGCCATTGACAAGTTGCAAGATAGAGGTATTTTCTTCGTCGATCCAGGAGATGAATTATACACAGGACAAGTGATTGGCGAACATTCCAGAGATAACGACATCGTGGTGAATGTTCAAAAAGGTAAAAAACTTACAAACATGAGAGCCTCTGGTTCTGATGACAACGTACGTATACAACCTGCTAAAAAATTCTCTTTGGAAGAAGCCATGGAATACATCCAAAAAGATGAATACTTGGAAATCACGCCTAAATCCATCCGAATGAGAAAAATCTATTTGGATGAGAATGAGAGAAGTAGAATGTCAAAGAAAGATTCTTGATAGAGGCGAGAGATTAGAAAATAGAAACAAGAATCAAGAGGCAAGATAAGTTCTACTCAAGTTCAGTGAAACAAATAGATTCGTTTTAAGGAGTAGATTTCTATTGCTCGTAAAATTGACTTAGATTAGAAAAAAGACCCCAGAAGTTGGAATACTTTTGGGGTCTTTTTTTGACCTTTGAGGTTTCAAAGAATCTTGAAGATTTAGCCACTAATGGCACAAATTTACACGAATTAAAGGTTTTGGGTATCCCCTCTAACATTTAGGGGCATAGCCCTGTGGTCTTCGTAGCAATTCATATCAGGAGGAAAACTGAGGCGCGTAGCGCTGATATCTTGTCAAGCAGAAAGCGATTTTTAGGTAAAATTGCGTATTGAATCCGAAAGCAAACTATAAGAACCTTTGAGGTTTCAAAGAACCTCAAAGGTATTTCAAGATACAAGGAAAAGAACCTCTTAATTACTCAAACTTATAAATATCCAAAACAACTTCATCCTCGCTAATTCCTTCATAAAAAGAATTCGTTCGGGAAAGGTAAAGTCCTTTTTTACCAATGAAAGACTTGTATGGCTTATGAATTTTTCCTGGGAATCTCTTTTCAGTGAGAAAATTAAAGTCTTTATCCAATACAATGATGCTGAAATCATTTTTGATCTGAGGAAATTGTTCATCCAGATCTGAATCTTCCATTTCTCGACCGATAGTTACAAATCGGTAGTAGACATCCCTATAAGCATCATAGATCAAAGAACTATAGGTTGTCTGAGATACTTTTTCTCTGATTTCTATGTCTTTGGGAATACCCGCACCAGCAGAATACTTCAGTGGCTTAGCAAATTCACTTTTAGCATGCACTGATTTTACGTGATTCCAATTAGTATCAAAAACCACCAATGAATCTAAAGCATTCCAAGAATAGATCCAAAAATTCCCTTGCCTGATTCTAGAAAACATGCCTAACTCTAAAGGCCAATTTTTTCCAAAATAAAAATCAGGAACGGTAATCTTGTCAATTCTTGTTACTTCATTTTTAAGTAAATCCACTTGGACGGCTGGACGAAATGATTTCATTTCTTCATCGGAATTCAAAAATCCGTTCAGACTTATATCTGAAAAATATAAATTACCAGCTTCATAGATGGTCATATTATTAGCTCTTGAATAATGGTTGACCAAACTTTTCATCATTTCCTGGGGATTACTCCTATCCATTTTTTGCGGACTATACTGAGTGATTACTTCCCCTTGACCATTCACTAAGGTAGTACCGTTCAATAGCATCTGGTTAAACAAAAAAACCGAATCAGCATTATGATAAAAGAAACCATATAATGGACGTATGGGGAACTTTTCATTTCTCTCAATTACTGTCCTTTTAATCATTTCTCCTGATTCCAGATCATAAAAATCTAAAGAGAAATTCACCCTATTCAACACTAAAAGTAACTCCTCTCCTTCTTCTTGGATTATCTGAAATTCAGTAAAGTCAAAATTGGAAACGGAGTCAATTGCTAGTTTCAATTGTCCCAAATGAGTAAAACTATTGTTAAAGGACACTTTTTCCAAAGAAGTCTCTTTCTTTGTACAGGCCCAGATGCAAACGCATAAGAAAATAGGTAACAACAAATATTTGTTCATAATATTAGGATGTCTGAAAGAAATTAAATTAACTATATAATCTATTAATTACAAATTTAAAATATCTTCCTTTTAAGAATTCCTCACTAAGTAAATCAAAACCCTCACATGAATCGCAAGTAAAAGTTCCCAAAGTTGACGAAAAACACAACCAACTCTTACGTTATTCGTGTTATAAGTGGATTAAATGAATTACTATGAAGAAAGTTACACTATTAACATTTGTATGCTTAGCGTCATTTACTTTTATCACTCAAGCCCAATCAGATAAAATTATCCTCAATGGAGAAGTCAAAAATGTAATCGTAGAGGAAGTTGGAACTAACCATGTCAAATACAAATATCCTGATGAAAACGCTTCTTACACCATAAGTAAACATAGAGTTGAAAGAATAATTTTTGCATCTGGAAGAGAGGAAGTTTTTGAATCGCCATTCAAACCTGTAAGTTCGGTAAATGATTATGAAAATGTATTTCTCTCCTATCAGCCGCAGGATGTGGATGGGTTAAAACCCTTGGGACAAGTATTTTCTAAAGCCAAAGGAGTTACTACTTTAGCAAGCATCAATAATGTCAATAATCGGGCTGTCAGAAAGGTTAAAATGGAGGCAGCAATGCTTGGGGCTAATGTAGTGCTCGTAGGAAACACCTTTCAGCGAGGAAATCAATACGGAAATGAAAACGTACCTGGAAATGCTACAATGACAAGTATTTCAGGCACCGCCTATACCACAAATTCCAGTAATTATAATTTAGATGAAGTTCGGGTCTTTTTGGAGAACTACGAATATGTGCTATTTCAAACTGATCAATTCAATAGAAATGACTTTGACAAAAAATCAAAGCTTCATGAACTATACGACCAAAAATTCAACGTGAATCTGTTCAGGTTGGATGATGTTTATGAAAAGGATGGATTCTTGTATGTTAAAATTCAAAATTTACGAACCAAAACAGGTGATTTGAAAGTACTATTTGCCAATGAAGAACACATTACCTTAATGGAACAGCACAGAAACACTATATACAATTACTTCCTCCTCAGCGAAAAAGAGCCGAGAGTGGTTCAAATGAAAGCCACCAAAGAATTAAGAAGCAACCGATAAAATTAAATCTTTATCATCAATCATTAGAGTAGTGCACAAGGATAAAGCCCCTAAATCAAAGAGATTTCAGGGGTCTTTTATTGACTTTAGCTTTTGAAAGAACTTGAAAAGTAAGCCCTAACTGCACATATTTTCACAAAAAAAAGAATATACTAATTGAATATTTAGAGGTGTAACCCTGTGGTCTTCGTAGAATTTTCTTTTTAGTGAAAGACAGAGGCGCGTAGCGCTGATATCTTATCCCGCTGGAAGCTTTTTTTAAATTGATGAATTATCCTTAGTTTGCTAGTATGAATACAATACTGACTACAACATGAAAAGATTGGGGAAAATTATTTTTTTGATGCTCTGCATTGCTGTAGGATTAATTGCCCTGCTACTCGCTTATGATTATATTTTTCATCCACATCCTTCAAGAATAAAGGCGACTCATTTTCAATATTCCCCAACTGCTCGACTTTTTGACAAAAACGAATACCAAGCATTCAGAGATAGCATTTATCTTCTATCCGAACAGTTAAAAGTGTCAGATAGCCTCCAAAGGCCTGTTCAGGTAACCTTTCACATGAAATATGCGGTAAAGTCGGACAGCATGACCCTGCAACCGTTTAGCTACTCCATTCGCATTGGCAGCGAATACCTAGTCAATGGCAATCAATCAGAGAAAATAGGCACTCCAGCTCCCATCCAAGATTTCATCACATTGACTGGAGAACAGATTCGTATTGGAGGACCTCAAGAAAAACCAACGGTAGTCAACTTATGGTTTATTGGTTGCAAGGGATGCATGCAGGAGATGCCAGGACTGAATACTTTACAGGAAAAATTTGGAGAACGAGTGAATTTTGTAGCCCTGACCTTCGATTCAGAAGAGCAAGTCAAACGCTTTCTAACAAAACATGCATTCAACTTTCAACAGGTAACTGATGCCGAAGCCTACATCAAAGAGATCGGTTCATTCCCTTATCCTGAAAATATTTTTATTGACAAGACAGGAATAATCGTAGATGTTCATGGAGTGTTTGAACCCACATCCATTTCAGAAATGGGTTATATGGAATCAATTATTAAAAAGATGCTTTGAGCGGTTTTTTTAACCTAACCCCCTGTACATCAAACATAAAATGTAAATTATTTTCACTTTGCACCATTTTTAAAAAATAAAAGCCTCCCAAGAATTCTCTTGAGAGGCTAATTCCCTTCAATCAGTATTGAATTACTTAACCACTTTCTCTACTACCAAATTGTGATTGGTATAAATACAGACATCTGCTGCTATCCCCAAACTTTCGCGGACCATTTCCTCTGCACTGAGTTGAGGAGCAAATTTTTTCAGCGCACGTGCTGCTGATTGAGCAAACATGCTTCCTGAACCAATCGTGGCGATCTCCATATCCGGTTCGATGACATCACCTGTACCTGATATGATCAGAATATCCTGTGAATCTGCCACAATCATCATCGCTTCCAATCGACTCAACATACGGTCCATTCTCCATTCCTTGGCCAATTCCACGGCCGCACGCTTCATATTGTTACCATAAGCACTTAGCTTTTCTTCAAACTTTTCCAACAGGGTAAATGCATCTGCTGTCGAACCAGCAAAGCCTGTCACGATTTTGCCTCCTTGTAGTTTTCGTATTTTGTTGACAGAACTCTTAGCTACAGTATTTCCCATCGTAGCCTGACCATCCGCTCCGATGACCACTTCTCCATTATGCTTGATCGCGACGACGGTTGTTGATTTTATTTTTTCCATGTGGGGAGTTGATTAGTGATTAGTGATTGGTTACTTGATTGGTGATTAGTTGTTTGGTGGGTAGGTCCACTGTCCACAGTTTGATTGTGGTGGGAATAATGATTACGTCTTTTGATACCAGAATCTCTACTTGGCACCTAGTACTTGATACATGGTACTTGGTACTTGATACAACAATCCAGTATGATCAAAACATTGACCAAACCAAAAAGTCCCGAAAAATCAGGACTTTTTGACAGGTGTTTTTTTATTGAATTAGATCAGAATTCTTACTGGATCTTCCAACAAGCCTTTCAATGTCTGCAAGAATGCAGAACCTACGGCACCATCTACTACTCTATGGTCGCAAGAAAGGGTTACTTTCATCACGTTACCAATTTGCATTTGACCATTCTTCACAACCACTGTTTCTTTGATACCTCCTACGGCTAGGATGCATGCATCCGGCGGATTGATGATGGCTGTAAATTCATCGATACCGAACATTCCCAGGTTAGAAATGGTGAAGGTATTTCCTTCCCAATCCTTCGGCTGCAATTCTTTATTTTTAGCCTTTCCTCCAAGAGACTTCGCATCATTGGAGATTTGGGATAGAGACTTGGAGTCTGCAAATCTAATTACTGGAACCAACAAACCTTCTTCCACTGCTACTGCCATACCGATATGGATATGGTCATTATAGCGGATTTTATCACCCAACCAAGAAGAATTTACTTTTGGATGTTGACGCAAAGCTGCTGCTGCTGCTTTGATCACCATATCATTAAAAGAAATTTTCACTGGAGATATTTCATTCATGCTCTTTCTCGCTTCTATAGCTTTATCCATGTTGATTTCCATGGTTAGGTAGAAGTGAGGGGCCGTATACTTACTTTCAGCTAATCGCTTCGCTATGACCTTACGCATTTGAGAAACTTTCTCTTCTCGGAAGGATTCTTGACCCATAGCAGGTGCAGACGCGCTAGTGCCCACTGGTGCTGGAGCTGCCTCAGCGGCAGCTGGTGTGAATGTTTCAACGTCTCGCTTGATAATTCTACCTCCTTCGCCAGAACCTTTTACTTGACGGATATCAATTCCTTTCTCTTCAGCTAAACGTTTCGCTAACGGAGAGGCTTTTACTCGATCCCCTGTATCGGACGTAGATACTACAGGAGCAGAAGCTGTGGTGGCAGCTGCCTTTGGTTCATCCGCTACTTTTTCTTCTTTCACAGGAGCTTCCTCAGCAGTAGCTTCAGGTTCTTCAGAGGATTTAGAATCATGTGCTTTTAACAAAGTTTCATAATCTGCACCTTTCTCACCGATAATAGCAATCACGCCATCGACAGGAACTGAGTCACCTGCATCTACACCTATATAAAGCAGAGTACCATCTTCATATGATTCCAGTTCCATGGTTGCCTTATCGGTTTCCACTTCTGCAATGATATCGCCGGATTTTACCACGTCACCCACTTTTTTCAACCAACTTGCAATGGTACCATCTGTCATGGTATCACTCATTTTGGGCATAGTAATGAGTGTAGCATTGATTCCCGACGTATCGATTTTTTCTACTTTCGTTGGTTTTTCTGCTTCTTTTTTCGGAGCAGGATCTTCTTTCTTTTCTTCTACTTTTTCGGCAGGAGCGTCTCCAGAAGAGATCTCCTTCAGCAAAGCATCTATATTTTCACCCTTTTCTCCAATAATTGCGATTACTCCATTGACTGGTACTGCATCTTTTTCTTGCACTCCGATGTGTAAAAGCACACCCTCTTCGTACGATTCCAATTCCATGGTCGCCTTATCGGTTTCCACTTCTGCTAGAATATCTCCAGGCTTAACAGTATCTCCAACTTTTTTCAACCACGCTGCGATCACCCCTTCTTCCATGGTGTCGCTCATTTTGGGCATTCTAATTATATCGGCCATAAGTTTAATAGATTCCTAGTCCAAATTTAAGGAGTCCAAAAATAGTTCTTAAAATGTCTTTATTCAAATTTATAGTAGTATTTTCAGGATTGTAAAGCATGAAAACACCAATATTGTTCAGAAATGCCCTTAAGTAAAAACACGACATACGAATCACCCAAGTGGCTCTTCAACGGTCATTTACAAACTATTATCCCTTCCTTATTTCGATCTTCAATCCTGCTTCCTTTTGAGAGAGAGCGCATTACAACTTTAGATGGGGACTTTCTAGACTTAGATTGGCTGAAAACTGATTCCAAAGAACTTGTCATTATCAGTCATGGCCTCGAGGGGAATAGTCAACGTCCTTACATGACAGGCATGGCCCGACAATTCTACTCCAATGGCTACGATGTGCTGACTTGGAACTTTCGAGGATGTGGGGAGGAACTCAATCAGAAACCCATTTTTTACCATTCAGGGGCTACGTATGACTTAGATGAGGTAGTCAGGCATGCAGAAAAAAACTACCAAAGCATTTATTTAATAGGTTTTAGCCTTGGAGGAAACCTGACTTTAAAGTATTTAGGAGAAAAAAGAACCTCCGCTGCAAAAATCAAAAAGGGAGTCGCCATTTCGGTACCATTGCACTTGGAAAGTTCCTCCGATAAGATTTCTACTGGAGAAAATATCATGTATGCCAAGCGTTTCTTGAGAACTCTTAAAGAAAAAGTAGCTAAAAAAGCAAAAATATTTCCACACGACATCCCCGTAGGTACTCTACGCAAAATCAAAACACTCAAAGACTTTGATAATCTTTACACGGGTCCTTTACATGGATTTAAAGACGCGCATGATTATTACGAACAATGTTCTTCGCTCTATTTTTTAGAAAGCATTGAAGTCCCTACACTTATATTGAATGCTCAAAACGACCCTTTTCTGACTGACAAATGTTTTCCAATTTCATTGGGCAGAACCTTGGAAGCTGTTTGGATGGAGTTCCCTAAGTTAGGTGGACATGTAGGATTTACCCCCCGAGCAAAAGAGGACATTTATTGGTCCGAAAAAAGAGCATTTGAATTTATCAAATATGAACCTTAATTTTCAAAAAAAATACAGCTATGTGTGGTAGATATTCGCTCAGCAAAAGCAAGATAGAACTAGAAGAACGATTTCAGGCAGAGATGTTGGGAGACTTCAAACCTCGGTACAACATTGCTCCCTCTCAATTGGTCCCTGTCATCACTTCAGATAGTCCAAAAGGGTTTTCTTTCTTTTACTGGGGTCTCACACCAGACTTTGCCAAAAACAAACCTGTCTCTATCAATTTCATCAATGCACGTGCAGAAACAGTCCACCAAAAAGTCTCCTTCAAATCCGCCTTTCAAAAGCGGCGATGTTTGATTCCCGCAGATTGTTTTTTTGAATGGAAAAAAGTAGGTAAAAAAACAAAAATTCCTTATCGATTCGCACTGGAGAATGACGAATTGTTTGCTTTTGCCGGCATCTGGGAAGAATTTGAAAATGAAAAAGGAGATAACAACCATACTTTTTTAATCCTGACAACCCAACCCAACTCTGTGGTAGGAGAAATTCACGACAGAATGCCCGTGATACTTACCAAAGAAGACGAAAGGAAGTGGTTAGACCCTTACAGTTCAGAAGAAACTTTACTCAACCTCTTAAATCCATACCAGCCCGAATTAATGGCCTCTCACACTGTCTCTCCGTTGGTTAATTCAGTGCACAATGACAGTCCTGGAATCATTCGAAAAACCTCTCCTATGGATCAATTTGGAAACTATACCCTATTTGGATAATGCCTACTATACATACAATCGACCTTCAATTTCTTGAAACCTCCGAAGCCATTGCTTGTTTTTTAATAGAGACATCGGTAGGACCAATTCTTATTGAAACTGGACCAGAAAGTACTTTTCCTCAGCTTCAACAGGGCATAGAACAGCTTGGATTCCAGGTATCAGATATTGCCCATGTTTTCTTATCACACATTCATTTCGATCATGCAGGTGCAGCCTGGAAATTTGCAGCGCTCGGCGCAAAAATCCATGTTCATCCATTGGGTTTACCTCACCTTGCAAGTCCTGAAAAATTATGGAATTCTGCTGCTATGATTTATGGGAAAGAAATGGAACGACTTTGGGGGAGTATGCAAGCGATTCCTGAAGAAAATCTTGTTTCGGTTGGAGATGGTCAAACATTCGTGGTGGGTAACCTTACTCTTGAGGGTCTTCATACCCCTGGACATGCTGTACATCATATTGCTTGGAAAATTGACTCCATCATATTCACCGGAGATGTAGCAGGAGTGAAAATTGACAATGGCCCAGTGGTTCCTCCATGCCCTCCACCAGACATTCACATAGAAGATTGGAAAAACTCCATCGGGAAAATCCTCGAGCATCGACCAACTCAGCTTTATTTAACTCACTTTGGGGTGATAGATCAGCCTATTAAACACATGGAAGCATTGACTCTAGTCTTGGATGATTGGGCTCAGTGGATGAAGGAACATTTTGAAAACCAAACGCCCAGTGATGAGGTTACTAAGCTGTTCATGCGATATACAAGAAAACAGTTGGAGGTAAAAAACTGCTCAGATGCGCTTATTCAGGTTTATGAATATGCCAATCCAAGCTGGATGTCTGTAGCAGGTCTTTTACGCTATTGGAAATTGAAAAGCCAGGGAAGAATCTAGCAAACCAGGCCTACCCTTACGGATTGCTTAGTTTTGGTAATCCCATCCAATAATTGGATATTTGCCTCGCCAACAGAACGCTAAGCCCAAGTTTAACCAAAATCATTCTTCATGAAAAAATCCAGAATAACAGGTGCCGGTCATTATGTACCAGAGAATATCATCACCAACGATTATCTTTCTTCCATCATGAACACCAATAACGATTGGATTGTGGAGCGAACAGGTATTCATGAAAGACGTTGGTTTACGCCTGGAAAAGACACAGTAACAAGCATGTCAGCTGCTGCTTCCAAAATGGCCTTGGAGCGGGCAGGCCTGAGCCCAAAAGATATAGACTTCATTGTTTTCGCAACTATTACTGCTGATTACTTTTTACCAGGAAATGGTGTTTTGTTGCAGCGGGAATTAGGTATGCAAGGTATTGGTGCACTGGATATCAGAAACGCTTGTTCAGGCTTTATCTATGGCCTTTCGGTAGCAGATCAATTTATCAAAACAGGGATGTATAAAAACATCCTAGTCGTAGGCGCAGAAATCCAGTCCTCCGCTTTGGATAAAAGCGATGAAGGCAGGTCAAGTGCCGTCATCTTTGCAGATGGTGCAGGTGCTGTGGTGCTATCAGCTGTAGAGTCCAACATGCCTGGTATCTTGTCTACACACTTGCATGCCGATGGTGACCATGCAGAAGAATTGTATTGCATCGCACCGAGTTCTAGCCAACCTGTTAGAATCTCTCAGGAACTCATAGAACGTGGAGACTTCTTTTTAAAAATGAACGGAAATGCAGTATTTAAGCATGCTGTAGTACGCTTTTCTGAAGTAATCAATGAAGCACTTGAGGCCAATGGAATAGACAAATCTGAAATTGATCTTTTGGTACCTCACCAAGCTAACTTGAGGATCAGCAATTATATTCAACAAAAAATGGGCTTACCAGATGAGAAGGTGTTTAACAATATCATGTATTTGGGAAACACTACGGCAGGCACCATCCCCATCGCATTGTCCGAAGCTTGGGAACAAGGTAGAATTAAAGAAGGTGATCTTATTTGTTTAGCTGCTTTTGGCAGTGGCTTTGCATGGGCATCTGCATTGCTTAGATGGTAATATGAAGGAAGAAATTAACCGTCGTTTGTTGGAAAATAAATCCTTGTGGGAAGAAATCAACCAACAAACGACGCTTTTTTTATCACTTTTCACAGAACTCTCTAATCAATACAACCAAGAGAGACTTACATCCATCTTCCCCTTCGCCAAGGGCTGCAAAGTCACCAAAGGTTTGCAATTGGAGGGCTATCCTTATCAAGTGTTGGATTTGATACGGGATTTTGATCCAGACTCAGGATTCAATATTCGGATTTTAAATTGGTGGGGGCATGGGCTCTATCTTTTGGTTCTTGGTGGTAGAGATTTTGGAGGGAGATTGATAGAATTTAATCTGAGTCATACATCCTCATTTAGTATTAGTCAGGATTTCGACGTGTGGAATTATAAAAAAATCTTACACCCAGTCAGGGAAAAAAATTATACTAAGGTACATGAAAGCCTGCAAATCTTTAAAAAAATAGAACTACCCGATACCGCAACCCAATTGCAAGTAGTACTGTCAAAAGAAATTGACAGAATTCTTGAATATCCGTGGTAATTCTTTCCTTTTTTCTTCAAATTGAACTAATTTACAACCGCATATTGTAGATTACGTAAGTATATAATTGAATCCTGACCAACTTCTTATGAAATATATTTTTGTTGCCTTCTTCATCCTCAGCATCGCAACGGCTACTCTTGCTCAAAACACCCCCAATGTTGTCAGCATTTTCAACAGTGATTCAACATTGGTAGGGACTGGGATTTTAAGAAATGGCTTGATGGAAGGTTTATGGAGATTTGAAAACCCAAAGACAAGACAACTAATACAAACCATCAATTTCGAGGCTGGTAGCCGAGAAGGACTCTTGACAACATTTCAGGCAGGAAATGTGAAAAAGTCAGAACGGCAGTATAGAAATAATCAATTAAATGGTAGCTACCGAGAATTTGACAGCACAGGTGCGCTTGTTTTGGAAATGTCTTTTGCTGATTCAATTCCTGTAGGGACCTATAAGGAATTTTTCGGAAGAGACGGGAATTTCAGTTGGTTGAATCCTCGGCAAGTAAAAGTAGAGGGACAATATCAAAATGGAAAAAAAGAGGGTACTTGGGTTAAATTTTACGATACTGGCGAATTACTGTCTAGGGAGAATTATAAAGCAGGATTAAGATCAGGACCCTACAGGGAATTTTTTCCTCAAGGTGATATTTTGGTCGAAGTCGACTATAAAAATGGAGAGCCTGATGGTCCTTACACGCGCTATGCAGGTACAAGGATGGTGTCCGAAAAAGGCACGTATGAGAATGGAAAGAAGATCGGAGAGTGGATAAGTTACTTCCCTGGCACCAAATCAGTAGAATCTAGGCAGTTTTTTGATAACCGAGGGAACAAAACTGGAGAATGGAAATTCTTTTATGAAAATGGGAGAACGGCTCGTATTGAACGGTATGAGAATGATTTGCCCACAGGTACATGGGAAGAGTTTTTCCCTAACAGAAAGCTTTCGAAGCGAATGATATATGCCTTAGGATTACCCACAGGTGAATATATCGAAAACCACTCTAATGGAAAAGTTTCTGTTAAAGGTCAATATAAAAATGGAGCAAAAGATGGGCTATGGATCAGCTATTTCCCGGAAGGCAATGTTTATTCTGCAGGAGAATATAGAAATGATTTAAAAACTGGTCTTTGGAAATACTTCAATAAAATTGGAATACTTATCGCCGAAGGAGAATATTCATTAGGTTCTGAAAATGGTCAGTGGTTTTATTATTACGATGGAGGGCAACTAAAATCTGTTGGATCTTATTTTTTAGGGTTTGAAAATGGCGTATGGGGTCTGTTTTATGATAATAAGCAACTCACGCAAGAAGAATACTGGGACAATGGGCGCTTAATGAATCTAGGCGAATATTTTTCCTACGATGGTAGTACCACCTATGATAAGGGAACATTATCTAATGGAAACGGAACAAGATTGACCTATTATACATCGGGAGACAAAGAATCGGAGGGTACTTATGTCAATGGAAAGGCTGATGGAACATGGGTTTATTTCCATGAAAATGGCCGAAAAGCTTCGGAAGGGCAGATGAAAGATGGGAAAAAAGAAGGACCTTGGAGATACTTTAATGTAGCTGGACGATTGGAACAGATTATTAATTTCAAGAATGACGAGATACTAGCAGACCCGTCTGATACTATGTAACCCAATATTTTCGGGATCATAAAACAAATAGTTATCCTTCCTGTTATTAAGTTAAAAAAGAGCTATGTTTGGATTATTCAAAAAGAAAACAGAACTGGAGAAGCTTCAGGAACAATATAAAAGCTTGCTAGAGAAATCTCACAAAGTATCTCACTCCAATCGTACAGAAGCCGACAAACTGATGGCAGAAGCCGAGGAAGTTGCAAAAAAGATTGATGCCTTAAAAAAATAATCAAAGCCGAGCAATCGGCTTTTTTTAATTACCTAATTTTCAATCACTTCGCTATTACCCTTGATTTTTTTTTATTTAAAAATTAAAATGGCAAAATATTTGTAAACTATCTATCTTGATCTCACTGACATGTGTCAAAATTTTATTTGTTTATTTTTATTTTTTTGAATTATTATTTCTTTTTAATTCCATATAGCCAAACTAAACCAATTCAATTTCATTTTTTTCAAAACTTTTGATTGAAACGATCCGTATATACAATCAAAAGTACACTAAACCAATACTGTTATGAAAAGGTCAATCAAAATATTCGTAATCGTGCTGATGATGGGAATAGGGTACCTTGTCCCACAGCAAACATCCGCATCTCCTTTCGGTGTGAATTTTCAAGTTTTCTACAATGAGCTGAGTCCTTTTGGTGACTGGGTAATGGACCCTACTCATGGATATATTTGGGTTCCTTATGTAGACGCACACTTTCATCCCTATGCCACTCATGGGAGATGGGTGATGACTTCCTTTGGCAACACTTGGGTATCAGACTTCGCTTGGGGTTGGGCGCCCTTCCACTATGGTAGATGGTTTTGGTCTAACTTCTACGGCTGGGCTTGGGTTCCTGGCTACGAATGGGGACCGGCTTGGGTTAGCTGGAGAAGCGGTGGTGGATTTTATGGATGGGCACCTTTAGGCCCAGGACTACACGTCAATGTATCATTCGGTATTCCAAATAATCATTGGGTCTTTATCCCACAAAGAAGATTTAGACACAGACACTTTGCTCGGTATTACGTATCTCATCATCGAGTTACCAATGTATTTCATCAGACGACCATTATAAACAACACCACTATTGTGAATAATAACACATTCTATACTGGCCCTTCACGCAGAGAAATCGAACGTGTCACCAATAGCAGAGTACAGGTATACAATGTACAGGAAAGCAATCGACCTGGAAGAGCAGTAGTAAGAAGCAATGCTGTTGAAATTTACAGGCCTCAAATTCAGTCTGACAGAAACAGCAGGGATGTTGTTAGACCTGCGACTGCTTACAGTCAGGAGGAATTCAGAAGCCGCAATGCTACAAGAGCAGCAGCACCTAGTCAAGGAAGAGCAGTAGCACCTGCCAACCGTGGTACAGAAGCAAATGGAAATTCCAGAAATGGACAAGTCAGATCTGCTCAAACCCCATCTAGAGCAAATGTACCTGCCGGTAATTCTAGAGGTAATGAAGTAAACAGGGCTTCTTCTGGAAACAACAATCCTTCCCGAGGCTCAACTGTAAATACTGGAGGACAAAACAGAAATGAAGGAGTGAGAGCTACATCTCCAGCAAGCAGAAATGCTGCAACTGCCCCAGCAGTAAGGAATAATAGCCAAAACAGAAGCTCCTCTTCTGCTCCAGCTGTGAGAAATGCTCCAGCTAGAACCTCCGGAAATAATCAGTCTTCTACTGTTAACAGAAGTCAAAGTACTGCACCAAGAGCTAGTGCCCCAGCTTCTAGCCGAAGTCAGTCTGTCAAAGCACCTTCTAATAACCAAAGAAGTTCGGGCCAAGTTAGCACTCCTAGATCAACCAACAACAGGTCTTCGAGTGCAAGCAAGCCAAACGTAGCTCCTAACAAGAACAGTAGATCGTCTAGTGCTGCTAAACCAAGTGTAGCTCCTAGCAGAAGCAGTAGTTCTTCATCTGGAAACAAGGCTACTAGTAGATCATCAAGCAGTAGCTCTTCTAGGAATAGAGGCAACAATTAAAACACAACTGATTTAACTATCCTATATATACCAAAAAAGGCCTTAAGGCCTTTTTTTATGTTCTTTGGAAATCATCTTGTACTCTTACAATATCATCTTCATCTGATGGATGATTCATGTCCACATGCTGCCAAATTTCAGCAACTACCCCCCAACCTTTGGTGCCTATCAACCGATGACGCTCACCTGTTGCCAGTGAAATAACCTGACCGATTTGCAATGCATCCACAGGACCTTCTACATCCGTAGCACTTCTGCTGATAGCTGCATTACCCGCAACCAATTTCCATACCTCAGATCTTCGGAAATGATACTGCCAAGATAACCTCTTCTGAGGTGCCACCACTAAAATCTTTGGACTTAATTTTTGTAAAAATTGACTTTCTGACATCTCTAAATCATCGAAAAATAAGCTCTTGAATAGTTTGATTTGACTTTCTTCGATCACAAAGAAACCACCCCAGGGACGGGATTGATCCTCGAAAACAATCGTTAGACCATGACTTATTAATTCGCTCCTAATTTCATCAAAAACAATTCCCTTAAAGGCGTTTTCATCTGAGATTTTCTTAAGTTTCATTTGCTTTTTAGTTTAAATAAAAATCTATGATCAAATCTAAAAAATCAAATTGAAAATATTTCTTGGATAAGCTACATTTTAAAAAAATAACTTGATTTCAATCGAAAAGAACTGATCCATACCTTCAATAATTTAATAAAAAAAAATTGAACCAATAGACATATCTTGGTTTGGACATCAAGAAACTTATTCAATCAAGCGCATCAATAACTAATTTTTTTAAAAAAGCCTGTGATCTTATGTATAAATTTTATCATATTTGTCAAGAATCAATAACATATGAACTTAAAACATCCTCATCAAACATTAGAGAAAATCGATGGTGTAGTAGAAACTAAAAGTTATCTAAATAAGCTAAAACTTATCAAAAACATCTACATCAAAGGAAGTAATACAGCTGGTGAAATTTGTACAGAGGTTGGAATAAGTTTACCTACTGTCAATTCACTCTTAGGTGATCTGATTGCTTCTGGAGAAATCATAAAGCATGGAAGAGCTGAATCTCAAGGAGGTAGAAAGCCTGATCTTTATAGACTTGCTGAGAATTCATTTTTTATCATTTCGGTAGACATTAATAAATTTAGGGTTCGAACTGCGATTTACAATAGCAATAATATTCAAGTTTCTAAACCTGAGATTCTAAAAATCACACTCAATAACGATAAAGATACTTTTGATAAAATTGGTGACTTTTTAATCACCTATCTAAAAAGTTCTGGTATTCCTTTAGAAAAAATAATTGCAGCGGGTATTTCAATGCCAGGCCTAATTGATGCCATCAATGGAATTAATCATACCTATTTGAAATTTGACCAGAACAGCTTAGTTGAAAATTTTGAAAGAAAATTAGAAATGAAAGTTTTTTTGGAAAATGATGCCAGAGCTATGACATTGGCTGAATTCAAATTTGGACAAAACGACCAATATAAGAATGTTCTGGGAATTTTCATCGGTTGGGGTATTGGTCTAGGCATTATTATAGACGGGAAAATTTATCAAGGGGCCTCGGGATTTGCAGGAGAATTTTCTCATTCACCTATTTTTGAATCAAGAGAGGTAACCTGCGCTTGTGGCAAAAAGGGATGTTTGGAGTCCGTAGCATCAGGTACTGCCATCGTCCGAATGGCCAAAGAAGCAATCGAATATGATCATGATTCTATTCTTGCAAGAATGACTCGGGAAAATAATGGAGAAATTGAACCATATTTAGTAGTAGATGCTGCATTAGCAGGAGATCAGAGAGCCATCACTATTTTATCGGAAGCTGGCTTGGATTTAGGAAGAGGAATTTCTATTTTAATTCAATTATTGAACCCTGAATTAATTATCATAGGCGGTTCTGTAGCAGAAGCCAAGCAATACCTTGTAACCCCTATTCAGCAGGCACTTAACATTTACTCCATGGCTAAAGCCAGAGAAAACACAGAGCTGACGCTGTACAAACTCGGAAAGGAAGTTGGGTTACTAGGGGGAGTCGCCGTAGTCAATGAAAAAATATTTGAGGAATTCTTCCAATGAATTCCTCATTGATTTATTAGCCTATGAATACCCAAAGTTACCTACGCTTCACCAGTCTTTTATTAATTATCTTGCTGGGAAGTAGTAATACCTCAAACCCACCCAATCAAGCACTTTTTGAGTTGCTCAATCCAAAGAAGTCAGGCATCACTTTTTCCAACAAGCTTACTGAAAATAAGAAAAACAACATCCTAACTTACGAATATTTTTACAATGGGGCTGGAGTAGCAGTCGGAGACATCAACAATGATGGATTGGAAGATATTTTTTTCACTGGAAATATGGTGGAAAATAAACTCTACCTCAATAAAGGAGATTTTAAATTTCAGGATATTACCCAATCGGCGGGCGTTAGTGGAAGAAACTCTTGGACAACAGGAGTCACTATGGTGGATATCAATGGGGATGGTTTATTGGACGTTTATGTATGCTATTCAGGTAATGGAGATCTTGATAGCAGAAGAAATCAGTTATTTATCAATCAGGGTGACTTAACTTTCAAAGAGGAAGCTAGCAAATACGGATTGGACGATCCCTCCAATAGTACACAAGCACTTTTCTTTGATTTTGATCAAGACGGGGATTTGGATTTATTTTTATTGAATCATCACATTGAAGTGATCAACGAAATAGAATTTGACAAAGCACGCTCAGTAAGGCATCCCTTTGCAGGAGATAAATTATTTAGAAACGATAATGGAGTTTTTGTAGACATTTCAGAAGAGGCAGGTATCAAAGGAAATGCTATGGGCTTTGGCCTTGGCGTTATCGCAAGTGATCTCAACGGAGATGGGTGGTTGGATATATATGTCAGCAATGATTACATTGAGCAAGACTATATCTACATCAATAATGGAGATGGTACCTTTAGTGATCAAATGGAAGATATGCTCCAACATGTTTCCCATTTCTCTATGGGGCTTGACATTGCAGACATCAATAATGATGGTTTGATGGATATTTTCACATTGGATATGCTTCCTGAGGACAATAAACGTCAAAAACTACTCTATGGACCTGAAAATTACGAGCAGTATGCATTGATGGTTAATCGTGGTTTTTACCATCAAAATATGCGAAACATGCTACAGCTCAATCAAGGCATGGGTAAGTTTTCCGAAATTGGACAGCTAGCCGGGATTTCCAATACAGACTGGAGTTGGGCGGCCCTTTTTTTTGACGCCAATAATTCTGGTTTTAAAGATCTATTTGTAACGAATGGTTACTATCGTGACTATACCAATAGGGATTTTCTGAAGTATAAAGGTGATTATTACTTTAAAGCAGCAGTCAATCGAGAAAAAGCTGATACCCTCCACTTGGTTACATCCATGAGCTCTACTCCCATTCCTAACTATATTTTTGAAAACGGAGGTGATTTACAATTCAAGGATCAATCAAAAAACTGGGGAATTGCAAGCCCTGGATTTAGCAGTGGTGCCGCGTATGCTGACTTAAATAACGATGGATACCTTGACCTAATTGTCAATAATATTAATGAGGCAGCATCTATCTATCAAAACCAAAGGGGAAAACAAGGATCTAAACAAAATTTTCTGCAAATCAAACTTAAGGGAAACACCCTCAATAGCTCAGGTATTGGTGCGTTGGTTTCAGTGTATGCTGATGGACAGACACAAACCCAGGAACAAATGCCTACCCGCGGATTTCAATCGAGTGTATCTCACCGCCTGCATTTTGGACTAGGAAACGTTACTAAAATAGACTCCATTGCTATCAAATGGCCTGAAGGCAAAATCCAGAAATTAGGCCCTACAGAAGCCAATCAGCTACTAACCATTGAGCAAGAGCATTCGCAACCGTGGACAGCGCCTCCACGCGTAGCATCAATTTTTAAGAAATCTTCCCAAACAGTCCCTTATCTACATCAGGAATCTGGATTCAATGACTTTAAAAGACAACCCTTATTGATTGAAATGCCATCTTATGTAGGACCTGTGATGGCAGCTGCAGACATAACTGGTGACGGACAGGAAGAGATTTTCATTGGAGGAAGCAAGGGTAAAGCAGGAAGCATCTTTCAGTTGGTCAATGGAAACTGGAAAGCATATAACGGATATAGGGCCTCTGTAGAATTTACAGATGCATGTGCAGTTTTTGATGACTTTAATGGAGATGGATGGATGGATCTATATGTTTGCAGTGGTGGATATCACGACTACCTTTCCACTGATCAGTCTCTTCAGGATCGTATCTACTTAAATGATGGGAAAGGAAATCTCATTTGGAACAAAGAGGCTTTACCAAAAATCCAGACCAGTACTTCAGTAATTGCAGTTGCAGACTTCAATCGGGATGGGAAACCAGATATTTTTGTAGGAGGTACTGTCATGCCTGGTAAGTACCCTAACACACCCCAAAGCTATTTATTGATCAATGAAGGCCAGGGGAAATTTAGTGATCAAAGTAAGGAATGGCTACCCAAACAAGGAAAGCTAGGAATGGTCAAGGCGGCGGCAGTGCTTGATTTAAATTCGGATGAGAAACCTGACCTGATCGTCACAGGGGAATATATGCCCCTTGAAATATTGATTAACAAAGACACCTCTTTTACTTTAGAATCCCATAAATATATTGATCAACCTAGTGAAGGTTGGTGGTCAAGTATCGCATTGGCAGACCTGGATAATAATGGAAAATTGGATATAATCGTTGGAAATTTTGGTCTAAACAGTCCCTTCAAACCAAGTCCAAAAGAACCCTTAACCTTATATTTTGGGGATTTTGATGATAATGGTTCCTTAGACCCAATACTTACCTCCTATATCCAAGGAAAAGCGTATCCATTTGCAAGCAGGGACGAGCTATTGGATCAACTATATGATATGCGACGCAAGTTTACGGACTATGCCAGCTATGCTTCAGCAGAAATCCAACAAGTGCTAAGCAAAGAGCAATTGGCAAGTGCCTCACGCCTACGGGCTACTGAATTGCGTTCTGTCGTCTTACTACAAAAAAATAATAAACTTGAAATGCATCCCCTACCAATCGAAGCACAATTTGCCCCAATACATGCCATACAGGTCTTGGATTATGATGGTGATGGAAACCTGGACATTTTGCTTGGGGGAAATCAAACATACACAAGACTCCGAATTGGTGTAATTGATGCTAGCTTTGGACAACTTTTCAAAGGCGATGGAAAAGGAAATTTTTCATTTATTCCACAACTAGAATCCGGACTTTGGTTGAAGGGCGATGTTAAATCCATTCTTACATTTCCATCTCAACCTAAAACTTTTTATTTTGGCTTGAATAATCAAGGAATCAGTAGCTATGAGTTACAGTAAAAAATCTTACAAACGATTTCAAAACAGAATCAAACATTTACTTCTAGCCTTGATTTTGGTCATCGGGTGTTTAAAACAAGAAGTGCATGCCCAAAAACAAGCGGTTCCCCCTGCCCTATTTACTGAAAATTTATTCTACACTACTGAGGTAATGGTAACGGACGTAGCCTCACCTCCAGCTGCCGCAAGGTTTTATGCTTACACAACCCTAGCTGCTCACCTTGCATACACTCAAGCCAGTAAAAGTTCATTGGACGAAAGTCTTCTTCTCTTGACCAACCGCCAATTAGAACCAATGATTTTGGATAATTCAGAAATTATGCCTGAGTTTGTATCTACCTATGCGATGCTGCTTGTTGGCCAACAAATCATGCCATCGGGTGACTTATTACTGGAAAAGCAGCATAAACTAATCAGTATATTCTTGAAAAGGAAATGGTTAGGTAAAAAGGAGATTGAAAAAAATATTCAATTTGCAAGCACCATTGCCAATCAAGTTTTGAGGTTAGCTCGAACAGACGGGTACAGGCAGTTGAGTACGCTCACGCGTTATAGCCCCAAAAAAGGGGAAGGGTATTGGTTTCCAACACCACCGGCTTATATGGCTGCTGTTGAGCCTGAATGGAGAACAATTCAACCATTTTTTCTAACAAACATCCAACAGTATAAGCCCAGTCCTCCTGCACCATTTGATCTGACAGAGGGTTCTCCATTTAAAGTGCAGCTCGACGAAGTGTTTGAAGTCACAAGAACCCTAACCGAAGAACAAGAATTAATTGCCAATTTTTGGGATTGCAATCCTTTCAAGGTAGAGTTTTCAGGACATATGGCAATCGGGATCAAAAAAATTTCCCCTGGAGGGCATTGGGTGGGTATTACAGGAATTGCTAGTGAAAAAGCTAAGCTAAACTGGGAAGAAACATTGTATATACATGCCCTAGTCTCCATGGGTTTACACGATGCATTTATCAGTTGCTGGGAAGAAAAATATGATTCCGACCGTGTAAGACCAGAATCTGTCATCCAACGCCACCTGGACCAGGAATGGCGACCTTTATTACAAACACCTCCTTTTCCAGAGTACACCAGTGGGCATAGTGTCATTTCAAGTGCTACAGCTGAGATTTTAACAGCTTACTTTGGAGACAATTTTAATTTTATTGATACCTCTGAGATTTACTTTGGATTACCAGAAAGAGCTTTTGACTCCTTCTATCAAGCTGCTGAGGAAGCTGCAATCTCTCGCCTATATGGAGGAATCCATTTCCGCGATGCCATTGAAGAAGGAGTCAAACAAGGGAGAAAGATTGGATTAACAATTTTAGAAATTGTCAATCCACCAAATTCCCTTGCAAATCAATGGAAATAGCAAAAGGATTCAATAGTTCATCAAGCAAGACAGCTACTTGTAAACGGGTCAGGAGGTGCTCCATAGGTGGAAATTGACCCATTGACCTCTTTTCCCATCCTTTCCTGATCTCTTCTATAGTCATCCTTCTATTAAGTTCTTGCATCAGTTCCACAAAAAAAGCCATGGTAAGCGTTTCTCCAGATGCATTCCAATAATTAGACAAAACAGGATAAAGTGGTCTTAAACCCTCAGCAAGATCATATTCGGAAAGCGTTTTTTCTGGATAAAACCATGTTTGATTAGCCCACTTATACGGCACTCCATAGCCTTTTAAAATACCAGTAGCTCCAATTCGTTGGATAGCCTGAAAGTGTGCATGGGAGGATTGAATATCTATGTAAGGCATAATGTAAGCATTGGCTTCGAGTAGTTGTTGTTGGACATCTCTAACCTCGATCTCTTGAAGATTTTTATGATTCAAAATTGCCACAGCTGCTAAAGCTCCAGCAGCCTGTCCAATTCCAAGTACGACCGGTTGTAATCGACTGGCTCCATTCACAATATTTGAAACTCCAATACTTTTTTCTGCTACGATCAAATGAGTAGAACCTTTAGGTATCAAGCTTCCTAAAGGAACATTGTAGGATGGTACCCTGATTTTAATAAAATCGATTTCCGGTGCTTCCAGATTCATCTTATGATGATGATCAATGGTGTAATCACCCACTGCGATACCTGTTCTAAACAGAGGATTTTCTTGCTTGAAAGGCTCCAGCACATGTGGCAATGTAAACATTGCTTCTGTCAGAGTTCTTCGGGACTCTCTATGATAGGGAATAAAGGGCAATTGATCTACTGTTGGGAACTCATCGTCTGCAATTCCCAAATGCTTATAGCCTAATTCCTGCTGTATATAATAAATGAATCGTAAGGAATGAAGCTTTGCCTCTTTAAGTGCTTCCATTCGCTCTTCTGGGCTCATTTCAACGATATTCATATAAAAATCATTGCCACAATTAGGCCAATTGATCATGTATTTGCCATTTGGTAGCTTTCCATAATTGAGCATTTTCTGACAGTCATTGGTTGGGTCGTCAAATGAAGTAGGATCGGCATGGTCGCAAGCACAGTCAAAAATGGATGGATCATAACCTTCAGGTTTAGGAATAGTCCTATCGTTGCCTACTCCAAAATCCTTTAATATAACCACATAAGTTAGATCTTGAACTATATCATTTGCTTCTAACGGTGCATAAATTTCCCCAAATCGAGCTTGACTATCCATACCTATAAAATATTCATATCCTTGAGCTGCCATCACATCCCCAAGTTCTGTTGCATCAATCAGCATTTGGGCAATGATGCTCTTTAACTGACCTTCCTGTGAATAGGTTACTACCCAAGAATTGTTTTCAAATTGAATACTATTCCATTTAGCATGGTGAATAACCCTCAGATTGATTTGATCTTTGGTCCATTCCTGAAAAAATTTATTCCCAATGGACGGCTCAAACAAGGTATTCGACACCCATCCTGTACCAACAGCTTCAGCCCCCCCATAATGATTGTAAAGTTTTTCCCGAAACTCCCCCCAAATACCTGATGGCATTCGGTGATTCCCGTCAATGGCGGAAACTCCAGCTGCTGTAAGCATTCCACCCAGCCAAGGAGTTTCTTCTAATACTACAGTAGAAATCCCCATTCTAGAAGCCTGAATAGCTGCTGATACTCCACTAGCTCCACCTCCAATGATCAATAATTGTGTTTGTTCCTGACCAATACATAGGGAAAATGACCCTAGGAGCATCAAAATTGTACTGAAAACATTTTTAACCATAGTTTTTGGAATTTAATATGATCAATGAAGCTGCACCAACCATCGGAGCATGCTCTCCTAATTCACTTATTTTTATTGAAATTTTCAACTTTTGTTTGAATAAATTCCTCTCTAAAGCAGGTAGAAACCAAGGATAGGCTTTGGCAATATTCCCTCCCAAAAGCAATAATTCAAAAGGATAATGCTGATGTTGCACCTGAACAAATTCAGCAAGATTAGCTGCAAATTCATCAAACAAGAAAGTGGTAACTGAGAAGAAATCCGGATTCTCTACCAATGTCTTCACATTTGATACCCTTACCCCAAAATAATCAAAAGCTTTGTTTACAAACCAAGAAGTTGAAAAATACTCTTCAGCAATGCCTTCTTTAAATGGGTTTGACCAAAGATCAGCATCAAAAACATTTCCCTCTACTTTCCAAGCAGATCCTAAGCCTGTCCCTAAAGTAAGTAGAAGGACCTTTTCGAAGGTAAACTGCCTAGCTGTAACTGCTTCCCCTCTAAGATATGCTTCTGCATCATTTAAAAAGTAAATATCTGACTCCATTAAACCTGTAAACTCAGCAAAAGTCTTGCGGATATTAAGTCCAAAAATTGATCGGAACTTCTCTTGTTGTGAAATTAGACTAACACCATTTGGATAGTCAAAAGGTGCGGGAAAAGCTATTCCCATTCCTTTGATGAAATATTTCGATTTCACCTGACCCAGTATTTGTCTCCAGGCATTCAAAATCTCTTGGCGGCTTTTAATTGCATCAACTTGGGAATGAAACATATCAATCATTTGAAAGTCAACTGAATTGGCAGAAAATATCCCTACAGCCATATGAGTCCCCCCAATATCTACACCTAAGACAACTGATATTTTTTTTTGATTCATTAGGGACTAAGGTAACGATTCATAGCTTTTAACAATGTATGGTCTTCAGAGTCTTCATGATATTCCCAAAACATCATGCCCCCCAATCCCAATTCTTTCACAAATGCTACTTTGGATTGGATGGATTGTTCATTTTCGTAAGTGAAGAAAATCGAGTCAAGGGGGTTCCACAAATACGGAGCTTGACTAGCCTCATCCCATAGTTTTTGATAGTTTTCGTCTGCAATATAAGATTGCATATCCTTAAATGAGAAATTTTTCCATCCAACTGCCTCTTGATTCAATCCATTATTTTCAGGGTTAACAGACTTCCATGCCTTACCGTAAAAAGCAACACCAACAACCAACTTCTCGGCTGGCACACCAGCTTCCAAGTGCTGCCTAACTGCTGCTCGAGTGGAGCGCATATTTGGTTTCGGAGCACTAAGGTTGGTATGATGCCCTGTCTTAGGAGCCCATACCCCTGTAAAGTCATAGGTCATGATATTGATAAAATCCAAGTATTTTTGAGCTTCTCCCAAGTTATTGGCATCCACATATTCCTGGAATCCACCTGATGCAATAGTATGTAGATAATGCCTATGGTGAAGAGCCCCCAAACTGTCCAGCGCTTTCCTAACCGACTGAAGCATCCACACGAAATTTTCTCGGTCTTCATCTCTGTAAGGATTGTCATCTCCGGGAATTCCAGGGTATTCCCAATCAAAATCTAAGCCATCTAACCGATGCTTAAGTAAGTAATCTATGGCAGAATCTGTTAATCGCTTTCTCCCTTCGGGAGTTAGAACGGCATCTGAGAAGCCTTTGGACCAAGTCCAACCACCAATAGAAATCAGAATTTTCAATTCAGGATTGATAGCCTTTAAAGAATTTAATGCTACTAGGTTAGTGCTATCCTGTTCAAATCTACCTTCACCTTCCGTCACCAGTCCGTCGACCACATTTGCGAAGGCATAATTGATATGGGTAAATGCAAAAGGATCTATACTCGAAACATCTAGATTTTTCCAGCCTGCGATATATCCAATGAGCTTATAGGGGGGCTCTTGAAAAGAATTTGGTTTAGAAGTACATGAGATCACCTGTAACAAACCAAATCCAATGATTAAAAACAGTAGTTTTTTCATAGTATTTAGGTGTAAAAAAAGGTGCCATAACTCATGACACCTTTTGAAGTTAAAAACAAATTATGAGGTTTTAATTTCCACCATCCCACCAAGTTTTCGTCATGAAGAAATCTCCTCCAATCCTACTGACAGCAGAACGGTAATTTTGAGGGTTATTACCAATTTCATCTTCCCAGTATCTTAAGCGACGTGGGATTTCATTGACTTCAAATCTATTGGGGTCTTGCGTAGGTTCTAAAACAGGAAAACCTGTCCTTCTCCAATTAGCCCATGATTCAATTGAATTCAACCAAGTAGCTGCCCAATATTCTTCTCCAATTAGGCGCAACTTATCTTGTGTAGAGGCTGCTTCAAAACCTCTTCCAGCAATGTAAGCGCTAATCTCAGCTGAAGATCTAGCAAATGAGGCATCAAAATCAACCCAAGAATTAATTGCAGCAGTGATTCCATTAGCAAAATGCGTTGATGCATCAGAGGAAATCCAGCCCAATACTGCTGCTTCAGCCTTCATAAACTCTACCTCAGCATAAGAAATTAACCAATAAGGATCTTCCCAATCTAAATATTTGAGATTTAGCATAGAAAACATTCTATTCCCAACACCTGGAGTATCAAATAATGCGACATCTTGAGGAGACAAGACAGTCCTAAGAGTAGCAGAATTAAAGCCATTTGGCATTCCTCTTTGAGCTGCGGGGTCTGTATTCCAGGTATCTGGTCTTTCAGGGTCTCCCAAACCACCTGATACAATCATCAATCGTGGGTCATTATTTTCAATCATCCAATCCATGAATGTTTTACTAATTTTACAATCTCTTGAATACTTATATGTATTCCAAAGGCCATCATTCAATCCATTTCTATTTACACCAATAGGGCCTGTTGTGAAGTGAATGTACCCATTATCTGCTATAGATTCAAAAGCACCACTGCTATTTGCTTCTATAAATACCTCTCTAGCCCGCGTAGGGTTAACCTCACTCATTCGCATAGCAATTCGCATCAAAAGGGAGTTGGTGAACTTTCTCCACTGATTTAAGTCACCCCTATACATGAAATCCTGATTGCCCAGTCCACGAGCTGATGGAGAAAATTTCCCTCTTGCTTCTCTTAAGGAGGATATCATATCCTCATAAATTTCCTGCTGACTGTCATATACAGGAAACCAGTTCTCAGCCCCTTCAAGACCTCTTCCGGCTTGAAAGTAAGGAACATCTCCATAGATATCTGTCATTCTGTGGAGGTCAAAAACCCGCATAACCGTTGCTGCTGCGTTGACATTAGCTTCAGCTGGGTCATCTTGAGTTCTGTTGATCACATGAGAATATAATCGTATTACATCTGTATAATGTCGTTCCATATACGCTCCGCTATACTGCGGGTTATAGAAATACTTATCCCCACTAAAATAGCCTGCTAAAGAAGCTATATGCTGTATCATGGGCGCAGCGTATAATACATTTGCTCTAGTATTTTCGTATTCGCCAGCTATCCTTAGCGTAGCAAGAGAAAACAAAAACTGCATATCCATATCCGTCACGGCATTAGGATCCACATTGAGATCAATCAGCTCTTGCTCATCGCAGGATGAAAATATGAGCGTAAATGCCAATAATATGCCTGTTATTTTATATATCGTCTTCATAATTCTTTCAATTTTAGTCTTCAGTGTCTTTAGAAATTCACATTAATATTAAACCCAAAGTTTCTAGCCACTGGCATTGCAAAAAACTCTAACCCTTGTGCATTACCTGACACCGTATATGCCGACTCTGGATGTATATTAGGAACATTAGACCAAAGCAAGGCTAAATTCCTACCAACTAACGAAATTGAAGCTGATTCAAACGGGGTTTTCGCAAGTAGATTCCTTGGGATTGTATACCCAAAAGACAATTCTCTCAACTGAATAAAAGAAGCATCGTACACAATATTTTCGGTAACTTGTGCATAACGGGTATAATAATTATTCAACCAATAATTATTAGGATCACCTGTTACAGCAGGTATTTCCCACGTTCTTGCTTCTCCATTTCTGTCTACACCTGAGACAGTCAAGCCTCCGTCACGTCCTACTAGTGTCTCCTGATGCAATCCATTGGAATATGCAAAGAAGTTAGTTCCAGAAACTAAACTACCCCCGTATCGCATGTCAAGTAATACCATCAGCCTAAACCCTTTGTAGGAGAAGTTATTGGCCAAACCCGCAGAAACGGGATGACGTGCTTCTGCAATGGTTTCTAAACCATCTGTCCAAACAGGTAATCCATCATCGTCATATACTTTTTGTCCATTGATGGTCTGATGTTTAAACCCAGCAATCATCCCAAGCGGTTGCCCAACTATGTGTCGAATTCTTTCTCTTCTTAGTCTAGATTCATCTAGGTTAATAAATTCTATTGGATCGCCTTCGGCATCATTCCCTAAGCTGAGGACCATACTCTGATTATTGGCATAGTTGAGAGAGAAATCCCATTGGAAATCTTTATTTCTTATGGCTGTAATGTTCAATAATAATTCAACACCACGATTTCTTAACTCCCCAATGTTGACGATAGTGGAATTAAATCCAGAGGTTGCAGAAATACCCGTTGCCAATATATCATTGGTAGTATTTCTATTATAAAAAGCAAAATCCAACCCAATTCTATTATCTAAAAATCTAAAATCTCCACCTATTTCATATTCTGTAGATAAATAAGGTTGGAGGGCATTATTTGGAATGGAACCATTATTGATTTGTCCAAGACTACCCCCAAGATGTCCAGCACCTACTAATCCATAATTTAGATTTAAGGCATAAGGCATCGGAGCTCCACCACCGGTTTGTCCCCAAGATGCTCGAAACTTTGTAAAAGTAATCGCCTTAGGCATATCGATTACATCGCTCAATACAAAGCTAGTCCCCACTGATGGGTAAAATAACTTACTGTTTTCAGGAGCTAAAGTCGAAAATTGATCCTGACGAGCCGTCAAATTCAAAAACAAAAAGTTTTTGTAACCAAAGTTAGCTGATCCAAAAATAGAGTTAATACCCCACTCTGAGAAATTATACCCAACGACTGGTTCTGCAACATTTCGAACACTATGGAAAAAAGGAACTACTAGATCATTTCCACCCCCACTCAACGCTTCGGTAGATCTTCTCATTCTGTTGGCTCCCACCATAGCATCTACAGAAAAGTTTCCAAAATCCTTTTGCCCACCAATAAACAAATCCAAATTATCTTCTCTTAATGTCAGTTTTGTTAAATTGTAACTACCTCTTGGCCTATAAGCAGTTCCCCAAGGTTCGTAAGCGTTGTCCGTTCTTGCTTGGTAATCTGTACCTGCTCTACCCATGATATACAACCAGTCAGTAATGTCATACTTCAACGTTACCTGACCCAATACCCTATCGGTAACATCAGATCTTGAAAACTGATGTGCCGCCCAATACGGGTTCGTTTGGAATACATTTTGCTGATATCTTAATTCAAGTAAGTCTTCATTAGCTCCTAATTTATCTCCAGGACCTCTTAAAGCAGAAAAAGGAACATTTCCAGGTCTATTAAAAACAGAGAAGTTTGCGTTTCCTGGAGAATCCGACAATCGAGGTCTATTTTGAGCATCCTGATTGGAATATTGACCACTAAAATCCAAGGTCAATTTTTCCCCTAACTTACTGTTGATATTCACATTCAAAACTCTTCTTTTAAAACCCGAGTTCGGCATAACATCCTGATTATGCAAATCTGAATATGCAAATCGATAAGTAGCTTTTTCATTTCCTCCACTTAAAGCAACAGAATTGTTAATAGTCATTCCTGTTCTGTAGAAATCATTGATTCCCTCCCCTGTATGAGAAAAAGGTCTCGACACTCCATCAAACTGTAAGGATGGGACTCCATCATACCTTGGACCCCAATGTCCTTGTCCTATTTCAATGGCTTCATCAGCTGTCAGTGGCCTAACACCATCTCTACCAGGTCCAAATTCACGCTGATAATCTGTTAGATCCCAAGCTCTATCAAATGTGATATTACTGTTTAATGAAACACCAATACCTTTTCTAGCTTTTCCTGATTTGGTTGTAATTAGTACCACGCCATTGGCAGCACGTGCACCATAAAGAGCAGCTGCGGCATTCCCTTTCAACACAGAAATACTTTCTATATCATCAGGATTGATAGAAGCCAAGCCATCACCTCCATCATTTCCTCCCCACATACCTGCACTACCTAAATTACCGGTCTCGATTGGCATCCCGTTAACCACATAAAGTGGCTGATCATTTCCTGTCAAGGAAGATCCCCCACGGATAACCACACGGGTAGAACCTGCTGCACCAGAAGCTGGTGGAGACACATTGACACCAGCAATTTTCCCTGTCAAAGCATTCCCTAAGTTGATGGCTCTTGATTCGGTGAATTTCTCCCCTCCTATTTGAGTGACAGAAAACCCTAATGCTTTTTTATCCTTTTCCATACCAAAAGAAGTTACCACTACCTCCGATAATTCAGATAAATCCTCACTCAAGGTGACGTCTAAAGTAGAGCGATTTCCAATCAAAACTTCTTGTACGGAAAAACCAATAAAGGAAAATACCAACACTGTATTGTTGGTCACCGAAATCGAATACTTACCATCCAAATCAGTGGTAGTACCCGAATTTGATCGTTTTTCCAAGATGTTTACTCCTGGAATAGGCTCACCGGAAGAATCTACAACTGTTCCAGTAAGCACTCTCGTCTGTGCATAAGTCTCTAAACTAAAGGTAAGACTTATGATCAGCGTAAACACTAATAGTAATAATCTGCTCATAAGATAAAATTAAGGTTATTCATTTATTTTGGGTAGGAACTATTTTTCAATCTTATATATACCAAACCAAAGACACTTCCAACATTAAAGAAGGACACTACAAACTATAGTAATTATGATATTTGCGAACTTTATAAAATCTAATTTTACAAAAACATTAAAACATCTATGAAATCAGACATGAATTAGAGATACTCATAATTTAATATATGTAAATGTATCAAAAAAAATTATTTTGAAAAACTTTTATTAATTTTTTTTTTAAGTATTATATAGATATGTTATATTTTAATATTAAAACACGCACTTGTAAAAAATATTTGACGTATAAGAGGCTCTTAAATCCCTTTTTTTTTATTTTTTAAAATAACATGCTGTTACTTTTTCACAATTATTTAAAAATCTAAAATAAAAAATTAGACATAAAAAAAGCCCGACTTTAAAGTCGGGCTAAACAAGTGATCTATTAATGATTTATTTGATAAACAGCATCTCCCTGTATTTCACCAATGGCCAAAACTCATCGTCGACAATTAATTCCAACTTATCAGCAGCATATCTGATTTTATCAAAATAGGCTTCTTTGACATCGACGCAATAGCCTTTTGCTCTCAATACGATATCGTCCTCTTTATTCAATCGACGACGGGCATCAATCATTTCATTGACATTTTGCTTCAAGGATTCTAAATATCCAGTAATCTGCTGAATTGTCTCAATCGCAGCCTTATTCTCTAAACCGAGTGCTTTAAGACCCGTAGCATTTTCAATCAGTTTATTCTGATACTGAATAGCTGTTGGAATCACATGATTTAAAGCCAAATCTCCCATGACTCGGGATTCAATTTGAACCTTTTTGATGTAGTTTTCCAACATGATTTCATGACGTGCATGCACTTCCAGTTCATTCAATACACCATGCTTTTCGAATAGAGCAATCACCTTTTTATCGCGATATGCATCCAATGCAAACGGTGTACTCTTCAGGTTGGACAACCCTCTTTTTTCAGCCTCTTGAGCCCACTCCTCTGAGTAACCATCACCTTCAAAGCGAATTTTCTTACTATCCTTGATGTACTTCCTCAATACATTAACAATCGCAATCTTCTTCTCTTTTCCAGCTGCCATTTCTTTTTCAATATCTTTGGCCATAGCTTTGAGGACCTCAGAAACTATCACATTCAATACAGTCATTGGACCTGCAGAGTTGGCACTTGACCCCACTGCTCTGAACTCAAACTTATTTCCTGTGAAAGCAAATGGAGAAGTTCTGTTTCTATCAGTATTATCTAATATGATTTCAGGTATTTTAGAAATGCCTAATTTCATATACATGTTATCCCCTTTTTCAATTTTCACATTCCCGTTTTTCTCCAATTCATCTAAGACAGATGTAAGTGTGGATCCAAGGAATACAGACATAATTGCCGGAGGTGCTTCATTGGCCCCCAATCGGAAATCATTACTAGCTGATGCGATACTTGCTCTCAACAAATCAGCATTATCGTAGACAGCCTTTACAGTAGCAACTACAAAAGTCAAAAACTGTAAATTTTCTCGAGCAGAATTGCTTGGCTGGAATAAGTTAACACCTGTATCTGTAATCAAAGACCAGTTATTATGCTTTCCTGAACCATTGACTCCTGCAAATGGCTTCTCATGAAACAATACTTTTAAGCTGTGCTTTTCAGCCACTTTCTCCATCAAATCCATCAATAGCTGATTGTGATCGATGGCCTTATTAATTTCTTCAAAAACAGGCGCAACTTCAAACTGCCCTGGAGCTACTTCGTTGTGACGGGTAGAAACTGGAATACCCAACTTATGAGCCTCAATTTCAAAATCCATCATGAAGTCCTTTACTCGGTTAGGAATAGAACCAAAGTAGTGATCCTCTAATTGCTGACCCCTTGCAGGATTATGACCAAACACCGTTCTACCAGCCATGACTAGATCAGGTCTCGTAGCAAACAAGGCTCTGTCAATGACAAAATATTCTTGCTCCACACCCAACGAAGGAATTACCTTTCGTACATTTCTATCAAATAACTGACAGATCTGCACAGCAGCATCATTCACTGCTTCCATAGATTTTAACAAAGGTGTTTTGTAATCCAACGCCTCTCCAGTATAGGAAACGAAGATTGTTGGGACACACAAGGTCTTGTCAAAAATAAAAATTGGCGATGATGGATCCCATGCCGTATATCCTCTAGCTTCAAACGTTGAACGGATACCTCCATTAGGGAAAGAGGAAGCATCAGGCTCCTGCTGTACCAAGGATGAACCTTTGAATCTTTCTATTCCCGCATGCGCATCAAAAAACGCATCATGTTTTTCTGCAGTAGATCCTGTGAGGGGTTGAAACCAGTGGGTATAGTGAGTCACACCTTTGGATAAAGCCCAAACTTTTACCGCTGATGCAATTTCCTCTGCTGTTGCTGGGTCAATTTTGGCCCCTTTATCAATCGCTTCGGCTACTTTTTTGTAAACAGAAGGTGCTAAAGACTCCTTCATTTGCTTAATCCCAAATACATGACTTCCATAAAAATCAGAAATCTTAGTGGATGGTGGAGTCACAGATATTTTCGGTCTCCCTTGCGCAATTAGTAACGCTCTTTGTCTTAAAGTTGCCATTTTCTACAATATGTGGTTTGAATTTATACCCACAAATTTAAAAAAATATATGTATTTAAAATCAAAAGACTGATTTTTTAACCTGTTTTATCAAATTTTTACACATTTTTTAAAAAATCACCACCTTTTGAGCCGAAATCAGCTAAAAATTATTCATTTTAGGGTAAAAAAATAGAAAATTGAAAACTTACAGTTATTTCCTACCTTTGCAAGCTGTAAATAAGCATGTCACGTGAAAAAAGTTGCATTCTACACCTTAGGTTGTAAGTTAAACTATTCAGAGACCTCCACCATAGGCAGGATGTTTGAGCAGAAGGGCTATCAAAAGGTTGAATTTGATCAAACTCCAGATATTTTCATCATCAATACTTGTTCGGTTACTGAAAATGCGGACAAGAAGTGTAAGAAAATTGTTAAAGAGGCTAAAAAGATATCCCCGGATTCTTACGTGACTATTATTGGATGCTATGCACAATTGAAACCTCAGGAAATTGCTGAAATCGATGGTGTAGATGCTGTCTTGGGTGCTGCTGAAAAGTTTAGACTAATCGAGCTCCTGGATGGCTTTGCCAAAGAGCAGGAGACCAAAGTACTCGCTTCAGAGATACAAGAAGCTAAGTTATTTAATAATGCTTATTCTATACATGACCGTACCCGTACTTTTTTGAAAGTTCAGGATGGCTGTAATTATGGATGTGCTTTTTGTACCATACCCCTAGCTCGAGGGAAAAGTAGAAGCGATAGCATCGCAAATATCCTTCAATCAGCAAGGGAAATTGCACAAACCGACATCAAAGAGGTTGTATTGACAGGTGTCAATATCGGTGACTTTGGGATCCAAGAAGGTAAAAGAGAAGAACGATTTATTGATTTAATTCGCGCTTTGGATGAAGTAGAGGGTATCAACCGATTTCGGATATCTTCTATTGAACCTAACCTTTTGACCAATGAGTGTATAGAGTTTGTCTCTACTTCCATGCATTTTGTTCCGCACTTCCACATACCCCTTCAATCAGGAAGCAACACAATACTTCGAAAAATGGGTAGAAGATATCTTCGAGAACTATACGAAGATAGAGTCACAAAAATCAAAAGCTTGATGCCGCACTGCTGCATTGGGGTGGATGTCATCGTAGGTTTTCCTGGCGAAACGGATGAGCTTTTCCTAGAAACTTACAATTTCCTTAATGAACTGGACATTTCCTATCTTCACGTATTTACCTACTCTGAGCGAGCCAATACACGGGCAGTTGAGATGGATGGTGTAGTACCAATGAAAAAGCGAAATGAACGTTCCAAAATGCTCAGGATCCTTTCTGAGAAAAAGCGTAGAAAATTCTATGAGGATAATCTAGGCAAAACCTTTACCGTGCTTTTTGAAGAAGATGTGGAAAATGGTCAGATGCATGGATTTACTGAAAATTACATCCGAGTGGCTGCCAAATATGACCCTTTGTTGATCAATGAACTCAAAACGGTCACTTTGACAAGTATCAATGAGCGTGGAAATGTGGAAGTGGTAGAGCCAGAGATGGTTTATGAAAAGCATGATTAAAAAGGAACTAGCAGCTAGTTCCTTTTTAATACTATTTTTGCTTTATCTGCTTGCTCTACAAGAGAAAGAAAACCTACATACTCTTTAAAAAGCGCACCCTCGTATACCCCATCCCTCATTTCAACCTTTCGATGTAGAACCATACCTGTATCGTGTAGCTGATACTCATTTTTAAAATACCCAAAACTAGTTTCAACGCTTATAGATTTAGGCAAATTCTCCACACTGTATCCTTGAGGAAAGGAAAAATTAAATTCATCTTCATCTATAAAGCCCATGACAATTTCAAAATCTGTCATGCGATTTTCAGCACTTGTAAGCGAACTTCTCAGGGTATTAAATTGATTAGGTTGAAAAAACAAGCGATTACCTGTCAAACTACCAAAATATTTAGCCTGTATCGATGCTTCAAATGTTGCCTCTGGAATCGGGGCAGGAAAAACATCGAATGAATACGTTAGAATAGTCATTGATGGCAGTTTATACATGCTCTGTACCCATTTTTTTCTATCCTGTTCGCCTGCTCTTCCCATACCCAATAAGCGATTATTCTCTGCTTGTAGTGCCTTTGCTACCAGCTGTATAGTACCTTGCACATCACCTGATTCAGAAAGATTAAAGTTAAACTTATGAATTTGTATATTTTGCGCATATCCATATTTGGGTGTACGTACAAGTTTTCCCCCTTCTGGGGTAATCAATAAGGCATATCTATCAGAAGTGAAGTCTGATAAATATCCAAATGGATTATTTTGATCTGTACATTCTAAAAACAGATAATCTCCATCTTTTTGAGGGACTGCTAATATGACATGATTAAAGTAATCCGCTGTAAATTCGGGATAAACTTTTCGAGGAGCACCTCCCCCATGTATCAAAGTATAGTAATTTTCGATACCGGCCACATCTAACAAAGCACCCATATAATTGGAAAGTGCTTTACAGTCTCCAAATCCATTTTTTTCTACATTCATGGCATCGAAAGGCATCAAACCACCCAAACCAAGTTGAATACTTACATAGCGAGTTTTATTTTGCATATACTGGTAGAGCGCTTGAATTTTCTCCAAATCGCTATCCAACCCCGATATAATCTGCTTGACATCATCCATAGTTTTCTGTGGTAGCTCTCTTTTTCCTTGATTGAGTTTATAAAACCAAACTCCCATTTCTTCCCAAGAATTGAGCGTTCCTGCAAATCCATCATAAACAAATTCAGCAGGAGATACTAATAGATGATGGTAAGACTGACTATCTCTAGATGCTAAAGGCTCTACTTTCACTGGATTTAAATCCTGCATTTCCCATGCATATACAATTTTGTCACCCTCTTTTTTTTCAGACTTAAAATCATCAGAAATCGTTTTGGAGAAAAATCGAATTGTTTTATCAGAAGGAATACTGTACCGAATACTAGCTTTCTGAACTGGAATTTTGGTGTAAGGCTGAGGTATCCATGAAGGAATGTAATACAAATTTGGATACTCCAATTCGTAATCGAAACTTACCGTATAAGGCAATCGATGTTGCTGAATATCTAATACTTTCACTCGGTTATCCTCATACACAGAAAAAGAACTGAAATTACTATAGTCTTGAATATCTGACTTTTTAAATTTATATATGATTTTACCCTGCAGATCGGTAGCCTCACCGGTAATATTCTTCACCTTGATGCTTTTAGAATAGGGCACCGATAAAACAGCAAGAGAATTAGCATCTGTTTTTAGAATAGTTGCTTTTAGCTTTTTTCGAACAGTAAACTTCCCTGATGCATCGACGGTAACTTCCTCTATACTCTCATGGATGACAGCTGGAGCATTTTTCCAATCTTCAGGCAACTGTATCTGCTGTGCAATAACAGGAAGGATCAGACAGTAGTAAAGTAAGAAGAAAATACTAAATCGCATTCGAAGCCTTTTTTAGAACAATCACCTCCTTTTGTTTTTTTGACACCTCTTGGAAGAAGGTTTTAACTTCTAGATATTCCTTAGGTGTGTACATGGTCTCATTCAACTGGTAACTGACCATCACCTGAAGTTTATTAGCGGCAATTTGAGATATTCTGTAACTGTAGACAATTTTCTTATCCTGGAAATTCAATAATTGAGGTTTAGGCATTTCATCAACTACATACCCTTCAGGAATGTCTAGCACATAGACTAATTGCCTTTTGGTTGGATAAATAAAGTCAATGGGAAAATCTCTTTTCTCTTGATTGAATGGATTATCCGCCAAAATACCTTCTTCAAAAGGTGCGATGTAAATCAAAGGCGGTAAACTAGAAGATCCATCAACAGAAAACAAGGTTAGCTTTTCAACAAATGGTAAATCCCTTTCCGACTCATTCTCCATGGCATAATCACGAATGGTCCAAGATTTACTTTGGGCATGAATGTCTGCTACATATTTATCTTTTCCTTCACTTTGAATACGTTTACGAATTAAAGAGGACTGATAACCAAATGAGTTGCGTTGAACTTCTTGTATTTGTCCCTGTTCTGTGAAGCTCACATTAATGAGTGAGGTATACGAGTTTACTTTGGAGTTTTTCAAATTAGCCCACTTTGAACCTCCAGAAACCACAATCAATCCAGAATTATTGATGGCCCTCGTAGGAAGATAGCCAAATGGTAAAGAGGCATCAGAAGCATCCAATAACAATTGCTGATCTTCTATCTGAACAAGAGTAGTAACATAATTCAATTTATGCATCACTGGATTAGCAGGATTTAAAAATCCTTTATCTCTACTCGTACTGACTACAGCATAAGCGTCAAAACCCAACTCAATCAATAGAAGTGTTTGAAGCAAATTGATTTCTGCAATAGACCCTTTCCCTTCTTTATACACCTTATCCAAAGATTTTCTTGGATAAATACCCCGGACGCCATCCCATGCCACATGAGAAGTTATATGATTATATACAGCCACTACTTTTTCCTCTGGAGTTTCCAATCCATCTGTAATCTGAGCAGCCAGTTCTTTTGAAAACTTGCCCTTGGACAGATATTTACCAAAATCTTCATCTTTTAATAACGACTCAGCAACTTCCTGCCAGGTACCTGTAATTTGTTGAGGCTGACTGTTGGGGAATTGTACCGACTTTAGTTGTAAATCTACGCGAGAGGCATAACTGAATGGATTATCTATATATGGTTCGGTCTTTAATCCAGGTGCATTTTTGACAGCCAATGCAATTTTCCGAGTACTATAATCTACTCGTTGTGAAGAAGATTGTGAGGCTGTAGCAACTCGATTACTCACTCTTTCAGTTTCCATCCAACTTGCCACACCTGAACCGGTTGTCTGCTCATTTTTGGCAAATCTTAAGTGACCTTGGGTAGTTTGAGCATAAGTAAAGTATTCTGGGTACTCAAAGCTATATTCACTCCATACAGTTGGAATCTCTTCCTGAAAGAACCATTCTCTGACATAATTGAATAAATCGGAGGTCAGTTCATAATAAATTTCTACAACTGCTCCTTCTCGGACTGATGGAGGTGTGACTTTTTTGATGGCATAGGTTTTGGATACTGCCTCATCAAAAATATTCTCTTTATCAATTTTTTGTTTAACCAGCTTCCCATTATCCTCATAATGTACGAATCCTTTCAAGGAATTAATACCATCCATCCTACCTGTGAATTTATAATACGGGATTTCTAAATCAGCATGTGCTAATCCATCCTTATTCAGAACTTTTATCACCCTGTATACCCTATATTTAATCACAAAACCATTATTTTGCTGATATTGAATCTCAGCATGAGAACTGGCATGCAAAACCACCGCAGGATCATCCGGGTAAGACTCTTGATACTTTTTGGTGATTAAATCATTTGGAAGTTTACCAAATTTCAAATCTGCTTGTGCAAACGCCTGACTAAAAGTGAGGCAACTGATGAGTAGAAATCCCCCAAAGGATTTCAAAAATGAACTTTTCATAAATATTGGAACTAACTCCAATAAATTTAAAAAAAATTGAAAACTAATACAATGAATATCGTTCTATTTTTTTTTGATTCACCTATTTTTCTGAAAGTTAATTTTCAGATGTTCCCTTTTTTAAGTTGGCTTACAGCATAGTCGACAGCTCTTGCTGTCAATGCCATATACGTAATCGAAGGGTTTTGTGTACCAGTAGATGTCATACATGCTCCATCAGTAACAAACACATTTTTGCACGCATGCATTTGATTGTAGCCATTGAGCATGGAGGTTTTACGGTCTCTTCCCATACGTACCCCTCCCATTTCGTGAATATCCAGCCCGGGAGCTTGCTTGGTATCAATAGTTCGGATATTGGAACAGCCCGCTGCAGAAAGCATGTCCGAACCTTGGGAGAAAAAATCTTGTAAAATCTTCTCGTCATTGTCATCGTAATCTACCGAAACAACCAACTGAGGTATTCCCCAAGGATCTACCAATTCCTTACTTAACCGAACATGATTGGCAGCTTTTGGTATAGTCTCTCCTTGCATCATCATATACACATGCCAAGGACCTGGTTCTGAATTGAGTTCTTTAAACTGCTCCCCAAAAGGCGCATCTCTAACACCTCCCCAACCGCCTCTTCCTGCCGTATAAAAAGTCATATATCCTCGGAGGAAATCCATTTCTTGTCGGTGTACATTTCTAAAATTCGGCATCATAACTGAAGTTGGCCTTCTACCGAAATAATACTTATCCTCATATCCTTGCACATCCGCAAGAATATTTCCTCTGTAATTGTGGAAGGCTATATATTTCCCCAATAAGCCATGGTCATTCCCGAGTCCTTCTGGAAAACGATTGGAAGTACTGTTGAGTAAAATTAAATTCGTATTCAAACAGGCTGCATTTAAAAATATCACCTTAGCATAATACTCCTTTAAATCCTTAGACTCAGCGTCTACCACCCGTACTCCTGTTACTTTCTCCAACCGATCGTCATAAATCAGCGAATGTGCAACCGAATCAGGCCTAATAGTTAAATTTCCGGTTGCCATAGCCGCTGGTAAGGTTGCGGAATTGGAACTGAAGTATGCCCCATAAGGGCATCCCCGATAACATTGATTTCGTGCCATGCACTGCCCCCTACCCATGTTCAAGTGGTGTTCCTGAGGTTTGGTTAAGTGTGCACACCTTCCAATGAGAACGTTCCGATCGGAATAATTTTCTACAATTCTGTCGCGGATATCTTTTTCAACACAGTTCATAGTCCATGACGGGAGAAACTCCCCATCCGGAAGCGTATCCACTCCATCTCTATTTCCACTAATTCCAACAAACCGCTCAACATAACTGTACCAAGGAGCTATATCCTCATACCTAATTGGCCAATCTACCGCAAAACCATCACGGGCAGGGCCTTCAAAGTCATACTTACTCCAGCGTTGCGTCTGCCTGGCCCACGTCAGTGATTTTCCTCCAACCTGATACCCTCTGATCCAATCAAATGGCTTCTCTTGTTGATAAGGATGCTCTTGATCTTTGACAAAAAAGTGCTGCGTATCTTCTGCATAGGCATAACAGCGATTAACCACAGGATTGGCTTCTTTTTCTGCTAAAATAATTTTATTGCGATGCGGCATTTCCCATGGATTGGAAAGGCTTGTAGGATAGTCCGTCTTATGCTCAACCATCCTGCCTCTCTCCAAGACTAGGGTCTTGAAACCTTTTTCGCAAAACTCTTTAGCGGCCCATCCTCCGCTTATCCCTGACCCTACTACAATTGCATCATAGATCTCTGTCTTCATGCTATTCGTAACGTAAAGATTCAATAGGATCCAATCGACTTGCTTTGCGTGCTGGAAAATAGCCTGATGCCAACCCAACAAAAATACAAATTAAGAAAGCTACAATAATCCAAGTCCATGGAATCAGAAATCCACCAGGACCAATCGCATTGGCTACAATATTGCCAATACCAATCCCCAAAAATACTCCCAAAATTCCTCCGAGGATACAAATCACAATTGCCTCAATCAAAAACTGCTGACGAATTCTGAGCGGTGTAGCGCCCAAAGCTTTACGAATACCGATTTCTCTTGTACGCTCTGTTACTGATACCATCATAATATTCATCAAGCCTATGGCTGCACCCAACAAGGTGATAAAACCAATTCCAAACCCTCCAATCCTTAAGTATCCAGCGACTTCTTCTAAGCTTTCACCAACAGATCTACTTTTAGCAATTTCAAAGGAATCTTCTTCTCCAACTCTATCTTGTCGAACTTTTCGCATCAATCCTGTAGCTTGCCCCATTTCGTAATCCAATTGCAATGGATCTGATCCATTGACTGTTAGGGTGTAGCGTAAACTTCCTCTTGTATCTAATCTTGCTCCATTTTCAATGGGAATAAAAATTGCTCGATCAGCACCTGGTCCGCCACCTACATTTCCTTGCTTTTCCAAAATCCCCACAATCGTATATCGATTACCGAAAACCGTAATATACTGATTTATGGGATCCTCATTTTTGTCAAATAAGGTCTCTATAACATCTTGTCCAATCACACAAACGTTAGTACCATACTGCAATTCTGTAGCACTGAAATTTCTTCCAATCTCTATTTTCAATGCCTTTATTTTAAAATACAAATCATCTACGGCTGTCACACGAACATTTGGATTGGTCTTTTTAGATCCTCTTTTCACTTCAGCAGCACCAGAAACAGTAGTAAAGATGGTCGATGGAGCCGTGTTATTGAAATCTATTTGAAATGCTTTCAGCTCACGGTATTTTACCAGAGGAAAAGATTTCTCAACCTTCCCGTCTTGCACAGAAGAACCACCAGAGAAGCCTTTGGATCGAACATCAAAATTACTGGCCCCTAAGCCAGAAAAGCTATCTTCAATTTGTGCTTTGATTCCATCAATAGCAGTCAGCATTCCTACCAAGGCGGTGATACCAATCGCAATAATTGTCCCTGTAAGGATGGTTCGTAGCAAGTTTGATTTAACTGACCGTAAGGCTTCTTTAATATTTTCAATCAAATTCATAGAATGTTCGGATTTGAACAGAATTAAAAATTTCTTCTAAATAGAACTTAATATTAAGGAATATTAGCCAAAATCAGCGCAGATTTTTTTAAAAAAGAAAAAACCAACTCTTCAATGCATGCGATCTCCCCTGATTTCTAAATTACGAATCACTTCTGCCTCATATTCCAACCACTCCTTCCAACGGATATTGACTTTTTCAGTATCAAAAATATCTCTCGCTAACTCAATAAAATTAACGAAATGGCCTGCTTCGGAAATCATCAGTTCGTAGTAAAATTTTTTCAATTCCTCATCTTGGATATGCTGATACAAGAGCTTAAAACGTTCACAACTCCTTGCTTCAATCAAAGCATTCATCAATAGATATTCCGTCAATTGCTGCGCTCTGCTGCCTCCTTTTTTGACAAACTGCGATAACTTCACTACATACTCATCTTTTCGTGGCTTACCCAGTTCCATGCCCCGCTTTTTGAGGTGTTCTAGGACTCGCTCAAAATGCCCCCACTCCTCTGCTACAACAGGGGTAAGTAGATCTACCAATTCAGGAAAATCAGAAAAATTTACAATCAACGAAATACAGGAGGAGGCTGCTTTTTGCTCACAGTAGGCATGGTCCACCAAAATATCTTCCAAATTCATCTCTGCTATATTCACCCATCGGGGATCTGTAGGCAGTTTCAAATGCAACATTTTTTGCTTGGTATTCTCTTCCCAGCTCATCATCTAATCAAATAAAGGCCAACTAATCCCAATATCAAATACTCGACGCAACCCCGTGTAATAAGGAGTGACAAAATATCCAGGCTGTTGAAGTGTATTGATATTCAAATGATTGAACCGGAATAATATTCTGGTTCGGTTGATTCTTGCATTGATAAAAAAGTCTACAACCGGGTAGGCAAACACATTGAACTCATCCTGCAAGAAAAACTGCTGCATCGCAGGATTATAATCTTCTGCAAGAAAATCACTTCTAAATCGACCGTCTAATCCTATTTGGATATATAGATTGTCATCAAACATAGGGGACTCATAGTAAATTCTAGAATTTATAAACCAAGATGGGATTCTAAAGTTAGAGGCACCTTCTCCTTCTATCAAGGTATAATATACTTCACTTTCCCAAAATAATTTTTTTCTGAGATTCACACTGGATCGAATACCAGGTATAATCATAAATGCTTCAGCTGTTGATTGAGTCGCCTGCTGCTCTTGATTAAAAAATACATAATTATTGACTCTATTCAATGTCAAATTGGGCCTCAATGAAAAAGAATTCACATCTACTTTCAGCATCGCCTGAATCTGATCTAAACCAGTATTTGCAAATCGATTGCTCCAGCGGTGATGATTCCCTCGGGCAAGCATTTGAAAGGAGGTAGGGCGATATAATGCCTTGGTGTAGGACGCTTCCAACCAAGGCGACACAAACAGTCCTTTAATACGGAAAGCGTCCGGAAACAAATACTCTCCTTCTGCTTCAAATCTCCACTTTTCAGAAATATCTCCACGTAAAGCTCCTCCGATAGACAATTCATTAAATCCATTATTGGCGACGAAGAAAGGGCTCTTCATGCGGCCTGTCCGATACTTCAAAAATGCATTATAATAAATAGGGCCAATATCTCCCTTAAAGCCAAATTCATTTCTCCACTCGGAAAAATGATTGTTATTGAAAGTGCTATCGATGGTATTGAAGCGCTCTGGATTGAAACGATTGAAAAATGCTGAATCAGGAGAATTTAAATTCGTCCGAAATGTTACCTCCTGCTTTCTTCGATCAAACACATGATATACTTGCCAGCCTTTGATTACTTCATACTCCTGATACAAGTGAATGTCTTGCCTTAGGTCCGAGGCTTTTGAGTTTCTCAACCAAACCTTGGCATCTTCATAAGCAAACAGGAGGGAATTCTCATCAATACTTGGTGAGATAATCCCACCTTGTTCATTGACTTTGTGAAGCATCCGTGAAAAATTAGCCAGCAATAAATACTTCCCATTTTCTGATTTGTAGGAAGTATGTACAGAGTAGGCATTTTGTTCTGCCAAATTATCATCTCTCCGATTAGGATTCAATGTCTTTCTTGCTCTTATAGTACTGAAATTAAAACCCACATTCCAACGTGGGTTTACATTCCTCGCAAATACGACATCAAGTAAATTCCGATTACCACCTCCGTAAAATGCATTCATCGAGGTGTAAGGAGACTTGGTGTCGTAATACTTCATGCTATCTGTCGAATTGTAATACAAATCATAGGCATGGAAACCACTTGTCGTCCCGATCATTTCAGGCGCTTGATAAAATAAAGGTTTGGCAGCACTGCCCACATTTCCCAAATCCTGATACTTCCATCCACTTTTAGCATTTGGCTCGTAGTAGTGGAAATTATTCAACAAGGTATCTACTTCAAATTTCTGAACTCTATTCCGTTTGATATCTTTTTCCAAAAAATAAAGAGTCGTTTTAGGCCCATAGACCATCTGAGTCGAATCATCAATCAATTTTTTTCGACCTCCTTGTTCACCTTGTTCTTGGTTAGGATCTTTCAATTCCCGCTGCTGCCCTTGATTAGGAGGAAACCCCTGACCACCTGTCTGTCCGGGAAGCGGTCGTTGTGCATGCATGTCTAACGCAAACAGCATACAGCATAGCAAGAAAAATAAGTACTTAAATCGCTTCTCCATTCCTTAATTTGTCCTCAACCACTGTTTGCAAACATTCTTTTACAAATTGTTGGTCGGTTGCATCAAATGTCATCATCATTGGCAAGGCAAAAATCGGAATTTCTTCCAAAAATCCACTAAATGCGGCTACATTAAGTTTCGTTATATCTTTTTCGGTCGTTAAAACTACCCAGTCCTTATTTTTTTTAATCTTTTCTAGCATCAGCTGAAGATCTTTTGATGTGTATCGATGATGATCTCCGAAGGTGATTACTTCTTGTAATGAATATCGTTTCTCTACTTCTTTTTTTAGTACTGTATCATCTGCAATTCCTGACACCAATAACACCTGACCAGTCCATTCTCTAGCAGCCTTGGATACTGGGTAAGGACTGCCATACTTCAAGGTACTAAATACTATGGGGACTTGTTTACCTTCTGTATACCTTACTATATTTTTTTTGTACGCATTTTTCTGATCAGAATTAAGTGTTAAGGGACATTTAGTCACCACGATCAAATCAGCTCTTTTTGCTCCTGAGCGATTTTCACGTAAAGTACCTAAAGGTATCACATGATCTTCAAAAAACGGTTTTTGAAAAGTGGTCAACAAAATGTAAAAATCAGCCTTGACATATCGGTGTTGATATGCATCATCTAACAAAATCAAATCTGTATCCTGTCTTAAAGCCAGCAATTCTGGTATTGCCAAGACCCGCTGCTCCCCTACCGCCACACTCACTTTTTTACCAAATTTTGTGTAAATCTGAAATGGTTCATCTCCGATTTTTTTAGCATCCGTTGTTTGATCAGCCAACAAAAACCCTTGCGTTTTCCTACCATAGCCCCTACTTAAAACAGCTAACCTGTATCTTTCTTGAAAGAGAGTAATTAAAAACTCAATCATAGGAGTTTTCCCAGTCCCACCCCAACTCAAATTTCCAACAGCTATGGTCGGCACTTCAAATACAGTCATTCTCTTTTTCCCGGAATCAAACCTATGATTTCTAAACGCAGTGACAGCATCATACAGCCGGGACAAAAGGTAAAGAAATGGATTATGGGTAGGCATTACCGAAAATTAAGTACTTTTGAAGAAAACAAAGTAAAGGAAAATATATGGCATATACGATTCATGAAGTAGTTTCTTACTTGGAGCAAGTTGCCCCTGCGGCCTATCAAGAGTCTTATGACAATGCACAACTTATCACAGGAAATCCTCAGGCTGAAATAACAGGCATTCTATGCACCCTTGATGCAACCGAAGCTGTGGTGCAAGAGGCCAAAGACTTGGGGTGCAATTTGATTGTAGCCCATCATCCAATCGTATTCAAGGGACTTAAAAGTCTAACAGGGAGAGATTATGTAGAACGAACCATTATTCTCGCTATCAAGCACGATATTGCAATATACGCTATCCACACCAACTTAGACCATGTAGCGCATGGAGTGAATAAAAAAATCTGTGATAAACTTGGTTTAAATAACACAAAGATTTTGGCACCAAAAAAAGCCACACTCTCTAAATTAGTCACTTTTAGTCCTATCCATGCAACGGAAAATGTTTTACAAGCTTTATTTGATGCAGGTGCAGGAGAGATTGGAGAATATTCCTCCTGCAGTTTTTTAGTAGAGGGCAAGGGCACGTTTACTCCATCGAGTCAAGCAACCCCCTATATCGGTAGCCCAGGAAAAGCACATGAAGAAAATGAAACCCGTATAGAAGTGCTCTTTCCTAACCATTTGGAGAAGCAGATTATCCAAGCTTTAAAAAAAGCACACCCGTATGAAGAAGTTGCTTACTACCTACAACGATTAGAAAATGAAAATCAAGAAGTAGGTGCAGGAATGGTTGGGGAATTGAATGAAGTTTTGAATGAAGAAGAGTTTTTGCTTCATTTAAAAAAATCCATGAATCTACAAGTCGTGAAACATACGCGCTTGCTGGAAGGGCCCGTAAAAAAAATTGCAGTTTGCGGCGGAGCAGGAATATTTCTTCTTTCCCAAGCTAAAAAATCTGGGGCTCAATTTTTTATAACTTCTGATGTGAAATACCACGAATTCTTTGATGCTGAAAATCAGATCGTTATTTGTGACATTGGCCATTATGAAAGTGAAATATACACAAAAGAATTATTAGCCGACATATTGTCACAAAAATTTACTAATATTGCACTCTATTTGACAAAAGTAGTTACGAATCCCATAACTTACATATAGTACATGGAAAGTACAGTTGCACAGAAGCTTGAAGCCTTATTAAACCTTCAGAAAATAGATTCCAGACTTGACGCGATTTTTAAAGTTAGAGGTGCTCTACCGGAAGAAGTTCAAGACCTTGAGGATGAAATTATAGGATATCAGACTAGGTTGGATAAATTCCAGACCGACATCCAAACGCTCGAAGACGATATCAAGCGATTCAAAGATAATATCAAAGAATCGGAGAAGTTGATAAAGAAATACAACGAGCAGCAGATGAACGTCAGAAACAACCGTGAGTATGACGCCATCACAAAAGAATTAGAGCTTCAAGACCTTGAAATCCAAGTTTCCAAAAAGAAAATTGGAGAGTCTCAAGCTAAAATCGAGCAAAAAAATACTGATGTAGAGGCTTTGAAAGAAATTTTGAAGGATAGACAGAAGGATTTGGATGGTAAAAAGGGAGAACTTGATACAATCGTAGCTGAGAGTGAAGCGGAAGAAGCTAAGCTTATCAATGAGAAAGAGAAAGCAGCTAAAAAAATCGAAGAGCGATTAATTAAATCTTACACCAAAATCAGAGAGAATGCCAAAAATGGTTTGGCTGTAGTAATGGTTAAGAGAAATGCTTGTGGTGGATGTTTCAATGTAGTTCCTCCTCAAAGACAAGCAGACATTAGAGAGAAGAAAAAATTGATAGTTTGTGAACATTGCGGAAGAATCTTCGCTGGAGTTGAAGATGAAATCGAAGAAGAACCAACTACAAAAAAGAAAAGAAGCAGAGCTTAATTTTAAAACCCGGAAATTCCGGGTTTTCTTTTTATAAAACAGTTTTTTGGAATGCTCGTTAAACTTTCATAAGTTTCAAGTATGAAAAAGTTTATTTCTACATGCATCTGTCTATTACTGTTTACAGGGGCGTTTGCCAGCGACCCAGTGGAGAAGACTTTTTTAATTCTTTTTGATAAAGCTGAACTCAAAGCAAACAAGACCAGTACCGCATACATAGAACTTAGTTTGATGAATATTTTCAAAACCAAAGCTTATGCGGGTAATTCAGATGCTGCCATTCTAGTAAAAGTCCCATTTGGTAACATTGATAAGCGTCAATTGGGTGATTTTTTTATCCGCGTAAATGCTTCTCGGATCACACCTTTGGAAGAAATCGCCCTGCAAATCATTGATATGGATGAAAACAGGGCAATTTTCAATGCTATGTATTTGGGATTAGAGGAAAAGATTACCAAATCAAAAAGGGGCAACAAACCCTCCAAAGATATTGCTACTCCTTAAAATGGTCTCCTGAATTATACTTTTCAATCATAAATTTTCCATTTCCTTGCGTCTGAAGCAAGTAGAGACCTAAATTCTGATGCTGGAAAACATCCATATAGCGCAAATCCATCTCCAATAAAACCGCCATTAGGATACGTATTGCCCGACCATGCATGCAAATCAATATAGTCTCACAAGGTTGTTTTAAGATATAATCCATTCCCCGCTTCAACCGCACAGCCACTTGATTGGGACTCTCCCCTCCATCAATTGCATAATTCAAGTCTCCTGTAGACCATCGATGCAACATGTATTGGTAATATTGATGTTCGGAGGGTGTCATTGGAACTCCTTCATATTTACCCCAAGAGATTTCATTTAAATCTGGGATAGACTCAAATGGCAATCCGAGGTCCAGAAAACCTTGTATTGACTGCCTTGTTCGTTGTAATCCCGTATAAAAAACCTTATCAAATGGAACATCTTTATAATAGTCAAAAAATGCCTTAGCTTGTTGAAAGCCGGTATCATTAAGGGGAGCATCTATCCCACTTCCTTGCACTACTCCTTTTAGATTGTAATCCGTCTGTCCGTGTCGGACCAAGTAAATTTTTTTGCTCGACAAGATTCTTTATTTTTGTTTGAATTCCCAAAGAAAACGCATTTAGCTGACAATACATGATATTTCCTGCAAACATTGAATTAGATACCCTCAATAATTGGGGAAAAAATACGATGACCGACTTCCTAAATATTCAATTTACAGCTATTGGAAATGATTTTTTAGAAGCTACAATGCCAGTAACCGATCGAACCAAACAGCCCTTAGGACTGTTACATGGGGGTGCGAATGTGGTTTTGGCGGAAACTTTGGGGAGTGTGGCAGCGACCTTAACCGTAAACCCTAAAACTCATTACTGTGTAGGACTGGAAATAAACGCCAACCACATAAAATCCGTTAGAGAAGGACATGTGAAAGGTATCACAAAGCCCATTCATATCGGAAAAAAAACACAAATCTGGGAGATTAAAATATACACAGCATCGGGCGATTTGAGTTGTATCAGCAGAATCACCATGGCTGTAATGGAGAAAAAATAACATGCAGACTTCAATCACACATCAGTCTTTGGACTTAGATGAACTTTTGGGGATACTTATTGCGAAGCATTTACAAAATGATAATCAATTGGCGATCTGGAGATTTCCGAAGTCCAATGTTTTGCATGTGTTGATTGATGATTCCAAAATTATCAAACGCGTACCACTGGATTTGGAAGAACTTCCAGCAGGATTTATTGTGCACCCCTTCGAAGATCAAGAAGATCAAAAAGCCTATTTTCTTGAGGCACACACCTATTTTACAATTCAGTTAGATATCCCTCTATCCGATCAGGAAATTCCTTTTCTTCTAGAAAATACTGATCCCCTCCCCTTACGCGTACATGAAATCATCCGAAAGTCTTTTACCCCTTTGGATCGTAACGGACCTTGTCAACAAGAAATTGCGTACACCAAAGAAGACTTTATTGAGTTGGTTTTGCAAGGAATTGAGGCTATACAAACAGGAAAGCTCCATAAAATTGTGCCTGCTAAACTCAAACGTCTACCGCTTTCAAAGGACTTCAATTTGATTCATTCTATGCATCGATTACTGGAAAGTTATCCGAATGCATTTATTAATTTCTTCCATATCCCTGGAATAGGTACCTGGATAGGGGCTTCTCCAGAAACATTGATTCAGACAAAAGGAAAAGAATTTTTCACGATGTCTTTAGCAGGAACTCAAAAAGCATATGGTGATAATCCAATAAAAAATGCTGCTTGGACACAGAAAGAGATTGAAGAACAGGCTTTGGTAAGTAGATACATTGTTGACTGCTTTAAAAAAATACGTTTACGAGAGTATACAGAACAAGGCCCAAAGACTGTTGTGGCAGGAAATCTACTCCATTTACGTTCCGATTTCAAAGTGGATATGGAGGCTACTAATTTTCCACAACTAGGATCAGTGATGCTCAAACTCTTACATCCAACTTCTGCGGTATGTGGCATGCCTCGAAAAGAAGCATTTGAGTTTTTAAGCACTCACGAACGATTCAACCGCTCTTTGTTTGCAGGATTTATAGGCCCGGTGAATATGGACGGTGAAACGCGGATTTTTGTAAATTTGCGAACTGCCCGTTTATTAGAAAAAGAAGCCTTACTCTATGCAGGAGCAGGTGTCACAGAAGATTCCAACCCAGAAAAAGAATGGGAAGAAACAGAAATGAAGTGTGATATTATCGGTAACTTCCTAAAATCCCCGAAAGATTGATCTTACAACCCATACTTGACCTTGTAAGCATTTGTGTTGCGCAAGGAATAAAAGACGCAGTTTTGTCACCAGGTTCACGATGCGCCCCTTTAACCTTGGCTTTTTCTCGTCACCCGGCTATTATGGTAAAAACCATCTCAGACGAACGAGCAGCAGCATTTATTGCCATGGGGATTGCCCAGCAAAAAGAAGTCCCTACTGTGTTGGTCTGTACCTCAGGTTCGGCTGCCTACAATTATGCTCCTGCTATTTCGGAGGCTTTTTTCCAACAGATTCCACTTTTAGTTTTGACTGCTGACAGACCGCCGGAATGGATCGATCAATGGGATGGGCAGACAATCCGTCAACAGGGAATTTTCGGCAAGCATATCAAAGCCTCTTTCCAATTCCCAGATGCATTTGAACACGAAGATAAAATATGGCATGCTCAAAGAATGGTACGCGAGGCTATACAGACCGCAGGAGAACACCCTATGGGTCCTGTACACATCAATATCCCTTTACGTGAACCATTTTACCCTAGCCCAACGGAACGATTTGAATTCAAAGCAGCTGCTAATTTTGAACTTTTAGAAGCTAAAAGACAACTTAACGAAAACCAGCAAGAGCGGCTCTTAACGGAATTAGAAAGATTCAATAGAATTGTACTTGTTTGTGGGCAGCAACGCCCAAATCCTTTTGTAAGGCAAGCCCTTGATTCGATCGTTCAACATAAAACAGCTGTACTCATCACCGATACCATTTCAAATTGTCAGGTAGATGGAAGTATTTGCTTCCACGACCACTTTACAGGAATGGAGGAATTAAAAGAAAGCCTAAAACCTGACCTTATCATTAGTTTTGGTAAAAGCATTATTTCAAAAAATCTAAAGCTTTTTCTCCGCCAATCAGATGCACAACATTGGCATGTTAGTCCTGATGATTATGTACCAGACACATTCAAAAAACTATCAAAAATCATTCGAACAGAAATCATCAATTTTTTACAAGTTCTTGCCCGTGGAAAGGAAACGCAAGCTTCCTATTACACAACCTGGCATACTGTGGAACAGTCTCTAGCCAAAAATCTACCTGACTTTGTTGATGAAGCTACTTTTGGTGAATACAAAGCGTTCAATAGAATTCTAAAAGAAATTCCCACCGACTCTATCATCCATGTTGCAAACAGCATGGCAGTGCGGTATCTCAATTTCTTAGGACCCCGCAGGCAAGAAATTGTGGCCAATAGAGGGACCTCAGGCATAGATGGTAGCAACAGTACTTCAGTAGGTTGCTGTTTCACTACAGATGCTTTCGTAACCTTATTAACGGGTGATATGGCCTTCTTTTATGACCGCAATGCATTTTGGCATAATTATCCAATATCAAATCTTCGCATAATTGTCTTCAACAATCATGCTGGGGGAATATTTCGATTAATAGAAGGGCCTGCCAATCAACCTGAGTTGGAAGAATTTTTTGAAACCAAGCAGGCTTTGGATGCGAAGAATTTATGTCAGGACTTTAATATAGAGTACTTAGCAGTTTTAGATGAATACAGTTTGAATGACAGTCTTCAAGATTTTTACAGCATAAGCAAGAGACCAAAGTTGATAGAAGTTTTCTCTGAATCCAAACAAAACGCACAAGTGCTGAAAGAAATTAAGAAAAAGGTGAAAAGACTCATTCAAATTGGTTGATTGAGTAATCGATAAGAAGAGTTCATTTAGTTGATGGAGTGACTAGTTGGATTGATGTTTAGATACCGATTACCTTTTGGACCTTCGTTTTTTCATTACACGATCCGCTGTTTGGGAAAACCATAAAGTAGGTTTATACCTTGATCGTCAAAGTGTTGGTTCTCGCTACGGACGCAACGATAGAACGCAAAGAACGCCACGCTACCATGTAAAGTAATACAAAAAAAACTATCTCCTCTACTTGCTGCCCCCGAATATATCGCGTCAGCATATATCCATTTATATCGCGTCAGCATATATCAGTTGCTATCCCTAAAAATCTATCCTAACAGCCTACAAACACAAAACCCCCAGATTTTCATCTGAGGGTTCAATAATGTGGCGGCGATCCCGATCCTCGGGACAGGCTCTCCTCTCCCGGGTGTAACCATTTGTTAAGTTTATTGGTAAATTGAGTAAATGGTTGATTGAGTGATTTAGGAGAAAGGCTAAAGGTGAAAGGATAAAGGGAGAGTGAACAGTGAACCACCAGTTCATCATTTAAAATTTTCTAACATCAGTAAACCGTAACTTTGGGTGTCTCGCAAATGCGCCAAGCCGCAAAGTTTCACGCAACGGACGCAACGATAGAACGCAAAGAACGCCACGCTACCATGTGAAGTAATACAAAAAAAACAATCTCCTCTACTTCCTGCCCCTTTATATCGCCGCAGGCATATATCCATTTATATCGCGCAAGCATATATCAGTTGCTATCCCTAACAATCTATCCTAACAGCCTACAAACACAAAACCCCCAGGATTTCTCCTGAGGGTTCAATAGTGTGGCGGCGACCTACTCTCCCGGGTGTAACCCCAGTACCATCGGCGCTGCAGGGCTTAACTTCTCTGTTCGGGATGGGAAGAGGTGGGACCCCTGCGCTAGGCCGCCTAATCTTTAGATGTGAGACATAAGACACTAGACATGAGACTAATCCCATCCTGTATTTCTGTCTTCAATCTGTAATATCTTTGTTCTCTAGAGTAACCCGGTCTTGATTCTTGGTTCTTGACTCTTGGCTCTCCTGATCATGTTTCGCAGAGAATGCAACAGCATTCGAGAAAGTAAGTTTTCGGGCAATTAGTACTGCTCGGCTATGTCATCTCTGACTTTACACCTGCAGCCTATCAACGTCATCGTCTCTGACGGCCCTGTTTGGAAGTCTCATCTTGGAGGGGGTTTCGCACTTAGATGCTTTCAGCGCTTATCCCTTCCCGACGTAGCTACCCGGCAGTGCAGTTGGCACCACAACCGGTACACCAGCGGTCAGTCCAACCCGGTCCTCTCGTACTAAGGTCAGAGCTCCTCAAACTTCCCACGCCCGCAACAGATAGGGACCGAACTGTCTCACGACGTTCTGAACCCAGCTCGCGTGCCACTTTAATGGGCGAACAGCCCAACCCTTGGGACCTTCTCCAGCCCCAGGATGTGACGAGCCGACATCGAGGTGCCAAACCTCCCCGTCGATATGAGCTCTTGGGGGAGATCAGCCTGTTATCCCCAGAGTACCTTTTATCCTTTGAGCGACGGCCTTTCCATACAGTACCGCCGGATCACTATACCCGTGTTTCCACCCTGCTCGGCTTGTAGGCCTCACAGTCAAGCTCCCTTATGCTATTGCACTCCACGCACGGTTACCAAGCGTGCTGAGGGAACCTTGGAAGCCTCCGTTATCCTTTGGAGGCGACCACCCCAGTCAAACTACCCACCAAGCAATGTCTCCCGAAAACTCGGGATTAGATACCAGGCAAACAAAGGGCGGTATTTCAACAGCGACTCCTCAACGCCTGGCGACGCCAATTCACAGTCTCCCGCCTATCCTACACATCGTTTACCCGATACCAATGCTAAGCTGCAGTAAAGGTTCATGGGGTCTTTCCGTCCCGTTGCGGGTACACGGCATCTTCACCGTGACTACAATTTCACCGAGCTCATGGCTGAGACAGCGCCCAGATCGTTACACCATTCGTGCAGGTCGGAACTTACCCGACAAGGAATTTCGCTACCTTAGGACCGTTATAGTTACGGCCGCCGTTTACCGGGGCTTCAATTCAATGCTTCTCTTGCGATAACATCCCCTCTTAACCTTCCGGCACCGGGCAGGTGTCAGGCCTTATACATACTCTTTCGAGTTCGCAAAGCCATGTGTTTTTGCTAAACAGTCGCCTGGGCCTTTTCACTGCGGCCTCCCAATCGCTTGGGTAGGCGCCCCTTCTCCCGAAGTTACAGGGCCATTTTGCCGAGTTCCTTAGCCATGACTCACTCGAGCACCTCAGGATTCTCTCCTTGACCACCTGTGTCGGTTTGCGGTACGGGTGCATATACGCTTAACGCTAGAAGTTTTCTTGGAAGCACTTAGGATCACTATCCAGTCGTCCGTAGACTCCCGGTACTATCACGTTCGGCTAATCTTGCGCATTTACACAAAACCAATACCTACTCGCTTTAACGCGGTATTCCGTCACCGCGCGGATCTTTCATCACTCCGTCACTCCATCACCTGTATATACAGTATGGGAATATCAACCCATTTGCCATCGGAATCCCCACTCGGGTTATCCTTAGGACCCGACTAACCCTGATCCGATTAACGTTGATCAGGAAACCTTGGTCTATCGGTGTGCGGGTTTCTCGCCCGCATTATCGTTACTTATGCCTACATTTGCTTTTCCAAAAGCTCCAGCACACATTACCATGTACCTTCGCCGCCGTTGGAATGCTCCCCTACCATCATCCGCTCGTGGCGGATAATCCTACGCTTCGGTACCACACTTGATGCCCGTTTATTATCGACGCCCTGCCGCTCGACCAGTGAGCTGTTACGCACTCTTTAAAGGAATAGCTGCTTCCAAGCTAACCTCCTGGCTGTCTAAGCAGCTGGACCACCTTTGTTCAACTTAGTGTGGATTTTGGGACCTTAGCGGTAGGTCTGGGTTCTTTCCCTCGGACTCGGACCTTAGCACCCAAGCCCTCACTGCCGTTACTGTATCAATGCATTCGGAGTTCGTCAGGATTTGGTAGGATGTGACTCCCCCTAGTCCTATCGGTAGCTCTACCTCATCAATACATTCCACGACGCTGTTCCTAAAAACATTTCGGGGAGTACGAGCTATTTCTCAGTTTGATTGGCCTTTCACCCCTACCCACAGCTCATCCGGAAGCTTTTCAACGCTTATCGGTTCGGTCCTCCAGTGTGTGTTACCACACCTTCAACCTGGCCATGGGTAGATCACAAAGTTTCGCGTCTACCCCACTGACTATACGCCCTATTCAGACTCGCTTTCGCTCCGGCTGCGGATATCTATATCCTTAACCTCGCCAGTGAGGAGTAACTCGTAGGCTCATTATGCAAAAGGCACGCCGTCATCCCACTAAAGGACTCCGACCGCTTGTAAGCGCACGGTTTCAGGTTCTATTTCACCCCGTTATTCACGGTACTTTTCACCTTTCCCTCACGGTACTTGTTCACTATCGGTCTCTTGGGAGTATTTAGCCTTTCCGGATGGTGCCGGATAATTCAACCGGGATTTCTCCTGTCCCGGCCTACTCAGGATACCCACCAAAATAATCATGATTCCCGTACAGGGCTCTCACCTCCTATGGCCACACTTCCCAGTGCGTTCCGGTCTCATTCATATCCCTCATGTAGGTCCTATTACCCCGAAGTTGCCGTAACAACTCCGGTTTGGGCTAATCCGCTTTCGCTCGCCACTACTCACGGAATCACTGTTGTTTTCTCCTCCTCTGCCTACTTAGATGTTTCAGTTCGGCAGGTTCGCTTATCTTTCGATATATCCCAATAAATTGAGATGGGTTGCCCCATTCGGACATCTGCGGATCAAACCCCCTTGCAGGTCCCCTGCAGCTTTCATCGCAGCTTGGCACGTCCTTCTTCGCCTCCAAGAGCCTAGGCATCCCCCGTGCGCCCTTATTCACTTACTTATATCTATAGAGCCCTTTTGCAAACTCTATAAACTCTCTTATTACTATTGCATTCTCTACTCAACATGTCAAAGAACTTATGAACCCCATCGGATTCAAAAGTGAAGTATGAACGAACTCAATCTCTTTTAAACAAAACCTGAAACCCTTCCAGAAAGGAGGTGTTCCAGCCGCACCTTCCGGTACGGCTACCTTGTTACGACTTAGCCCCAGTTACCGGTTCTACCCTTAACGGCTCCTTGCGGTTACCGCCTTCAGGTCTACCCGACTTCCATGGCTTGACGGGCGGTGTGTACAAGGTCCGGGAACGTATTCACCGCGCCATGGCTGATGCGCGATTACTAGCGATTCCAGCTTCATGGGGTCGGGTTGCAGACCCCAATCCGAACTGAGACGCACTTTTAGAGGTTGGCATCCTGTTGCCAGGTAGCTACCCGCTGTATGCGCCATTGTAGCACGTGTGTCGCCCTGGGCGTAAGGGCCATGATGACTTGACGTCGTCCCCTCCTTCCTCTCTGCTTGCGCAGGCAGTCTTGTTAGAGTCCCCATCTTAACATGCTGGCAACTAACAATAGGGGTTGCGCTCGTTGCGGGACTTAACCCAACACCTCACGGCACGAGCTGACGACAGCCATGCAGCACCTTGTTTCAGGTCTTTGCAGACTGATATATCTCTACATCATTCCTTCACATTCTAGCCCAGGTAAGGTTCCTCGCGTATCATCGAATTAAACCACATGCTCCACCGCTTGTGCGGACCCCCGTCAATTCCTTTGAGTTTCACCGTTGCCGGCGTACTCCCCAGGTGGATTACTTAACGCTTTCGCTAAGCCGCTACTCCATTACAGAATAACAGCGAGTAATCATCGTTTACGGCGTGGACTACCAGGGTATCTAATCCTGTTCGCTACCCACGCTTTCGTGCATCAGCGTCAGTCGCTCCAAAGTACAATGCCTTCGCTATCGGTGTTCCTGATGGTATCTATGCATTTCACCGCTACACCATCAATTCCATGTACTCTCAGAGAACTCAAGCTGCCCAGTATCAATGGCTTACATCGGGTTGAGCCCGTGCCTTTTACCACTGACTTAAGCAGCCGCCTACGCACCCTTTAAACCCAATAAATCCGGACAACGCTCGCACCCTCCGTATTACCGCGGCTGCTGGCACGGAGTTAGCCGGTGCTTATTCATCAGGTACCGGCAATTTGCCACGCATGGCCTTTTTCTTCCCTGATAAAAGCAGTTTACAACCCAGAGGGCCGTCTTCCTGCACGCGGCATGGCTGGGTCAGTCTTCCGACCATTGCCCAATATTCCCTACTGCTGCCTCCCGTAGGAGTCTGGCCCGTATCTCAGTGCCAGTGTGGGGGACCTTCCTCTCAGAACCCCTAAGGATCGTAGCCTTGGTAAGCCGTTACCTTACCAACTAGCTAATCCTACGCATGCCCATCTTAAACCGATAAATCTTTAATCATCAAGTGATGCCACTCAATAATACTATGGGGTATTAATCCGGATTTCTCCGGGCTATCCCCCAGTCTAAGGTAGGTTGCATACGCGTAACGCACCCGTGCGCCGCTCTAGGTCAAGTATTGCTACTCAACTTGCCGCTCGACTTGCATGTATTAGGCCTGCCGCTAGCGTTCATCCTGAGCCAGGATCAAACTCTCCATTGTAAAGTTAGTTCCGACTTATATTCCTATAGTCATTTTTATTCCTATAAGATCCCAGGTTTTTTGCTGTTTAAATTTCTTTCATTCGTCCAATACTTCAAAGAACTTCTCTATCACTTTCGATAGTTCGTAAGTAGCCTTCACCACTCATCTTGCACTCTTAAATCTTTTCTGTTTTCCCGAACAGGCTTGCAAAGGTAAGAAGAATATTTTAAATCCAAAGCAAAATTTTGAAAAATTTTATTTCGATTCCTCCCTACTTTATGCCAATTTAAAAACAGTTCGTAACCGTCTTTTCATCCTTTACCCCCGTTTGGGATTGCAAAAGTGCAACTCTTTTTCGCATTCACAAAATACCAACTCAAAATAATTTAGAAACCCAGTTAAAGAAGCTGAAAGTCAAGGAGAAAAATTTTTAAAACCGGAAACCTGGACGTATATCCCTCCTTCGCTTATTCTGTAATTCCCGAATAAAATGAAATCGAACAGACAATTCATGAGCTCCACCTGTGTTTTGCCAACCTAATCCTGAAAGGGTAAAATCATAACTATAGCCTATTTCCATACCAGTACCTAAGTCAAATCCTACAAGTGCTATCAATGATTCTTGATTAGGCAAGTCATTGACCCGAGGAATTCCACGATACCAAAGCCCTAGTGATAATGGTTCCAAAAACAATTCTGAACCTATTTCAAACTGCTGAAATACACCTTTCTGCTGATAATGAAATGCCAATGCCAAGGATCGCTCCTGCCTCGAATTATTGAAGTAATCATTGATCCCTCCTTTTTCCAAATCAATCCGCATCCCTCCATGGGCACTCCAACGAATCGGTAATCGATCGATTTCATTCAAAAATGAGAGATTAGGTCGTGTAATTTGAAAAGAAGATAGCCCCAACCATACTTTTTGATTATAAAATAAAAGCCCCGCTGCCAAATCTGCATAGCTTTTCTGACGATCATCAACCATTAGCCCATTAGACCCAACAACCATTCCCCGATCAATATCCAACTGAGTACCCAACACTACTTCATCAAATGCCACGGAACGTACAGCATATGTACCCAAGACACCCGCACTTAAAAATGAGCGCTCTCCCAACCGAAGCTGATACGAATACGACAAGCCTATATCAAAATGCTGCAGCTGTGTAAATGATTCACGAAAACCATTGACCAAAAAACCAATGCCCGAATTTTTGCCTTCCAAATAGGTGTCACCTGAAACAGCAAAAGCTTGTACCGTTTGATCTAAAGCAGGCCATTGATTTCTATAATTGAAGCCTAATCTAGACACTCCTGCCGTCCCCGTCAAGGCAGGGTTGAGATTTTGGCCTGCAGCGTAAAACTGAGAAAAGAGAACTTGTTGAGCTTGAACAGGTGCAAACATCAGAATAAATAAGACTGAAACTGTGAAAAAGTATCTCATCTGATCAATTTAAATTTTCCAGTTTTATCAATTATCTCCCCATCGACACTTCGGAGTTGAACACTGTAAACGTACGTGCCAGAAGGTGCATCTTGGTCATTTATGCGACCATCCCACCCTGGAATATCTACCCCTGAACTTTGATATACAAGATTCCCCCAGAGATTAAACACAGATAACTCGATCGAAACAATCCCTTTTGTCTTAGGTACGAAAAAGTTGTTTTGTGCTAAGCTTGGGGTAAAGCCTGTTGGAATCATTACCCGGAAACTTTGGGTAACCGCCACTACATTGCTGAAAAATTCTTGACACCCTAACTCATTTTCAGCGGTCAGTGTCACAACAAATTCTCCTCTTTGGCCAAATACATGCACAGGCGAAGGACCCTCACTTACATTGCCATCCCCAAAATCCCAAAGCCACCTATCAACATTTCCAGCTGAACTTGCTATAAATCGAATAGGGTCATCTATAAATATCCCCCCTGCATCTTCAATCGAAACACCCGTACCCTCGATTTCAAAAGTGAAAGCTGGAACCATTTCCTCCAAATTGATCGAAACCTCAAGCGATACTGATGGAGACCAACATTCCAAGTCCTTGTGTTTGACTTGTACTTCATATATACCTGCAATAGCAATACCCCCCAGTTCTTCGTTGATTAAAATATCTCCTCCAAAACTCAGCACCCTATAATCAAACAGTGCCTCATCATAACCGGTGATATATTCCCTTACATCTACCTCGCCCCCAATCTCACAAGTAATTGCAGGACTAGTTACCTCTAAGAAAGGAAAATCGGGAATAAATATTTCTATTGTCTCGGATTCTGTCGGACAACTTTTATCATTAAACGCAATCACCTTGTAAAAACCAGCTTCACGAGCTTGGAAGACAGCTTCATCAGCATCTAGTATTAAATTGTCATTAAAGTACCATTCAAATCGTACGTAGGTCTCTTCCCCTTGCGCTAAAAGAGGCACGATATCTCCTTCACAAATCCTTTGTTGATTTATAGGCAATCCAGTTTCCGCATGGACAATTTGAACCGGTTCAGGAGATTCTTGGATCAATAAACGAATGGAATTTCCCGAAGAAGATTTACCATAACTATCTGTAATTGTATAAAATATTTCTACAGTTTCATCTATAAAACCAGGATTGGGGAAAAAAGTAAACCCTCCCCCGAACTCATCTGCAGTAAATGTACCCTGAGGTATGATGAGGACCCTGTTTTCCGGCCTACACCTTCCTTGAGAGCATACATCTTCTTCTTCCGCGCGAATTTCATCCAAGCTCGCATAAAATTGTATACATCGAATGGACGAATCATCATTTGGGAGTAAAACTTCTTCTTCTCCAATAACATAGGTATTTTCTTGACCTTCGCACGATGCTTTATCATCGATATCAATAGCTGAAGGGTTCTCTAGGCCTTCTTGATCTGAAACTTCCACCTGCAGGTCACGGATTTCGTGGATATTTGTAGACCCTCCAGTAGATGCCGCAAAACCGATTTTTAGATTTCTTGGAGCAGCAAAATCATATGCCTGATCGACTAACACGGGAACAAGTCTGGGTTGATTTGGAGTGGTGGTAACCAAAAATTCAACATTAAGTAGGTATCCAACCCCATTAGGCCTTGGAGACAAGTCAATAAATACCTTTCGATATCCTACTTGATTGGGATCCGTGACACGCTGTGTTCCAGATCCACCTGAGGATAAATTAAAACGATTGACTGCATTTAACAATAAAGGAGATCCATTGGGAACTTGTGGAGACATTTGCGTGACAACTCCTCCTATGCCTTGATAACCTAAAAATTGATTTCCTGCTCCTCTTAGGTATACAGAATTTGGAAAGCGATCATCAGGATTTGAACTGAAGCCTCCTACTTTGCCCTCAGCAACACTGGCAAAATTCCCAAAAGCATCAATTCCAATTCCTAGATAAGCTCTGGATAATCCGGGTTCATCATTTCTTGGGGCATACCCCAAAGAACCTCCAAACCCGCCAGGAGAGAAAAAAGGCGCATCCCCATCAAATAAAAAAACAGAAAAGCCATCCGCACCATCTCCCCCATACATAAAAAACTCAAAAGAGGTCTTAATCCCAAATGCCGAAGGAAAAGGAATATCGATATACATGAAACCACTCTGGAATTGCTGGGCATCTGTTAACCGTAAGACTCCATCGACAATTCTAGCTCTTCCACCTAAAACGGTAGATTCCTGCAAAGTTCCACCTCCGAAATCCTCACAATAAGGAAATCCAATTTGGCCATGCACATCATTAGAGACCAAACAACATTGAATCAAAGAAACTACTAGTACAAAAAAAGGAATTTTTCTCCCCACAATCTTTTTTTCTTAAAGAAAGGGATTTCAACTAAAAAAACAAAGGCTCCTGTGATAAAGGAGCCCTATGCTTATCTTAATATCGTCTGGGTTCGATCAGGACCGACAGAAACCAATTTAATAGGTACTTCTAAAACTGATTCTAGGTAAGCCACATAATCTTTCAATTCTATCGGGAAATCTTCGTACGATTTTACATGCCTTAAATCTGTATTCCAACCCTTCACCGTTTTATATACTGGATTCACATCCACATCATTCAACTCATACGAAAGCTTATCTACCAACGAACCATCCGCGAGTTTATAGTGTGTACAGATTTTGATTTCTTTAAAAATATTGAGAACATCTGCTTTCATCATGAACAGCTGAGAAACTCCATTGATCATGATCGAATATTTTAAAGCTGGTAAATCAATCCATCCACATCTTCTAGGACGGCCTGTAGTAGAACCAAACTCATTCCCTTCCTTTCTCATGGCTTCTCCATCAGCATCAAACAATTCGGTAGGAAAAGGTCCGCTACCTACTCGTGTGCAATATGCTTTAAAAATCCCGAATACTTCTCCAATTTTTGATGGCGCTACACCTAAGCCCGTGCAAGCCCCAGCAGCCATTGTCGTACTCGATGTCACAAATGGATAGCTACCAAAATCGATGTCTAATAAAGATCCCTGAGCACCTTCCGCCAGAACAGATTTACCTTCCTTTAAATAGGTATTCACTTCATATTCGCTATCCACCAAATTTAAAGTTTTGAAAAATTCGATAGCATCAAAGAAAACGGTTTCCAATTCTGCCAACGGACTGATATCAAAATCATAGAAAGAAAGAATTCCTTTATGTTTCTCGACGAGTGTTTGATATTTCTCCATGAAATCAGGAGCCAAAATATCACCAACACGAAGTGCAACTCTCCCAATTTTATCCTGATAAGTAGGACCTATACCTTTTAAGGTAGATCCAATTTTCTTATCTCCCTTAGATTTCTCATAGGCAGCATCCAGTAATTTGTGGGTGGGAATGATAATTGTCGCTTTCTTGGAAATAAAAAGATTGGATCTAAAAGCAATGTTAAACTTTTGAAGCCCATCAATTTCTTTTTTTAAAACCACTGGATCAAGCACTACGCCATTACCAATGATATTGACAATATTCTCTCTAAAAATACCCGATGGAATCTGATGCAACACGTGCTTGATACCATCAAACTCCAATGTGTGGCCAGCATTTGGACCACCTTGAAATCTTGCAACTACCTGATATTGTGGAGCTAACACATCCACAACCTTACCTTTCCCCTCATCTCCCCACTGCAAGCCTAATAGAACATCCATCTTCATGATTTTATATGCAAAGAGTATTAAGCCGTGAAATTTGGAATAAGGTTAATGAATTGCAAGGAAAAGTATTTATTTATTACAGATTCTTAATTCAGACGGCCAAAAAGCTAGTCTACTAGTTAAAAGTCAATGTCTACGAAATAGTAATTCAAGTAGTCCTCTTGGTCTTGTTGTATGGCTTTAAAAAATACGCGATCGCCGTAGGTAAAGAATGTGGTGCTCAAATCAGGATGGTTTTTGGAGAGATTGATCTCCCCTACCTTATCGAATAAAGAATCATAAACTTCAATGTTGAGCTGTTCTGTTGTGCTAGTTTCTAATTGAGGCGACTTGACCATTCTGAAAAAGCCTTTGTTATTTGGCAGTTTCTCAAAATTTCCAAAAACTACATCTTTATCCCACTCTTCTAAGATTTCCAATACCCTTTTTAATTCCTCACGGGATTTTAAATCCAAGTCTTCTTGAATAGAAATCTGTACCGTTTTTTTCAAGGGAAACAATTTCGAGGAATGATTCATTTCGGAAATTTCGTAGGTATTCAGATTCACTACTACAAACTCATTACTATAGCTATAAGAAATCACTAATGATTCCTCATGGACAAAAATGTAGGGCATGTGGTTTTTGGAAATGTTATTATATCGCGCTGAATTCGCATGCACTAATTCAACATCTGCCCACATAGGAAGTTCAACAAAATCCCTATTGGTTAAATCAAACGCAATAAGTTTAAACTCCTCAGTATTGAAATTTTCAGCGAAAAAATAAAGTCGTTCCTTTTGCTGATCGTAGCCCTTGTAAAGGTTATCCAAATAAAAACTTACCCCATGTGCAAGGCTATAGAATTTATCTTTTTCAAATACAGCAGCATTGACCAAACGGTTGTTTTCAATTTCTGATGATCCATCTCGATCAATCATGATGTTTTTTAAATTAAAAACAATCAAACCCGATTGGGTATTGACGATGTTTGTAATACCTTCAATTTTTCGGGGACCATCCTTTTGCAAAAAAGTTCCTGCCTTGATCCGTAGGGAATCCCCATCAAAAAAAAGAGTATCGATAGCATTTCGGATCATGTTATACGAAAGCATCTCCTTTTCATTCAAAAAAGTAACAGAAGGAAAGGGGTAATGAGCACTTAAATCGGTGTCCGCATAATACACGCGTAACTTGGAACTGCTTGTAACGTAAATCTCCTGTCCTTCAGTAAATTTTTCTGTAGAACAAGAGATCGAAATGAATATGACAATTAAAATAAAGAAAGCTCCCTTCACTAGCCTATTTTATTTTTTGCTTCATCAAGAGACTCAAAAACAGTGAAAATATTGTTGAGTTTGGTAATGATCAAGAGCTTTTTTACATGCTCTGAAGGAGAACAAAGATAAACTTCTCCATCTGCATTTCTCATTTTCGTCAACATAGTAATCAATAATCCGATGCCACTAGAGCTGACGTATCGAATATTGGATAAGTCAATAATAAAGTTTTTCACATCATCATTGACTGCATCAGAAACAAACTCTACCAATTTAGGGCCTACTTCATCTCCTATTAAATCACCATCCAGGCTTAATAGGTGCCACTGCATTTCTTTGGTTAAATCGTACGTTAATTTCATACTTGAGGTCTATGTTCACAATTTGATTTTTGGCAATTCCCGTATAATATGAGGGAATGGTGGAGTACTTTAAAGTCCAGCACTTCTCCAACGGTATTTTGAATGTTTTGGATGCGTGGATCACAGAATTCCAATACTTGATTACAATCCACACAGATCAAATGATCATGCTGCTTATACCCATAGGATTTTTCAAATTGTGCTAAATTTTGGCCAAACTGATGCTTCGTTACTAAATCACACTCTACCAATAAGTCCAATGTATTGTAAACAGTAGCCCTGCTGACACGATAATTTTTATTTTTCATACTGATGTAAAGAGATTCTACATCAAAGTGTCCTGTTCTGCCATAAATTTCTTCTAAAATCGCATAGCGTTCCGGAGTTTTTCGAAGCTTTTGATTTTCCAAATAGGCAGTAAAGATCTTTTTTACCTCTTCGTAGAGTTCCACATTAAGGGCCATGTCTTAGGATTTTTTCTCAAATATAACGTATCTAATTTAGAAATGATTCAAATAAGGAGAAATCAGTCGAATCTACTGACCTTGATAACTCCCTCTACTTTTACTAGGTTATCAATAAGCTTATCCAAATGTTGAGTACTGTTCACATAAAGCTTGATTGTTCCTTCAAAAACCCCACTGTCAGAGTCGACCGTAATCGAACGCATATTTACTTTCAATTCGCTGGAAATGATTTTTGTAACATCATTGATCAAACCAACCCTGTCTGTACCAATAATTTTTAGTCCCACCAAAAAGGCTATTTCTTGTTGGGAAGTCCATTTGGCCTTGATTACACGATTGCCATGATTGGATAGGAGTTCCACGGCATTAGGACAAGATGTCCGATGGATTTTGATGCCTTCATTGATCGTAACAAACCCAAACACATCATCTCCAGGTATGGGGTTGCAGCACTTTGCGAGCACATAATCTACCACATCCATATCTTCTCCAATCAGTAATTGATCATGTTCGGGGCCTTTGAGGCTTTTTAATTCTTTGGTAAAAGAAGATTCATCCTTTACTTTTTCCGTGGATGGCTTCCCTTTTTGCTTTTTCTGCTCTTTGAAATCCTTAAAGCCCTTAATCAATGTGGAATCAATTGCCCCTTTTCCAACTTTGTAATAAAATTCATTCGGTGTTTTAGTCTCAAAATACGCGCGTAGTTGCTCAACGATCTCGGAGTTAAAATCCATTTTCATTTGCTTAAGCTTACGCTGTACGATTTCTTTGCCATCAAGCATCGTAGATTTTTTTTCATCCCTGAGGGCGTCCTTGATTTTGGCTTTTGCTCTGGATGTCACCACCACACTCAACCAATCCTCGGTTGGTTTCTGCTTATTGGACGTAAGGATTTCTACCTGATCACCATTTTTTAATTTGTGGTTGATCGGAACAAGGCGATTATTGACTTTGGCTCCAATACACTTCGCTCCTACCTCGGTGTGAATTTCAAATGCAAAGTCCAAAGCCGTGGCACCAAATGGCATTACTCGAAGATCACCTTTTGGGGTGAACACAAATACCTCATCATGAAATAAATTCCCCCGGAAATCATCCATAAATTCAATGGCAGATCCATCATTCGACTCTAAGAGTGTGCGCACTTGAGTGATCCAAGTATCTAGTCCTGATTTTGATTTCTGACTGGCGCTTTCTTTATCCTTGTATTTCCAATGAGCAGCATACCCTCTTTCGGCAATTTCATCCATGCGTACAGTTCGGATTTGAACTTCTACCCACTGTCCAGTATTACTCATCACTGTCGTATGCAATGACTCATAACCATTGGCCCGTGGTGTACTGATCCAATCGCGCAAACGATCTGGATTAGGTCTGTAAAAATCAGTGACAATCGAATATACTTGCCAACAATCCTGCTTTTCCACATCCACTTCTGAATCGAGTATAATCCGAATAGCAAATAGATCATACACTTCCTCAAAAGGAATATTCTGATTTTTCATTTTGGTATAGATGGAATGTACTGATTTGGGTCTCCCTTTGATGGTGAAGTTAAATCCCAAGGAAATCAGCTCTTCTTCTATAGGAGCAATGAAACTTTTGATAAATTTATTGCGAGAAAGCCTCGTTTCATTAATCTTCTCAATGATAAAAGCGTAGGTATCCGAATCGGTGTATTTGAGATAAAGATCCTCTAATTCGGACTTAATGGCATAAAGACCTAACCTATGCGCAAGAGGTGCATATAAGTACATGGTCTCGGAAGCAATTTTCAATTGCTTATGCCGAGGCATGCTTTCCAAGGTGCGCATATTATTCAACCGATCCGCCAATTTGATCAAGATGACCCGCACATCATCCGAAAGTGTCAACAGCATTTTTCTGAAATTTTCAGCTTGCTGTGAAGAACCGTATTCAAACACTCCCGAAATCTTGGTTAAGCCGTCGATGATGGTAGCCACCTTATGACCAAATTCACGCTCAATGTCTTCTAACTCCCACTCTGTATCTTCCACCACATCGTGTAAGAGCGCTGCTACAATGCTGGTAGTCCCTAAACCGATTTCTTCCACACATACCAAGGCAACCTCCAATGGGTGATAAATATAAGGTTCACCGGATTTTCTCCGCATTTCCTTGTGCGCATCATTCGCGACGTTAAATGCTTTTTTAATGATTTTGGCATCACCATCCTTCAGCAAAGGCTTCGCAGTACGGAGCAATTTACGGTAACGCTTGAGAATTTCTTTTCTTTCTACTTCAAGATCCACTTGTATCATATAGTCGAATATATATCTATTCTAGCAATGGAAACCACACACGAAGAAAAAATAAAAATTTTTATCTTTTTTTGATTCCATCATTTGCAAGTTAAATTTTACTTACTACTTTTGCATCCACATTTAAGCGGATGTGGCGAAATTGGTAGACGCACTAGACTTAGGATCTAGCGCCGTAAGGCATGGGGGTTCGAGTCCCTCTATCCGCACACGACGACCCTCAATCACGGTTCCAATTCTGGCCCAGCAATGGAGCACGAATTTGAGAAAAGAGATTGAGGGTTTTTACATAGTATCTACTTTAAAATTTAGAAGCCTTGGAAATTACATTAGACAAGCAATCAGCAAATCAAGCTTCAGTTAAAATTAAGCTAAATGAAGCAGATTATCAACCAAAGGTTGATGCTAAACTTAAGGATTATGCCAAAAAAGCTACTATCAAAGGCTTCAGACCTGGCAAAGCTCCTATTGGTATGATCAAAAAGATGTACGGAACTTCCGTATTGGTAGAAGAAATCAACGACTTGCTATCCAAGTCATTGAATGACTACCTGAAATCACAGACTTTTAGAATCCTTGGCGATCCACTTCCTGTGATTGAAGATGCTGATAAAATAGACTGGAAAACTCAAAATGAATTTGAGTTTCAATATAGAATTGGTTTTGTAGAAGATGTTACTGTTGACTTAGACAGCACTATTGATGTCACTGCATATAAAGTAGAAATGGGTGAAGCAGAGGTAGCAGATGCCATTCAAAACCTTCGCAGACAATACGGCAACATGACCAATCCTGAGGTAAGTCAAGCAAATGACTTTATCTACGGAGACTTGAAAAACGAAGCTGGTACTGTAGAAAAAACATTGTCATTGCCTCTTTCTAAAATCAATGAAGCAGACGTTACTAACTTCATCGGTCTGAAGAAAGGTGATATAGTAACATTCAACCCATCCACCGCTATCAGCGAGGACGTAGCTACTGTACTTAGCCTATCAGCTGAGGAAGTCGCTCAACTGGGAGAGGTTTGCACACTAACAGTTCAAAATATCAATAGAACTGAAGATGCGGAAATGAACCAAGAGTTTTTTGACAAGCTATTTGGTCCGGGTCAGGTAACTTCGGAAGAAGAATTTGTTGAAAAAGTTAAAGGCATTCTCGCAGAAAATTACAATAAAGAGATAAAAGTTTATTCCGAGGAGAAAATCAAAGACAAATTAGTAGCCAATGCCAACATTGATCTCCCAGAAGCATTCTTAAAAGAATGGTTACTAAAAGCGAATGAAGGTAAAGTGACAGAAGCTCAGGTAGAACAAGAATACCCAATTTACGCAAAGCAACTTGCTTGGACGATTGTTTCCAATGAAATCGCTAAGGCAAATGAAATTAAAGCTGAACATGAAGATGTCATTGAAAAAACAAAAGAAATGATCCGTGAACAGTTTGCTTCTTCAGGTCTAGGTGCACAATTGGAAGACAGCATGGGCATGTTTGTGGACAACTACCTACAAGGCAATGAAGGTCAAAACTATATGCAAATGATCACATCTGTTCAAAATGATAAAGTATTGAACTTTGTAAAGGAGAAATTGAACATTCAGGAAGAAGTGGTTTCTGTTGAAAAATTCAAAGAGCTCTTAGAAAACTAAATCAATCCTAAAATCGTTAATATAAAAAGTCCTTCTTTAAGGGCTTTTTTTATTTTTGTAACACACAAACGAAGTAACATATGTTCAACAAAGACGAATTCAGAAAATACGCAGTACATTCCAGAGGAATTAGCGGCAATGCTTTTGATCAATACAGCACGCATGTAGAGAACATGACAAGGTCTGTCATTGAAGAGCGCCCGACCAACTTTAGGGAAATCGACGTTTTCTCCCGTTTAATCATGGATAGAATTATCTTCCTTGGCACTGGAGTGGATGACTTTATTGCTAATATCATCACTGCACAATTACTATTCTTGGAGTCAACTGATCCTAAAAAAGACGTATTGTTATACGTTAACAGCCCGGGTGGTTCGGTAACCGCGGGTTTGGGAATTTATGACACCATGCAATACATCAACCCGGATGTAGCTACTATCTGTACAGGTATTGCTGCTTCTATGGGTGCTGTATTGTTGGCTGGAGGAGCAAAAGACAAGCGTTCTGCTTTACAGCATTCTCGAGTGATGATCCATCAGCCATCCGGTGGGATGCAAGGACAATCTAAGGATATGGAGATTTCTTTGAAATTGATCCTTTCGATGAAAGAAGAATTGTACCAAATCTTAGCCGATCACTCCGGGAAAACATTCGAAGAAATCGAAAGAGATTCCGACAGAGATTACTGGATGAAAGCACCAGAAGCTAAGGAATACGGACTCATTGATGAAGTACTAGTCAGAAAAGGATAATCATGGCACAAGTTACCTGTTCTTTTTGTGGAAGAAATAAGAAAGATGTCGAGTTGATGGTATCAGGGATTTCTGCCCATATCTGCAATTTCTGCATTGATCAAGCTTATCAAATTCTCGGAGAGGAAGATAAGAGCAAAAAAACCGCAAAAAGTCCAAAGTTTAAGCTCAAAAAACCAAAGGAGCTTACAGAATATCTCAACCAATATGTCATTGGTCAGCTGGAAGCTAAAAAAGTCTTGACTGTAGCGGTTTACAATCATTACAAAAGACTGCAACAGAAAACCATGGATGAGGACGAAATCAAAATTGAAAAGTCTAACATCATCATGGTTGGAGATACTGGTACAGGTAAAACTTATCTTGCCAAAACGTTGGCCAGAACCCTGGAAGTTCCCTTTTGTATTGCAGATGCTACTGTTCTTACGGAAGCGGGATATGTAGGCGAAGATGTTGAAAGCATCTTGACACGCTTGCTCCAAGCAGCAGACTACAATGTAGAAGCGGCCGAAAGAGGTATCGTCTACATCGATGAAATTGATAAAATAGCTAGAAAATCAGATAACCCGTCCATTACAAGAGATGTATCTGGAGAAGGTGTTCAGCAGGCTTTATTGAAGTTATTGGAAGGAACCGTTGTAAATGTTCCACCTCAGGGAGGGCGTAAGCACCCAGATCAGAAAATGATTGCGGTAAATACTGAAAACATCCTCTTCATTTGCGGAGGGGCTTTTGATGGTATTGGTCGACACATTGCCAAGCGTATGAATACGCAGCCACTAGGATTCAATAAAGTGGTGGAAGGCAAGGTTATCGACCGTGCTAATCTTTTGCAGTACGTAACTGCCCAAGACTTGAAATCATTCGGGTTGATTCCTGAATTGATCGGAAGACTTCCAGTAGTGACGCATTTGGATCCATTGGATCGTGCGGCACTGAAGAAAATCTTAACCGAACCAAAAAATGCACTAACCAAACAGTACATCAAGTTATTGAAAATGGAGGGTGTAGACTTGGTATTTGAGGAAAGTGGCATCGACTATATTGTAGACAAAGCAGTGGAATACAATCTTGGCGCACGAGGGCTACGCTCTATTTGCGAAGCCATCATTACCGACGCGATGTACGAACTCCCCTCCGATGATACCATCAAGGAATTAATTATTGACGAAAAATATGCTCAAGAGCAATTTGATAAATCCAAATTCAAAAAGCTTCAAGTAGCCTAACAAAAAAACCCTCAAATTGAGGGTTTTTTTTGGTTTATTTGTATTACCCACGCTATCAGCTTACCGAAATCATCTAAAAGTTATTTTCTTAAAACAAAAAATGTAAACTACATATTTTTAGCTAAATGTAGTGTGATAGAAAAAAATAATGATTGACTAAATTAAGCTATCTGTAACAAATAAAATTCTGAAACCAGGATCTGTTGAAAGCGTTTAATATATTGATTTTAAAGTTTACGCGTATGAGATTACATCTATTCTCAAAAGCACGAGTGATGCTTTTATTTTTATTTCTAACCCCAATATTTCTTTTTGCAAGTGTTAATCCAATTGATCCACCCATATTTCAGGGTAAAATCATCAATCAAAAGACAAAAGAAGTCATACCATTTGCTACAATACAAGTAGTAGATTTCCCAGGGTTTGGAACTGTTAGTGATACACACGGAGAATTCCAATTTCGAAGAAAAGAAAACTGGTCTCAAGAAATACGGATCAAAATCTCCTTTCTTGGATTCCAAAACAAAGAAGTGACCATTCAAGCAGGTACCATGCACCAGATCGCATTGGCTGAAAATGTCAAGGAATTAAGGGAAGTGATCGTCATTCCCGATGACTTTGAACGTAACCTTATGCGTCAGGTGATTGAAAGAATACCAGAAAACTATCCCAATCGACATGAGCGGATTTTTGCCGTGACTACAGAGCAAACATTTGCCTCCCCTGACAAACAAACACCTTTTTATAAATTGGTGGCGGATGTACAAGCGGATATATTCAGCTATTCCAAAAAAAACACAACGGTGAATGTGGAAATCTTGGATAAAAAGGTTGAATTATACCCAGATTATACATCCATGGGAAGTTTTATAACAATAAGCTCCGGTGCATATAATATTCAGCGATTTGATCTGATTGCTCAAAGAAGTGGACCATTCAAACTTTCTAACATATCTCTTTATGATTTCAGTATCCAAGACACGTTGGTTTATGATAATCAAGAGTATATAGTCATGGATTTTGTCAGTGAAAATGAAGCTAGCGGTAAAATTTTCATCAATACACAAAATCTAGGGGTAAAAAAAATAGAAGTTGAGTTTACTGACCTCTCTAAGGATTTTTATAACAGTATTAATGGACAGTTATTTCGAGATAAAAATAGAAAGAGTATGACTGTTAATGTTGAGTATTTGATGTATCCCGATAATTTTTACCGCTTCCAATACGCCTATTACACTACCTATTTTGTTTATCCTGATAAATCTCTCTATTTGGAAAACATTTATACTTTGCAGGAATTCGAACCAGGTTTCAAAGCAATCCACATTTCTAAACAACACCCCTACAGCGAACCAATTTTAACCAGAGAAGAAGCATATCGCAAAATAATGGATGAATACTTGATTTGTATTTCCGAACCTGACAGTTTATTTGCCTATTCGTATACCGTGGAAAAAGGAGAGGGAAAAAGATATTTTTCATTGTTGCAACTTCATTCCCAAATTTCACTGGGAAGCACATTACAGTCTTGGGACTCATTTTCCACTCAATTGGATGAGCCCATAGAGTATGAACAAGAAATTAGCGGAGGAACTAGAATAGTACCATTAATTGGTTGGGATATTAGTTACCAGCTTACCAACAATTCTAGAATCTATTATGGATTTATTGGTTCCTTCCAACAGCAACGCTACAATCGATTTGAACTCGGTATCGAGCAACAATATTCACTCAGCAAAACAAAAGGGCACCGATTCCTTTTAGGAGTTGGTGTAGGACGACAACGATCAGGAATTCAGCTTGAAGATGCCATTTTGGAAGAAAAAACCCGAATCAGAAATAGAGATTTCAGCAGCGGAGAAACCTTGGTTTTCACTAGACAGCGAGAGCTTGTTTTCACTCCTAAACTTGGATTCCTTTTTGGCAATAAGAATACCACTGGATGGCTTGTGACATTTGAATTTCCTCTTGCATTAGTAAGTGGTTCAGGGCTTTATTTCCGAGAGCAAGGCGGAGGGCTGTTTAACGCACGAGCAAGTAGATATCTACCCAATACCCTTCTTGCTGAAAACGCAACTAATCGAATAATGCAAAATATGCCAATTCTTCGTCTAAACTACAGAATACGATAGTGATGACAATGATAATCCTGATGATGTCAGCAGTTTGAGTATAATGGAGCTCCGTAGCTTTGTAAAAAGACCAGGCAGGTTTTGAAAACCTACCTGGTCTCTCCCCTTTTAGTTACAAACCATATACTTTTAGATTATGGAGCAACATTCTGCGTCAAATCGGCTACATCTTCTGTATCTGCGAGCCCGATTCCGCTCATTCCACGAACCTACGTTCCGAAGTAGGTATTCAACTCCTCCAGCATCTGCTCTTTCTCATGCAGATCTTTGATGATTTTTCCTTTTTCCAGTAAGACAATGCGATCACAAATCTCCGTCACATGATTCAAATCATGGCTGGAAATCAGAAACGTCGTATTACTACCTTCTTTTTCCTGCAATATGAATTTCTTCAATTTAACCTGCGAGCTAGGGTCTAAATTTTCAAAAGGCTCATCCAAATACACCACTTCGGGATTACCGATCATTGCAGCGGCGATTCCTACTTTCTTTAAGTTCCCCTTGGATAAGTCTCGGATGTATTTCTTTTTCCCTACAATTTCATCGTTGAATAATTCTTCAAACTTGGCCAAGTGATCCTGCATATCTGCATCGGAAAGTTTGTGGATTTTCCGAAGCGTTTCGAAGTACTCATCAGCTGTCAAATAAGACAGCAACATATGCTCATCTAAAAAAGCACCAACTTTTCCTTTCCAATCTTCATTTTTGGCGACATTCAAATCATGCATACGAACCTCTCCGGAAGTAGCTCTTACCAAATCCAGCATGATTCGAAACAAAGTGGTTTTACCTGCCCCATTATTACCTACTAAGCCAAAACATTCTCCTTGAGGAACTGTCAAGCCTGCCACATCCAGGACTACAGCATCCTTGTATTGTTTTTTAAGTTCTACTACCTGTATCATAATTCTTGTCTAAATGAAGCTGAAATTTCATAACGTTTATCCATAACTCTTTTAATAATCAGTTGGACCATAAAAGGGTATGCAATAATGCCAATGACACCTACTGCTCCCAAAGCTACCAAGCCCACGTACTGATTGACTAATAATGCAAATGGCAAATAAATTGCATAAGGAGCCCCCATCATAGGGATAATCATTAAGAACTGCGCGATCCCTACCCCTTCATAATTAAACATGGCTCCTTTGTTCAGATCCATAGGCTTAGGCTTCCATAATGCCAAGTAGATGACCATATGAATCACAACACCAATATTAAATAAAAATGCCGCCACATGTATCATTAAAATCTCCACTCCAAAGTAAACATAGGGAATAGAGAAAAGCAGACAGAGTAAGGAAATACCGATAAATAGCAAATATTTCCCCCGAATCAAGGCTTCCAACCCACCTTTTTGATTGATGTAAAAATCAAAATTAGATGAGTTCCAGCTAAGAAATAACTGTCCGTATTGCAACATGAAAATCCCTGTAATAAAGGATCCCACAAAGACGAACATATGACTAAATCCTTCCTCAGATGCATACAAGGGGTTGGTATAGAAAAACAACCCATATAACAGCAAGAAGCCAGCAAGCATTAGATAAGTTCTACTTTTCTTGTGGCGCAAAATTAGTTTCCATTCCAAATTGGCCAACTCACCTGCCAAACCAAAGCGATCTAAAAAAGGAATATCTTGATTGATACGGGCATCCACTTCCTCATCCACCAAGTCTTCCAAATAAGCATTGTCAAAATAATACCGGTAAGCAAAAAAATACAGACCTATGCAAACTACCAATAATGTTAATACGGGAAGTGGACTTGTCAAAGACCAGTCAAACAAGGGCTTCATCCAGTCTCCCAAATTAAACCAACCAAAATAATTCGAGCCAGCTCCTAATAAGAACACAACGAAGACTGTACCAATACCTGCCAAGCTATCTTCAAACTTTTGTTTGAACCATAGCATCAACCAATGCAAAGACCAAGATGTGAGGATGACAGAACCTAACCAGTAAATTGCCGCATCTGTCCCAAATCGGGGTGCTATCTCCATAAATGCAAACGGAGAAAATAATAAGGGTGCGATCAAGGTTAAAGGAGAACCGATGGACTTACCGAGCAAGAAATGCATTAACCACTTCTTTTTGATTGGCAGATGCAGGAAACTCTGTAAATCCAACACTGGAAGTTTTTGGATAAAATAACGGTACATAAACTCTGTCAGGAAAAAGAAAATCAAGTTGGCACTTAGGAAGGCGTAGGCATCTTCTTTCTCCAGTCCTTTTACTATGATTTCCTTCAATAAGATCCCTGCTATAAATACATAGCCTAAGAGTAAGACTGCTAAGAAGGCGAGAAAAACTGCAACTAATACACTTTTCGCAAATGCTGTCGAGCGAATGGTTTTGAGCAATTGCAATTTTAATAATACAACTATCATAGGCAGTGGATTAGAAATAGTATTTTTGAAACATTGAAGTGATAAATATAACAATCCAATTTCAACTATTTTAAAATTAATCGACTAATGCAACATAATACTTACGCCAAAGAATTTTCAGAAATCATACATAAACGCAGATCGGTAAGAATATTTGACCAAAACAGTGTTTTTGATCATAACATGGTCACGCAATGCCTTGAATTGGCCACACTTTCACCAAACAGTTCCAACCTTCAACTATGGGAACTTTATCGAGTAAAGGAGTCTTCCTCTAAATTTTCAGCTCTGGTCAAGCTCTGTATGGGGCAAAAAGCAGCAAAGACTTCTAGAGAATTGGTAGTTGTTGTTGCTAGGAGGGACTTATGGAAATCACGCGCAAAAGCTAATTATGACTATATCGAGGATTGCTACAAGGATGCCGATCCGAAGAAACAAAAACAGGCCCTCTCCTACTATGGCAACTTAATCCCAAAACTATACAGCAAGTACCCTGGCTGGTCTTTACTTAAAAAAGGAATTGCTTTTCTCGCTGGATTAGGAAGACCAATGGTACGGGAAGTTTCTGAAACATCCGTGAGGATATCTGTCCATAAGAGCGTGGCCTTAGCTGCTATGACTTTTATGCATGCGATGACAGCACATGGATACGATACCTGTCCCATGGAGGGTTTTGACTCCAAGCGTGTAAAGCAATTATTGGGCTTACCTGCTGCGTCGGAAATCAGTATGATTATTGGGTGTGGAAAAGGAATGCCGGAAGGGATTTATGGTGAACGTTTCAGGATCCCAAATTCAGAGGTTATTTATGAGATCTTATAAAAAAAGCGCCCGAAACATTCGGGCGCTTTTTTACCATAACGAACTCTAACTTAATTTTTTAACTACCACACATGTCACATCCTTCTGGATCATCCAAAGAACATGCAATGGCGGCTTGACTGTTTGCTCTATTGGTCATATCTAATTCAGGAGTGGCCGCTTTTGGTTGATCATCTAAAGCAGCCTTATCAACCGTAAACTGAATGGCACTAGCAGCTGCTTGAGACCTCAAGTAGTACATACCTGTCTTTAATCCTTTCTTCCAAGCATAGAAATGCATAGAAGTCAGTTTTCCAAAATTTGGATCTTGTAGAAACACATTCATGCTCTGAGACTGACAGATATAGGCTCCTCTATCTGCCGCCATATCGATGATGGTCTTTTGAGAAATTTCCCAAACAGTCTTATACAAATCTTTAATATTCTGTGGTATTCCAGGGATATTTTGGACAGATCCATTGGCAGCTACGAGTCGGTTTCTCATGCTATCATTCCATAGACCCAAACGAATCAAATCCTTCATCAAGTGCTTATTTGCCACGATAAATTCCCCAGAGAGTGTTCTTCGGGTATAAATATTCGTTGTGTACGGCTCAAAACACTCATTGTTACCTAAGATCTGTGAAGTAGAAGCGGTAGGCATTGGTGCTACAAGCAAGGAGTTTCTCAGGCCATACTTTACCACTTTTTGCTTTAATTCATCCCAATTCCATCTACCTGATTTAGGAGTTACCCCCCACATATCAAACTGCAAAATCCCTTTAGAGGCGGGTGATCCTTCATAGGTCTCATAAGTCCCTTGGGTTTTAGCTAGCTCCATGGAAGTTTCCACGGCAGCGTAGTAAATTGTTTCGAAGATGTCTTCATTCAGCCCTTTTGCCTCGTCAGAATCAAATGGCATTCTCAACATGATGAATGCATCTGCTAAGCCCTGAACACCCAAACCTATGGGTCTGTGACGGAAATTGGATCTTCTAGCTTCTTCTACAGGATAATAGTTGACATCAATTACCTTGTTGAGATTTTTAGTTGCTACTTTAGTAATATCGTACAACTTTTGATGGTCAAAATATTTCTTTCCATCAGGTCCTTCTTTCACAAATTTTGGCAACGCAATAGATGCCAAGTTACATACAGCAACTTCATCAGGCGAGGTGTACTCCAAAATCTCCGTACAAAGGTTAGAAGACTTGATTGTACCTAAATTTTTCTGATTGGATTTAGCATTTGCTGCATCCTTGTATAGCATGTAAGGTGTACCTGTTTCAATCTGAGACTCTAAGATCTCAAACCATAAGTCTTGTGCTTTGATAACCTCTCTTGCCCTGCCTTCTTTTTCGTATTTTTCATACAATTTTTCAAACTCTTCTCCGTAGCAATCTGCCAATCCAGGAGCCTCATTGGGGCAAAAAAGAGACCAACTTTCATTTTGTTCCACACGCTTCATGAAAAGATCTGAAAGCCACATTGCATAGAACAGGTCTCTTGCACGCATTTCCTCTTTTCCGTGGTTTTTCTTTAGGTCTAAGAAATCCTTGATATCTGCATGCCATGGCTCTAAGTAAATAGCGAAACTACCTTTACGTTTGCCTCCACCCTGATCCACATAGCGGGCCGTCATATCAAAGTTTCTCAACATCGGTACAATCCCATTGGATACTCCATTTGTACCTCGGATATAGCTACCTTTCGCCCGGATATTGTGAATGGAAAGACCAATACCTCCAGCAGACTGGGATATTTTTGCACATTGCTTCAATGTATCATAGATACCATCAATACTATCATCCTTCATGGTCAATAAAAAGCATGAAGATAATTGAGGTTTAGGAGTACCCGCATTAAATAACGTTGGGGTCGCATGCGTAAACCACTTTTGAGATAGTAAGTGATATGTCTCAATGGCAGCATCAATATCCTCTTTGTGAATACCTACTGCTACTCTCATCAGCATGTGTTGCGGTCTTTCTACAACCACACCATCCAATTTGATCAAATAACTTCTCTCTAAGGTTTTAAAACCGAAGAAATCATAATCAAAGTCTCTGGAGTAATCGATTGTCTCATCCAACTTGGCTGCATGCTTCTTTACTATCCCGTAAACATCAGGAGCAATCAAAGCAGCATTATCACCAGTTTTGGGATTAATATGCGTATACAGTCTTTTCATGGTATTAGAAAAAGACTGACTGGTGGTTTTATGAAGATTGGAAATAGCAATTCTCGCAGCCAACACAGCATAATCAGGATGTTTTACGGTTAGAGATGCACACACTTCCGCCGCCAAATTATCTAACTCTGTGGTCTTAACTCCATCATACAAACCGTCGATAACCTTTTTGGCTACCTCTATAGGTTGGATGTAACGATTATCCAGACTATAGCATAGATTTTCTATCCTAGTGGTGATTTTGTCGAATCGTACAGATTCTCTTCTTCCATCTCTTTTTATTACTAACATACCTGTGTGATTTGGGGGTTGGTGGAAAAATTACTTATTAGAAATCTTCTCCAATGGAGAATTTTGGTGAGTCAACTACTTCTTTACCTTTCATGACTCCTGCTTTTTGGTAGTCTCCAACTCTTTTCTCAAAGAAGTTAGTCTTGCCTTGCAAAGAAATCATATCCATGAAGTCGAACGGATTGGTGCTGTTCCAAACTTTTTCACAACCTAATTCCATCAAAAGACGATCTGCCACAAATTCAATGTATTGACACATAAGGTCAGAATTCATTCCGATCAGACGTACTGGCAAAGCATCTGTAACAAATTCTTTTTCAATTTCAACTGCATCCTTGATGATTCGGGTTACTGTATCCTTTGGCAATTGATTCACAACGTGTTTGGTATAAAGATGACACGCAAAATCACAGTGCAATCCTTCATCTCTTGAAATCAATTCATTAGAAAAGGATAATCCAGGCATCAAACCTCTTTTTTTCAACCAGAAAATAGAACAGAACGAGCCCGAAAAGAAAATCCCTTCCACTGCTGCAAAAGCAATCAATCGCTCTTGGAAAGACCCGTTGTCAATCCAACGCAAAGCCCAATCCGCTTTTTTCTTTACACAATCAATATGCTCAATAGCATTCAGTAATTTATCTCTTTCAGCTGCATCCTTGATGTAAGTATCAATCAGCAAACTGTAAGTCTCAGAATGGATATTTTCCATAGCAATTTGAAAACCATAAAAGAATTTGGCTTCCGTATACTGTACCTCTGCGACAAAATGCTCTGCTAAATTTTCATTCACAATACCATCGCTGGCTGCAAAAAATGCTAACACATGAGAAATAAAATGACGCTCTCCATCATTCAATTCTTTCCAGTCTTTCAAATCCTGACTCAAATCAATTTCCTCCGCGGTCCAAAAACTCGCCTCTGCCTTCTTATAATACTGCCAAATGTCATCGTGTTGAATTGGAAATAAAACAAAACGACCTTTGTTCTCCTCTAAAATTGGTTCTGTCTGCTGCATTTTTTTGTTGGTTTGTTTTGAATATCAAGAAGTAAAGGACTATCACTTCTCTTCAAATGCTGGAAATGCGTTCGGGAAACCCAAACGGTGTTAACAAATATGCCAAGCAATTTTCAAAAATAAAAACCTAAAGCTGTAGAAATAGAAAAAAATTGAACTGAATTCAAATTTTGTTTAATTATCTTAAAATCAATATTTTAAGTTCATTTATTTAAAGTTTTAAATGATTCCAAATCGGTCTTTTTCAGCCTTTTAAAGATTTTGAAGAAATTTTAAAAAATTTCAACACTTTCAAAATGACTGTATTTTATTCGATTTTTGAACATTGTTCAAGAAGCTTAATTGCTGAAAATTCCCAAAACACCTAAGTATAACACTCATAGTTAGCTTGTTAGCACAAAAACCGTTTTACTTTCAAATCCCTCTCCTGGCTCTACAACAACAGATTGGAAGGCCGGCTGATTAATTGCATCTGGAAAATGCTGCGTTTCCAAACAGATCGCGCTGTACTTGCCATAGGTAACTCCTCCTTTACCTAGAAAGTCATTCCCTAGTGAATTACCAGTATAAACTTGAAGCCCTGGCTCGAGTGTATGCACGATTAACTTTCTTCCACTCAAAGGATGGAAAAGGGTAGCTGCATACTCGGAGTTGTTCAGTACAAAACTATGATCGATACCTCCGACAAGTTGAAGCTGCTCCTCAGCCTTCCCCAACTGCTCCTCAAGCAAGATGGGTGTTCGAAAGTCAAACGGGCTCTCAGCTACCTCAACAATGGCTCCAGTGGGCATTCCCTGACTATCCACGGGAAGATAAGAATCAGCATCTACTGTGAACATATGATCAGTAATTGGCTGCCGAAAGTCACCACTCAGATTAAAATAGGCGTGATTGGTAGGATTTATAATGGTTTTTTTATCTGTTATGGCTTTGTAGTGAATGGATAATTCTCCGGAAGTATTCAACGTATAAGTAACCCAAACATCTACCGTTCCCGGATAGCCCTCCTCTCCATGAGGGCTTTGATAGTAAAACCTTACTCCTACTTGATTGGTCTCAGAAATTAAGGTTGCTTTCCACAGTTTGCGATCCCAACCTTCAATCCCACCATGCAAATGTATCGCTCCAGCATTGAGTGGCAAATGAAAGGTTTGGCCATCCAATGAAAATTGATTCCCTTTAATCCTTCCGGCAATTCTTCCAACTGTCGATCCAATATAGCAGTAGTTATTTTGATAATCTTCCTGCAAGTATCCTTCCAACGTATCAAAACCTAACACCACATCAGCTAATTTTCCATCCCGATCTTTTCCAAAAAAATGCGTCCAAGTAGCCCCATAGTCCATGACTGAGGCAATCACTTCATCCTTGAAATTCATGGTAAACAAGGTTACATCTTGACCATTAGGAAGTTTACCAAAAAGCTTTTGTTCAATAGTTAACATATGGATGAAAGGCAGTTGAGTATGGAAATGATTATTAAGCGTTGAGTTTGGTAGAGTTGCGCGGAATGAGGGTGGTCTGTAACACAAAAGAGCGTGGCTCAGTTGTTACAATTTCATCGAGCTGATCCAATAAATGCCCCGCAGCAATTACACCCATTTCATAACCGGGTTGCGAAACTGTGGTCAATGATGGTTCAATAACGCCAGAAGTCGGATTATTAGTAAATCCAGCCAACGCAATATCTTTCGGTACTTTAATCCCGTTTTCTTTAAATACCATCAAAACATCGATGGCCAACGGGTCAATAAGACAGAATACTCCATCAGGTCGGTTGCTGTCTGAAAGTATCTTTTCGCCTACTTGCTTATTCCCCTCTGTAGTTAAATCTGTGGTATAAATGATGGCATCTTCTACAGATTTTCCATGTTCTAAGAGTGCTTTGAGATAGCCTTCTTTTCTCTTTTTACTGATGTACAAATCCTCCGGTCCTGAAACAAATGCGACACGCTTACACCCTTGTTTCAATAGATGGTCTACCACCAAATATGCTCCATGTGCATCGTCCACTGTGACTTTCGAAACAGGTATCTCCTCAGTCACCCGATCAAACATCATGAAGGGAATTCCCCGATTGTATAAATCATGTAAATGATCGTAGGTTTTGGTTTCTCTGCTTAAGCTGATTAATAATCCATCCACTTGAGCCGCCACTAATGTTCTCAAATTGGCTTTTTCCTGGTCAAAAGATTCGTTGGATTGACAAATCATAACATTATAACCTCGCTTGGATGCGGTATCCTGTATGCCGGAAATATTGGACGAAAAAAAGTGGGAAGTCAACTCTGGAACAATCACGCCCAATACCTTGGTCTTGCTGATCCGCAAACTTTGAGCAAGTAAATTATACTGGTAATTCATGCTCTCGGCCATCTCCACAATCCGCTTCTTGGTATCCGGATGAAGTTCGGGAGAATCTTTCAACGCTCTCGAAACCGTGGACACTGAAACGCCCAGTTTCTTGGCGATTTCTTTCATGGTTACTTGATGCCCTTTTTTCATGGTTGGTGGTTGGGGTGAGGATGATTATTCTTGATATAAACTAACTAAGACAGTTTGTCCAACAGCCTTTAATGTTCTCTTATCGATGATATCCATATTATCCAAATGGGTATGATGGTACAATCCAAAGCCTGTTTGAGGTGAATATTCAATGATATTGATCATGGGGATTTTTGCATCTCTATTGACAAAAAGATGATCGTCCATAATCTCAGGACTATCCTTGTGGATAAAGAAGTCTGAAAACCCTAAATCGGTAGCATAATTCCATACTTTTTGGACGATGTTTTTGGCAAAATACATCGAATATCCCTCCCGATAAAATCGTGCTCCCTTCGCTCCTACCAGATCTACCAAAATGCCAAAATAGGCAGTATAGCCCGGTTCATGTAGGTTCTTAGACCAATATTGGGATCCGTGGCACCACCAAACTTTGGAATTATTTCTGAAATTTATATGCTCAGGCTCTCCATCATCCTCTCCATCAAATAAAATAATGTCAATTCCAACGTCGGGTTTATCTGAACCAGTACCAATCACGCGAGCAATTTCCAATAAAACAGCCACTCCAGAACCTCCATCATTAGCCCCATCGATGGGTTCATCCATTCGCTCTGTATCCTTATCTGCAATCCTTCGAGTATCCCAATGAGCCCCTAACAAAATCCGCTTTTTCGCATTGGGATTGTAGCTGGCTATGATGTTGGTCAAGTCCCAAGTCAAGTTGTCATAGGTGGTTGCTTGGAATTCCTGAGTTTGAACTTCCCAACCATAGGATTTAAATTGTGCTATCAACCATTCTTTCGTGGCAGCATGACCAGGAGTATTCGGAACTCGGGGACCGAAGTCCACTTGTCGCTGGATAAACTGATAGGCAGAATCAGCCGAAAACTCAGGAGCTTCCCGTAATGGAATGGATGTCTGACCTTGGTCACTTTGCTTTTCACTGGCACAGGATCCAAGTAAAAGTACCGCCACTATGCCAATCCAAAATCTACTCTTCATATGCCCAATCAATTTTATCTTTCATATCTTTTACTACAAAACCCATGGCTTTTAATGCTGCCCTGATTTCGTCGATTTTGTCATAATTTCGGGCTGTTTTCGCTTCGGAGTATAGATTTAACAATACCTGTAACAAGTCCTCTTGCACATCTGATTTCTCCTCACGAATACCCAAAATCTCTTCCACAAACAGCATAAATGTCTGCAGCATTTCTGTAAAGACCTCTTCACCAAATTGCGCAGATTTCAGCTGACCGGTGTAGATGGAATTAATTTTTTTCAAGAGGTTGAACAAATGCCCGATGGCCTGGGCAGTATTGAAGTCATCATCCATGGCACGGTAAGCAGCTTGTATACTTGAAGTTACCTGCTTCACCTGATTTTCATCAACGGCAATATCTTCTGCTACATACCCCAGCTTTTTGGCTATTTTGAAACCATTGATAATCTTTTTATATCCTTTTTGAGCAGCCTTCAAAGCTTCATTGGAAAAATCCAAGGTTGAGCGATAGTGAGCCGTCAACATGAAATAACGGATCGTCATGGGGCTATATGCCTGCTCTAGCAACTGATGATTTCCTGTAAACAACTCCTGAAGAGTAATGAAATTCCCCAAGGACTTGCCCATCTTCTGTCCATTGATGGTAATCATGTTGTTATGCATCCAATACTTGGCAGGATCTTGATGGTTGCAGGCATTGCCTTGAGCGATCTCACACTCGTGGTGCGGAAACATCAGATCCATTCCTCCTCCGTGGATATCAAAATGCTTTCCAAGGTATTTGGAAGACATGGCTGTACACTCCAAGTGCCAACCCGGAAAGCCCATCCCCCATGGTGAATCCCATTTCATCAGGTGTTCGGGAGCTGCTTTTTTCCAGAGGGCAAAGTCAGCTGGATTTCTCTTTTCTCCTTGTCCATCCAAATCACGAGTCCCAGACATTAAGTCATCCAACACACGACCAGACAACTTGCCATATTTCTCCCGCTCGTTATATTTCAACACATCAAAATACACCGAACCATTGACTTCATAGGCAAGTCCTTCTTCTAAGATAGCTTGCACTAAGGCAATTTGCTCCGGGATATGTCCGGTGGCTCGAGGCTCAATACTTGGTTTGATGGTATTGAGCAATTCCATATCCCGATGATAGGTATCTGTATATTGCTGGGCCACCTCCATGGGCTCAAGTTGTTCCAACTTCGCTTTTTTGGCAATTTTATCTTCCCCCTCGTCCGCATCACCTGTCAAATGACCCACGTCAGTGATATTCCGGACATAGCGAACTTTGTATCCCAAATGAGATAAGTATCTGTAAACCGTATCAAAAGTGACCGCTGGACGAGCATGCCCAAGGTGTGCATCTCCATAGACCGTAGGTCCACAGACATACATGCCTACCAAAGGTGCATTTAGTGGTTCAAAAGCTTCTTTTTCCCTGGAAAGGGTATTATAAATTTTCAGATTTGAAGAATGTTTCATAATTGATTTATCAGAGTCTAGGCAGTCCTAAACCAATAACCACACAAAATAACGGATAAGTTTGCAAATTACTGGATAAAATTAAAAAGAGGGAGATTCGGGGTGATTTAAATACAGCAATAAACCCTCCTTACAAAGATTTTTTTCTTTTTGAAGAGAAACATGTAACATTTTCTCGCTAGTCTTAACCAACTATCTCAATATCTTTTCATTATCATAACCATTTTATATTAATAGGAATGGAAACTTTAAATTTTGTAGTAAGTGTCAAATCAAAAATAGATTTCTGACTTCTGAAGCTGTCATCATGGACATTTTTATTTCGCTGGAAAATGAATCTTAAAATTCATCTCGCTAAAATAAAGATAAATATGCAGTAGCTTATGATTTGTGAAATTTATTCAAATTCAGAGAACGATACTGATGATTAATCCTTATTTTGGCTCACATAAGATTCGGATTCTAATTGAAATGAACCAAAACTACTTTTAAAAAAACTTATCCATCGAATGAAACCCACTACCATCTTTATTTTTATACTTTTATTGACTGCCTGCCAAAAACCAAAAGATGAAGTCAAAACAATTCATATCATCGAAGGTAAAAATTTGAAATTGAGCGAATTTATCGAGGAAGTATCTTTTATTAGTTTACCGGAGGAGGTTAATGGCTATTCTTTCGACAAATTCCTTGAATCAGAAAACTATTTTATCCTTGGGGATATCCAAAGTAGTTTAAACACCTATATCCTTTCAAAAAACTTTGAGTTGGTATCTATTATCAACAACTATGGGGAAGGTCCTGGTCAGTATCTTACTGTGCTGAATCTTGCATTCAATGAAGAGTCTCAGCTAGTGGAAATTTTAACCATAAAGAATGTTCTTCGTTACTCAATAGATGGAGAATTTATCAATTCAGCTGAAGTTCCTATTACTTGGATCAATAATTTAGTCCATGATTCAGGGGATGATTATATACTGTATCCTCAAAATCAATCTCATGCAATCAATAGCGCAACAGACTTTTTGGTGAAATGGAACCTAGAGAAAAAAACAGTGACTCCAATTATCCAACATAGAGTAAACGAAGGGGTGATATCATTCAAGGATGTCAACAACCTTACCAAACATCGGGATACCATTTATGCTTCTCATGTATTTTTGGATACGATATACACCCTAACGAAAGGAGAATTGGGGAAAATTTTCCTAAAATTCCCCAAGGAAAATTTACCTTTAGAGCTCCTTACTTATGAAGTTATCGAAAGTCAAAACTCACTCTTGGATTCGGATAAATATTCTCATCATTATCCATTAATCAAAATTTCGGACCAATTTCTACTTTCGAATTATGTCACTAACAACGCAATTAATTTTTTTATCCTCAATAAATCGACAAACAATGTAATTGCCGGAAGCACATTTATTGATGATATAAATTTGGGCATGAATTATATACAACCCAAACATATTGATAATGAAGGCTATTTTTACACGATTCATCAATTTGAATATATTTGGGCGCAAGCCAAAAATAGCCAAACGGACTCTCAGATATCCAAGTATCTAAACCAACTGGAAACAGAGCCAAATTTTGTTGTGGTCAAGTATAAGTTGAAAAACTTTTAATAAAACTACTGATAATTTACAAAAAAAAGCTGCCTCCTTTTCGAAGACAGCCTTGGTTTAGTTTTATCTCAACTCTTAATGTTTGAAATGTCTGACACCTGTCATCACCATACTCATGCCGTGGGCATCGCAGAAATCGATGGAATCCTGGTCCTTAATGGAACCTCCTGGCTGTACCACAGCTGAAATGCCTGCTTCATGAGCAATTTCTACACAATCTGGAAATGGGAAGAAGGCATCGGAAGCCATTACAGCGCCCTTCAAATCAAATCCAAAAGCTTTTGCCTTTTCAATTGCCTGACGCAAAGCATCTACACGAGAGGTCTGCCCTACCCCTGAAGCAAACAACTGATTACTATTGCTCAAAATAATGGTATTGGACTTGGTGTGTTTACATACTTTGGCAGCAAATACCAAGGCATCTAGTTCCTCCTCGCTTGGAGCGAGTTTGGTGGCCACTTTGAAATCAGCCTTCGTTTCGGTCTGTAAGTCTTTATCCTGTTCGATAATCCCGTTCAACAAGGTCTTGATTTGCTTGGTACCTAGCAAGTCCATTTTCTGTTGCAAGAGAATTCTATTTTTCTTACCCTTTAATACAGCCAATGCATCTGCATCAAAGGCCGGTGCAATCAATACTTCGAAAAACAAGCCGTTCATTTCCTCGGCAGCAGCCAAATCTACTGGCTGATTGGTAACCAACACACCTCCAAATGCAGAAGTAGTATCAGCAGCAAATGCCTTTTGATAGGCTTCTTTCACGCTATCAGCTGTAGCGCAACCACAAGCATTGGTATGTTTTAAGATGGCAAATGCAGTCTCTCCCTTGAATTCAGAAATCAAGGCAACGGCAGCATCGATATCTACCAAGTTATTGTAGGAAAGTTCTTTACCATTCAATTGCTCAAATAGGGCTTCCAAATCTCCATAAAAGTGAGCTGCTTGATGAGGATTCTCTCCATATCTTAAGGCCTTCGCTTTGGACTCAGATACTTTTAATGTAGGGATTTGCTCAGTTTGGTTAAAATAGTTGAAAATATGGGTATCATAATTGGAAGATACTTGGAATGCCTGAGCTGCAAAGTAGCGTCTATCCTCCAAAGTAGTAGCTCCATCTTGTGCTTTCAAGCGGGCTTCCAATTCACCATATTGAGCTTTGGAAGCAATGATGACTACATCTTTGAAGTTTTTGGCAGCGGCTCTGATCAAAGAAATCCCGCCAATATCAATTTTTTCAATCACATCTGCTTCTGATGCACCGGAAGCAACTGTTTCTTCAAATGGATACAAATCCACAATCACCAAGTCAATAGCAGGAATAGCAAACTCAGCAGCCTGCGCCACATCAGAATCATTTTCCCGACGGTGAAGAATCCCTCCAAAAATCTTTGGATGCAAGGTTTTCACCCTTCCACCGAAGATGGACGGATACCCTGTCAACTCTTCTACAGGAACAACAGTAGCACCTTGCTCTTCTATGAACTGTTGTGTGCCACCCGTGGAATAAATGGTCACACCTTGTGCTTTCAATTGAGCGATGATGGGTTCAAGATTGTCTTTGTAATAGACGGAGATTAATGCAGATTGTATTTTTTTGGTAGCCATGATTTTTGACGGCCACAAAGACGTTAAGACACAAAGGAATTGTCCTGGACTTTGTGGCTATATTTTGGTGGAAAATTTTTCAAGTGGCAAAGGTAGGAAAATCAATAGATTAAAGCAGGCTTTCAATCACATTTGGAAAGTATTTATATTCCAATTCATGAACTTTGGAAGCAATGCTTTCTGGTGTATCTTCAGGCGTCACCTCCACCGCTGCTTGAAAAATGATTTTACCCTCATCATACTGCTCATTGACCAAATGAATAGTAATTCCCGTATGCGTTTCTCCCGCAGCTTTCACAGCTTCATGCACCTGCGCACCGTACATGCCTTTTCCGCCAAATTTGGGCAATAAAGCGGGATGAATATTGACGATTTTATTGGGAAATGCTTGGATTAAATTTTCGGGAACTTTCAATAAAAACCCTGCTAATACAACCCAATCTATTTTTTTCTGGAGCAATAGCTGGGTCAATACTCCTGACTCCAACTCTTTTTTTGAAAAAATCACAGAAGGTATTTCCAATTGTTTAGCTCGTTCCAATACATAAGCATTTGACTTGTTACTGGCGATCAAAGTTACCTTACCATTTTCGGAGTTTTGGAAATATCGGGTAATTGCTTCGGCATTCGAACCACTACCGGAAGCCAAAATTGCGATTCTTTTCACGTGCGAGGGGATTAGTGTCCTTCAAAAATAGGGACTAAGGTGTTAGCTACCAAAATTAGTTTTAAATCATTCAATTTCAACCGCTTAAATTATTTTACAAAAAACGAAAATTCAGATACTTTGTTTCATTGGAAAGACTATTTTAAAATTAATTTTTGTTAACGAAACCTTAGAGAAAGATTATTCCGTATGAACACTTAAACCAATAGAATATGTACCATGAAAAACCGATTGTTATTAGTTAGCCTTTTGGGAATATTTTTCCTTAGTTCTTGTGCTGTCATCCGTCAAGGAGAGGTGGGAGTCAAAAGTAGATTTGGAAAACTTTCCGATACCTCTCTAGATGCAGGCTTGGTAGGGTTTAATCCATTTACCACCCGAGTTATAAAAGTCCCAATTCGTACTGTAAATCAGGAAATTCGCTTACCTCTTCCAAGTAAAGAAGGGTTGACCATTGAATCCGAAATCTCCATTTTGTATAGCATTGAGAAAAGTAAGGTTCCTTTTATTTTAGAAGATATTGGAACTAACTATGAAAGAGTTTTAATCTTGAATGTGTTCCGCTCGGCAGCTGCTGACATCACAGCGCAGTACATGGCCAAAGACATGCACTCAGGGATGCGCTCTGAGATTGAAAAGGAGATTCAGGACAGAATGCATGAATCGTTGAGACAAAGAGGATTTGTGGTAGAGCGGGTATTGATGAAAAGCATCAACCTTCCTGCTGAATTGAGCCGTGCCATTGAGCGTAAATTGAAAGCTGAACAAGAGGCGCAGCAAATGGAGTACATCTTAGAGCGCGAACGCAAGGAAGCTGAAAGACGAAAAATTGAAGCCGAAGGTACACGAGAAGCACAAAAAATTCTAGCTGAAGGACTTGTGAGAGAAATCATCGAATTAAGAAGTATCGAAGCTTTCCGCGAGCTAGCCAACTCTCCTAATACCAAAATTATAATCACCGACGGTAAGACTCCATACCTTATCAACTCTCAAAAATAAATATCCCTAGTAACTGAATCATAGCGGTGTTAACGATAGGTTCTCTTAACCAGAACCGTAAAGGCCCTGCATACTCAGCAGGGCTTTTCTTATTGCTTCATTTTTCCAATCAACTCTTTCATCAACTTGAACGCTACCATGGCCGTCATGTCATGATGATCACGAACAGGATTATATTCTACCAAATCTGCTCCAATAATGGGTATTTTGATAGCCTGAATGATATCGAGCAGCTGCCGAGTACTCATGCCACCTGGCTCATAATGCGATATTCCCGGCGCAAATGCAGGGTCTAATACATCTATATCCAAGGAAATATACAACGGCCCTTCCAAGGTATGTATGAAATCCATGCTAAAATCTTTCATTTCAACGATGGATACCTTGTACTTGGCAGCCTGTTCCCGCTGATGTTGAGTCAAGGTTCGAATCCCAACTTGAGTCAGGGATTTCAGCAAGCCTTTTTCCAATAATCGGGCAAAAGGAGAAGCATGGGAATAGGGATTGTCTTCAAAATTCTCATACAAATCACCGTGCGCGTCCAACTGTAAAACATGTAAAGGACCATGTTTCAACGCATGCGCTTCAATAACGGGGTATGCAATGGAATGATCTCCTCCCAAGCTTAAGAGTTTGCTACCATCGGCAATGGCTTTGCTGACGAATGTTTTGATGTATTCGTATGCCTTTTGGGGATCTTGACTAGCAAACAATAAATCCCCTAAATCTTGAAAATCCCTGCCTGCTAGGATTTCCACTCCTTCTTCCGTGTAGTTATTGGCGGATCCTTCACTTGCCATCAGACGAATTCTGGGAGGAGCCAAGTAAGGTCCTCTAAGGAAGGAACTGTTAGCATCAAAGGGGATTCCTAAAACTTTGATCATTGGTTTATTTTTACGGGTTTCAATTCCTCAAAGAAAATATCATCATTAGGAACATTAAAGTCCATTCCTGTCACCTCCAACTTAGTATTGAGAATAAATTGAAGGGTACCGAAGTTAAACCAAATTCCAGATGATTTCATAGGTGTTATCATGCCAATGTTTCGAGCGTTTAAAGATCAGGGGTAGTTTGGGCCTGAAGATAATGGATCGCCCACAGGAAAAAGACCCAAAAGAAGTGGAAATGTTTTTTCATTGATTGAGCGTGGATAGTTGATAGTTCAATTTAGAAAAGACTTGGGATTCCCCAAATAAAAGAGAAGTGTTTAGAATTAGAAAAATTAGTAAAGGGACTTTTTTCATGATATTAGGTATTCGGCAGAATCATTTGCCTGCTTTCAAATTTTTAGTGAAATAGTTTTCCCCATATGAATGAATACAATTATTTTTTGAATTCGATAATAGCGGTAATTCTTTGAAACCAAAAATATAGTTTTTTATTTAGCGAAATTGAAATAAATTACATCTGCGCTAAATCGGTTGAATCAGCTTTATCTGTGAGTGACTGTTCACCTCTCCACCCTTATCTGTCTTTTAATCAATCCTTCTTTATAACGGATATGAAGGTAAAGAAAAAAACGACTTCAACCATTACTTGCATTCAAAAGCGTCAAAACCTAAACTTAACAGCAAGGCTGGGACTCAGCATTTGAAAGGCTGCATTTCGGGTATTGAGGGTGACTGTCCCTTGATTGTCATAGCTCGCATCGCGGCTGGTAAGGAAATCCATGGTGCCTGTTTGCATGTAATTCACCCTCAGTTCCAGGAATGTATCTCCTCCCTTTTCTAAGGGTATCATCAAGCCGCCTCCCAATTGATACATATGAGCCCAATCATACACCTCAGTTCCTGAGACAAATGGTTCAGCCAGTCTGTTTTCCCTGACCTTAGATCGAGTGTAGGTATGAATGGCCCCGAATTGTCCTTCAACAAAAGGTCGAACCCCTATCCCAAAATCCGGCATGAAACGAACTACTCCTGACAGATGAATGGCATTGTTATTTCTTCGGATTCTGAATCGCTGATCGGTACCGTTAATCACTTCTCTACTCCTATGAACCGCTGTTCCATAAAGCATGTATCCGAATTCCCCACCTACGTAAATGGGAGTATTTGCAAGCTGCTTGAGAACTCCAAGGTTGAGAGAGGGAAACCATTGACTGCCCACTTCCGAGCGGAAATCAACGGTAGGTAAGCCAACATTGACTCGTATTCCCCCTAGCGTTTCCTGCGCTTGAACTGAAAAAGAAAAGCTAAGCAAAAGCAAGAAGAAAGAAAGTATTGTTTTCATAAGCGCAAATTTTCAGAAGAAGGTATTGCCTTTTTCAACGAAAAATTAAGAACTGGGTTTAAATTTCTCGCCACGAGCGCTAAGATAAACGCCACGGACGCTAAGGAAAAAACCACATAGTTGCGAGCGTTGCGTGAACCTCATTATTTATCTCATAAGTTATTAACTAATCTATGAATTCCATCCTTTAAAAATTTTACATTAAAGTTAATCAGGAGTCCTAATCTTTTATCAGCAAGCTTTAAATAGGTCAATGTTTGAGCAAAATGTACTGGGGCAAGTCCTTCATTGGCTTTAATTTCAATAATCACTTTGTTTTCTACTAGTAAATCCAAGCGAAAACCAGATTCAAACTTTACTTCTTTGTAAACCAAGGGAACTGGCACTTGGGAAGCAACCATGATTTTAGTCTGATTTAATTCAAACTCTAAGGCCTTTTCATATACTGATTCCAATAAACCCGGACCAAGTGATCTATGGATTTCAAAAGATTTATCGAGAACTATTTTTGCAATCTCATTTTCGGTCATATCAATAAAAGTTTGATTACTTTCAAAGTACAGACAGATTAAAAAACTAAGCAACTTTTACAAACAACTTAAACGATTAAATAGTCGAATAACTATAGTAAGGGGTACGCTTCGCATACTACCAATACGCAAATTGTTCAGTGAAAAAAAATTAACTTTTGCTATCAATACAGCTATCCTCTGCGGAGATAAGTTCACGCAACGAGCGCAAAGAAGAGCGCCACGTACGCTTAGAGTAAATAATATTTTTTGCGAGCGTTGCGTCATTTCGTTGCGAGCGTTGCGAGAACCCTAGAAATCTACGCTCGCTCCTTCTCCACTAGCATCCCCGTGATTTCATTCATTGCCTTGACCTTGTACTCAAAATCACCTTTGAGGGTAGCACGATAGGCATTCAGGTTTTCCAACAACTCATCAATTTCCTCGGGAAGGATTTCTTCAAAAAGCTCCCGCAAACGCTTGGCTGTGGTCGGGGATTTGCCATTGGTACTGATGGCGATTTTCAAATTCCCTTTGGTTACAATCCCACCCAAATAAAAATCACATAAAGCAGGCGTATCGGCAACATTGACCAAAATAAAGCGCTCCTTGGCCTCATCATGGATCTGCTTATTGACTTCTGGAAAATTGGTGGCTGCGATGACAATATGTTTGCCTCCCAAATACTTCTCATGGTAAGCATCTTCTATGAGCGTAACATGAGAAGCAGACCGGGCAAGCTCCAAAAACTCTTCATTGAATTCCTTGGATACTACGGTAACATGAGCCTCAGGGCTACTTTTGAGTAAAAAGGAGAGTTTCTCCGTACCTACAAAACCACCTCCGACCAAGAGGACGTTGAGTTGGTGGACTTTGAGGAAAATGGGATATAAATGGTTCATGGTTTTAGATGGTTAGAGGCGAGAAGCGAGAGACGAGAATTTAGATGCGAGAAGCGAGAAATTAGATTAGAGACAAGAATCAAGATGCAAGATGCAAGACTTGGATTTCCTGAGGAAATACGAAGCGTTTACTATTGAAATATGGTGGAAATTAGAATTGATATTGGTCGATACTTGCTTTGCGATATTAGGATATTGGTGCGTTCCATTTAAATATAGGTATTTGTCGGTAAGACGGGAATCCCAATATCCAATAATATCCAATATCCATAAATATCTTTTTTGCTAAGTAGGTTTTTCAATGACCGATATTGACCGTTTGTTCATAAACCTCCTTCAATCGATAACTCTCCTTCACCACCTCTCCTACCACAATAATTGCAGGAGCGGCGATGCCTGCTTGGCGGGCTTTTAAGGTGATGTCTTGGATGGTGCCTGCGACAAACTGCTCTTCCTTGGTAGTGCCGTTTTGAATAATGACTACAGGAATATCAGACTTACCTGCTGCTGTGTACGCATTCACAATCTCAGGTAGTTTCTTGGTGCCCATTAAGATGACAACAGTAGCCGTGGATTGAGCAGCGATGGCGATATCTCGAGAGAGTTCCCCATAACTTGTGGTCGCTGTGATGACCCAGAAACTCTCAGAAACACCCCGCTTGGTCACAGGAATTCCTATGGAAGCAGGAACTGCCACCGCGGAAGTAATGCCCGGTACCACTTCGGTGGGAATCCCGAAAGCCTCGATGTAGTCAATCTCCTCCGAACCACGACCGAATACAAAAGGATCACCTCCCTTGAGACGGACTACATGCCCATGCTTCAGTCCGTATTCCACACAAAGTCGGTTAGTCTCATCCTGAGGACAGGAGTGTTTGCCTACACGCTTACCAACAAAGATCTTGATGGCTTGAGCAGGTGCATGTTTGAGTAGGGATTTGTCAATTAAAGCATCGTACAAGACCACATCGGCTTTGTTCAAGGCCAAGACTGCTTTCAAGGTGATCAATTCGGGATCCCCTGGACCGGCTCCTACGAGTGTAACTTTTGGTTTGATAAGCTGATTCATGCGAGTACCTCCTTTTCTCTATATGCACTGATGGCTTCAAAGACTTTTCCTGCATCCTCAAAATAGGATCGGGCAAAAGCTTCTGAAGGTTCCTGTTGATTGATTTGATAAATGATGTCTTTGAGGGTTCCTTCAATGGCTATCTTGCCAGTCTCCACGAAGGTCTCATCAAACAAATTCACAATATTCGCATAGGAATTGGTGCTTTTGCTTTCAGACAATAAGATGGCTTTGGCTGCATTGACGAGGGCGGCATAAGTATGGTAGATGCTATCAGACCAACGTTTTTCCACAAAGGCCTCTTTGGATAAATCCAACTTCTCCCGAGCTTCTAACAACAAAGTAGCAACCAAGTCAATTACCACTCCCGCACATTCCCCAACACCTACAGCGACTTTATAAGCGTCTTCATTGCCCCAATCCACCTGATCTTCTTCGGTCAAGGTATCTGTATCGGTCAAGCTTTTGAGGATATCGTAGAAGTACATTTGTCCTTTGCGATCATAGTAGTGAAGGAAATCTTCTCCTGCCTCTTGATGTTGGGCAAAATCATCCAATAAGACCCTTAAAGCCTGAGGTCCTCTTTTACTAGGGATTTTGATCACCTTATCCGCAAAGCGTCCATTGCCATCTCCCAAATTTCCTCCACCCAACAAAACTTGCAGGGCAGGAAAAACGGCTTTTCCAGCTTTCAAGGACATACCCTGGAATCCGATATGCGCCATGTTGTGCTGCCCACAAGCGTTCATACATCCTGAAATCTTGATAGTCAAATCTTGGGACCTCATATATTGCGGATATTCTTGCGCAATGACTTTCTCCAATTCCCTAGCGATCCCTGTACTGCTGGCAATTCCTAAGTTACAAGTATCTGTACCCGGGCAGGCGGTGATATCTCCCAAAGAGTTATAACCATAATCGGCCAAACCAATTTTCTTCAACTCTTGGTAGAAATAAGGAATTAACTCCTCTTTTACATCTCGGATTAGAAAGTTTTGTCTGAGTGTAAAACGGATTTCATTATTGGCATACTCCTGTGCTAGATCTGCGATAAACCTCGCCTGCGCAGTCGTAAAATCGCCCAACAGTACTTTCACTCCAATGGCCACATATCCAGCCTGCTTTTGTGGAATGACGTTCGTTAGTTTCCATTGCTCGTATGCTAGATCATGAGGTTCGGCAACTTTGACCAATTCAGGGAATGGAAGACTTTTGCTTGCTTCGTAGTCCTCCACATCAATAGGATAAGATTTATACGGTAAAGCTTTTTTCTCTTCTTCAACCAATTGCAGAAAAGCTTCAATACCAATCTCATTGATCAAGAATTTCATCCGAGCCTTCAAGCGTCTGGAGCGTTCCCCATGCCTGTCAAAAATTCTTAAAACCCCTTCAATAAATGGAATCAATTCCTCAATAGCGAGGAAATCCGTAATGGTATCTGCATGCCGAGGCTGGGAACCGAGACCACCCCCTAACAAAACTTTGAAACCTCTGATTTCTTGATCGTTCTCTGCTTTTACTTTTGGAATAAAGCCCAGATCATGCAGGTAGGAAAGCGCTGTATCTTCATCGGAAGAGGAAAAAGACATCTTAAACTTCCTGCCCATTTCCTGGCATACGGGGTTTCTCAGGAAATACTTGAATACCTCATCCGCATAAGGAGTCACATCAAAAGGTTCGTTAGGATCGATGCCGGCAACTTCGGAAGCGGTCACATTTCTTACCGTATTTCCGCAAGCTTCCCTCAAGGTTACATCGTCTTTTTCGAGATCAGCCCAAAGTTGTGGGGTTTCGTCCAAACTCACATAATGAATCTGAATGTCCTGACGGGTAGTAATGTGGAGTTTACCAGTGGAATACTTATCCGAAACATCACAGATGCGTTTCAGCTGATTACCCGTAACACGTCCATAAGGCAATTTAATACGGATCATCTGCACACCCGGCTGCCGCTGTCCATAGACCCCACGCGCCAAGCGCAAACTGCGGAATTTTTCTTCATCTATTTTCCCCTCCCGAAATAGCCGGATTTTCCGCTCCAATTCGATGATGTCCTTTTCGACAAGGGGGTTTTCAATCTCGGTTCTAAAGCTTTCCATTGTTAGTTTTGTCTATAGGTTAAGTAGAGTATTTTATTGTACCAAGTACAAGAGCTTGTCCCGAGTATCGGGATACCAAGTATGAGTTTTTCGTGAGTTTACGATTTGGTTTTATTAGAGATTTTTTAAGTATTTTAGAAACCTTGGTTTCTAAAAAGTCCAGAATTCAAGTTGTAATACATAATTACTTCGCGACCTTCTTGGTACTTCATACCGTATTTTTGAAATGCCTTCTCTCTTGTTTCTTGTTTCTTGTCTCTTGATTCTTATTTCTAATATCTCGCTTCTAATCTCTCGCTTCTATAAACCCTACACTCACCGTATCATGCGTTCCTTCATCAATGAGGATAAAGCTTCCATTAGAACGATTAACTTGGTAGGGGTCGAAGTGGATGGCTTTGCTGAGTTTGAAACTCACCTTGCCAATATCATTTAATTTCAATGCCTCGGTACTTTCCTCTCCGCTGAAGTCGGTTTGTATCTTGGATTGGATGGACTCCACTTTTGCCAAAACCCTGTTAACACCATGCTGTAAGGTGTATTTTTGACCGATTTTCAGAGGCTTATGATTGACCTGACAGATGGTGGCTGTGATGCTTTTTTCAGAACTGGGTAATTCCGAAGACTTGACAATCATATCGCCTCTACTAATATCCACTTCATCTTCTAAGGTTATGGTAACGGACGCCCCCGGAACAGCCACTTCCAACTCCTGATCGAAAAGTTGAATGGATTTGATTTTTGATTCCGTGAAGGATGGTAGGATAGTTACCTGATCGCCAACCTGTAGATTTCCTCCATACAATTTCCCCGAAAAGCCTCTGAAATCATGAAAAGCATCAGTTTTAGGTCGTATTACATACTGTACTGGAAATCTCGCATAGGCTTGTTCCTGCAAATCTTCTGGCTCCAATACTTCCAAATGATCCAACAAGGTATTGCCTACATACCAAGGCATCTCAGCGGACTTCTTGGCGATATTTTCACCTTTGAGTGCTGAAATGGGAATAAAGGTAATTTGCTCCGTTTGGAAGTTACTCTTCTCCACCAACGCATCAAAATCCGCTTTGATTTTCAAAAACACATCTTCATCATAGCCTACCAAGTCCATTTTATTGATGGCAACTACTACATGACTTAAGCGTAGCAAATTACTGATGAAGAAATGTCGGTAGGTTTGTTCGATCACTCCCTTTCTCGCATCAATCAAAATAATGGCCACTTGTGAGGTAGAAGCACCTGTCACCATATTCCGGGTATACTCCACGTGTCCAGGGGTATCGGCTACGATAAAGTTGGTCTTATCTGTATTGAAATAAATATGGGCTACATCGATGGTGATGCCTTGTTCCCGTTCAGCAACCAATCCATCTGTCGCCAAGGAGAAATCCAAATAATCAAAACCACGCTGACGACTTGTCTTCTCGATTGCCTCCAATTTGTCGGTGGTCAAGGAACCCGTATCGTACAACAATCTGCCGATTAAGGTACTTTTTCCATCATCCACCGAACCGGCAGTAGCTATTTTTATCAATTTTCTATTTTCCATTTTTTAAAGACATTAGATGCTAGACATGAGACGCTAGACTTTGATGGTTTTAGAAATGCGAATATTCTCGAAGGGAAATAAAGTGGAAATAACTAGAAATAAGGTTGAAATAATGGGTTTGGATAAACTCCATAATTTCGCTGGTTTTGTAAGGAACGATTGATTTTTAACCTGAATTTTGTCTCTTGATTCTTGTTTCTTGATTCTTGATTCTTGGTTCTTGGTTCTTGCTTCTTGAGTCTAAACTCTCGTTTCTCGACTCCTGCTTGCAGCAGGCAAGTCTCGCTTCTCAGAAATACCCTACCTTTTTCCGTTTTTCCATGGCTGCTTCTGAGCGTTTATCATCGATTCTGGCACCTCTTTCGGATAAAGTTGACTGGCGAATTTCTTCGACCACTGTATCCAAGGTATCTGCTTCGGATAAGACCGCTGCTGTACAGGTCATATCGCCGACTGTACGGAAGCGCACCATTTTTTCTTTCACCTCTTCATGAGGCTCTCTATACACATGTTCATTAGCTGTCCAGATTAAGCCGTCACGGAAGAATACTTCCCGTTTGTGAGCGAAATAAATGGATGGGATGTTAATATTTTCGGTTTTGATGTATTCCCATACATCCAATTCTGTCCAATTAGAAATCGGGAAAACCCGTACATTTTGCCCTTGGTCGATTCTTCCATTAAGCATATCGAAGAGTTCGGGGCGTTGGTTTTTTTCATCCCACTGCCCGAAATCATCTCTTACGGAGAAAACACGTTCTTTAGCCCTTGCTTTTTCTTCGTCTCTTCTTGCCCCACCGATGCATGCATCAAATTTGAATTCTTCGATAGCATCCAACAGGGTGGTAGTTTGTAAGGTATTCCGGCTGGCATAGCGGCCTTTTTCCTCACGAACCTTTCCTTGGTCGATGGAATCCTGCACATTGCGAACGATCAGTTCCAATCCCAATTCCTTTACCAATTCATCTCTGAATTGTATAGTCTCAGGGAAATTGTGTCCCGTATCGATGTGCAATAGTGGAAAAGGAATCCTCGCAGGATAAAAAGCCTTCTGCGCCAAACGCACCAGAGTAATGGAATCCTTGCCTCCCGAAAAAAGCAAAACCGGTCGCTCAAACTGCGCCGCCACTTCCCTCAGGATGTGGATGGATTCGGATTCTTTAGGATTGAAATATATGTTGGACATGTTATTTTTGATTTTAGATTTTTTTGAAAAAGAAACAAGAATCAAGAAACAAGATGTAAGACTCAATTCTCGTCAGAAAACGTTAATTCTAGCATTTGTTTAATATTTAAAGTATTGGTTATCAAATATTAATACAACTGATAACTATTCTAATATTTTACTTATATCCTTGTGACAATCTTTTTTCCCAATTCATCCTTCATCCCTCCTACTTCATCCTTTCTCCCCCCCATGCAATCCACACTCCTTCTTCGATTCTTCCCACCACCATCTTCCTGCCCGGGCATCTTCTCCGGGTTGGATAGCTCGGGTACAAGGGGCACAGCCTATGCTGATAAAGTTTTTATCGTGCAATGGATTGTAAGGAATAGTATGAGTTTGAATGTACTGCAAGAGTTGTTCGTAGGTCCATTCCAATAAAGGATTGTACTTGATAATTTGATTGGCTTCATCCCATTCTAAGCGCTTCATGCTGGCGCGATTAGGACTTTGCTCAGCTCTTAGGCCGGTTATCCAAACTTGATTACCCGTCAGTGCTCTCTGCAAAGGGACTACTTTCCGGACGAAACAGCAGTTTTTCCGCTGCTCCACACCTTCATAAAATCCATTGATGCCCTGTTGCAAGACTAGATCTTCCACTTGTTGAGTTTCGGGATAATATACTTTGATAGGAAGTTTATATTTCGCTTGTGTACGCGCCAATAAGTCCAAGGTCTCCGGAAAGAGGCGTCCGGTATCTAATGAAAAGATACTTACGGGTAATTTCAGAGAAGCTATCAAATGAGTAATCACCTGATCTTCTTGTCCTAGGGAAGTAGAAAAGGTTATTTTCCCTTGGAAATAATTGCCTAAGACTTGCAGCTCCTCTTCCAAAGAAAGATCGGCGATGCTTGCCTCTAACTCATGCAAACTTTTCTGTAGGCTCATCTTTTTCTAGTTTGGTTGCTGCTTCCCATGCACGCTCGTGTAAGTAATACAAAGCGATTTTAGTAATGACTTCAATAGAACCTATAGATATCGCCATCATCAATTCTCCTGTCACAAAATAGGAGATAACCATGGTATCCAAGGTACCGACTATCCTCCAGGATATGGACTTTAGGAAGCTTTTGAAGTTGCTGTCCTGTCCCTTTTTATTGATAAACCATCGCTTGATGGGCTGATCTAGTATCATAGGTTCAAATACAAGTATTTTACAAAAGTATATAAAACCTATTTATTTTATAGGGTAAAAAGGGAAAAAATTTTATTCTTTATCTAAAATATCCGCTAAGGTCTTGTTTTCCAATACGTTTAACATCTCATCACGCACTTGAATCATCACTTTATTCAGGCCACATGCTGTCTCGTCTTTACATTCTACACAAGGTTCGTAGTAATTTAAACTCACACATGGAAGTAATGCGATAGGCCCATCTAGTAATCGGATGACCTTGGATAAGGCAACATCTTTTGGATCCTTGATAAGGTAGTATCCCCCACCTTTTCCTTTTTTGCTACCGAGGATACCTGCTTTCTTCAATTCCAAGAGTATGTTTTCCAGAAATTTATGGGAAATCCCATATTCATTGGAGATGTCTTGGATCAATACGGTCTTTTGATCTCTGTTTTTGCCCAGATAGGTAAGGGCGTGGAAAGCGTATTTGGTTTTTTTGGATAGCATGGTCAAAAATACAAGAATTTTTGAAAAGGTGTTTACTTCTGTATCCTGTAAAAAACTTGGGCGCTTACTGGAACTCTTGTATTATTTAATTCAATGACTTCAACTTACACAGCACTAAAATAAATGTATCCTCTCCTAACTGAGGGCCCAACAACAAGTTGTCACAAAGCCTACTTGAGGCTTCATAACAAAGTTAAGTTATTACTCTTTCTAGTGAAACCTCATGTCAATCCAAGCTTACCTTTGAAATATTTCATAATTTCAGGTGTAATCACCAATGCCAAGTCAACCATTACCAATACTATCAACATGGACAAGAAAATAGTAAAACCTGCTAATGCAGCATAAAACTTCCATGATTCAGAAGTATGTAAGGTTTGAATTGTATTTGCTAAAGTATTGCCGCTAGTGATCACAGCAACTAGAGCACATGTGTAACCTATAAATTTTAAAAATTTCAATTTTGATTTTAAATCCATGTTAAAAGGTTATGGTGTGTTTTCATATCAATAGAAATTTTTGCAACCCACTGCTGCCCACGTTAAACCGCCTCCCACAGCACCAGCTAATCCTACAGCAGCACAGCCAGAAATAGCACCAGCAGCAGCTCCAGGTAAGGTTTATACACCTACTGCCACAGAACCAACATCCGCTCCGGCGATTCCGTCAACACCGTAATCTGATAACCTAGAATTTACGTTACTATTTAGAACAGCTTTTGATTGCATCCAATTCATTAATAAATTACAATTTACTTAAAATTATAATTTTCTATTCTTCATTGGAAATATTTTATTCAGATAAAACTCTAAACCTTTCTAAATCAATTAAAAATCCAACACAATCAAATTTTGGCAGTTATTTTACTTTTGAATTTAAATTGATAATCGATTGATTTAAAGCACAAAAAATTAACCACCCACTGATCACTTACTCCTCACCACTCCCATTACCAATACATGACCATACGCATTTTATAGCTCTAGAGTCTCTTCAGGAAGATGGTTTGTTATTAAGAGGGATCCAAATGCTCAATCTGTTCCATATCTAACTCCAGATAGTAAAAATAAAGTCTATCTTCACCTGGCTGAGATTTTGCTTTAATCAAAATCTTACCATTAAGCGGTATTGTAAAATTACTTAAATTAGAATTTATCTTGGAGAGATTAGTTTCTTCGATTTTATTAAGATTAATATCAAATAATTCCAGAAATACGTCAAAATCTTGCAGTTTTTCACTTTTTATTGGGCCCTTAACTGTTCGGTAATAACAGCCACACGATTTAAAGTAAATCAGTTCACCAAAGGCAACCTCTCCGTCCCAATCACTAGCAAGCTCCATCATATTTTTAAAAGACATTTCTTTAGTAAATTTTGGTTTCTTAACTTTTTCAAATGGATAATTTAATGTAGAGATTTCTAAAGAACTAGACTTTTGTTTTATCAAGTTAAAAACATCAATTTTTGAATGATAATTGTACGATACAATCAAACTATCATTATGATACAAAACAAAAGGGAGATATTCTAAACTAAAATTTTCATGCTTTATTTTTTGACTATTTATTAATTTCTTATCATAGAATGGCGGTAATACTTCAGCTTGGTATGAAGCGATTTCCATTGCAATCAGATCAATTAAATCACTTTCATAATCCGAGACAAAAAAATAAAACCGATCTTTTTCTGAATCCACACCGTTATAGGGTATTCCTATTTGAAAACTATTAGGTCCTTTTAAAGACGGGGACTGATAATCTTTTAAGACTTCCAAATCAAAAATATTCAATGAACTTACCCACTCTAAATTTTTATTATAAAAATCAATTACTGGTGTACTTCCAACTCCTCTAAAATTTTTTGAACCAATAAAAAGATATGGCATACCACCTATTGTTGGTTCGCCTAGCTTTTTAAATGACTCAATATCACTATACCTAAACTGCTCATCATACAAAGTCAATGAGGATAATCCAGACGTAAATGAATTAAAAAAAATAATGGAATCGTGCTCTTGATAGACTACATACGGAGGAAAAGGGTAATCAGGAACAATTGCAATTTTATTAAACTCAATAAACTTCTTTTCTGAAAGATTAAAAAAAGATTGATGCTCCTCTTCTTTGGGAGAGGAGCAACTTATCAAGACAAAGACAAAAATAAAATACTTTAACATAAAATCGCTTAAACTATATATTCCAAACAAGAAGAATTGGCCCCGTGTTGGGTTGTTGTGAGCTTTATTGTTTGTCCCGAATTAACATCATAGATGTAAATAGTACTATTTTTACAACAATTGTAAAAAAAGTCATCTCGAATACTCCAAGCATCCGCTGAATTGTTTGCAATATAAACACCACTACATGGATAAATACCAAAAGAGATAAATGCAAATAGCATTACTAACATGATTTTTTTCATAATAATTTTTATTTTGGTAAAACATTGATTTAAAAAGTCTTTAGCGCTAAAAACTTGAATTAATATACCCCCCCCCGTAACTAACTTCCAAATATTCAGAATTATTTTTTTTAATAAAATTCATAAGCCATTGATTTACAGTATAAAAAATTTTATTAACCACTGGTCACTTACTCCTCACCGCTCTCATTACCAATACCTGACTATTTCCATCCCATTGATCTTGAATCTCTTAAGGAAGGATGGCTTGTTGATGGGATGGATTAAGTTGATAAGTAGAATAGAAATTGAGAGCTTAATATCTAAATGACTTCAAGATTTTTTCTTTTGATAGAGGGTTGTTTTTTTATCTCCAGATTTTGTAACAAAACCAAGCGCTACTCCATTTTTGAGATCTCTGCTTGCCGTAGCGGAAGATATCTCCTTATGGAACTTCATATACTCTTTTCTAGAAAACATGTCGCTTGATTGTTCCAAGAAAACTTCTAGTCTTTCTGTTCCATCAAGCTTTTTTGTGTCGCTTTCAAGAAGTTCATCTAAGGATTGCTGAATTAGCAATAGCATGTATTTAATAAACTGTGTTGATTTGCCTTCCTTATCACTTGCAGAAAGAGCCTGGTAGTATTCCTTTTGATTTTTAGCGATGAGACTTTCAAATGGAAGAAATTCGAATAACGGGTAATTCTCCATCAAAATAACCGTTTGCCAAAGCCTACCCATTCTACCATTTCCATCCATGAATGGATGAATAAATTCCATCTCATAATGAAAAACGCAGCTTTTGATCAAAGGTAGCTCAGACTTATCCTTAAGGTATGTAAAAAGTTCTTTCATGAGGAAAGGAACATTAGAAGCAGGAGGAGCAAGATGTTCAACATTAGAACCTTTGACAATTCCTACCCCCTTTGCTCTATATCTGCCCGGAACCTCTATCAATTTATTCATCAACATCTTATGAGCCTTCAAAAAGTCTTTTTCTGAAGAAGACTTCCATTGTTTCAAATTCTTATACGCCTCCAATGCATTTAAGACTTCAAGAATATCTTTTTCAGGCCCAACCACTCTTTTATTCTCGATAATGGCAGTAATTTGATCTTCAGATAAGGTATTTCCTTCGATACTTAAAGATGAATGGATAGTCTTGATTTGATTTTGCTTTCTAAGTTTCGGATTTTGGCTAACAATTAATTTAGCATTGACCGCTCCTATTTTTTCTGAAATAGAAGTAATGAGCTTGAGGATTGCAGGTGTAAGATCGTATGGAGGTTTCATTTTTTGATAGTATCAAATGATACTATCAAAAATAGTAATTTTTGGGAAATAATTATACCTAAGCCCCCGTTCACAAATAATACTCACCCAAAAAACCATGCAACTTACTATACACTAAAAATTCTCATCAACCATAGTTTGCATAAGCAAAATATCTTTGGGATGAAAAGATATTCATGGATACTTGTTGATATTAGGATATTTTGAAAGGAGAGATTTTTTGGAGATAGAGGATGAGGAAATAAAGTGAAAATAACTGGAACTACTTCGTTGGTTGTGCTAAACTAACTTTGCGTCAGCAAAAAAATCTGTGTCAATCAGTGAAAATCCCTCTCTATCTGTGTTTTAAAAATTACTTAATCATTCATACCAAAAATTCTGCCCATTCAGGATAAAAAAAACCTTTGAGTACATCTAACTGCACCCAAAGGCCTTCTGTAATGTAAATCAATGAAGTTCTAAAGACATCAATGACTTATATCATCTCCACACTTCTCTTCACAAAGGCGGTCAAATCCTTGCCTGTCAACATTCCTTGTGCTAAGAGCGCCAAATCAAATGCTTGCTTCGCCAATTTCTCTTTTTCCTCGGCTGATTCGGTTTTGAGGATTTTATCTACTAACGGGTGGTTACCATTAACCGCTACTTTGTAATTATCTGGCATGGCTCCGTAGAAACTCATACCTCCACCCATCTGGGACATTTCCTTCATGCGGCGCATAAACTCATCCATGGTCACCGTCACTGGCATTTCCTCCGGACTTAAGCCTTCTACTGCCACACTGTAGGTCTGACTTCCGATAGCTTTTTCGAAGATTTCCGTCACCTGAGTAGACTGTTCCTCTGTCAACAGATTGGCATAACCATCGTCTTTGACAATCAACTTATCTACCACATCGGAATCCACACGCTTCAAGGTGGTTTTTTCCTCCTTCATTTCCAAATGCTGAATGTAATGACTATCAATCGGTGAATCCATCACCAAGACATCGTAGTCTTTTTTATTCGCTGACTGAATAAAGGCATCTTGCTTTGCCACATCCGTTGCGTATAAGTACACTACTTGCTCCTCTTTATTGGTCTGAAGGGCTTTTACTTTTTCTTTGTATTCTAATGGCGTAAAGAATTCCCCATTGGTATTTTTCAACAAGGTAAAGTCTTTCCCTTTTTCAGCAAACTTCTCTTCGCTGATCATTCCGTACTTCACAAAAAGACCGATGTCATTCCATTTTTCTTCGTAAACCTTGCGGTCTTTCTTGAACAATTCTGCCAACTTGTCTGCCACCTTCTTGGTGATGTAGTTGTTAATCTTCTTCACATTGCCATCAGACTGCAAGAAGCTTCGGGACACGTTTAACGGAATATCTGGAGAATCAATCACCCCATGCAACAACATCAAAAATTCAGGTACAATGTCCTTTACCTCGTCGGTGATGAATACTTGACGGCTGAAAAGTTTGATTTTGTTTTTCTGGAACTCAAAATCATTTTTCACTTTCGGGAAGTACAATACCCCAGTCAAGTTAAATGGATAATCCACATTTAAGTGAATCCAGAACAATGGATCTTCACTCATTGGATACAACTCCTTGTAGAAAGCTAAGTAATCCTCATCCTTCAGGTCACTCGGAGATTTGGTCCAGATAGGGGTTGTTGTATTGATGATGTTATCCACCTCTACCGACTTCCACTTTTTCTCGCCCTTGTCATCTACACCATCCTCTACGCTTTCAGACTTGGTGCCGAATTTGATTGGAACAGGCAAAAATTTGGCGTATTTGTCCAAAATTCCCTGCAACTTCCATTTATCCAAAAACTCTTCGGAATCCTCATTGATATGAAGGATGATGTCTGTACCGCGTGTTTTTCTGTCACCTTCGGAGATTTCGAATTCTGTACTCCCATCGCAGGTCCAACGGGCAGAGGCAGCGCCTTCTTGGTAAGAAAGGGTATTGATTTCTACCTGTTTCGCCACCATAAATGCAGAGTAGAAGCCCAACCCGAATTTACCGATGATTTCATTGGCATCTTTGGCATCCTTGAATTTCTCTACAAACTCAGTAGCACCAGAGAACGCGATCTGGTTGATGTACTTCTTAATTTCCTCTGCAGTCATCCCAAGACCACTGTCAGAGATGGTGATGGTCTTTTTGTCTTTGTCAAAAGCAACCTCCACAGTCAGGTCACCCAACTCACCACTATACTGTCCTAGTTGAGCCAATCGCTTGATTTTTTGGCTGGCATCTACAGCATTGGACACCAATTCCCGAAGGAAAATCTCATGATCGGAATATAAAAACTTCTTGATGATAGGGAAAATGTTCTCGGTATGTATCGAGATCGTACCTTTTTCCTGCATAGCTCTATAATTTTATGTTGTGAAATACATTATTGATAATGGCTCTTTATCAATGCCTGTTCCAAAGGTGGAAAAATGTCATTTTGGCAGAATTTTAAAAGATATTGATTGATATTGGGTAGTAGGATATTATTGGTTGGAGAGTTTTATTTGGGTGGAGAGAGGAAATAAAGTAGAAATAAGGTGGAAATAAATTGAAATAATTGTTGAGGGGTGCTAAACTCAATTTTGTTAAAAAAATCTGTGGAAATCTGAGCAATCTGTGGACAGAAAGGATATTGGTGGATACTGGATATTGGGATATTTGGGGTGGAGAGAGGAAATAAGGTAGAAATATGGTGGAAATAAATTGAAATAATTGGTTGAAGGGTGCTAAACTCAATTTTGTTAAAAAAATCTGTGGAAATCTGAGCAATCTGTGGACAGAAAGGATATTGGTGGATACTGAATATTGGGATATTTGGGATGGAGAGATTTTTTGGGATAGAGAGAGGAAATAAAGTAGAAATAAGGTGGAAATAAATTGAAATAATTGGTTGAAGGGTGCTAAACTCAATTTTGTTAAAAAAATCTGTGGAAATCTGAGCAATCTGTGGACAGAAAGGATATTGGTGGATACTGGATATTGGGATATTTGGGGTGGAGAGATTTTATGGGGTAGAGAGAGGAAATAAGGTAGAAATATGGTGGAAATAAATTGAAATAATTGTTGAGGGGTGCTAAACTCAATTTTGTTAAAAAAATCTGTGGAAATCTGAGCAATCTGTGGACAGAAAGGATATTGGTGGATACTGGATATTGGGATATTTGGGGTGGAGAGATTTTTAGGGATAGAGAGAGGAAATAAGGTAGAAATAAGGTGTAAATAAATTGAAATAATTGGTTGAAGGGTGCTAAACTCAATTTTGTTAAAAAAATCTGTGGAAATCTGAGCAATCTGTGGACAGAAAGGATATTGGTGGATACTGGATATTGGGATATTTGGGATGGAGAGATTTTTGGGGGTAGAGAGAGGAAATAAGGTAGAAGTAAGGTGTAAATAAATTGAAATAATTGTTGAGGGGTGCTAAACTCAATTTAGTTAAAAAAATCTGTGGAAATCTGAGCAATCTGTGGACAGAAAGGATATTGGTGGATACTGGATATTGGGATATTTGGGTTGGAGAGATTTTTAGGGATAGAGAGAGGAAATAAGGTAGAAATAAGGTGTAAATAAATTGAAATAATTGTTGAGGGGTGCTAAACTCAATTTTGTTAAAAAAATCTGTGGAAATCTGAGCAATCTGTGGACAGAAAGGATATTGGTGGATATTGGATATTGGGATATTTGGGATGGAGAGATTTTTGGGGGTAGAGAGAGGAAATAAGGTAGAAATAAATGGAAATAATGGTTGATCTGTGTTAAAAAGTAGATTCCAATTGGTCATCATCTTAAAATAAGATGATTTTCAAAGGAGTACCATTTAAACCTTCAAACCCTATTTTTAAACATTTTTCCATGGTCTCCATAACTGATTTTTTTATATTCGACCCAATTTTTACTAATCATCGACGATGAAAATTTTAATTATCAGTGAATGTACACCAAGAGAACGGATCATAGTGTATGAAGTGCTCAACAACTTTCGAGATGTATCAGTGATTGCTCCTAGCGGTAAGGTTTCGGTTAGCAATGATGTGAAATCGAAAAAAGGAAAAGCAAGTTTTTCTCAAAGAATTTTCAAAAAACTGCATCAAAATGCACTCAATAAAAAAATCAAAGGGTACAATTTGGATGAAATCCCTCATGAAACCATCCTTGTACCGTTTTCTCAGCTGAACAATCCGGAAAGTATTCAACTTATTCAAAATTTGAAACCTGATATCTTATTGACCTGTAGAGCTCCTATGCTTTCCAAAGACTTACTATCGATTCCAAAAATAGGGGCAATCAATATTCATTACGGTGTTCCTCCAAAATACAGAGGAAATGATACCTTATTTTGGGCGTTTTTGAAGAAGGATTTTGATTTTATTGGCGCCTCTGTTCACCAAATCAACACCGGAGTCGATAGAGGAGACATCTATGCAGTAGGCTATCCAAGCTTACAGGCAAAAGATGATGAAGTCACCATTGATATCAAAACCAGTTTAGTAATCTCTCGAGCAGTTGTGGAAGTATTAAAGCGAGTCAAGCAAGAGCAACAAATGCCAAAAGGAATGAAACAAGAGACTTTAGGGAAAAATTACAAAAAATCAGATCGCTCCCTCTCAGCTAATCTTTCCTATCAGTTCAAAAAAAATCTCGGACTCCTCAAACCTATCCCAAGAGAAGAACGCATCGAATATTTCATTTAATATTCTTTAACTTGTTCCGAAAGTTCTTGACATGTTGTCCCAGGTAAAAATTTGGGTCAATTGATAGAATTAGCTAGTTGATTCTTTATTTCTTTCGTTGGGAACAAACTTTTCTATGCTAATTTTTCTGTACTTTCTGTACATTCTGCGAGCTCTTGATTCTTGCCTCTTGCCTCTTGTTTCTTGTTTCTTGTTTCTTGTTTCTTGTTTCTTGCCTCTTGCCTCTAAATCCTTTTCTCCCAAAATCCCCTATCTTTGCCCTATGATGCAACAGATCCAAACACTTCTCATTAAGGAATTCACCCTTGAGTGGAGACAGAAGTATGCCCTCAATGGGATATTACTCTACGTAGTGTCAGCTGTTTTTATCGTATACTTGAGTGTAGGTGCAAAGCAAGGAAATATAGCAGTCCCTACTTGGAATGCCCTATATTGGATTATTATCCTTTTTTCAGCGGTCAATGCGGTGGCGAAGAGTTTCATGCAGGAACATCAAGGCCGACAATTATACTACTACATGATAGCCTCTCCGGAAGCTATCATCATTTCAAAAATGCTCTACAATACACTCCTAACACTAGTTTTGGCCTTGTTAGGTTACTTGGTATTTAGCATCATCCTAGGCAACCCTGTTCAAGATCAGGGATTATTTATCCTTAACTTATTTTTGGGCTCCATAGGTTTTTCAGCCTGTCTGACCATGGTGTCGGGAATCGCCTCCAAAGCCAGCAACAATGCCACATTAATGGCCATCTTGAGCTTTCCTGTGATTATTCCCATTCTTCTGATGGCCATCAGGGTATCCAAAAATGCGATCGATGGCTTGGATTTTTCAGTGAGCGTGGATAAACTAATTACACTCGCAGCCATCAACGCCATCATTGCAGCTGCTGCTTATATTTTGTTCCCGTATTTGTGGAGAAGTTGATCGTTTAGATAAGTCCCATACTCAGAATTCCAGCCAACATCAATAACTTAGAGAGCAAACTTAATTGCGAAAAATGAGCTTTTCGATCGGCTTGATATATTTTGTACATAAACAAAAAGAAAAGAAAACTCAGCCCTCCAAAATAATAAAACAGGGATAGCTTATTGATTTTAAAAGTCACTATCAAAATCGCAATTACAAACACGAAGGCAATCAAAAATATGATATACTTGGTATTTCGGAAACCAAAGACTATCGGCAGGGTCTGACATCCATGTTTTCTATCCCCATGTCTATCTTCGATATCCTTGAGTATCTCCCGTATCAAATTCAGAAAAAAGGCAAAAATGGCATACGTTAACACCAACAATTCGGCGTTTTGATAATAATACCCAATAATCCAAATCGAGACTCCAGTCAATAAAGCGACTACTAAATTCCCTATAAATGGCAAGCGCTTCAGTGCGTTGCTGTACCACCACAGTAAAAAAGCGGCAATAAAATTAATCACGGCAATTCGTGGGCTGACAAGATAGCCTATCCCAATTCCTGAAAAGTTAAGTAAGGTATGTAAAAAAATAACCACGCGCCGCTTCATCCCCTTGCCTATAATTACCTCCTCTGGTTTATTGACATAATCAATCTTCACATCGTAATAATCATTGATCATATACCCCGCAGCAGCAATGATCACTGTTGAAAGGATAATGAGGTAAAGATTAATATCCTGTAACACGGGTACGCCTTGACGGGTAGTCTCTACCAAAAAATGGGCAGTCATCAACTGTGCAAACACCACAATCAGTAAATTGGAAGGCCTACTGATTTTCAGCAAGCCTTTGATTGTAAATATAGGTGTTGCGGTCATGGAATTCATGGGACAAAATTAATCAAAAATCATGGCTTTGTAGAGGTTATAAACGGGTAGCTGGAATTTAATGTTGGATGTTTTAAGTAAGCTTTCCTGAAATCCCTATTCAGAAGCCATAGCTTTTTTATCTTTGACCTTGGAAGAGCAACCAACGCCTATGAACAATACCCCTTTAGCCGAACGCATGCGGCCTAGCAGACTGCAAGAATTGATTGGACAGGAGCACTTAAGTGCATCCAACACCTTTCTCTATAGGGCCATTCAATCTGGCAATGTCCCATCCCTTATTTTATGGGGACCTCCGGGAGTAGGAAAGACTACAATCGCCAACATCATCGCCAACGAAATCAAAGTACCTTTTTATACGCTTTCAGCCATTAGCAGTGGAGTCAAAGACATCCGGGAAGTCATCGAAAAGGCCAAATTCCAACAAGGAGTGGTCTTATTTATCGATGAAATTCATCGTTTCAACAAATCCCAGCAGGATGCATTGTTAGCCGCAGTAGAAAAAGGCACCATTAGACTGATCGGTGCTACAACGGAAAACCCATCTTTTGAGATCAACGCTGCCCTTCTCTCCCGCTGTCAGGTCTTCACCTTGAATGCCTTGGGTAAGGATGAATTATTGGCCATGCTGAAACAGGCCATGGAAAAAGACCTTGACTTAAAAAAAAGAACCATTGATCTCCAAGAAACGGAAGCTTTACTTCGATTATCGGGTGGAGATGGACGCAAACTCCTCAACTTGTTTGAAATTGTGGTCAATGCTATTGAAGGGGAGTCATGTGTAATCACCGACGCACAAGTGAGTACCATTGCCCAGCAAAAAGTAGCTTTATATGATAAAAGTGGTGAGCAACATTACGATATCATCTCTGCCTTTATCAAATCCATCAGAGGTTCTGACCCCAATGCTGCCGTTTATTGGTTGGCACGTATGATTGAAGGAGGTGAAGATGTGAAATTTATCGCTAGAAGATTGGTGATTTTAGCTTCTGAGGATATTGGCAACGCCAATCCTAATGCCTTGCTATTGGCGACCAACTGCTTTGAAGCAGTGAAAATCATTGGTTACCCCGAAGCAAGAATCATTCTCTCTCAATGTGTAACCTACCTAGCTAGCTGTCCCAAGAGTAATGCTGCCTATATGGCCATCAATGAGGCTCAGCAAGCCGTCCGCCAAACCGGTGACCTGCCTGTCCCTTTCCATCTTCGCAATGCCCCCACCAAATTGATGAAGGATTTAAACTATGGCAAAAACTATCAATATGCTCATGATTACGAGGGAAATTTTATCAACCAAGAATACCTACCCGACGAACTCAAAAACACCTCATTTTACCGCCCTGGCAACAATGCCCGAGAACAAGAACTCAAACGTTATCTGAAAGATAAATGGAAGGGGAAGTATGGGTATTAGTAGTGAGAAGTGAGAAGTGCACAATTAGTTTATTAAGTGATTGGTTGATTAAGTGATTAGTGGAGAGAGGTCAACTGTCCACTGTCGACAGTCCTCGGTTTCGTTAGTGGTAGACTTACTTTTCGTTTTTTTTACCTTAATCCCTACTTGGTTCTTGGTATCCCGAGGGTCGGGACAGGCTGCGGTACTTCGTATGTTTACACTCACTGTTGGCTGAGCGAAGTCGAAGCCAACGATCTATTTGCTGTTAGTAGGGGGCGGTAAACAGTATTCAAATCTTCGTAAACTTCCGTTCGAAATTATCCATGAGCTTGATGTATTTTTTGATAATCTTATCTGCCAACTCAGCATCATAATCTTCAGGATAGACGGGCGAAAACTTAATACGATCAATAATCATATCCAGCCATCCCTTCCCATCATCAATCAAATCAGCATGAAAGGCCTCCACTGTCAAATCCCTTGATCCTGTAAAAGGCCCCTTCCCCTGCTTCCGAAAAAAATCTTCCATCGAATGCAAGGCCTGTTGGTGGGTGATCTCAAATAGGCGTGCCAGTTGCTGATGGTACTTCTTCAAATCACCTTTCTTGGCTTCTGCCAGATGAATGTACTCATTCAACTCAGCCAACGCTTCTTGAAATTTGGCATGTGGAGAATAGGAGCTTGTTTTAAAAGATTTCATAGAAATGTTGAGTAAGGTTTTTGATTTTTCTAGCGCACATTATAGGATTGCATAAACGGTTGACCATTGGCAGTAATGCCTTCTAAGCGCAATCGACCGCTGAACTTTTCTAAGAATTGACCGGTTTGCTCCGGGTTTTTAGCAGGTTCACCGTTGATTTGAGTGATGATAAAGCCATTGTTCAATCCTAGATCTCTCAAGTAACCACGGGTCATCGCCGTGATTTTGATACCATGACTGATATTGAATCTGTCTTTCTCTAGCGTATTGATAGTTTCTAACTGTGCACCTAAAATGCTGGAAGTAAAGAATTCCCTTCGAATCACTCCTGTTCCTCCTTCTAGATTCTGAAGGGTCAACTGAGCTGTTTTGGATTCCCTACCCCTCCGAAGCTGAACCGTTATTTTATCCCCTGGATAGTAATAGGACAACACCTCTTCAAAGCTGCCCTTACCCGTAATAGGCAGGTTTTCGATCCGCGTAATTACATCATTTCTTTGCAAACCCGCTTTTTCTCCTGCTCCATTGCGAATAACATGGGTCACAATGACTCCATCTAAAGAATTTAATCCCATTTCCTCTGCCAGTTCAGGGGTAACCTCCACTACATCAACGCCTGGAATGGCTTTCTGAACCTCTCCAAACTTGATCAAATCATTGGCAATTTTAACCGCAATATCTACTGGAACAGCAAATCCATAGCCCGTATATGAGCCTGTTCTAGAAAGAATAGCCGTATTAATCCCAACCAATTCTCCTTTAACATTTACTAAAGCTCCACCAGAGTTACCAGGGTTGATAGGTGCGTCCGTTTGTATAAATGATTCCAAGGGAAATTCCCCTCCTAAAATATTGATCTGGCGCTCTTTTGCTGACACAATACCTGCTGTAACTGTGGACGTAAGGTTAAATGGATTTCCTACAGCAATCACCCATTCTCCGATCCTCAACTCCCTGCTGCTACCTTGTTGGATTGCAGGGAGATTGGCTGCCTCCACTTTTAACACTGCAATGTCTGTATTTTTGTCAGTACCTACCAATCGTGCAGGATACGTGCGTTTTTGATGGACTACCTCAATGGTTTCCGCTCTGTCAATCACATGGTTATTGGTAATAATGTATCCATCCGAACTAATGATTACACCTGACCCTGTACTTACCCGTTGATTGGGGCCTGTACCAAAGAAATAATCAAAAATACTGTATCTGCGTTGATCTGTTCCAGAAAAATTCTTGATAAAAACTACTGAGGGAGTACTTTTTTCCGAAGCCTCCACAAAGGAAATCGGCGCATTCATTGCAACGCTCACGTTTTCATCCCGCTCAAAGTTCACTTGAAAGGGTACTTGTTGAGCTTGACTTGTTTCGCTTACAGTAATTTGATTAGAAACAAAAAGCTGCTGATAGGTCCATGCACCCGCTAAACCAGCAATAAAGGCCAATACAATAAATTTCAAATTCTTTCCCATACAATCTGTAACGATATTCGAATTAAAACAGTTAACAACATTCCAATTACCAATTACTTTTCCCATTTGCATGCCAAATTGGAAGTCTAGTAAAAACAAACGAAAATTTAGCAGGAAAAGTAAGATAACCTTGTAATTTTGTCAGATTATTTTAGTAACCCAAATAATTTCTTCAGGGATTCGTTGATGTCAGAAAAAAAACACGTCGCCATTCTAGGGTCGACAGGAAGCATAGGAACACAGACCTTGGATGTCATCCAAGCACATCTTGACAAGTTTGTGGTAGAAGTCTTAACTGCTCAAAATAATGCAGATTTATTGATTGCCCAGGCAAAGCAATTTCTACCCAATGCTGTTGTCATAGTCAATGAATCTCTCTATTCACAGGTCAAAGCCGCCTTAGACCCTTTGGATATCAAAGTGTATGCAGGTGAAAAAGCGCTTGCTCAAGTAGTTGAAATGGAGAGCATTGATATTGTATTGACGGCCTTAGTTGGATATTCTGGACTGTTACCCACCATCAATGCAATTCATGCGGGCAAACATATCGCTTTGGCCAACAAAGAAACCTTGGTCGTCGCTGGGGAATTGATCACCGAGTTGGCAAAAAGTAAGGGAGTCAATATTTATCCTGTTGATTCAGAACACTCTGCTATCTTTCAGTGTTTGGTGGGTGAGTTTCATAACCCCATTGAAAAACTAATCCTCACGGCTTCTGGAGGACCATTCCGTGGCAAAAACCGAGAGTTTTTGGCAAATGTAACTAAAGAACAGGCGTTGAAGCATCCCAATTGGGATATGGGTGCCAAAATCACCATTGATTCAGCTTCCTTGATGAACAAAGGCTTGGAAGTCATTGAGGCAAAATGGTTGTTTGGCGTACGAAAAGATCAGATTGATGTGATCGTACATCCTCAAAGTATCGTACATTCCTTGGTACAGTTTGAAGATGGAAGCATCAAAGCACAACTAGGGCTGCCCGATATGCGTATCCCTATTCAATTTGCATTGAGCTATCCGGATAGATTTCAGTCTGATTTCCCAAGGTTTGATTTTATGAATTACCCAAATCTTACCTTTGAGCAACCTGACATAAAGACATTCCGCAACCTTCAATTGGCCTATGATGCTTTAGAAAAGGGTGGAAATACTGCCTGTATTTTGAATGCCGCCAACGAAATTGTTGTGGCAGCATTCTTGCAAGATAAAGTTGGCTTCTTAGAAATGTCAGACATTATCGAAGAAACCTTAGTGAAAATGAATTATATTCAACAGCCTAGTTTGGAAGATTACGTAGAAACAGACAAACTATCGCGGTTGATGGCAACAGAACTAATAACGCGTAACATATAATGGATACTTTGATTATGGTAGCCCAGCTTTTGCTTGGGTTGTCAATTTTGGTGGGCCTACATGAGTTGGGACACCTCCTTACCGCCAAAATGTTTGGCATGCGTGTGGAGAAATTCTCCATCGGTTTCCCTCCCAAAATCATCGGTTTTCAGTGGGGTGAAACAGAATACTCCATTGGGGCCATTCCTCTTGGCGGATTTGTCAAAATATCCGGCATGGTCGATGAGTCTATGGATACCGAGCAAATGTCGTCCGAACCTCAACCATGGGAATTCCGATCCAAGCCAGCCTGGCAGCGCTTAATTGTGATGTTGGGAGGTATCATCGTCAACGTTGTTACGGGTATCATCATATTTGTAGTATTGGTATATCAAAATGGGGAAACGTACTTCTCTAGAGATCAAGTTTTGGAGCATGGCATTGTAGCCTATGAAATCGGGCAGCAAATTGGTTTTCAGGATGGTGATAAAATTTTAGACATCAACGGTGAAACCTACAGAAGCTTATCCGAATTAAGCGGAGGAGAAGCACTTTTGAGCAGTGGCTATTACACTATTGAAAGAAACGGGGAAACCATGCAGATCGCCATCCCCAGAGGGTTTATCAATTCCTTCAGCAATGAGCAGGCCATGTCCAGCTTTATCAACATTCGCTTTCCTTTTGATATCCGTGAAGTAGCCCCTGGTTCAGTTGCCGAACAAATCGGTATACAAACAGATGATAAGATTACAGCTGTCAATGGGGAATCCATTTTCTATTTTGATGAACTACAAAAAGCCTTGGCAGAAGTCAAAGAGCAGGAAGTCAATCTTACAATTGAGCGGGATGGTGCGACCTTGGAAAAAACCGCAATGGTTAGCTCAGAAGGCACTATCGGCATCGCAGTCAATTCTCTGCTTGAGCCTGTGGTTAGAAAATATGGAATTGCAGAATCTTTAACTAAAGGAACTGAACGCGCATTTGGAGTAGTTATCATCAATGCAAAGGCCCTGGGTAGAATGTTTACAGGAGAAGTATCTGCTAAAAATGTCAGTGGCCCGATTGGCATGGCGAAGATTTATGGCAATCAATGGGATTGGGTAAAATTTTGGAGTATTACAGGCTTGATTTCTATGATTTTGGCTTTTATGAATTTACTACCAATCCCTGCATTGGATGGAGGACACGTGATGTTTTTGTTATATGAAATGATTTCAGGTAGGGCACCTTCCGATAAATTCTTGGAAAATGCACAAAAGGTGGGCATGGTAGTTTTGTTAGCTTTGATGGTATTCGCGATTGGAAACGACATCTTAAAACTATTCACTCCTTAAAATTTTACTACCTGTTTATCAGCAACTTAAAAATCGAGCGTAAATTTTACGCTCGATTTACTTTTTTAGTATTACTTTTTTCGTTAAAATTCTTCAATGAATTGAATTAGCATATGAAGTTTTTAGTCTCACTTAGCTTTAGCTTTTTAGTCATTTTTGCAAGCAGTTATCAAAAATGTCAAGCCCAGCAGCCGGTCAATCAGGATTACATCATCACGTTATCTGGAGAGGTAGAATATGGACAAATCCTTCGATCTTTTGACCAAAGCAATTACAAGGTAGTCAAATTCCAATCTCGTTCAGGAGATCGAAAAGATTTTGCTCCTCATGAAATCAATGGCTTTGGATTAGATAATGGAAGAATTTTCAGAAGTATGAAACTTCCAGGGATGCGAACCAACGTATTTGTCCAACAGCTTTTCTCTGGTACATTTAGCCTACTCAGTTATCAAGATGATATTTACATAGAGACTGAAGTAGAGTTGATCTACATGTATAAAATATTGGAGGAAAATAATTTTGCAGGTAGGGTTGTCACCAATTACAGAAAACCATTCGTTGACGATCTTTTGGTTTTGTTTGCAGGAAATTGTGGAAATACACTAAAAAAGTCAATTGAAAAGACTTATTATTCCGAGCAAAGCTTTTTAGACTTATTGATAAAATACCACAAATGCGAAAACTTACCTTACACAGTACATATTGAAAGTATCCCTCGCTTGAGGCTGTCTCCAACCCTGAGTGTCGGAGGTAACATGATGGGGACACTTATCAGTGATCGTTCAGACAATCGGACCGATGTCTTCGAGCAACAATTTTTGCCCTCTATTCAAATGGGGTTACGCTTCTACCAATTTAGGATCATACCCAAGTTTAGTTTTGATCTTGGGGTTGGTAAAAGCGAATTTTCAAGTATGGTACGTGCTCGGTATGAAAATCCAAACCAACTGTTCACAGGAACAGAAAAATACAGCATCTCATCTACGTTTTTTCCATTTTCTTTGAATTATTCTTTCCAAAGAAATAGAAATTTTGAATCATTTGTGGGCTTAGGTATCATCCACCGCATCTCCACAATTGAATCAGAGTTTTCCATTATGGACAGTAAAAGTAAAGCCATCAACTCAACTGTTTTAACAGAAGTCAGGCTTACGAGCTACAAAGAAAGAATTACCAGTCCTACTTTTAAGCTTGGCACGCATATCAGGCACTCCAAAAAATTGGGGTTTATAGTTGAATTACAAACAAGTTTATTACCCAGCAGCTATTCCGTCCGCATAGAAAATAACATCGCAAAGTATAGCGAGGTCATCAATTCTTTATTGATTGGAATTAGGTATTAACGCGCACACAGACATGATCCGTTCCAAACTTTATATCGTAGCCCTTTCATTCGTTACGCTCTTATCTTGCCATTCTGATCGAGTAGAACCTGTCACACATCCCCGATTTACAATTGCATTTATTCAAGACATCAGCGAAAACGGAGTTCAGTTATCCGCCGATGTTCATGATTTTGGCAGTGAGGAAATTTTAGAGCATGGTTTTATGTACACCTCCACTGCTGTTCCAAGGGTCAACAATGCTGTGAAGGTTTCTGAGTCTGGTAAGCCCGGTAAAACCTTTCAAATGACCGCTATTCATTCCATGAAAAAAGGGACTACTTACAACGTCGTTGCTTACATGCAAACAGCCTCCGGTTATATTTACTCAGAGAATGTGCGATTTGAAAGTCAAGGTTCTCAAGGCTTTGTATTACTCGACATGTTGATTCCTCAGCCGCTTTATTTTGGTGACACTATTACTGTTTTAGCTGAAAACATCAGTGAAATAATCAGTTATTATGATATAAGGATAGAAGAAACCAGACCGGCTAAAACTATTGAGGTTACTAAAAATAGCTTTAAATTCATCTTTCCAGAAGTATTTGAATTCAATACCCGCAACTCTGATGAAGGCATATTTCGTTTTGACCTAAAAATTGCAGACAACACTTTGACAGTACTGAAAGAGGTGAAGTTTCAAGAACCTATTTTTAAAGAAAACTCCCTTTTTGCCGTGAATTATGATCAAAACGTAGTGTTGGAAGGAGAATTTTTAGAATCGTCAGAAGTACGTGTGGAATATCAACAGCAGCCTTTAACAGTCGTACAAAAATCAAACAATCAGCTTACCTTCAGGCTAAATGCTCGTTTCAATGAAGCTACTCCAACTATTGATGTATGGATAAGAGGGAGGCCCTACATCGTGAAAAATAGCTTTAAGATTAACCCTACTGAATTTACAACTACAGAACCCTTAGTCATTTCCAACTGGCTGGATCGTATTACAGTTCCGGTAATAAATAAAAATCCTGTTGGAAACACCTTTTTCGTAGAAAATGAAAGCTTAAAGTTGCAGGAAGTACAATTTCCTGAAACTACTAATACTGTTAATTTTAGAATCTTACAGGTAAATAATTTGAGTAAATCCCAGCACAAGGTTTATTTAAAAAACTCAAATAATCAATCAGAAAATCCACTCAACTTACAAATTATAGGCCCTTATTTACCAATACTTCATTTAACACCAGAAGAAATAAACATATTAGGCGTAGGGGGTATAGGTATTAGTGATGATTCAAAAAACGTCGGATATTTCTTTAGAAGAAGAAGCATCTACCAATACGACCCAAAAACTAATCAATTGACATTTAAAAACAGTAATAGTGAATCAACTAAGAACACTATCGCTAATCTATTCGCCATGAGATCTCCGAATGGGAAAATTTATACAGCGGCAGCTGATCCTTGGAATTCCCAAGCCCCTTCTGATTTTTATGAATTTGATCCAGCGACTAATAATTTGAAAAAGTTACCAAACTTGCCTTCAAATTTATTGTTCATTAGAGCAGCACTTGCACTGAAGGATTATTTTTACTTAGAATCAGAAGATACTTTTTGGAATGAAGAGATAGGTGGTAGAACCTATATTACGGAACGCTGGAAATTTGATTACTCACAACAATCTTGGCAACTGTTATCGAAAGTAACAGAATCCCGTGAAGCAGGAGTCAGATTTCACCGAAGTTTTAGATACAATGGTCAAACATTTATGATCGGACACCTCAATGGCAGCCAAAGATTGCTTGTCTTCGATGAAGTTCAAGAGCAACTAAGAGACCTAACTGCTGTCAACTTACCTAATCTGCAAATAAGTGAACCTATTGTAAGAGGGAATAAGGTATATTTATCTGTGGGAAATGGGTATTATGAATTAAATATGGAGACCATGGAAGTCAACCCAACTATTATTGCTACTCGTAACTTTTTCAATGAATTTAATCAATCTATGGCCGTGAATATTAATGATGAACTTTTTATGTACAGCGGTGATGATCAATTAGTCTATTTAAATATGAAATTATTTGATCAATAAGCGGAAGTTAATCAAAGAGGCAAAAGACACCTGCCAATTTGTACTGAAATAAACATTGGCATATTCATTGAATTATTTGAAAGAACCTTCTTACATTGAAGGTTCTTTCTATTTATACGATTAACGTGGCAGTAAACCTGTCATCTTGTCCTTTATGAACAGACACAACAACAATCCATATCAATCATTAGTATTAGGAGATTTTGCAGGTGAGGGGGATTTAATCCATCTAATCACAGAAGAGGAAGGAGAAACAGGCAACCAAGCCGACTCCTATCCAGATGAAATCCCTATTTTATCCGTACGAAATACTGTTCTTTTTCCCGGTGTAGTCATCCCTATCACGGTAGGAAGACAGCGAAGCATCAAATTGGTTAAAAAGGCACAAAAAGGTGACAAACTGATTGGGGTCTGTGCACAGGTAAACCCTAATAATGACGAACCTAGCTGGGATGATATTTACCATGTAGGCACTATTGCCAAAATAATAAAAATGATTGTATTGCCAGATGGAAATACTACCATCATTATCCAAGGCAAAAAGCGATTTAAAATTGCGGAAACATTAACTGAGGATCCGTACTTTACAGCAAAAGTTGAATATTTGGAGGAAAATTTCCCCAAAAACAGTAAGCGAATCCAAGCCCTGGAAGAATCCATCAAGGAAGCGGCTGCCAAAATCCTTCATTTGAACCCGGAAATCCCAAGAGAAGCTCAGGTGGCATTGGACAATATTGACAATACCGCTTTTCTTACCCATTTCCTATCTTCCAACATCAATGCGCCCGTAGAAGCTAAACAACGCCTATTGGAAATCAATGATGGATTGGAGAGAGCTACTTTGCTATTGGAGCTAATGATGAAGGACATTCAAATGCTCGAACTAAAAAGTGAAATTCACCGCAAGGTACACACCGATATTGATCAGCAACAGCGAGATTACTTCCTACGTCAACAAATGAAGGTTCTTCAAACCGAGCTTGGTGAGGAAGGACCGGAAAAGGAAGTGGAAGAATTACGTGCAAAGGCAGCCAAGAAAAATTGGCCAAAAGCTGTGGCTGAACACTTTGAAAAAGAACTGAATAAAATCCTTCGAATCAATCCCTCAGCTGCAGAATATCCCATCGCCTTAAATTATGCTGAGACCATGGTAGAGTTACCTTGGAATGAGTTTACAGTAGATAATTTCGATTTAAAAAATGCCAAGGCTATCCTCGACAAAGATCATTCTGGCTTGGAAAAGGTAAAAGAACGCATCATCGAATATTTGGCTGTTTTGAAGTTGAAAAACGACTTAAAAGGCCCTATTTTATGTTTGTATGGCCCTCCAGGAGTAGGAAAAACCTCCTTAGGTAAATCTATTGCAGCAGCATTGGGCAGGAAGTATATCCGCATGTCCTTAGGAGGAGTACACGACGAGGCAGAAATCCGTGGGCATCGAAAAACATACGTAGGTGCCATGCCTGGAAAAATCATCCAGAACATGAAAAAGGTGAAATCGTCCAATCCAGTATACGTGTTGGATGAGATAGATAAGTTAAAATCTGACTTCAGAGGAGATCCTTCCTCCGCATTTTTGGAGGTATTGGACCCAGAGCAAAACAGCACCTTTGTAGATAATTACTTGGAAGTGGAATATGATTTATCCAAGGTTTTATTCATTGCTACTGCCAACTCTTTGGATACCATCCAACCTGCTTTGCGTGACCGTATGGAAATTATCGAGGTTACAGGGTATACCATGGAGGAAAAAGTTGAAATTGCTAAAAACCATTTAATACCAAAGCAACGCAAAGAGCATGGATTGAAGGGACGAGATATTACCTTTGATAAGGGAGCGATTGTTAAAGTCATTGAAGATTATACCAGAGAATCAGGGGTCAGAAGCTTGGAAAGAGCCATCGGAAAAATCATCCGAAATGTTGCTAAATCCATAGCTATGGAGGAAGAATACAACAAAAAAATCACCCCTGCAACGGTCAGAAAAGTATTGGGAGGAGAGATTTTTGACAAGGAATCTTATCAGGACAACTCTGTGGCCGGTGTGGTAACCGGTTTGGCTTGGACCTCTTTTGGAGGTGAGATTCTTTTCATCGAAACATCTTTAAGCAAAGGAAAAGGTAAGCTCACACTCTCTGGACAATTGGGAGATGTCATGAAAGAATCAGCTATGACAGCACTTTCCTATTTGAAATCGAAGGCTGATAAACTTGGCATAGACTATCGAACATTTGATCATTACGATCTTCATATCCACGTACCTGCTGGAGCTGTGCCCAAAGATGGGCCGTCAGCCGGTATTACTATGCTGACAGCTATGGCTTCTATTTTCACTCAACGCAAAGTGAAAGCAAAAATAGCCATGACAGGAGAAATTACGTTAAGAGGTAGAGTAATGCCTGTTGGAGGAATTAAAGAAAAAATTCTAGCCGCTCGCAGAGCAGGAATTAAAGAGATCATTCTATGCAGTAAAAATGCACGGGATATTGAAGAAATAGATGAGGAATACTTGAAAGGTATACAGTTCCATTTTGTTGATAAAGTAGAGGAAGTATTGGACATTGCTTTGTTGAAAACGAAAGTTGAAGATCCTATGAAATTCAGCTTCCCAATAGAGCACTTAAAAACTGAGGGCTAAGCCCGCAAAAACTTATGAGAAAAGATTTTCACGAATTGACTCCCAGACAAATTGTGGGAGAGCTTGATAAATATATTATTGGACAACACGATGCCAAGAGAAATGTAGCCATTGCTCTTAGAAATCGGATCCGCAGAATGCATGTGAAAGGTGATATTCAAAAAGATATTGTTCCTAACAACATTCTGATGATAGGCTCTACGGGAGTGGGTAAAACCGAAATTGCTAGAAGGCTGGCAAAAATTGCCAATGCACCATTTACCAAAGTAGAAGCCTCCAAATTCACAGAAGTAGGTTATGTAGGACGTGATGTTGAAAGTATGGTGCGTGATTTAGTAGAGCAATCAGTTCACTTGGTACGCGAAAAGAAAAACGAAGAAGTAAAAGAAAAAGCAGCACTTGCCGTTGAAGAGCAGTTATTGGACATCCTTATCCCTCCTGTTAAAAGTCCTGGATTTGTTCGCAATGGAGGCCAAAGCCAAGATTCCACATTTGATCCTTCCAATGCCGGTGACGATGAATTAAACGAACGTACAAGAGAGCGATTCCGAGAAAAATTGAAAAATGGAGAACTGGAGGATCGGAAAATTGAGATTCAAGTAAAACAAGCTCCTCCTGTAGGTATTGGAATGATAGGTAACGGCATGATGGATGATGCCAGCATGCAAGGTCTTCAGGATATGATTTCAGGCATGATGCCTAAAAAAACCAAAAAAAGAAAATTGACCATTGAAGAAGCACGCAAAGTTTTACTAGAAGAAGAAATATCTAAATTAATAGACTTTGATGAGTTGAAGGAAGAAGCACTTCGGCTAGCGGAAAACAATGGCATTATCTTCATTGATGAAATAGACAAAATAGCGTCCAAAAGCAGTAAAAGTGGTGGCGGACCCGATGTAAGCAGAGAAGGCGTACAAAGAGATTTACTTCCGATTGTAGAAGGTTCTGCTGTAAATACCAAGTACGGAATCATCAATACCGATCACGTGCTTTTTATCGCTGCAGGAGCTTTCCATGTGGCAAAACCTTCAGATTTGATTCCAGAATTGCAAGGTCGATTCCCGATTCGTGTGGAACTTCAAAGCTTAACGGAAGATGATTTTTACAGGATTTTAAAGGACCCTAAAAATGCATTGACTAAACAATACCAAGCCTTGTTTGAATCAGAGGAAGTGTACTTAGACTTTAATGATGAATCGATTCACGAAATTGCTCATTTAGCCTTTAAAATTAACGAGGAAGTAGAAAATATTGGCGCAAGAAGACTCCATACAGTCATGAGTCACTTACTCAATGATTTCTTGTTCGATGTACCGGATAGCATTGAGCCAAACTCTAAAATCATGATTACCCGCAAGATGGTTCAAGAGCGCTTGAGTTCATTAGTGAAAAACCGCGATTTATCTCAATACATTTTGTAATACAGGTATGGATTCTCTTTTCATTATTACCGGCAGTAGCAAAGGCATCGGTCTTGCATTGGTGGAGCAATTATTGGAGCATCCCTCCCATCATATTATTGGTATCGCTCGTTCGGCCTCACCGCTGACTCATGAGCGATACCAACATTTTCAATCAGATTTATCCGATGTCCACGCACTCATTCATCAAGTTGATAATTTTTTCCCAAGCACTCCTTTCGAAAGGATTGTATTGATCAATAATGCTGGTTGGATTGGGCAAATCGAACATGTAGGGCACATTGAGCCTGAGAATATCATAAGCCTTTATAATCTCAATGTAACCGCCCCAGCCATCTTATGCAATGCCTTCGCCAAAGCTTATGAAAAAGTTGATGCCGTGAAAATTGTCATTAATATCAGTTCGGGAGCTGCCAAGAAAGGGTTGGATGGATGGTCAGGATATTCCTCTTCCAAAGCTGCGATTAACCTTTTCACAGAAGCTACTCAAAACGAATCCAATCTCAATGCTAATGGTATCCGCTACTTTGCTGTGGCACCTGGAGTGGTAGATACCGCCATGCAAACTGACATACGCTCCGCCAAATCAGCTTCCTTTTCTTCGCTTGCCAAATTTCAAGGACTCTATCAGAACAAGCAACTCAGCAGTCCTCAATATGCTGCTCAAAAAATAATTCATCTCATCGAAAACTTCGAGGAATTTGAAGGAGTTTTGCAAGATGTAAGGGAGTTTTAGATCTTAGAGTTTTGAATTAAGACTCCTCCTACTCCTTCCTCCCACATCCATTACCCTTTTCTAAGTTCATCATTTCCCAACGATAAAGTCAATCTCTTTTTTAAAGTCAATATAACGGATAGTTGTCTGCTTATCACCTTCCAAACTTAATCCGCACCATTGATCTTGGGAAAGTTTGAATACTTGCTGTATTTCGGATACATGCCGAGACTGGCAGTGGTGACCATAAGTGCTACTTTGGAAAATAGAGATATCATGAAGCTTTTCCTGTATGCCCGTACCCAATCGCTTTAAATAGGCTTCTTTTAACACCCAAAGTTTGAAAAAAGCATCTTCACGTTGGGGGCCTCGCTCAATATAAGCTAATTCATCTGGATGAAAGATATCTTCTAGGAAATAACGTTCTAAAGGAATTTGCTTTTGTTTTTCCACATCCACTCCACAAGGTTTCGGCCCGCAGATCAACATAAAGTAACTCCTGTTGTGTGCGATATTGAAAAAAAAGGATGGGTCATTTTGTAACAATGGCTTTCCAAATTCATTGGTAAAAAAAGAGATTTTACACGGGCTTTCATTCAAATACGCTCCAATAAGTAATTTAGGAAATAGGGTACTAATAATCCGTATTTGTTGATCTTCCTCGTGTCTATACTTCCGAATTGCTAGCCAATCCTCCTCTTTTATGAGATCATAATATACTTCAAATGAAGAAAAATCCCGTGCGATATCCACTTTCCACAACTGATAACCATGATTCAAGTCATGTTTAGGGGCATCTTCCCAGTGCACTTGCGATATGATTGGGTAAAATTCCATTAAAGAGATAACGATAGTTTTATCTCGAGTTTTTTTATTTCTTATTTATCATGCAGATTCTTGAGAATTATTATCTAAACTCAATTTCTCATCTAGAATTTGTTGCAGTTTTTCCGCAAAATTCATTACCAACTCAGGGTCATCAATCATTGAATTATGATCTCCATCCACATCAATCGGAACCACTTCCTTAGCAAATTTTTGCCATCCGTAATTCAATTTATCGGAAACTAGAAATGTTTTAATTTTTGCTTTTATCAAATAAATACAGCCTTCAAAATACGAAAGTAGATAGGAATCACTTGCCTTATGATTAATGGATCGGATTTTTTCAATGGTTGTAAACAGATCGGTACCCTCATCGGCTTTTTCTAAACCAAGCCATTTTTTGAGGAAGGTTCCCTTTCTAGTAAACGAGTTCACTTTCATTCGTTTGAAACTTTCAGGATTTTTCACTGCCAATTGCAAGTCAACTACTCTTTTTTCGAACTCATTCTCCACTTTCATTTTTATTTTACCCCAAGTGTCCAAAGCGGTTTCAGATTGATAGGCTGGCACGTCAAACAAGATAACTTTACCCATCTCTGCGCCATGGGCTTTCATTTGCTTGGCCATTTCAAATGTTACGTAGGCTCCAAAAGATTGTCCTCCAATATGAAAGATTCCTGTGGGACATACTTTTTTGATTTCTTGCAAATAAAAAGCCGCCATTTCTTCAATTGTTTGCAAAGGTTCATCTATCCCATTCAAGCCTTTGGACTGAATACCGTATACAGGTTGATCCTCGTCCATCTGAGCGGAAAGTCCGTAAAATGGTGTGACATTTGCACCTGCTCCATGGATCAAAAAGAGTGGTGGTTTATTCCCAGTAGGCTTGATGGGTACAATGACATCCCAAGAAACATCAGACTCCTCTTGTTCTATTACCTTGGCGCAAAAATCTCTAAAAACAGGACTTTGAAAAATAGTGTTTACTGGAAATGTTTTCCCAAGTGTCCGCTCAATCTCCACCATAATTTCTACTGCAAGTAGGGAATGACCTCCCAATTCAAAGAAATCATCATCCATTCCTAACTCCTCTACCTTTAAAAATTTCCGCCAAATAGCTGCAATACTTTTCTCTGAAGCAGTTTCTGGTAGGGCTGAAACAACCTTGCTTAATTTTTCTATTTTTAACTGAGCAAGCTTCGTTTTATCTATTTTTCTACTTGTCGTGAGAGGGAACTCCTCTAAAACACTCCATGCTGTCGGTACCATGTAATCTGGTAATTTCTGGAGCAATGCTGATCTAATTTCTTGAACGAGTGCCTGTTCATCCAATACCATACTTTTATTAGATCTGGTAATAAAAGCAGCTAAGAACTTTTCCTGATTTTCATCAAAAGCCAATACCGCGGCGTTATTGATAGCGGGAAGACTGGTTAAAACAGACTCGATTTCTCCTAACTCTATTCGGAAACCACGGATTTTCACTTGATCATCCATCCTTCCAAAGCACTCTAATTCACCCTTCAGGTTTATGCGACCAATATCACCTGTTTTATAAATCATTCCCAGAGATGGATTTACAGGATGAAGTAAAAACCGCTGCTGTGTTAAATCTTCCCTGTTCAGATAACCTTTCCCAACCCCAAGTCCTCCTATACAGATTTCGCCAGTAGAACCCAATGGAACCATATTCCCTCTAGATGAAAGAATATAAATCTGAGTATTTCCAATTGGCTGGCCTACCGTTATTGATTCTGGATTTTTTACTTCTTTGACAGTTGACCAAATGGTTGTTTCGGTAGGTCCATACATATTCCAAAGCGAACTCGAATTTTTAAGTAAAAATCTGGCTAAATCAGAGAACAATGGTTCACCACCACATAAAATTTTCAATCGCTGTGGAGGTGACCAGTCCAAAGCTTTCAACATTTTAAATGTGCTAGGGGTCCCCTGCATCATATCTACATCACATTTTTGAATAAGTCGGGCTATCGCTTTCCCGTCTTTATGTTCTTCACTCGTCGCAAGTACAACCGTAGCCCCTGCAATCAAAGGCAATAAGAGCTCCAGACCAGAAATATCAAATGAAATAGAAGTTATAGCCAAAAGCCGCTGTCCTTTAGAAATTCCTGGACGCTGCTGCATACTCTCTAAAAAATTCAACAGATTCCCGTGACTGATTTTTGTACCCTTCGGTTTACCCGTCGACCCTGAGGTATACAACAGATAGGCTAAATCATCAAATGCTGGCACTTGCTCTTCGAAATGATCAGGATTTCGACTTGACTCCAATAATTCATCTATTAGCTTCACCTGGAAATCCTCCTCAATATTATACTTTAAATCATCATGAGTGACAACCAATGCTACTTGAGCATCTGCTAAAATGTAATCAATCCTTTCTTTTGGCATACTGGGATCGATCGGAAGATAGGTCAAACCACTTCTTAAAATTCCCAAAAGAGATGCAATCAGCTCAATATTTCTAGTCAAATAAATAGCTACAATTGCACCTTTAGGAAGATTCAATGCATTAAGATTCTGAGAAATTGTCCGCGAAAGTTCGTCTAGTTTCCGATAGCTAAAGATTTCATCTCTTGCTATAACTGCTGTAGCTTTTGGGTCATTAGAGACCTGTCGAAGAAAGTGTTCCAAAAAACTTGATTTCCCTTGAAGCAAAAATTCGGTGGTATTAATTCTTAACAGAGAATTAGAAAAATCTTTACTTTGGCACAATACTTTTTCTACATACATTTCAGGTGACGCTGAAACCATTTGAATGATCCATTCCAGTGTGTGCATCCAATAAGTAATCAACTCTTCATCAAAAAGCTGGGTATTGTAAGACCACTCTAAGACGAGGGCTTGGTCTCGTTGGGTAACATTGAAAAAAATTTCGAAGTTCTCATACAATCTAGGGTTAGAAAGCACAAAGGATTCTAGCCCATCGAAAGAGACTAAATCATCCATCCCTAAATCCACATTAAAAACCACAGGTACTAAAGGAATTCGTCCTCTCTCCCGCTCAATTTTTAATTGTTGCACAAGTGTCCCAAAAGTTAAATTTTGAAATTCCAGGTCATCTAAAACTTCATTTTTCCGTTGTTTGATAAAGTCTAAAACAGTGATATTATCTTGGATAATCACCCGTGTTGGCAGCAAGTTTACACAATGGCCAACTACATTCTCAAAACCTGTTAGATTTTGTCCAGCTGCAGGAAATCCAATGACAAAATCATGCTGATTCGAAATTTTATGAATCAGGATTTCAAATAAACTTTTTAAGGTATGAACCAAAGAACTTTTAGATGCAGCACTGAGTCTTTTAATCAAATCCACTACACCTTCATTCAACTCAAAGTCAAGCCTTTTACCTTTAAATGTCCGAAACTTAGGTCTTTCTCGGATAGTGGGAAGATTTAGTTTAGGTGGAGAATCTTGAAATTTTTGCAACCAATAATTTTCAGCTTGTTTGCTGATTGAAATACCATCGTCAGATCTTAAAAAATTAGCATAATCAGCAAATTGAATAGCTTTGTTTACAAAATTCGAATGAGCTAACTCTGGGTTATTATAAGACTTCGCCAAGTCCTCTAAAATAAGTCCGTAAGACCATCCATCACAAACCACATGATGTGCAACAATCACTAACTGATACCAATCCCCGGATAACTTGAGCAATCTAAAACGTATCAAAGGACCGTCTGCTAAATTAAATAGTATTGATGCTTCTGTAGTAACCATCTCTTGGACAGCTAACTGCTTTTCAAGCTCATCTAAAAGACTGTAATCTATCTCTTGAAAATCAATGATCGGTTCCTTAAGGACAAGTCCATGACTGCCATCATGGGTGAAAATCATCCTTAAACTATCAAATTTTTTGACAAGACTTTGAATGGATGTTTCTAGTGCTTGCACATCCAAAGTACCTCTGAGATCCAAAGAAATTGACTCATTGTAAGATAGATTTGCTTCATCACCCCCTAAATAGCAAGACAATAATATCTCTTTTTGAGCTTCCGTAGGTAGAAAAACACGCTCAATGATCCCTTTTGAAAATGGATTGTATGCTACTTCTGTAAGTCTATAATCGCTCATATCCTCGGTAGCCTAATTTACGTCTATTTTGTAAAATGTACCGGATTGGGTGGTATCTTTTTTAAACCAAGCAGGTTTACCATGTGAATCCAAACCTAATTCTGCCCCTGGAATCGGAGCCTGCTCAAACGGATTGGACCTTTTTTCTTTGAGTTCTCCCACATAATCAGCAAAAAAACCGTGAGCTACAAGCTCTTGAATACTATCTTGGAAAGATTGTACAATCCTGTCCAAGTCAGATGTTTCATAAGGTTCTGTCAAGAAACAAGGAAAGTTTTCATATATGTGTATTCCTTTTTCTCTCATTAAAGCAAAAATAAGCTCAGACTGTGGCAACTCTTCTTTGTATTTAGTCAACCAAAGTGATCCAAAATTAACCGTATACATCGGAAGGTTATAATGCTCAAAAACCTGATTTAAGCGTTTCATCAAATGTGTAGTATAATCATTGAGCCGTCTCTGAATTGCACCATTGTCTTTGATTAAGTATTCAACAGAGGCCTTGGTACTAGCCAATGCTAAGGGATGCCTGACAAATGTGCCAGCGAAATAGGTTACCCCTGCTTCAGGAACAGAATCATCTCCATATTGCCAAAAGCCACCATCCAATGCATCCATAAATCGAGATGAGCCAGCCATCACACCAATGGAAATCCCTCCTCCTACAACTTTACCATAACTTGCAATATCAGCCTTGATTCCCATTAATCCTTGCACACCTTGCATGCCCATTCGGAATCCTGTAATCACTTCATCAAAAATCAACGCAGAACCTGATTCATTACATATAGTCCTCACTTCTTTCAAAAACTCTATGGGCACAAATTCTGGACTCCTACTCTGAACAGGCTCTACCAATACAGCAGCTATATCATCCTTCCTTTGCCTGATTATTTCCAATGACTCAGGAGTACCGTACTCCAACACCATTATGTTATGTACCGACTCAGGCATAATACCAGCAGCTGCAGGGTAGCTTTTCCCATTTGGCAAACTACGAACAATCACCTCATCAAAAATACCATGATAAGACCCGTTAAAAGAAATTACCAAAGACCTTCCCGTCACTGTCCGAGCCATCCTCACTGCTCCCAATACCGCTTCGGACCCTGTATTACATAAAGCAACTCTATCATGACCTAATACTTCCTGTATCATTTTACTGACCACACCGGACAATTCATGCTGTGGACCAATTTCATAGCCTTTTTCAAGTTGGTCAATGATGGCATTTTTGATAAAATCTGGATTATGGCCCAAGAAAACAGAACCAAATCCATTCAATGCATCTAAATATTGGTTCCCATCAACATCCCAGAGATACTTTCCTTTGGATTTATTAACTACAAGAGAATAGGTAATTTCTTTGATCGCAGGTTTGAAACCTGATACTACTCTAGGATCAGCCATGTATGGCCTATGCTCCTGAGTGTATGCTTTACTTCCCTTGGTTTTTTCGTTGAATCGTTTTTGAAAATTGTGAATAAAGACTTCTTGACTGGCACTCAACTTGGCCCGTTGCTTTTCAATTCGTGCCATAGCACCAAAAGTTTTCTGCTTTTTGACCTCGACTGGCGCTTGAGGAGCGGGTTTCTCAGAAGCTACCAGAGAATTAGCTTCGGGAGCTTGGGAGACATCCTGAGTAATTGGTTGAGATGGTACCAAAGAGTTTTCGGTAATTCCTCCACTTAAAACTTGAATTTGTTGCGACAACAACTCCAATTGCCTGGATATCAATTGAAGATGAAGGTTGCCTGTTGCTCCAGACTGAATAGGTTGAATCGATTGCACCTGTTGCATCTGAGGAACAGCAGAAGATACCCCCAAAGGAATTGCTTGACTTGGTATCTGAGAGACAGGTTGAACTGCCGCGACGGGGATTGCTTCTTTTGGTAATACTTGATCTAGATAGGTTGCCAAAGATTTTACATCTGAAAGCTCTGAATTCAATTGTTTAAATGTCACCGGAACATTGAATTTGGATTTCACCATGCTGACCATTTGAGTAAGCAGTAAGGAGTCTATACCCATTTCAAAAAATGATTCGTCTTCTGATTGAGACTCAATGCCAGCAGCATCTGCCAACATTTCAAACACCTTATTTTTAAGAGTTGTCAAGCGTTCCATAGGCTTGTTTATTGGTTGAATAAATTGTTCTTGAATAGGTTGAGAAAATTCTTGTTTCATTTCCTCAGTTCTGGCCTGCAAAGCTGGTTCGATCCACAGTTTTTGTTTTCTGAAAGCATAGGTTGGCAAATCCACTAGTTTACCAGATTCACCATTGATCGTATCAAGTTTTAATGGAAGCCCAATAGACCAAAGTTTTCCAAGTGAAGTCAAAAATGCTGCATAGGAGTTTTCTTCATCTAAGGTATTTACAATGAGCTTTCCCTTACTTTGAGAATGCTGCCTGAGCAATGAAGATAGTACTTTGCCAGGTCCAAGTTCAATGAAAACTGCATATTCCTCCTGCTGTAAAATTGTAGAAGCTGCATCGTAAAACATGACTGCTTCTCTCATGTGTCCCACCCAATAATTTACATCACAAGCCTCCTCCGCTGTCAATAATTGGCCAGTAACTGTGGAAATGATTGGTTTCTTAGGTGGGGAAAGTTGAATTTGGGAAAATAATTCACGGAATGGCTCCTTGGCCGCATCCATCATGTGTGAATGAAATGCATGGCTAGTTCGAAGTATCCTATTAACAATTCCATTCCTCGAAAGGACTTTTTCCAGTGCTTCAATAGTTTCTTGCTCCCCAGCCACAACAATTTGTTTAGCAGCATTAACCCCAGCCACAGAAACTCCTTCAGTGAGGAATGGACTAACATCTTCCAAGGTAGCCCGAATGGACATCATGATTCCTCCTGGAAGTTCGGAAATCAATCGACCACGTTCACAAACCAACTTCAAAGCATCTTCCAATGAAAAAACTCCTGCCAAATGTGCTGCCACAAACTCACCAACACTATGACCGCATAATAAGTCTGGCTGAATACCTAGTTCTTGCATTAACTTTGCTAATGCATATTCGATCGAAAATAATGCAGGCTGCGTGAATTTGGTATTATTCAAGTTTAAAATCGCTTGCTCATCAACAATTTCTTTGAAAATGGATTCGCAAATCGAAAAGCCTGCAACTCGCTGAATAATGGCATCACAAGCATCTACAGATGCTTTAAAAAATTCATTGGATTTGAAAAGTTGCAAACCCATATTGACAAATTGTGCACCTTGGCCAGGAAATAAAAATACGTTTTTTTGATGCTTTAAGCTCGTTACAGATGGAACTGCGGACTCAAAAATAAAATATCCGTCTGTTTTACTAGCTACAGCGAAATTTTTCCATTGGAAAGAAGGTCTTTTTTGATGAAGCGTATAGGCCACGTCTTGCAAATCTAAGACTGGCGTTTTTTGCAAATAACTTTCTAATTTTTCTTTATAAGCATCAGCACTTTCCTGTGATTTAGCTGACCAACCAAGTAGGTACGCAGGACGACTAATTTTATTAGGTAGTTGAGTGTCTTGTTTCGATTGGTACTCCCCAAGAATTAGATGAACATTTGTACCACCTACTCCAAGAGAGCTGATACCTGCAACTCTTGGTTGGTTGGCCGTAGTTTCCCAAGTTTTTAACTCCGTATTTACATAGAATGGACTATCCTCAAAATTGATATTTGGATTTGTCTGTTTGTAGTTGATCTGAGGAAAGAGTTGCTTGTATTTAATTGACAAAAGTACTTTTACCATTCCAGCCATCCCTGACGCTGCGTTTAAATGCCCTATATTAGCCTTGATAGTTCCAATAGCACACCCATGTTTTGACTTTTCTTTGCCAAAGACCATAGTTAATCCATCAATCTCAATTGGATCACCTAAAGGAGTGGCTGTGGCATGAGCTTCTAAATAGCTTACATCTTTGGGCTGTAAACCTGATTTTTCGAAAGCCATTCGAATGGCTTTGGCCTGTCCTAAAGCACTTGGACCAGAAAAACTTCCCTTGGCACCTCCATCATTATTTATACCTACACCTTTGACTACCGCCAAAACCGGATCACCATCTTTAAGCGCTTGATCAAGCCGCTTCAATAGCACTACTCCCAAACCATCACTAAAAACAGTTCCATTTGCCCTTGAATCAAATGAATACACATGACCATCACGACTGTAAACCCCTCCCTCTTCATAAACATGACCCGTTTCAACTGGACTGTGTATGCTAGCTGCTCCTGCAAGAGCCATCGAACACTTACCTGATTGAATTGCTTCCACCGCTTGAGCTACGGCTAGTAGTGATGTCGAACACGCAGAGTAGACACTTGCAGCGGGACCAGTAAGATTTAGGTGATAAGCTATCCTTGAAGCTATGTAGTCTTTTTCATTGAGGGAATCCACCTGAAAATCCCCATACATAGACAACAAATCTTTATGAGAAAGCAGGTTATGCTCGTAATAAGTATTCTTAGAAGCTCCTGCAAATACACCTATTTCCAATCCACCTTCATCTGTAGACGCATATCCTGTTTTTTCGAGAACTGCATAGCTCAACTCCAGCAATTTCCTAATTTGGGGGTCAGCTAATTCAGCTACTTTAACATTGAGCCCAAAAAAACCACTATCAAACTCCCTATAACCATCAACTATACCCCTTGCTGCAACTAAATTGGGATTGTTCAATAATGCAGATGAAAGTGAAGCATCAAGTTCATCTTTGGTGAAAAACTGTATGGTTTCTTTACCTTCTGTTAAAACTTTCAATAAACTTTCTTCATTTGAAGTCCCTGGAAAGTTGAATTCCATTCCAATTATGGCCACTTCAGGCCTTTGAGAATCTAATTTGTTTGCATTAGATAATTCTAAGCTCTGATTTTTGCCATCTAAAAAAGCAGCTAAAGCTTTTGTGGTTGGAGACTTATAAAACTCAATTATTGGAATAGTTAGTTGATAAAGGAATCGAAGCTCTGAAATAGTCCTCTGAGCTAAAAAGGAATTACCTCCTAATTCAAAAAAATTATCATTAATCCCAAGAACTTCATACCTTAAAAAGTATTTAAATATTGCAAGTATTTTCTCCTCAGTTTTATTAGTAGGTATCAAAAGTTCACCTAACCAATCTGGTCTTTCTTTCGTGGTAATTGGCAACGCCCTTTTATCAATCTTCCCAGTGGATGTTTTTGGAATCTCATTTAATTCTATCAATTGAGCAGGAATCATGTAGGATGGAAGTTTTGAAGCAATCCCTTTCAAAACATCTACCTTATTCACAATAGAAATGTCAGTTATTGTGAAATACCCAATGATCGATTTTAGACCTGACTCTTCCGTGTGAAGCTTCACAGCAGATTCTCCTACACCTGGAATGGATGAAATCGCGAGCTCTATCTCAGCAAGCTCTACACGATTACCATGAATTTTTATCTGATCATCTGCCCTTCCTTTAAAATAAAACTCATTTCCGAGTTTACAAACTTGATCACCTGTACTGTATAATCGGATAATTTCCCTTCCTCTATCCCAGAAAATAAAACGATCATCCGTTAGGCTCTGATTATGTATATAGCCTTCAGCTAAACATGGCCCACCTATGAATAACTCTCCGATTTCTCCTTCACCCACCTCTTCTAATCGCTCATTTAAAACAAAAAGTGTGGCGTTATCTAAGGCTTCCCCTATAGACGGCAGTTCGTCCCAATCTTGAGGAGCTCCATTCAAAACCTTATGGGTTACGGCAATCGATGCCTCAGTTGGGCCATAATCATTCACTAAAATAGCTTTTGTATGATTGGTAAAGAATTCACGGATTTGAGTAGTTATTTTTAAGACTTCTCCTCCGACTGTCACTTGTTTTAACGACGGGAGCGTTTCCTTTTGCTTGAGCACCTCTTCAACCAATAAAGTAAGCGTTGCAATAGGTATATCTATTGAATTAATGGATTGACTCTTTAGGTATTTTAAAAACTCCCAAGAATCTTTTCTCACTTCATCACCTAATAAGTGAAGCTCCCCACCTACTGCGAAACATTCAAAAATTTCTTTGATAGAAGCATCAAAACCAATATGAGCAAACTGAGTAAATTTAAAAATCTTTTCAGAACAAAGTTCAAAGATTTGCTTCCCTATGTTTAATTTATTTTCGATATGTCCATGTAATCCTTTATGGAGTAATTTCACCCCTTTTGGCTTACCTGTGGACCCTGAGGTAAACAAGACTGCCGCTAAAGGAAAAAATTTGTCCTCAAATTCAACCGTAGTCATTTCTTTTGGAACTGGAAACGCGGTTAATTCTAAATCCGTCCATAGGTTTATTTCATCGTTTTGACATATTACTGTACTGAGTTGTGCAGTAGTAATCATATCTTGAAGCCTAGACTTGGGGAAAGTTGGATCCAATGGAAGATACGCATTTCCCGACCTGAAAATAGCTAAAAGCGCTACTATCATGTTTAAGTTTTTGGTACCACTTAAGCCAATTATATTTCCCTCACCATATTTTGAATGGATTTGACTTGCAAAAAATTTTGATTTTTCATCAAGACTATGAAAAGTCAAATATTGTTCACCTAAAACCAAGGCCTTCCTTTCTGGAAAGCTACTTACCGATTTCTGGAAATATATATGTAAAAAACTCATAATTACCCTGAAAGAATATAATCAAAAATACAATTTGAAAAATATAAAACAAATATTTATATATGAAAATGATTTTTCTTTATTTAAAAAATAACACTAAGTATGTAGGTAAATACGTTCGCCTAGGTTTAATTTTTTGCAGCAACCACAAATACCCAATCCCCCCCTATCCAATAAATGGTTTTAAAAACTACGATTTGAAATCCACCTTTTCGAATCAGGTTAGAATAAGGATGACTGAAGCTTAATTCAACTCCAAATACTTTGGTCTGATCTTGACTTTCCAATGCCTGTGCATCCTCAATAGGCTCAAAAAACATTAATGCAGAACTTTTCTTATCTGCTATTAACTGTATCAATTCTTCAAACTGTTTTCCATTAAGATACTCCAATACTCCTCCAAAAGTAAAATAAACAGTTCTCTCTCCCAAATCTTCTTTCAGCATAGCAGTGATATCTCCATGTATAAACTTCAGCTTACCGTTTTCTTCAAAAGCTTTTCTATTCTTATTGATCTGAGAGTCATTAATATCTAATCCCACAAATTCGTTGATCGCATGAAGTTCAGGAATGTAGGAGAGCTGATTAAGTAGCCAACCATTACCACAACCAAACTCAACCAACCTGTTAATTGTGTGAGTTCCGGTGGTCAGAGTTGACAATGCTGCCAACAACTCTTCTTTTAACATCGCAAAACCCCTTTTATTTCTATCTACTATTTGATCATAGTATGACAAATATTGTGGGTTAGACCATAATTTTGCGTGTAAATTGGCTAAGCCATCTAAATCTTGTTTTTTTTCTAGATTGATAATTAAAGCAGATAACGCCCATCTTTCCAGCTTCCCCTGAGGATGTTCCCCACGCTCAAGTCGTGTTTTCAATTTTTTATTTAACTCCAAAATCAATGAACCCACCAATAGTCTTACTTGACCCTTTAATGATTTTTTAGGGATGTAAACAGGAAATTGTAACTCTTTCGTATTCATATGAGATAGCCATAAAAATTATCAATAGTCCAACATAACAAAAAAATCATTAAACATAAAGTTTAAAGCAATTTTGTAGTAAAAAATAGAACTTCGATAAAAGGAAGCACACTCAACAAATACACGATTGACCATGAAACTTTTATTCTTTACTTTCAAATTGGAAATGAAATCTGACATTTCAATCAAAACTTCTTCGGGTAATCCTCAAACCAAAACTCCACCTTACTGGTCTCAAAATCCTTCCAATCAGTTATGGTGGCGTTCACAGCAAAGATCCCTGTGGTTGGTAGATTATCCAGCTTACCTCCCATCTTCCACATCAATTCATTCATACCAGGATTATGGCCAAAAATAAACAACACCTCCACATCTGAGGACACTGACCGGATCACTGAAATGATTTCAAAAGTTGCTGCATGATACAAGTTCTTGGTCAGTACAATTTTCTCCTTTGGATATTTCAAGATTTCACCAAACACAAATGCCGTCTCTTTGGCTCGTTCTGCATCAGAAGAAATGATCAAATCCGGAAGGATACTGTTGTTCTTTATCCGCTTGCCCATCAAGGGTGCATCTCTTAAACCCCTCGAAGCTAAAGGCCTTGCATGATCGGATAAAGTGGGGTTGTCCCACGATGACTTCGCATGTCTTACGAGTACAAGTTTTTTCATGTAAGCAATTTAACGAAATTTTTGTTTGAATTTTAAAATTCATTATTTACATTTATAAGGCATTTAACCACATATTTATCCAATTTATCATGCTTACCGGAACAGTAAAATTCTACAATGAAGCAAAAGGGTTCGGATTCATTGTAGATGATGAATCTCAATCCGATGTCTTTGTCCATGCCACAGGTTTAGTTGACAAAGTAGCGCAAAATGACAAAGTAATTTACGATGTAAAAGACGGCAAAAAAGGCCTGAATGCTATAAACGTTAAAAAAGTTTAAATAGTAAATTACCCAGCACTAGAAATTATAAAGAGACCAAATTCGTATTTGGTCTCTTTATTTTTGAGTAAGCTTTTGTATGCTGACTTAATCAAAAACCTCCAGTTGAAAATAATATGAGTACCTTGAACGCTTCTTTTTCTGAGCAATTTTTTTCGCGAAAACTCAGCGAACTTCACTATCATGGTATTACAACTACCAAGACCGACAGCAGTATTCAGCAAGCAGCGGTACTCATGGCTCAAGAAAAAATATCTATACTTTTTGTAAAAGATGAGTCAGAAAAACTAGTTGGATACATTACAGATATTACCTTAAGAGATAACGTTCTGGCCAAAGGAATCAGTTCAGAACATCCCATTTCCTCAATTATGGAGGATAATATCATCAGTATTGATCAATATGAATATCTCTACAAAGCCTTGCTGTTAATGTTTCAGACTAAAACCCGCTACCTTTTAGTAAAAAACGGAGAATCTTTCATAGGCTGGATCAGCCGAACCAAAATTCTGATGGAGCAATCTAACAGTCCCTTTATTTTTATCCAATCTGTCAGGCAAGCATTGGACACCTATGAATTGAGAAAAAAGTGGAAGCAAGTACCTCATCTTGTCAATCGACTGGTACAGCAAGGGCTCAAGGCATCCATCATCAATCAAATCATTACCAGCATTGCAGATACTATCACGCTTCGTGTAATTGAAAACACTATTCATGAAATGGGATCGCCTCCAGCTCAATTTGTTTTTTTTGTGCTAGGATCGGAAGGAAGAGGAGAACAAACACTGAAAACAGATCAAGACAATGCCATTATCTACGAAGACAAAGCCAACGAACATCGGGAAGAAGTACGGGCATACTTTCTTTCATTTGCCGATCGCATATCTACCGAATTAAATGAAATCGGAATAGATTTTTGTAAAGGGGGATTCATGGCCAAAAACCCCAAGTGGACTCATTCTCTGAGCCACTGGAAAAGAAATTACGAAGCTTGGATTCAAGAATCTACTGAAGAAACCATTATGAAATATGCGACCTTTTTTGACTGTAGAGCGATTTATGGGGATTTTTCATTACTTGAAGAATTAAAAATTTATACCAATCAATTACTTAGCCAAGCAGGTGAACGATTTTGGGTACACATGGGAGAAAATGCACTCAAGTACAATCCCCCATTAACAATCTTCAAAGGCATCAAAACCATCAAAATTGATGGAGAGAAGAAAATCAATAGCAAAGAAATGATGAATCCACTAGTGGACCTCGTACGGGTCTTTGCTTTAAAAAACGGAATAGAGGAAACCAATACTGGTAAACGGATTGAATTACTCGAATCCATTAATGTATTTTCTCATAAAGAAGCACAAGAACTAGATCATGCATACTACTATTTAATGGCCTTAAGATTAGAAAAACAGGCTGTTCAACTTATTAAAAATGGGCAGGTTGCAGATAATTTTATCAACGTTCAAGAATTAACCAAAGTACAACTAGTCACTCTCGTGGAAATCTTCAAAGTTATAAAATCATTTCAGCTAAAGGTGAAAGTAGTTTTTACAAATACAATATTTTAACAAATCGTAAAATATCTTTTTTAATTTTTTCTATAAAGTTTGCGTTTTTAGAGAAAAGTTTTTTTATTTTGTGTGAGAAATTAGCCAATCAACAAAACCAGAAATTATGCTGAGCAATTATCCACTATCCGAAGTAGAGAAAGCATTTCAAAGAGAATCAGGTGTTGAAAAAATCAGCACAAAAATCCCCTATTTAGTAGTTGATAATTTTCCTAAACTTGGGTTGATGACTGCATGCCGGTTTTTGGAATGGGTGGCAGCCAATCCAGAAGGTGTCATCAGTTTACCTACAGGAAAAACTCCCGAATACTTTATCAAATGGACACAGTATTTATTGGAAAACTGGGACAGCAAGCGCGGGAAAGATATTCGAAAACAATACGGACTTGAAAACACCCCAAAGCCCATTTTAAAAGACTTAACATTTGTTCAAATAGATGAGTTTTACCCCATTTCTTCTAAGCAAAAAAATAGCTTTTTTGATTATGTAAATAAATTTTATTTGGAGGGGTTTGGATTGAGTAAAGCAAAGGCAATTCTGATCAACTCAGATGAAATTCCTCTGGCAGAAGGAAAGCACTATCGAGACATATTTCCTGACTTAAAAGTAGATTTATCTTTACGATTTAGAGAAGCTCAAACACCCCTGGAAAAGCTCCAACAAGAATCTATCTATTTGATAGACAAATGGTGTGGAGAATACGAACAGCGCATTCGTGATAAAGGTGGAATCGGTTTCTTTTTGGGTGGGATAGGACCTGATGGCCACATTGCATTCAATACAAGAGGGTCTCACCTATTCTCTACCACACGCTTGACAGAAACCAATTTTGAGACACAGGCAGTAGCTGCTGGGGATTTAGGGGGCATTGAAGTTTCAGCTAACCGTCTCGTTATTACTATAGGTTTAGATACTATTGTTTACAATAAAGATGCGGTTGGGATAATTATTGCAGCTGGGGAAGCCAAGGCTCAGATAGTCAAGGACTCTTTGGAAGAAGATCTGACCAATATCTACCCGGCCACAGTCTTACAGAAATTGAAAAATGGCCGTTTTTACCTTACCAAGGGAGCAGCTGTTCGCTTAAATGACTCTGTGGATGCTTACTATTTTCAAGGAGAATGGACTTGGGAAAAAACTGAGCGAGCAGTACTTGAACTGTGTAAAAAGCTGAAAAAATATGGCCAGCGGCTAAAGCTGGAAGATCTAAAAAATGACCGCTATGCTTCAAAAATTCCCGATTTATCCGAAAACACCGTCACACAGGTGATGGACAGCATGATTGCAAAGATCAATAAAGGAATAAGCAAAGAAAAAAATGAAGTCCTTCTTCACACGGGACCTCACCATGATGATATTTCCTTGGGAATTTTGCCACATATCACCAATCAATTAAGTGAAAATAGCAATGAAGCCCATTTTTCAGTTCTGACATCTGGCTTTACCGCAGTTACCAATACCTTTGTTATAGAAACTCTGCTCCATACTAAAAAACTATTGGATAATGGAGAAATACAGATGGTCCATTATGAGGACTTTTTTAGAATAGGCTATAAGCTCAAAACTGATAAAGATGTATACCATTACTTAACAAAGGTAGCAGCAGAAGACCCAGCCGGACGTGCACGTGGTCTCAGCCACCGGGTAATCCGCGCTTTAGTTGACATCTTCGAAGTAAAAAATAAGCAACAGCTCAGGGAAACTATCAATGATGTCATCAGCATCCTTAGAAACAGCTATGATGGAGAGAAAAATCCATCCAAAATACAAAAACTCAAAGGAATGATCCGAGAGTTTGAAGAAGAATTGGTTTGGGCACATTTCGGAGTACAAGTTAAAAATGTACACCATCTAAGGCTAGGGTTTTATACAGGCGATATCTTTACTGAACAACCCGATAAGAAACGTGATGTCGAACCCATCGTCAGCCTTTTCAGACAGGTCAACCCTACAAAAATTAGCCTGACCCTGGATCCGGAAGGTTCAGGACCAGACACCCATTACAAAGTATTGCAAGCAACCGCAGAAGCAGTTAGACAATGGGGAGAAGAAAAAGATTTAAGCGATCTAAGGATCATTGGATACAGAAACGTTTGGTTTAAATTTGAACCTCATGAAGCCAATGTCATCGTACCAGTATCGTTGGGCGACATGTCTGTTATGGAAGATTCCTTTAGCAACTGTTACCTTTCTCAAGTAAATGCTTCTTTCCCTAGCTATTCACACAATGGGAAGTTTTCTACCGTAGCCAAGAGAGTATGGGTTAGTCAACTCAGCGACATCCAATTACTCTTAGGTAAAAACTATTTCTATTTGCATGAAACAGCAAAAGTGCGTTCGAGTCATGGTTTATTATTCTTCAAGGACATGAATGTTGAGGAATTTTTAGCCCACGCTAGGGAACTAGAAAAGTCAATTGAGGGTATGATATAAAAACCACTATCAAATCTGTCCGAAAAGGCTATGTAAGTCCACTGTAGCCTCTTCCAGTTTTTATCATTGAAATTTGTTTTATGCTCAAAACCGAAAGACCTATTTTAGGTATAGATATAGGAGGCTCTAACATCAAGACAGGTGTCTTGGTGGGTAATCAATTGATAGATATCCGAAGCAGCCCCACTCCGGCCATGGAGACACAGGAATACATCTTAGAGACTATTTCTGATATCATTGAATCCTATATACATCACGATTTTTTTGCAATTGGCATAGGAATTCCAGGTCTAATCAACACCGAAGATGGCATTGTGCTCAATCTCTCAAACATCCCTTCTTTCCAAAAAGTACATTTGAGAGATTTTCTGCAAGCTCGCTTCAATAGACCTGTCTTTATCAATAATGATGCGAATTGCTACGTTTTAGGGGAATATAAGTTTGGAAAAGCAGGTCAATTTAAACATGTAGTAGGGATTACACTCGGCACGGGATTAGGTGCGGGTATCATCGCCAATAGCCACTTATACAATGGGTTTAATTGTGCTGCGGGAGAATGGTGTTCAATTCCTTATCTGGATAAAGATTTTGAATTTTATTGTAGTAGCAAGTTTTTTATCCATTACTATGGGTCAAAACCGAAAGCTTTGGCAAAAAAAGCCTTAAATGGGGAACAGGTAGCTATTCAAGCATTTCAAGACTATGGGCATCATCTAGGGGAGCTGATCAAGTATATTTTATACACCTTAGCCCCACAAGCAATCCTTTTAGGAGGATCCATCAGAAAGGCTTATCCTTTATTTGAAAAAAGCATGTTGGCTTCTATCACTACTTTCAAATATCCATCGGTAAGCAAAAATTTAAAAATCCTCATATCAGACTTGGATGAAACAGGTATTCACGGAGCTGTTGCTTTGATTGATGAGTTTGCTATTCCTCTAAGCACCGTTGGAGAAAAGTAAACAGAATATTCTTTGGGTTCCATCCTCTAAGCAAGGGAAAGGTTGAAATTATTTGTAACTTGCGACCTTAGAAATCCAAATAGTTATGATTTATAATTCCATCATTGAGACGATTGGTAATACTCCATTGATTCGGCTCAATAAATTGAACAAAGGGATTAAAGGTGAAATACTTGTAAAAGTAGAATATTTCAATCCAGGTAATTCGATGAAAGACCGCATGGCCATCAAAATGGTTGAAGATGCGGAAAAAGCAGGCATTTTACAGCCTGGTGGAACTATTATCGAAGGCACCAGTGGAAATACAGGAATGGGGTTAGCTTTAGCTGCCATTGCCAAGGGCTACAAATGTATTTTCACCATGGCAGATAAGCAATCCAAAGAAAAAATTGATATCTTGAAAGCTGTTGGTGCAGAGGTGATTGTGTGTCCAACTAATGTATCTCCGGAGGATCCTCGCTCCTATTATTCAGTTGCAAGAAAACTCAATCAAGATATCCCCAATTCTTTTTATCCCAATCAGTACGATAATCTCTCGAATGCAGTGGCACATTATGAGACAACTGGACCTGAAATCTGGAAAGATACCGAGGGTAAAATTACGCATTATGCTGCCGGTGTAGGAACTGGGGGATCTATGTGTGGGACAGCCAAATTTTTAAAAGAACAAAACCCAAACATCGTAACCGTAGGAATTGACACCTATGGATCGGTCTTTAAAAAATACAAGGAAACAGGTGTTTTCGACGAAAATGAAATCTACCCATACCTCACCGAAGGTATAGGTGAAGACATTCTTCCTAAGAATGTAGATTTCGACATGATAGATCATTTCATCAAAGTTACCGATAAGGATGCTGCAATTATGACTCGAAGACTATCCCGTGAGGAAGGACTTTTTGTAGGTTGGTCCTGTGGATCTGCTGTTCATGGCGCCTTGGAATATGCCAAAGTACACCTACAAGAAGGGGATAGAATGGTCATCATCTTGCCCGACCATGGTACGCGCTACTTGGGCAAAATCTACAACGATGACTGGATGCGAAACCACGGATTCCTAGAAAACAAATCCTTTGGTACAGCAAGAGAAATCATTGCGTCCAGAAATGGAAGTTATCAGCTAGTAACTGCTAAAAAGGGAGACTCCGTAAAAGAAGCTATCAACCTGATGAATACAAAATCCGTATCACAAATTCCAGTGATGGAAAACGGCCATGTCATCGGTAGCATTACAGATAGCAAGCTTCTCAACAAGATTATAGAAAACCCAGCACTCAAAGATGCCGATGTATCAGAAGTAATGGAAGGATCTATGAAATTTGTTGCATTGGATAGTACCTTGGATGTATTATCTTCTATGTTGGAGAAAGAAAAAGCTGTACTCGTGCGTGATGAGCAACATGGGATTCACATAGTCACGAAGCATGATATCTTGGAAGCAATGACGAAATAATTCAACCGAATATCTAAAGTAAGAAGGCAGTGTATGTGAAGATATACTGCCTTCCTTTTGCAAAATATATGTATCAAGAAAAGTTAGCAGCGATACGAGAGCGAGGATATGACTTCGATATCGCAGACATTTTAGGACGTGCTTGGTTGATGTTTAAAAAACAAGCTATCAACAGCGCTGCCTATACCATGTTGATTCTATCCATTCATTTGTTGACTTTTCAATATTTACCACAAGCTAGTTTAGTTGTTTCCATCTTACTTTTCCCTCCTCTTTTCTCTGGATTTTACCTAGTAGCAAATAAACTGAATCAAGGTCTACCTGTACATTATGGGCACTTCTATGGAGGTTTTGCCTTCTATACTCCAATTGTTTTGATTTGGCTTTTAGGACAAGCACTTACTGCCATAGGTTTACTCTTGCTCATCATACCTGGTATCTATTTGATGGTGAGCTATAACTTTGCTGTATTGATGAGTATCTTTGGAGGAATGAATGCATGGCAAGCCCTAGAAGAAAGCCGTAAGCTCATCACAGGAAAATGGCTTAAATTCTTCCTACTCACATTAATATTCATTGGGTTAAATATTGCAGGTGCACTGCTTTATTTTCTAGGTCTGATTATCACGATTCCCTTAACCTTTTATGCTACCTATATCTTGTTTGAAGATTTGACGAAAGAAGCATTCGAAGGTTAAATATTTACCATTTACCTCCACCTACATACAGACCAAGGGTGACCCCCAAATACGAATTCGCCACAATTCCAACGCGTTGATTTTGCATATTCACAAGTTCTGAACTTGGTAAAATATTATAATCTAAAGAAACTCTAAGTTTTCTAAATTCAAACCCACCACGAATCATTGGGGCTATGGCCATGGAAGTATCTAGCATCGTATCATCAGAAATAACACTTGAATCAACTTCTATATTCGCAAAACCGTAGTAGCCAATACCGCCACCAACAAACGGAACAAATTTACTTCCATTAATAAAGTAGTAGTCAAATGTAAGACCTAAGGTTCCGGTAGCCCCTACTTCTGCCCGCACATCTGATGTGGACTGATTCAACTCTATATTTCTAAAGGTTGCTGCACCCCCATAGCGAATCCCTATGTTCATGCGTTCATTCAAGTTAAACTTCGGTTCTAGGTAAAATCCGAGTCCTGCACCACCTCCCTGAGGAACTGCCATTCCCAGATCGAATCCAACACGAAATTTTCCAGATTCTTGGGCCATTATTGAACCTACGCACATCATCAATGCGATTATGGTGGATGATATGATTTTTCTCATGGTATAGTTTGATTATTTTCTTTGATAAAATTAGGAAAATAATAGAACTAAGTGGGTAAATACTTGGTAAAAGATTAATATTGGGGAATTGAAATTTATAAAAAAATGCAGGCATGCTTCAAGTCATAGATTTGGTTAAGAAATACGGGAAACAAAATGCTGTCAATAACATTACTTTTTCATTAGAAGGAGGGGAAGTAGTCGGACTATTGGGTCCAAATGGTGCTGGTAAAAGCACCACCATGAAATGTATTGTCGGGCTCCTTAGGAAAACAGCTGGTGAAATTTACATCGGTGGACACGATCACTTGTCCGTAAATGCCAAAAAACTGTTTTCTTATATCCCAGAGACCCCTCACGTATATGATTTGTTGACTACTTGGGAGCACCTGCAATTCATTGCGCAAGCCTACAATGTCCCCAATTGGAAAGAAAAAGCTGAACATTGGATGGAAGTGTATGAACTTGCGGATAAAAAAGACAAGCTAGGCAGAGACCTTTCCAAAGGGATGAGGCAAAAAGTATCTATTTGCTGTGCTTTACTAACCGAGCCTCAAGTGCTATTTTTTGATGAGCCGATGATTGGGCTCGATCCTAAAGCAATCAAGAATACCAAGCGAATATTCAAAGAGCTTAAAGAAAGTGGGAAAACCATTTTGGTAAGCACTCACCTGATAGATTCTGTGGAGACCATAGCTGATAGAATCATGATCATGAAAGATGGCAATATCATCGGAAACGACACCTTGACTAATTTAAAAACAACCTTTAGCCAAAGTCAAGACTCTAGTTTAGAAGATCTATTTTTAGAACTGACAAAAGATGAATGAGATCAAACTATTACTTCGCAAAGACTGGTATATTGTCTTAAATAATATCAAGCTGATTTTAAAAAATCCAGCACGTCTTTTACCCTATATCTTCATCGTAGGCTACTTCAGCTTTTTCTATTTCAACCGAGGAAAAAAATCCTCCTCTGTTAATACTAATGATTTGGATCAAGTATCCGATCAGCTATCAGAAGTCAACTATGAACTCATCAATATCAAAGGAGGACTGACACTTATCGCCTTGATTTTTTTAATGTTCCAACTCTACAAGGCAACTAAAAAGAATATCAGTTTTTTTAGCATGGCTGATGTGAATCTACTTTTCACAGGTCCTGTTGTCCCTGCCAATATTTTATTGTACTACATGGTCCGATCCATCATCCCTGCGTTGGGTGGTTCTATTTTGTTTGTCGTGTACAGTACAGCCCAACTCAACGATGTATTTGAGCTGACTGTAGGCAATATTCTGATTATGTCTTTAGGCTTTACATTATTTTTCTTCATCCTTTCACCGGTACGGTTTTTAATTTATACCTTAAATACTAAATATCATATTTTACCGACCATCAAAGGTCTGATTTTTGGTCTAGGACTTTCACTAGCGCTCCTCATTCTGATTCCTGGATTACTCGCTGAAAAATTTTGGCAGGGGATGTTTCTATGGATCAGTTCTCCCTGGTTTGACTTTTTCCCGTTGGTAGGTTGGAGTAGAGGAATCGTCACCTATCTAGGGCATGAAAGCCTTTGGATAGCAGGTGGATTCGTTACAGTATACATCTTGATTTTCCTACTCATAGTCCAACAGGTCATTTACCACTCGGGCTACTATTACGAAGATGTTTTAGAATCCACCAAATCCAACGAAGAAGTTAAAGAAAAAGCGCAAAAACAAGAGGCTTCCGAGTCAGCGATGAGTTTAAACACCAAGAAGAAGCTAGATCTCAAAAACTTTGGAACGGGAGCTACTGCCTTGTATTGGAGAAACTACGTACATGCAAGCCGACAGGATTTTCATCCTCTTTTTGGTGTGTATGCTCTAGCCTTTGCAGGTATTGCCGTAGTCATGGCAGGGCTTTCTCACTTTGATTGGTTTTCACACAAAGTCGTCTATGGCTATATGATCTTTTTATTGGTCATTTATTTCTTTTCTGGAATGGGAAGGACCAATATTGGTGATTTGAAAAAGCCTTACTTCATCTTGATTCCTGCCTCATGGACATCCAAGTTCTGGAACATGATCCGCTTGGATCTGATACAGACCTTCCTGTTTTCCTTGGCCCTCATCGTGCCAACTGTGCTCATTGGACAATTAAGTTGGGGCTTGGTACTTATCTTCCCACTTGTCTTGTTGATGTATTATGTCACTGGATTTTCCGTTGCACTTGTGACACATGTAGGATTTGAAGAAGGATGGGACCGCAAACTCATTCGTCCCCTGATCATTTTCGGAGTTATTTTATTTGGGGTTTTACCATCGGTAGGAGTCGGTGTCCTGACGTTTATCATCAGCCAAAAATTCGTTTACGCTATGTTAGGGATGGCTATAGGCATGAGTTTGGTGACTGCCATCATGATTCATTTGACTTACGATATCATTTCAAAAGTAGAATTCAAAGAGGCCTAATAACAGGGGCCTCTTTGAAAACCTGATTTTTATCAGGTTTACTTGGGATTTTCATCAGCTAATTGCTATTGAAATTGTTTGAAATTTGTAGGAAATAAAAATGGCCTATGTCAGTTCCTACGATCGATTTAATCCAAAAATATAACGTTCCAGCACCTCGCTATACTTCTTACCCAACTGTTCCTTTGTGGGAAGATGACCTAACACCTACCAGTTGGAGAGGATTTGTTCAAAAGGCCTACAATAGCTTTGGAGAGGAAGATGGTATCACCTTATACATCCACCTTCCCTACTGCGAAAGTTTATGTACTTACTGTGGCTGTAACAAGCGAATCACCAAAAACCATGCAGTAGAAACACCTTACATTACAGCCATCATGAACGAATGGGATGCTTACCTCAACTTACTTGGAGAGCAACCCAAACTGAAAGGAATCCATTTGGGTGGTGGTACCCCAACATTTTTTTCACCGGAATCCCTTCAGGAAATGCTCAGCTTTATCATCAATAGCAGCCTTCCGATGGACGATGCAGAATTCAGTTTTGAAGGGCATCCCAATAATACCACGCGGGAACACTTGCAAGTATTGTTTGGCCTAGGTTTCAGAAGGGTGAGTTACGGCATTCAGGACTTCAATGAAGAAGTACAAAAAGCGATTCATCGAATACAACCCTTTGAGCGGGTACAAGAGGCAACGGACGTAGCTCGAGAAATCGGCTATACTTCGGTGAATTTTGATTTGATTTATGGGTTACCCCATCAAACGACAGAGACCATCGCAGCCACCTTTGAAAAGGTAGCTGAGCTAATGCCTGACAGGATAGCCTTTTACAGCTATGCTCACTTGCCCCAGTCATTTCCCGCTCAGAAAAGCTTCGAACAATTTCTCCCAAAGGAATCAGAAAAGCGAAACCTATATGAAAAAGGAAAGGAGATTTTGGCTGGTATGGGGTACGTAGAAATCGGCATGGATCATTTTGCTTTGCCTCGAGACCCACTTTATATTGCCAAATTGACCAAAACCCTGCATAGAAACTTCATGGGCTACACCACATCCCCATCGCGGATATTAATCGGCTTAGGAAATAGCTCTATATCAGATGTGTACTATGCATATGCGCAGAATGTCAAGGAAATCGATCTTTACAAAGAACAAATAGCTTCCGGCCATTTTGCTATTAGCAAAGGACACTGTATGAGTTCAGAAGACATAGACAATAGAAATTTGATCTTACAACTGATATGCAATCAGCAAGCCTCTTGGAATTTTTGTTATTACTCCCTGTTAGGAAAGAGAAATTGGGAAAAGCTCAAAACATTCAGAGAGGAAGGACTGATCGCCTTTGATGCCTCCGGTATTGAGGTACTACCCGCAGGTTTGCCCTTCTTGCGCAATATCTGTATGGTGTTTGATTTACGAATGCAAGCAAGAAACCAAGAAAGATTCAGCTTTAGTAAAGCAATTTGACAGTTCAACCCAGCCTAACCACTAAAAAAGCCCTGAGAAATTGGGGCTTTTTTTAATCCCCATGACACACCGTCATCTCCGTAACTGTTCCATCAACCTCCACTACAGGCGGCTTAGGACTCCATTGATTACCAACCCCTAGACCTCGGACGATAAACAAAATACCAATAAACATGGCAAAATAAGGAACACTCCGCACAAAGCGTTCCCGCCACACTAAGGGGAGGACCTTACCGGATAACATCACTGCCAGTAACATGGGGATTGTGCCTATCCCAAAAAAGAACATGTACAGAGCGCCTTCCCAAGGACTCTGCAAAGCCAAAGAGGCAATCAGGGCAATGTATACCATACCACAGGGCAGTAATCCATTGAGCAAACCCGAAGCAAAAAATGCTTGTGTTCCTCCCCTTTTTAGGAAAAAACCAAGCTTAGATTTCAGTTGATTGACCAAACCAAACAAGCCAGATTGGGTGATATAGCGCTCAGATCGCTTGTAAAAAAATGCCATCAGCAAAATGAGCACTCCCATCCCTATGGATATCCACTGTTGGATGCCCGCTAAAGCCAAAGAAAATCCTACCAAGCCTATCACTGCACCAAGCGCAGCATAGGTAAGAGTTCTCCCAAGATTATAGATAATTTTATTGGCAATAAACCGGGAGTTATCCTTGGCCGAAACAGCCAAAGCGATGGGGCCACACATACCTAAGCAGTGAAAAGACCCAAAAAACCCCAGTAAAAATGCCGTCCAGATCATCAGATGTTTATTTTTTTCTCCAGATAATACGAAGTTTCGTCCTCCACCCAAGTCATTTTGATCTTCCAGTAACCAGGCTTCAACTCACTCAAATTGATGGCATTGGCTTCATCATCCTGAATATCGAAATCCAACTTTTGATCCAATCGTGCATCGGATGGTCTAAATAAATGTAAAGTACCTTTGGAGCCTTTTGGAAGATTTAGTTCTATCAACCGACGCTGTGCATCATATGCCATTGCCTCGTAGTCCAATTGATTAGCATTAATCATTTTATCAATCTGATCCTGATATTTGATTTCCTCCTCGTAATAATTTTGCGTAACTAAGTGTATGTCATCCTGACGCACACAAATCACCACCATGCTGATAATTATCCCAGCAAAAGCAGTTAATGTTAATATGATTCCTTTTCCCCAGTCCATTGGTATAGTGAGTTAGTGATTAGTGATTGGTTTATTGAGTGATTAGTTGTTAGATGTTAGATGTCAACAGTCCACTGTGGACGGTCAACAGTTTCGTTAGTGGTTGAAATACGATTATTCTTTTTTATTTCCTGAATCCCTTCTTGGTTCTTCGTACTTGGTACTTGGTACATCTTAGTGATTGGTTTATTGAGTTATTGTTGGTTGAGCGGAGCCGAAGCCAGTGGTTAGAGGTCCTCGGTCCACTGTCGACAGTCAACGGTTTCGTTAGTGGTTGAAATACGGTTATTCTTTTTTTTACATGATTCCTTAATTAGTTCTTGGTACACTCTTACATCTTGCCTCTTGATTCTTGATTCTCGCTTCTAAACTCTCGCATCTCGCTTCTCGTTTCTAAACTCTCGCATCTCGTCTCTCGCTTCTACCTAACCGGTGCTACAAAGCTCGTCTCAATCCTGTCAATTACTTCTCCATTTTGTAAGAGTAAGAGCACGACATCCTCCTGGTTTCTATTGATTTTTTGCTGATCTTTTACCAAGAAGAACCTTCCTTCAAATTTCGCTTGTCCTCCCAAGTGCCAGTTTTGGTCTCCGATCACTTCAACTAGAAAGTCATTGTCTTCCGTTTGAATTTCCACCACTTGATCTTTGAAGGTTTTATTGATAAATGTCACCTCATACAAATTACTGACCTGACCACCTTCTCTTTCTTGATAGGTCATCCCTCTGAATCGAGTAACAGTTGCATGTAGGTCTTCTCGGGTTGCCAACAAGGTAATAAAGGCTCCTATCAGTACTACCAACACAGCAACATACCCGAGGACTCTTGGGGTAATCAGCTTTTGTGTTTTTTCAATGACACTATTATCAGAGGCATAGCGAATCAGCCCTTTGGGTCTTTCTACTTTCACCATCACCTCATCGCATACATCGATACAAGCAGTACAGTTGACACATTCCATCTGAACTCCATTGCGGATATCTATTCCAGTTGGGCATACTTGCACACAAAGTCCGCAATCAATACAATCTCCCTTGGGTTGTTCTTCCACTTTATTTTTTCGTATCATCCCTCTAGGTTCGCCTCGAACGTGGTCATAGGTTACATTGATGGAGTTGGCATCAAGTAATACTCCCTGCAAACGCCCATAAGGACACACTACAATACAAGCTTGCTCTCTAAACCATGAAAACACGAATAAGAACACACCAGTAAATGCCATCAACCCAATAAAGCCTGCCATGTGTTCGCTAGGTGGCTGGGATACAATTTCTTTGACTTGATCAATGCCAATAAGATAGGCCATCACCAAATGTGCAATTACCAAGGAAATCAATGTGAAAATAGACATCTTCAGTCCTTTTTTCCAGATTTTTTCTCCATTCCATGGCATTTCATTTAGTTTTCGTTGCTGATTAGCATCTCCTTCGATCAAATACTCGATTTTTCGAAAAACCATCTCCATAAATAAGGTTTGAGGACAGGCCCATCCACAAAATATACGCCCAAAAACAGCTGTAAAGAGAATGATAAAGACAAAGAATATCAATAACAAAAAGATCAAAATATGCGTATCCTGAGGCCAAAAAGCAGCCCCAAATATGATGAATTTCCGCTCAAAAATATTGAAAAGCATGTATGGTCTCCCATCTACAATGATAAATGGGCCAATAAACAAGATAGCGAGCAACACCCAAGAAAGATAGGTTCTCCATTGGTAGAACTTACCGCTTACTTTTTTGGGGTAAATCCAGTTACGCTTCCCCTCGGCACTGACCGTACCTAAGGAATCTCTGAATTTTTCGGGGTCAAGACTCGGATTAATTTTGCTCATGATAAACTGGTGTAATATTTAAATTGTCTCAGTTGTGGTGGTGTGGGACAATTAGGGATCCCGATGGCACTACTTGGCCATCGGGATACTTTGTATGGTATCAGATAGCTTCAGCAATTGCCTCGTCTGATACCACTTCTGCTTCTTCCTCAGCGGCTGGTCTATACAGCTCTCCTTCGGGAGCTTTAGGATTTGCCGGTGTAGTTCCTACCAAGGTTTTGATATAGCTTGATACCTGTTGCATTTCTTCTGGACTCAGTTGGTCTTGCCAAGGAATCATCCCTTTGGCAGGTACACCATATTTCACGATGCGGAAGATATCATTGATACTTCCTCCATGAATCCAGTACTCATCTGTAAAGTTAGGTCCAACTCCTCCTCCACCATCTGCTGCGTGACAGGCTGCACAGTTGGCCGAATAGATGCTTTTACCAGCTGCTAGCGCTGCTGCACTTTCGTCAAACTCCACATTGGTTTCATCAATCAAATTAGCAAGTGTTGCTTTGTATGCCTCTATCTTGATAGCCGCCACTCGCTGCTCTTCTGCATATTCCTCTAATTGAGTTTTTCCAAGTCCTAAAACACTGTAGTACGTAAAGTAAACAACCGCAAAAGCAATGGTGATGTAAAATACATTTGCTAACCATGGAGGCATGTGATTATCCAATTCTACAATACCGTCATAAGAGTGATCTAGCATCAATTCTTTTTCTTCTTTGCCTCCTACCGGCTTCATTTTACCTACGATGTACTTGAGTTTAAACTCATCCCACCATGTAGGTTGCGCAGCTAATGCAGGGTTTTCTTTCTTGAATACGGCCACCATAAAACTCATAAGGTAGATCATCAATACGAGTAGGAGCACGATTACAAAAAGTACTACCCCCATAATCACTAAGAGAGTTGCTTGGCTGGAATCAAGGCTTTGCAAATTAGACACCCAGTTCATCTCACTGGTCTGTGCTGATGCCGGGAGCGCACTCGCTAACCCAAGCATCATGATAAGAAGGAATTTAAACTTTTTCATAGTCGCTGTTCTTTTCTGGTTCATCACTGAAAGGCATGTCTTTCATGTAATTGATATATTTCTTATCTGTTGTTATCACCCATATAAACATGCCTGCAAAGAAGATCACAAAGATCAAGAGGGAGATGATCGGATATATTTCTATGTTTTCGATAGAATTCAAAAGGTCCTTTTTCATAGCTCAGTTATTTAGGGGTTAGAAGCGGTTGTCTTTTTGATGTCAGTACCCAAGCGCTGTAAGTAGGCAATCAAAGCCACAATTTCAGACTCTGGCATGACTGCAATTCCTGACTCTTTCAGATTCTTCACAATACCATCTGCTTGCACCATCAAGTCGGCATTTGCTTCCTCTTCATAACCATCTGGATAAGGAACCCCCAGCTTTCTAAGTGTATTTATTTTAGCAGGAACAATGGAGTGATCCATGATATTGTCTGCCATCCATGGATATGGAGGCATCAAAGAGCCTGGAGACATGCTGGTAGGGTCTACCATGTGGTTGTAATGCCAGCTATCTGGATACTTACCACCCACTCTGTGTAGATCTGGACCTGTTCGCTTAGAACCCCATAAGAATGGTCTGTCATACACAAACTCGCCAGCTTTAGAATACTCTCCATAACGCTCTGTTTCAGAACGGAACGGACGGATCATCTGAGAGTGACAGCCTACACAACCATGAGAGATATACAAATCTCTACCTTGCAATTCCAACGGAGTATAAGGTTCTACACTAGCTATTGTCGGCACGTTGGACTTCACCAAAATTGTTGGGATAATCTCCACAGCACCACCTATCAAGATAGCTATCGTTGCCAATACGGTAAAGAAAACTGGTTTTCTTTCCCATGCTCTGTGCCAAAACTCACCATCATGCGCCACATGAGGCTTCAATGCAGGCGCTTCATCAGCTTCCTCAGCCATAAATGTTCCTTGCTTGGCAGTCTTGATCATGTTATATACCATCAAGAATACACCTGACAAGTATAATAACCCGCCAAAAGCTCTCAACATATACATCGGGACAATTTGAATCACGGTCTGAAGGAAGTTAGGATAAGCCAATCTACCTGCTTCTGTGAATTCTTTCCACATCAAAGACTGCGTCAAAGCTGCCACATACATCGGAAGTGCGTAGAAAATGATCCCCAAGGTACCCATCCAAAAGTGAGTAGTCGCCAATTTATTGGAATACAAATTGGTTTTCCACATTTTAGGCCATAACCAGTATAACATCGCAAAGGTGAAGAAACCATTCCAGCCCAAACCACCGATGTGCACGTGTGCTACGATCCAGTCAGTATAGTGAGCAATGGCATTCACATTTTTAAGAGAAAGCATAGGACCTTCGAAGGTCGCCATACCGTATGCCGTCACAGCAACCACCATGAATTTCAATACAGGATCTACACGTACTTTATCCCAAGCACCTCTTAAGGTTAGGAGACCATTCACCATACCACCCCAAGATGGAGCAATCAACATGACGGAGAATACCACACCCAAAATCTGAGCCCATTCAGGCAAAGAGGTATATAACAAGTGGTGAGGTCCTGCCCAGATATACAAGAAAATCAAGGACCAGAAGTGAATAATCGAGAGTTTGTACGAATAAACCGGTCTATTAGCGGCTTTTGGAAGGTAATAATACATCAAACCCAAGAATGGAGTAGTCAAGAAGAATGCTACCGCATTGTGTCCATACCACCACTGTACCAAGGCATCCTGCACCCCTGCATAAGCAGAGTAACTTTTGAAAAAGCTAACCGGCAAAGCCAAGGAATTAAATATATGGAGAACTGCTACTGTAACAAAGGATGCCAAGTAAAACCAAATGGCTACATACATGTGCTTCTCTCTTCTTTTGATCAGAGAACCAATCATGTTTGCACCAAAAGCTACCCATACTACTGCAATCAATATATCAATTGGCCACTCCAACTCCGCATACTCTTTGGAACTGGTAATTCCCAAAGGCAGGGTAACTGCTGCCAATAAAATAATTAATTGCCAACCCCAAAAGTGAAACCAGCTCAAAGCTTTGCTCCACATAGGTGTTTTGAGCAATCTTGGCATGGAATAGTAAATTCCTGCAAAAATTGCGTTACCCACAAAGGCAAAAATGACAGCATTGGTGTGCAATGGCCTGATTCTACCAAATGTGGTGTAGGGATTCCCCATGTTGGCTTCGGGTAAAAATAGCTGGGTAGCAGCTATCACCCCAACCAACATTCCGACGATGCCCCATGCTATGGTGGCTACGCCAAAGTACTTAACAATTGTGTTATCGTACTTAAACTGTTCCAGAGTTGTTCCTGACATACTTACTTCGATTTTGTTGATGGTACTTCTTTATTTTTATTGTTTGGTTTATTCTCAAATAAAATCCTGATCGCAGGCGTATGATTATCATCAAACTGTCCTCCTTTCATTGCTCTAAAAAAGAGGAAAAGAAAGGTTCCTGCGAGGATAAGACTGATGGCTATGAGCACAAAGATTACTTCCATGATTACCAGATTTTTGGTTTAAGCCCACGTTTGTAAGCTAGATAATTAGTCGTAACCGTGGTAAACACTACCACAGAAATGCTGGATATCGGCATCAAAATCGCACAGAATACCGGGCTGACTAGGCCCTGCACAGCGAAAAAGACTCCAAAGACATTGTATGTAAAGCTTAGGCCGAAACTGGCTTTGATAATATTTCTACTGGTCTTAGCGAATTGCAAAAACCGAGGTAACTTCTGCACCATGGAGGCATCCATGATCGCATCAGAAGCTGGAGAGAAATTAGTGATATTATCCGTCAAAGCGATCCCTACCTGACTTTCCTGTAGAGCCCCCGCATCATTGAGGCCATCTCCTACCATCAACGTCTGCACACCTGACTGATTGAGTTGCTGTATGTAGGTCAATTTATCTTTCGGACTTTGATTGAAATTCATCAGCACATCTTGCCCAAACGTTTGTTGGAGATTCTCTCGCTCATGATCTTGGTCCCCAGATAGCAAATGGACTTTCGCTTGACCCTGTATCTCAGATACTACCTCCGCAATTCCCTCTCTCAATCCAGAAAGAATATAGAAATACCCTAGCACTTGTTCTTCAATTGCAAGGAACACCAAATTACCTCCACTAGGTAAGTTCTTAGTATTCGCCCCTACAAATACCGCCGAACCTAAACGAATTTGCTGTCCTTTGTAGATGGTTTGCAGTCCTTTGCCAGTCAATTCCAACACCTGTTCCAATGAAGTTGCTGTCACTCCTTCGAGCCAAGAATTGATGCGATTACTCAAAGCATGCGTAGACTGGGAGACCATCCCCTTGATCAAGGATTGTGTCTCAGGGGAAAGTGACTCACCTGAATACGTGACCGAAGCCTTACCAGGATCCGTCAATGTTCCTGTTTTGTCAAAAACGACTGTGTCCACACGAGCCAAACGTTCGATCACTTGAGCATTTTTCAAATAAAACTTACCCTGTCCAAAAACTCGAAGCGTATTCCCCAAAGTAAATGGCGTAGACATGGCCAAAGCACACGGACAAGTAATGATCAATACAGAGGTAAATGCCAACACTGCAGTAGAAACTTGCCCCGCATAAGCCCAATAGGCAAATGCTAAGAGTGCGATAAAAATTACTATAAATGTAAACTTCCCAGAAATGCGGTTAGCTAAGGATGCCAAATCTTGAATTTTATCCTTTTCAAAACTCTCATTGTTCCAAAGATCCGTCAAATACCCTTGGGAAGGTGATTTTTGGACAGTCAAAGTCAAGGCATTGCCCTTTTGTCTTCCCCCCGCATAGATCAACTCCCCTTTTTGCTTCGAAATGGGCACTTCTTCACCTGTCACAAAACTATAATCAATGGTTGCCTCCCCTTCCAATAAAATGCTGTCTGCCGGAATTAATTCCTCGTTTCTTACCTTGATGATATCTCCAACCTGAAGTTTGATCAATGGAATCACCTCTTCCCGATTTCTCACCACTTTAGTGACTGCGATAGGAAAGTAAGATTTATAATCTCTATCAAAAGATAGGGTATCGTAGGTTTTTTGTTGATAATATTTCCCTATCAAAAGGAAGAATAACAATCCACCCAAGGTGTCCATGTATCCTTCATTGCCTAAGTATAAAATATCAAAGAGACTGTAGATAAACAAGGTAACAATCCCAATCGCTATGGGCACATCCATATTCACGGCCCTATTCTTGACTGAAAGCCAGGCCGAACGATAGTAATCTGTAGCAGCGTAGAAAAATACCGGTAATGCCAAGAATACATTGAGGTAATTAAATGTCTTTTTGAAACCTTCACCCAAAAGTTCCGCTTCCGAGAAATACTCCGGTAAGGAAAATAACATCATATTACCGAAGCAAAAACCAGCAACCGCTAGTTTTTTAATCAACTTTTTATCCGAGATTTCCGGCTTCTTTTTATCAGAATCAGCCAAATTGATGGATGGTTCATAGCCAATTTTAGAAAGAAGTTGAACGACCTCTTTCAGGTTTATTTGGTCACTATTATATTTTACCTGAACTTTTTTCTTAATAAAATCTACGCGACCCGACACTATACCGGAGTGTAGTTTGTGAAGATTTTCCAATAACCAAATGCAGGATGCACAATGAATCAAAGGGATAAAAAAAGTAATGTGAATTTCCTGTTGATTTTTAAAGTCTACTAGCTTATCGATGATATCTGCATCATCCAAATAGTCAAACCGATTATCTTTTCCTTGATTAGATTTTTGACTAATTCCAGGTGTGTCAGCAATATCGTAATAGCTGCAAAGTTCACTTTCAGAGAGCACTTCGTACACCAATTTACAACCCGAACAGCAAAACTCTTTTCCATCGAAATGGAGAATTTCGCTTGTGCATTGCTCGCCACAGTGAAAACAGGCTTGATGTTCGGTAATCGGTTTCAATCGTACTGGGTTACTCATTTCATCTAATTTATAAATTTTTGTTTCAAAAAAATGACTTTTGTCATACTTTTATTTTAGAAAGATAGATAAAATGCCAAACGATCATACCACATACCTCCTTTGTAAAAATGGAAAAGAACCTTTGCTAAATCAGATTGGTAATTTTTTGTTGTGACTAATAGCGTACACTGATGTTTAACCGCATAAGACCAAAAATCTCCGATACGTGAGAAGTTAAATTTGATGAAGGAGGTCTCCTCCGTTGATGCGGTGACTAATTGAACAATCTCTTGCTCTTCTTTTAATTTAGATTTTGGAATGAAAGAAGGTGAAATAATTGTTGCCCGACTGTTTTTGATATTATTTTGAAATAGCTGGATGAAATTACGAATAAGTTTGGCTGAAGCAGGAGTGCCGTCATAATGAAAAAGTAAACGATCCATTGACAAATGCTTATCATACAAAAGAACTGGAATTTGACAAGGTTCTTCCTCCAATGACTTGGGATGATCATGCTGATGCAACCAATCCAAGACTTCTGGCAGATGAACGGTAAATAAAGTAGGGTCATGTTGAGGGCTACAAGCAAGTGAGTCCTCACCCGTCAATAAGTGGTTAGAAAACCCTTCCGGTAATTTTTCGCAGTAGTGGGTAGAGATAATCTCCTCAGGCACTACAAACTTCATCTTATGATCTACTTTTCCCTGCATAACAAAAATATTTATTTACAAATCTAAAAGTTGGATTGCTGAAAGAAGGTGATATTAACAAGGTTAAAACATGATAAATATCATGTTTGATACTAATAAAAAAATACTAAAGTCAGCAGTTTGAGATTGGTTGATACTCAAAAATATACAGTTGATACTTCTTTTAGTTAAAATAAGGCAGTAACCTGCATTCTGCCTATGTGTACCAATCGATTGAGCCCTTGAGAATTTCTTCCCTCATAGACTACATTCATTTGCAATCCTTCCCCTATTTTTTGGAGCCAATTAAACGACCATGTTACATTATTTCCCGGTGTCAATGCTTGCAACATTTCATATCCAACAGGGGTATTTGGCTGACCATTGTAATCAATGTACACATACTTCAATTGGGTATTGATAGTGGTTTTGATAGCTTTGGCATACCTCAAGTCCAATGAAACTTCATTTAATTTAGATCGTTCATTAATCTCGAGATTCGCTCTATTTTCTTTCGCTGTGTACTGATATAAAACGGTAGTTCTGAAAAATGAATTGGGTTGCCAAGCAAATTCTGGAGCAATAGCTTGTTGTTGTACATTAAAATTCCGATTATCCAAGAAGTCTGAATCAGCTACCCGCACCCCACTGAGCAGCATCAAGCGCGCATTCAGCTGCTGCCCAAAACTGGTACGTGTGTTTAATCGCAAATCTTGTTGTTTCAAATCATCAAAACCTCCCGCCAACAATTGCTTATTTTGACTATCAAAAATGGAAAAATCAAATCCATATTTGGCGGATGCCCTATTGAAGAAAAAACTCGAACGAATCACCTGACGGACTGATATCAAATCCTCAGGAGCAAAAGAACCTGCCAAAGGATTGATTCGATCCCAAAAAGCATCTGAAGTTATTTTCTTTTCGATGCTGACACTTGTCGTATTGGAAAACTTCTGAGCAAACTTCTTCAATCCCTGCTCTTTTCTCCATGTATCTGGAAATTTGGCATTGACTCGGTAATTGAAAATAGTCGTATAGGCCTGAACAAATTCAGCAGTAGGTACAAATATTTTGATAAAGTTCTTTTCCTCTGGATTAATGGCAATGAAAAACTCATTCAACTGCTGAATACCATCTCCATTATCATCTCTCCATGTATGCGTCCCTTCTCCTGTCGGGACGGGTAAGAAAATAAATTCTCTTCGAAACTCACGCCCATTTCCTAAGGCATAACTTAACTCATTGCGAATATTTCCCTTCCAAAAATTACCCAAATAATCCACCTTACCCAAAACGGTAGTTTCTCTTTCGTTGTCAAGCCGAAGAAAAGCCAACTCCCGATAAGTAAAACTAGCACTCAGGTCATGCGAACCAAAACGCCTTTTTAAACCAAACATAGACTGGAAAGCTTCCGTATCTGACTCCAGTATTCCAGCAACTGGAAATTTATCTTCTCTAAAGGACGTATTGATAAAAAATGAATAAGTCAATGTGTCATTACTTTTTAAGTAAAACAAATGCTCCTGAAAATTCATTGCCGTGCTGATAACTGAATCTCTTTCAACATTCCTAACAGCATTTTGATCCAACATAAACCGGTAGCCAGGCACTAGGACTTTTGAACGATAGCTTACATCTCCCGTGTAACGAAGCCATTGTGAGTTTAAATCTCTCACATCAGAATCCAGGTAAAAAAGCTCATTTTTCAAGATCAGTCGAGACCCTACCTCTTGATTCCATGTTGCCAAATGCTGTACTCCTGACTGAATTACTCCTCTATTCCTCCAATTGAAACGGTATTTCATCACATTATTTGCATCCTTAGCGATGCCAAACTCTGTATTGAAAATCCGCTCATGCCCCGCCAACAGCATGTCCTCTGCACTTAAACTCCAATCCCGGTCAAATTCTATGTATCGAAGCCGGTCGATGAAACTGAAGTGGGAAGAATTGTACTCGAATTCAGTCAAAGAGCTCAAGCGATAACCCTTTAACTTTTCTATGGGTCGATTTTCCGACAGAAACCCTGACTTGATACCTAAACCTCTATTTTCCTCATTATCAATGGTCGAAAAGAGGTTTCTATCCGCATTGGAAAAAGCGACCTCTGTGTATACTTGCTCATAGGAACTCAATTTATAGCGTGACCCTACTGTAAATAGTTGATTTTTATTGGGCGCCGGCAACTGTGTTACGATTGAAAAATTACCCTGAGGCATCCCGTTGATTCGAGGTCTAAAAACAAAAACCTGTCCATTAGCCAACTGTTGCTCCCGGACATAGTCTCCATTTCCTTGGCCTACCTCTGAAAAGCTGAGGGCAAAAAACGCCTCCGCTGGATTTGTAGAATATTCAAAGAAATCAAACAGATTTCCTTGTCCATCTGTACTTTGCACTCTTCTATACAAAATTCTATTGGGATCAAATGCCACGGAGTCAATGCGCGGCACGAGTGCATTCTCGACATTATTCCCAACAGAAGCCAATAGTCTACGCTCATTTTCAGTAAAGTCGAAAAACAAAGGCCTATTTCGGTTGTCTTGCTCCCGATAAAAATTCATATAAAAGGTGAGCTTTTCAGACTCTTGAATATGGTTGACCGCCAAAATAGATCGTTGAAAATTGCGCTCAGCAAACTCATAATCAATCCGAACCCTAGAGTACTTTGTAATTAATACTTTGGGCGTAAAGGTGATTTCTCCTTGATTATAATCAATCACATAGTCATAATTAAATCCCCTTTGCAGTTGCACCCCATCCAGAAATACACGCTCTGAATTTGCCATAATAATCACAAATCGCTCATTGCTTGGCCCTTGAATACGATAAGGGCCTAAGGTCCCTTCTTGAATCTCAAGTTCAATAGAGGCGAATCTACCTTTTGCCACAGAAGCTGCAGCTTGAGTAGATGCTTTCCAGCGGTCGCCTAAGGTGTACTGCGTAGTAAGTTGTACTCCTTGCACGTTTTTATAGTATCTTAAAAATTCCGATTTCCTTTGCTGCAATACTACATCCCCTGCTGCTAAATTGAACTGATCATTGTACAACTCAACCAATACATTGTCAAAATCTTGGAGTTGCTGGGTATTCCCTTCGGGCTGAAAAGGTACATTTTGATCAGAAATACTGGCTCGAATATTCAGATTTTCCGCCAACTCACCACTCATCTGTAGATTCAGAGATGAATTGACAAAAAGATTTTGTGTATTGCCAAAAGACACACCTCGGGTAAGATTTCCTGACTTGGTCAAGTTGGAGGAAGAAAATAACTCTTCTCGGAAATCAAAGGAAGAACTGGCTGCCACCCTTCTATCCTTAAATTGCGCCATCGAGTCATAATCCACCATCAGCGTACGCTTAGCAAATGGCTGGTGAAAGGCTAAAGGGAAGGTCCGGTAACAGAATTCCAACGAATCAGGTGCTGATAACCCGATCAATAATTGAATGTAACCTGTCTGCAATTCATAGCTAAAGGGATATCTCGTCCCTTCCACATCTCTTACTATGATCGTCTCTTCCACCACAGATAAACTATCCAGTAAAAAACCCTCTTGAAACACTTCTTTTGGTATCCATTTACAGGTAATTTCCTGTGCCATGCTAGTACCAATCCCTAGCACGAGTATCATAAAACAGAAAAAAACCTTTGAATCAATCATGAATACATTCGTTGTATTCCCTAAGTTACAATTTTTGAACAATCAACAATCCTCAACATATACTGCCTTATGTTTCTCTATTGACACAAGGAAAACTCAGATAAAATATTGTCCCCTTACCTTCCCCAGTTTCAAACCAAATTTTTCCACCGATAGTCTCTGTACCCCTTTTAGCAATCGCTAGCCCTAGGCCCGAGCCTTCACTCTTGGTACTAAAATTGGGAATAAATATCTTGTCTTTCAAAGAATCAGGAATTCCCTTACCATTATCTTCTACAGAAAGGACTGCATCGCTATGATCTTTATATAGTCGCAATCGAATTACAGGTTTTTTTCTACCATCTACTGCCTGAATTCCATTGATAATCAAATTAGAAATAATCCTTCCCACTAATTGATCATCACCTTTAATTTCAACTACATCCATAGAGCTTTCATCAGCAAAGTAAATTGCTCCCTTTTCTCTCGACTTAAACAATTCAATGGTATCACTGATTACTTTTTTGAAATTCACGATTTCATTTTTAGGCAAAGGCATTTTAGCAAAGGTAGAAAATGAAGTAGCAATATCACTGAGTGTATCTACCTGATGAATTAAAGTTTCAATCGGGCGCTTGAGCATGGATGGATCATCCAATTTATTATCTGCCTGCAATCGTAACAAGTGTTGCAAAGTCAGCTTCATCGGTGTCAGTGGATTTTTGATCTCATGCGCTACCTGCTTAGCCATCTCTCTCCATGCCGATTCTTTTTCAGTTTCAGAAAGTACTTTTTTACTTGCTTCAAGTTTAAAGAGCATATTATTGTACTCATTTACCAACAATCCAATTTCATCTCTTGAAGGCCAATACATGGGCTCATTATCCTCTAAACCTGTCATTTTTAATTTTTGCGTCAGCAATTTAAAAGGATGGGTAATCTGCTTGGATACAAAATAGGATACGAACAAGAAAATGATAAAAATTAAAACAAAAATGTTGATGATATTACTCAATACATCTGCAATTAACCGATCAAGTTCTTCTTCGCTTTCAAAAAAGGGAACTGAAATAATGGCTTGGATAGTTTCACCATCAGAACTTCTAATCGCAGCATACACTGATTTAAAATTCAATCCACCAACATGTTCCTTGATCAATGCAACGTTATTTGCTTTCTCGACAATCTCTACGATTGCTTGAGGATTGATTTTCCGGGAAATAATACGCTTATCAAAAATTGTTGGCTGAGAACTATATAGCATGGTACCTGAAGCCCCATACACATTAATTTCAGTATTTGAAGTCGCAGATAGGGTATTAACAGCTTCCGGGAACTCATCTCTCGCGGAAATCCCTGCCTCCTGACGTTCGAGCACTGTGGTCAGATTATCCCTTAAAATAGTCACTTTCTCTAGGTACTGCCGATCAAGCTCCTCTTGATACGAATTGGACAACAAACCAATGATAATGACGGAAATAATCAAAATTGGAAAGAAAAAAGCAAAATTCAGATACATCTGAAGCTTGGTGGCAAAATTAAAATCAACCTTACCTAAACCTTTGAAAAGTGCATAGGCAAACATACTGATCAATGTCAATAGAATAAAGGAAATAAAAAATAAAGAAATGTCGGCCAGAATGTAATATATGGGGTAATTTGGAGAAGACACAACGACTGTTTTTGTCCCATCCTGAACACCTAAATGGTGATAACCATTTCTGTGAATTCCCCGAGCAAATAATTCTGGATCTTGCATGCTCTTTTCAAATGTAGCCATCCTGTAGTTAAAAACCCCAACAGTGTATTGAAGCTCTCCTTCAACCAACACAGCATAATCATACGATTGCTCGTTGAAAAAATTTGAATATCGGTTATCCAGCAAAAGCTTGGGGAATACAGCGCTAGGCAGGACTCGTAACTGTTGCATTTCCAAATAGACTGTACCAATAAGGTTGCCCTCTCTAAAAAGAGGAACAAACGCAGTATAAAACTTATTCAAAAATTCCCCGCCGGAGATACTAGGCATGTACAAATCTCTGACAGAAGTTACAAAATCACTTTTCACATAGGACACCCTCAGATCTTGAAGAGTAGAAATATCCTCCCGATTTAAAATATTATCTCCGTTAGTATTAAATACCTTAACCTTGATGGCGTATTGATCAAAGTAATTGGGAAGATGAATTCTTCTTATTTTTCGCTCAATCGCTTCTTTTGGCTGAAAGGGGTCTGTAATAGCAGCCCTAATGAATAAATCCTCACGGATTTTTTCCATCACATCCGCAAGTAAAAACTCGGCCATGAGGTCATTCTCCAAGAGTTGCTGACTCCCAAACCGTTCTTTAGATTCTATTTCTCTTTCCAAGTATACTTCATAAGAAGCTATACCAGTAATTAATCCTGCGATCAGGCATCCAAAGAAAAATGTCAAAAAGGTGGACAAACCTATTCTTTGAACATTCTGAAATAGTTGAAATCCAATAACAGAAACTAAAAAAAATAAATGCACGAAGACTAAAATAGCCCAAATCCAATTTACCCAAAGCAAGAAAATATTTAGGGGAATAAAGAGCAATAAAAGAAGCTGAATAGCTTTCCCTTTTTGAAAGGATTGTTCATCCATAATTACTTTCAACCCATATAAATTAAAAAGCAAATAGATAGACGCCCCAAAAAATATTATTAGGAGAGAAAGTCCCTTAAATAAATCAAATGAAGGAAGGCTTAAAATATTTAAATCCCATTGAGAGTTTGTTAAAATATTGACATACAAACTATAAAAGAGCGCAAGGAAAAAAAAAGAAAGTATATATGCTAAAATTAATTTTAACCAATGCGGAAAATTAGTGTCGGACATTAAGACCAAAAAACTAAAATTTGGAAAGGCTAAAATTTTAAGTACCATTCCAAAGACCAACATTACAGCAAGCATATTTAAAAGTAAATCCCCTAAGCTTGGGTTAACCCAAGAGGAAGCATATTGGACAGAATCAAAAAGCGCAAAATCAAAAAAATCTTTAGGGAAACTCAAGCTAAGCATGGCGCCTCTGACAGCAACTAAAATCAAAAGAGTATACAACACTGCTTTCCAAGAGTGTCCCTTACGCCACAACATGCGCACTAAATCATTCGATAAAATGGCCACTAGCGCTAATAGGGAAAAAAAGAAAACCAACACAGGCAGATTTCTTGATTCTCCTATAGACCGGTAGTTTTCCTGAAAAGACACATAAAACAATACATCATTCTTCAATCCTAAAATAGGAATCCCTCGATCACTTTGTTCACTAACAATTACGAAATCCTCCGAACCAAAAACCTCTTGGTTATATCCCGAAGGCAAGTAATCATTCTGTACAACCGAATTGAGTATCAATGGATACACTTGAAGGAGCCAAAAAGAGCGTTCGTTTCTTGAGAACCTTCGCAGCTTACTAAAAAAAATACCTTCCCTTGTTTCCAAAATGGAGGGATTCACACTTACTTGTATATTCTCAAAATCAGGTATAAATGTAAACTCAGACCAATACAGGAGCTCACCGTTATCAGAAAATATATAATATGGATGATTGGAATTTATAGATAGACTAGTGAAATTTACATCATCATCAGGCCTATTTTTCATTAAAAGATCAATAAAGTCCAAATCAAAAGCAGCTTCTACGGCCTGGATTTTTTGAGAAATTGGCTGGGCAAATCTTTTGGCAGGATCGGAAGAGGAAAAATCTACCAAAAAAACCAACAATAAACCAATCGATAAAACGGCAAAAGTATAGAGTAAACGTTTGGTTCGGGTATTCATGGACTAAATGTAAAAAAGCAAAGTTTAGATTCAAACTTTGCTTTCTCTTTTAAAATTTATCTCCGTGAAAAACATATCTCGTCTTCCGCTTTTTGGCATTTTTGTACCAAAGTAAACCGATGATGAGCGCTATAGTGTATGGGGCTGCCAACAGGTAAAGAATCCCCATATTTAGACCAGCACCAACGGTGGTATCTCCATTGCTAACATTATTTTCCACAGTGGCTCTACACATGGCACATTGTGCAAATGCAGAGACTTGAATAAACAAGAAAGCAATGGCCAAAAAAACTCCTCTTTTCAAACGCTTCATACTTCAATTAATTAAAAGGTGTAATACGGACTTATCATTAAGTACACCAAAACTCCCGTAATGGTTACATATAACCATATTGGATAAGCAAATTTAACGATTTTTTTGTGTTGATCACGCTTATCCATGTAACCGTAATAATATGCCAATAAAATTGGGAACAAGGCGACAGCCGCAAGGATGATATGGGTGATCAGAATGAAGTAGTATACTGGTCTGATCCAGCCCTCTCCACCAAAAGTTGTGCTTTCAGCAGTAGCATGATAAATTACATAAGAAACCAAGAAAATAGCCCCCAGTCCAAATGCTGTTGTCATAGCTGTTCGATGCAACTGAATATTCCCATTCTTAATAAATACAATAGCTAAAATCAACGCTAGAGTAGCGGCTGAATTGATGACTGCATTTAAGTGAGGCAAAAAGAAAACCCATTCAGAAGCTACATCAATTTTAGAAGGCATAAATAATAAAATAGCCACTACCACTGGTACCGCAGTAGCTATAACTGTTATCCATTTTAAGATCCCTTTATCCTCGGATTCGAAGGTTATTTTATTTTCCATGTAACAGGATTTTTGTTTCTACTATTAATCTATCAACTTCTTCTCTGGTAGTACCACTATAATAGCCTCTTATTCTGCCAAATTCATCCACCAATACAAATTTGTCACTGTGAACAAAATCATCCGGTACTCCATAGCCGTCAAAGGTTGGCAATACAAATCCACATCTAGCTAACCGATACGTCTCTTCCTTATCCCCTGAAAGAAAGTGCCATTTAGGAGAGGCCATGTGCTTTTGAGCATAACTCTCCAAGACCTCTTTTGTGTCAAAATCCGGATCTATTGAAATGGAATAAATCTGAACATTTGGATTATCTTTAAATGCATCGTCTACACGCTCCATTTCGGATGACATCACAGGACAAATACTTGGGCATGAAGTAAAGAAGAAATCAACAATTGTGATTTTCCCCTCCATTTCAAATCTCCCAACTTGCAAACCTTTATTGGATGTAAAGGTAAAGTCAGGAATTACATGCTGAATACTGTCAGGGTAATTACACTCCTGAAAAGCATCTTCTACACCATATTGATACAAAACCGGTATATCAAATTGATTATTTCCAAAAGTCTTCAAAAAGACTATAATCATAACCGGTATTAATAATATACATAACAGGACAAGACCCTGTAAAATTCGTAACCCTTTCATAACTTCTTTGAATAGTAAACAAAAAAATAGGCTAAAGTTCTCACCCTAACCTATTTTTTTTATGGAGTAAGAAATGATCTTACCAGCGAATTAGGAAAATATCACTACCTTCTCTAATCATAGCAATTACAAACCACAATAAGAAGATTAGTGGAACTACAATTGAGTAGAATAATGGTTTAGCCTCTTCACCCAAGTGCATAAAATCCATCATAATATATTTAGCCTTCCAAATAGTAAGGGCGATGAATAGCAAATAAAGGAAAATACCTCTTGGTAGCGTGAAAGCAAATACAAGTTCTATTGAAGTCAATACAAACAGGATACCTGCAGTCTTCCACAACTTTTTTATTTTTGCCTCGTCACGAGGTATTACAACTAATTTATTTTCTTGAGAAGCCATAATAATTCAATTTTTAGTGTTGTTAGATCAAATAGAAGAATGTAAATACAAAAACCCAAACTAGGTCCACGAAGTGCCAGTATAAACCAATCTTTTCAACCATTTCGTAGTGCCCTCTTCTTTCATATACACCTACTGCTGCTTGGTAGAAGGCCATAAACAATAAGAATACACCAATAGTAACGTGGAATCCATGGAAACCTGTAATGAAGAAGAATAATTGAGCAAAAGCTGCTGGACCATATTCATTGACCATCAGGTTCGCACCAAAGACAGTCTCAGTAACAATGCCCCCCATGTTATTGACATATGTTAACACTGTACCACCATCAGTACCATGGATAAAGTGCGACCACTCCCATGCCTGACAACTTAGGAACGTGATCCCTCCCAGTAAGGTCCAAAGCATCCATTTTACTACATCGTCTCTGTCATTTCTATGCCCAGCCTCTACAGCCAAAACCATTGTAATGGAAGACATAATTAAGATGAAGGTCATTAAAGTTACAAACACCAAAGGCAAGTGCATGCCATGGAAAAACGGAAAAGCATCAAATACTAATTCAGGGACAGGCCAGTATTCATTGGACCCAATAAAAGAGTCAGCAGGACCTGCATAACCCGGATAACTAACCCTGATTGCAGCATACGCAATCAAAAAAGCGGCAAATGTAAAGATATCTGAGAGCAGGAAAAACCACATCATGAGTTTTCCATAACTTGCTTTGAGAGGTTCATTACCTCCCCCCCAAATTCCTCTTTTTGGGCTTAACCCAACAGTTGTTGCAGTTGTCGACATATGTTTAAGTTACTTTTAATGATTCAATAATAAGAACATAAAAAGATACAACCAAAGACCTCCTAGAAAATGCCAGTATGTCATACACATTTCTAGGCTAACCATATTTTTGGAGTGTACTTTGTAATTGAAAGACGAAATTAATACAATAATTAGAAATATCACACCACTTATCAAGTGTATTGCATGTAAACCTGTAAAGATATACAAGAATGAACCTGCAGGGTTACCTACAAAATACACATCCCTATCAACCAATGCCACCCAAGAATACCACTGGGAAATAAGAAAAGCAAAACCCAATATTGAAGTAATAATCATTCCTGTTTTTACTGCACTTAATTCATCTTTTTTAGCAGAAAGATAAGCCCAGTGCAAGCTCAAGCTACTAAGAATAATAATAACCGAACTATACCAGAAAATTTGAGGTAAATCAAATTCAAGCCAATTACCTTCGGATTGTCTTACAATATAGGCACTAGTCATAGATGCGAAAATCATCACAACAGACACTATGAACAACCACAATGCAAACTTTTTAGGATGCATAGAAATAGGCTGCTCAGCACCTTCTATGTATGCATATTTTTCTTCCATATTAAACTTTATCTAACAAGTATGCTATTTGCACAATTGGTAAGTATAGAAACGAGCCAAACATAATCCGCAATGCTGATTTTCTTGAACAATCTCTCATTAAAGAGAATGTCTGTCCTAAAAACAACACACCGCAGAGAGTGGCTACAATTCCTGAATTAATTCCAGTTAATCCAAAATAGGTTGGTAATAAACCTAGTGGTAAAAGGAACAAGGTATAAATCATAATTTGAATGGCTGTATTCAAATCTTTTTTGCCACCACTTGGAAGCAACTTAAAGCCAGCTCGCTTATAATCATCATCACCAACCCATGCAATCGCCCAAAAGTGAGGGAATTGCCAGATAAATTGTATACCAAAGATAATTAATGCTTCATGTGAAATCATTCCAGTAGCCGCAGTCCACCCTAATAAGGGAGGCATAGCTCCTGGAATAGCTCCAACAAATACAGCGATTGGACCAACTCTTTTGAGTGGAGTGTATACAAAAACGTATAAAACCATACTCAAAACACCTAATGCAGTAGTAAGAGGGTTAGTGAAAACCCAAAGTATTAGAATTCCTAGTACTGCAATTACAGAGGTAAACCAATACGCCTCTTTCATTGAAATCAAATTCAAAGGAAGAGGCCTATTCTGGGTTCGCTTCATCAATTTGTCAAAGTCTTTCTCCCAAATTTCATTGGCAGCACCAGAAGCTCCACTAATTAGCAGGCCACCTATGATCAACCCTAAGAAATTAAACCAGGAGAAATTAACTCCACTATCCCCTAGTATATAACCAAAAGCAGCAGAGAAAGTGACTAAGGCTGACAGCCTTAATTTCACAAGATCAGCATAAGCCTTCATACGAAAGCTTATCAAATCAAGAAATGCATCACCAGGAATATTTAAAGTTCTCATGAACTCAATTTTACAGATAATAATTGTTTTTGATCAGACAATTTCAATAACAACAGAAACTGAATACCAATTAATAAAGACCCAAACAGCAAATGTATTGGTTGAAGAAATGCCGGTATTGCGAAATAAGCCATACCAACACCAGAAAGAATTTCTACCATCAACACCACTACTAACAACTGTGTGAGTTTAAATAGTACGGAGTTCCTAAGCGTAAGTTTATAAATTCTATACACAAAATAAACATGTATAAATAATATCAACAAACTATACGAGCGGTGAATTAGAAAGGAAATTCCTAAATTATCCACCCACTCAGACCTTACTAAACCTCCAAATTGGAAGGCAACTTGATCAACAGCCTCTCTTACTTGTGTGCCCAGTATGACTTGCCCTATCATTAAAATAAAACCAGCCAACAATACATTGAACAAATAAGAAGGATTGTCAGTCACTTCCAACCGATCTTTAACCAAGCGATTGGCTCTATAGTATAGATAAATCAATAGACAAACTATCAGTAAAGCCAATACCATGTGCAGAGTGATCATCCAAGGTAAAAGGTTCGTAGAGACTACAATAGACCCTATCCATGCCTGAAATAAGACAAGCAATAAATTAAACACAGCTAATGCTGGAATAACCTTATCCACCTTCCACAAAGGAAAAGACCGAATCATTGTAATTAAAATCAACAATCCAATGACTGCACCTACTAGCCGATTCAGATATTCAATCCAAGTTTTTACAGGATTAAATTCCTCTTCCACTAGAATACTCTTGTCATTTCTGATCTCTTCTGCTTTTTTTGAAAAACCTAAGGATTCCAATTGAGCAACAAACCGATCATTTTTCGCTAATCGTTTTTCAAGATAAATATCCTGATAATCAGATGGGAGCTGATCCACACTTGTAGGTGGTACCAAGCTCCCAAAACATTTTGGCCAGTCAGGGCAACCCATACCAGAACCGGTACTACGTACAACCCCACCGACAAGAATAAGAAAGTAAACAGCTAGCACAGTTATCAAAGAAATCCTGCGAAAGCTGCCTACTGATTGATTAAACGGTTTTTGTTTCATCTGCAACCAACATAGCTTCTTCATCTGCGATAATTTCCTTTTCCAACCTTACAAGCTCTTGCTCGTGTGGTAAGTTAGATTCAGGAGTTGCAGATAAAGGAACTGTTTGAGGTATGAAATCCTCCTCAGCACCAGGCTTAGAATAATCATAAGGCCATCTGTACACAGCAGGAATTTCACCCGGCCAGTTGCCGTGACCTGGATTTATAGGAGTAGTCCATTCCAAAGTATTGGATCTCCAAGGGTTTTCAGTCGCTTTACGACCTCTATACATGCTGTAGAAGAAGTTGAACAAGAATATAGCCTGAGCAGCAAAAGTAATAATCGCAGCTGCAGATACAAACATGTTCAAATCAGTATACATATTAGTAAATTCAAAGTTTGTCCAAGAATAGTATCTTCTAGGAAAACCAGCAATACCGATGTAGTGCATTGGGAAGAACACCATGTAAACTCCAATAAATGTCAACCAGAAGTGAATATAGCCCAAGCGAGCATCCATCATCCTTCCGAACATTTTAGGGAACCAATGGTAAATACCAGCCATCAATCCAAAGAAAGAAGCAGAACCCATTACTAGGTGGAAGTGAGCTACCACAAAGTAGGTATCGTGAAGCTGAATATCAATAGCAGAGTTACCTAGGAAAATACCAGTCAAACCACCAGATATAAAGAATGAAACCAAACCAATGGAAAACAACATTCCAGGTGAGAAGATCAAATTACCTCTCCAAAGAGTTGTAAGGTAGTTAAATACTTTAACAGCGGATGGAATAGCAATGATTAATGTCAAGAACATGAAGATAGAACCCAGGAAAGGATTCATACCCGATACGAACATGTGGTGAGCCCATACAACGAATGAAAGTATGGTAATCCCTAACATCGAAATGACCATTGCTTTATAACCAAAGATTGGTTTTCTGGACTGCGTAGCTATGATTTCTGAAGTGATACCTAAAGCTGGCAATAATACAATGTAAACTTCAGGGTGACCTAAAAACCAGAACAAATGCTGATATAATACAGGGCTACCACCGGTATTTGGTAAAGCTTCACCTCCGATATAAATATCAGAAAGGTAGAAAGAAGTACCAAAGCTTCTATCAAAGACTAGCAACAAAGCAGCTGAAAACAACACAGGGAAAGATAACAGTCCAATAATGGCTGTTAAGAAGAACGCCCATATTGTCAACGGAAGTCTAGAGAATGACATTCCTTTAGTCCTTAGATTGATTACAGTAGTAATGTAATTGATACCACCCAACAATGAACTAGCAATGAAGAAAGTCATTGAGATCAACCATAAGGTCATACCCAAGCCAGAACCTGGCATAGCCTGCTCTAACGCTGACAAAGGTGGATAAACAACCCAACCTCCAGAAGCGGGGCCTGTTTCAATGAATAGGGAAATAAACATGATCACACCAGATACAAAGAATAACCAGTAAGAAAGCATGTTCATAAAACCTGAGGCCATATCACGGGCACCAATTTGAAGAGGAATCAAGAAATTGGAAAATGTACCACTCAAGCCAGCAGTTAGCACGAAGAAGACCATGATGGTTCCGTGCATCGTTACCAATGCAAGGTAGAAGTTAGGATCTAACTTCCCTGCCTCATCTATCCAACCCCCTAGTAAAGGCTTAAGCCAATACAATTCCATGTCAGGGAAACCTAACTGTAACCTAAATATAATTGACAAGGCACCACCAATAATAGCCCAGAAAATTCCTGTAACCAAGAATTGTTTCCCGATCATTTTATGATCAGTACTGAAGATATATTTGGTAATAAAATTGTCATGATGCTCATGATCATGGTGATCATGTGCAGTGGCATTGTGTAAAGCTGAATCTGCTGTCGCCATAAGTTATAATTTTTATTACTTGTATTCGCTGATTGTAATGTCAGCTAATTCTTTTAATTCAATAGGAAGATCCGCAACTAATGCAGGATTGTTGACAATGTAAGGTCTCTGCTCAGCAACCCAAGCTCTAAACTCTTCCGGTTCAACTACTCTAATTTCACGTTTCATTGAGAAATGCCCTCTACCACAAATTTCAGTACAAGCAATCTCATAGTTGAAATCAGGATTATTCAATTCTGCTCTCATCTCTGCTGTTGTCTTAGTAGGAACAAACCAAAAACGAGTTGGCATACCAGGTACAGCGTCCATTTTCAATCGCATGTGAGGGGCAAATACTGAGTGCAAAACATCCCTTGCACGTATTCTAAAGAGTACAGGCTCACCCTTTGGTATAACAACCACTGGAGAACTAAAGTCATCTAAAGAATTTTTGTCAGAGAAATCAACTCCCGAAATGTTGTTTGCATTTGTTAGTCTGTAATCATTAGCTCCTAGAACATTGTCCATGCCAGGATACCTTACTTCCCATGCAAATTGATACCCCATTAACTCAACTACATGCGCATTGTCAGGTGCTGGTTTAGTAATATCAGACCACGCAATCCAGCCGCTAATTACTAGCAAGGCAAGTACTACAGCAGGAACTGCAGTCCAAAGGACTTCCAATTTGTTATTGTCTGGATAGAAATCTGCCTTTCTTTTTTCAGAGTACTGATATTTGTAAGGGAAGATAAATAACAGAATATGCGTAATAATGAAAACTACGCCAGTAACTGCCATAGTAATCCAAAAAAGCTGATCTGTCACAGCACCATGCTCTGAGGCAATTGGCAACTGATAGTTATCAAATTCTTTGATAGAATACCAAAACATTAATCCTCCAGCACCTACAAGAAACAGGATAAACATTAAGGCATTCACCTTATTGCTACCCGTAGCAACTTTTTTGTCACTGCCTTTAACAACAGAAACTAATGTCTGGATTCGATACACCATCCAAAGAATGGATAGCAATAACAAAACTCCAACTGCAATAAGAAATCCGTACATAGACTTAAATTTTTCGGATAATTAAATATGATGATGATAACTTTCTTCCAACATTGGATGATTCTTAGCTACTAGGTTGTTTTTCGCAAGATTGCTCATGACAACATAAGCAGCAGTAGCGCCATAAACCAAGAACATTCCAATTTCCATTAGACCAAAGCCACCGTTGTGACCCAAAGTACCCGGCTGAACCATCAAGAAGAAGTCAAACCAGTGTCCTAAGATAATTAAGGAACACACAACTTTCAAGAATACACCGTGTCTTTTAGCATCACGTGTCATTAAAACAAAGAAAGGCAGGAAGAAGTTTAGAATTAGATTTACAAAAACAAACGGTCCATACACATCAGACTGCAACCTTTCTACAAAGTAAACCGACTCCTCTGGAATGTTTGCATAATAGATCAAAAGGAACTGTGAAAACCACAAGTAAGTCCAGAAGATAGAAAAACCAAAAACGAACTTCCCAAGGTCATGAATATGGTTTTCATTAACCATTTCTAAATAACCTTTGTCTCTTAGATATAATGTGATCAAGGTGATCGCAGAAAGACCTGCAACAAACCAAGAAGCAAACATATACCAACCAAATAGAGTAGAGAACCAGTGAGTATCAATAGACATGATCCAGTCCCAAGAAGCAATGGAAGAAGAAACAGCAAAGAAAACAAGGAAGAAAGCAGACCAAGTTCTGATTTTTCTCCAATGCTCAGTACCGCCTACCTTATCTTCTTCAAATGATAATTTTTTTAATTTATTGAAGAAGAAAATCCAAATACCCAAGAAAAGCACCATTCTAACAAGAAAGAAAACAGGGAATGTACCTTTTTCTAGAGGCCAGAAAAAGAAAGCGCCTTTTCCATCGATGATAAAGTCATACTGAGGATCATTCTTATCAAATAAGTACGCATGCGTCCAGTGGAAAATATCATGACCAACTATAAAGTAGGAAACAATCATTAAAACTGCAGCAATTGGCAACCAATTGCCCAACGAAAGCATTACCCTTAATATACCAGCCGACCATCCTGCTTGTGCAGCATATTGAATAGCAAAGAAGAACACACCGATTACAGCAATACCTGCAAAATAAACGTTGTTAATCCAAATGTTTGCAAATAAGCGCTGATACCAATGAAAAGCATGTGCTCCTTCTTCAGCTCCATGATCATGACCACCAGTCATACTTAAAATAATACCCGCTACCAAAAGCACTGCCCCTATACCAAGAACAGTCATTATTGATTTTTTCAACGCTGCTGAAAAATCAAATTTTTGGTCCAAATTGTAATTCGTTGTACTATGACCCATGATTATTGTTTCTGAATTTCTTGTTTAACATAGTGAACAATTTTCCAAATTCTATCCTGAGGAATTTGAGAACCGTGAGCACCCATTCTTCCTTTACCTTTCATGATCACATGGAAAATATGACCTTCAGGTAGATTGATATAGGCACCGCCTTTAAGATTAGCCACACCACCAACAACCTCGCCTGCTTTGCCATCTCCTTCACCACCTGCACCATGGCAAGTCGCGCAATACTGCGTATACAACACCTTTCCTTCTCCTATAACCTGATCCGTCAACTCAATTGGATTTGGGATATTTGCAGCCTCTTCCAGTTCGAATGCTTTCAAACGGTAAGGCAACACGCCATCTTTTGTTCTAGGAACAGTATTTGCAACCGGTTCACGCATGTTCATGCGGTTAGGATTGTTTACGTTACTATTGAAGAATTCTCCCTTTCCATCTTCTCTCGTTGATAACCAAGAACCTTCTTCTTCATTGACAATCTGATTCAATGGCTCATAAGCAACTGAGTTATACATCTGTGGAGCATACTCATACCCTGGATGATCACCAGATGCAGTACAGGCGCCTAATAAAGCAACACCTGCTAAGCCTAGTACATATATTGAATTAGTTATTTTCATACCTTCCAATGTTCTATTCAAAACTTTTTTTATTCACCTCAGAAGCTCCAGAAGATTTCAAAACTTCTTCGAGCGACTCTTCCTCCATGCTATTGTTCACAGCAAGATCAATCGCCATTACATGTTTGTCATCTGTAATTCTCAAATCGAAAATTCTAGCTTGACCCCAGGGCTTTAAGTTACTGGAAACGAAAAACACCCCTACCATACCAAAAGCAGCTAATAGAACTGTCAATTCGAAGGTCACAGGAACGAATACAGGGAATCCAGCAAAATCTTTACCACCAATAATCATAGGCCAGTCAAACTTCATCATGTAAAACTGCATGAGAAGAGCCAAACTTGTTCCTAAAATTCCAAAAAGAAACGCAGCAATAGGCAACTTACTTCTTTTATAACCTAAAACATCATCGATGCCGTGGACTGGAAACGGAGAATAAACTTCGTGTATCTTAACACCACTTTTACGAACCTTGGTAATTGCATCTAGCAATACATCCTCATCCTCATACACACCGAGGATAAAATTCTTATCTCTTTCCATGTCTTATTTAGTTACTTTTTCAGATGAAGACTTAACAATTGACTTAACCTCTGCCATGTTGATCACTGGGAAGAATTTAGCAAACAACAGGAACAAGGTGAAGAATAAACCAAAGGTAAACAAGTAAACTCCCACATCAGCCCAGGTAGGATAGAACATCGCCCAAGAAGATGGAAGGAAGTCCCTGTGAAGAGAGGTTACAATGATTACAAAACGCTCAAACCACATACCGATGTTTACCACCAAAGAAAGGATAAACGTCAGTACAATAGAAGTTCTAATCTTCTTAAACCAGAATAACTGAGGAGAAATCACATTACAAGTCATCATTGACCAATATGCCCACCAGTAAGGTCCAAACGCTCTATTGACAAATGCGTACTGCTCAGCAGCAACACCTGAATACCAAGCAATAAAGAATTCTGTGATGTAGGCAATACCTACAATTGAACCAGTTATGATGATAACGATATTCATTAACTCAATATGGCCAATAGTGATATAATCTTCCAGTTTGAATAGTTTTCTTGTAATAATCATCAAGGTTAATACCATAGCAAATCCTGAGAAAATCGCACCCGCCACGAAGTATGGAGGGAAGATTGTAGTATGCCATCCTGGGATAACTGAAGTGGCAAAGTCAAAGGATACAATCGTGTGTACTGAAAGTACCAACGGGGTAGCCAAACCAGCCAAAATCAAGGCAACTGACTCATATCTGCTCCAAGTTTTTGCAGCACCATCCCAACCAAATGCCAAGGCACCATAGATTGATTTTCTAATACCAGTTGCTCTATCTCTAATTGTTGCAAAATCAGGAATCAAACCGATATACCAAAACACTAAGGATACAGAGAAGTACGTAGAGATTGCAAACACGTCCCACAAAAGAGGAGAGTTGAAATTTACCCACAAAGAACCCCAAGTATTCGGAAGTGGCAGCGCCCAGTAAGCACCTACCCATGGTCTTCCCATGTGTATAACTGGAAACATGGCTGCACAAATGACTGCAAAAATCGTCATCGCCTCAGCAGCACGGTTGATAGCCATTCTCCATTTCTGTCTGAATAGCAACAAAACTGCTGAAATCAATGTACCAGCGTGACCAATACCGACCCACCAAACAAAGTTGGTGATGTCCCATGCCCAACCGACGGTTTTATTTAATCCCCACATTCCAATACCTTCCCAAAGTGTGGCTGCCAAAGCAAGCCCACCTAAGCCTAAGGCACCGAGAGAAACCAAAAGACCAAGAATCCAACCAATTGATGGTTTGCCTTCTACCTGTCTTGAGATATCATGGGTTACATCTTTTAAGGTTTTACCGCCGGTTATTAGCGGCTCGCGTACGGATGAAGTTACCTGCATATCTTATAAAATTATTAATTACGCTTCAGATTTATCCTTATTTCTAATTTTGGTAAAGTACCACACATTCGGATTTACATTTAAGTACTCCAACACGTGGAAAGCTCTTTCCTCACCCACCTCTTTTGTCGGAGAATCATTGTTATCCTCGATCTTCAACATCTTGGTGATATTGCTTTCAGGGTCATTCATGTCACCAAAAACAATCGCATTCGTAGGACAAGCAGTTGCACAAGCAGTGTTGATTTCACCATCTTGAACTCTTCTACCTTCTTTTCTTGCAGTAAGCTTTCCTGATTGAATTCGCTGCACACACATGGAACACTTCTCAATAACACCACGAGCTCTCACTGTTACATCTGGATTCAATACCATTTTTCCCATATCGTCGTTTTGTGCAACGTTAACTGCAGCAAAAGCTTTATTGTCATGATACTTGAACCAGTTAAATCTTCTAACCTTATACGGACAGTTATTGGCACAATATCTAGTACCAATACATCTGTTATAAGTCATTTGATTTAAACCTTCAGAGGAATGTGTTGTTGCAGCAACCGGACATACCGTCTCACAAGGAGCGTTGTTACAGTGCTGACACATCATTGGCTGGAATATAACTTCAGGGTTGTCAGCAGCAGCTTCCAATTCCTTATTACTAGAAGCACCCTCTGGAGAGGAATAGTATCGGTCGATACGAATCCAAGCCATCTCTCTTCTATTCAACACTTCTTCTTTACCAACTACTGACACGTTATTCTCAACTTGACAAGCAACAGTACAAGCACCGCAACCAATACAGGAGTTCATGTCAATGGCTAACCCCCAGTGGTGATTAGAATATCTATGACCTTTCCACAAAGAAATTTTGCTTGGTTTCACAAACTCCCCTTCCATATATACTTTAGGGAAATCTCTACCAGCAGATGGATTTTCTTTATATTCAGGCAATGTCGACTCTTGGATAACATACTGTCTATCCATGTAAGTCTGATGAGTTTGAGTCTGAGCTATTTTATAAGAATCACTCGTCAACTCTATGCTCACACCATCTGTGATATCATAAGTGGTAAAGCCATTTGCATTGGTTAGTAAATCATAGGCATTAACTCCGACACCGTCTGCAACTCTTCCTGCTTTGGATCTACCATAACCCAAAGCCAGACCTACAGTACCTTTTGCTTGACCAGGCTGTACCATCACTGGAACAAGGATTGACTTCTCCCCTATAGTAACTTTAGCTTTTTTGGTAGCGCCTTCAAACATTTTTAGTCCTTGCTCTGCTGCCCAAGCCTGTGATACTGTCAAATAATTATCCCAAGTAGCTTTGGAAATTGGATCTGACATCTCCTGTAACCAAGGGTTATTGGAAAATGCCCCACTACCAATACCTACCTTTGTGTACACGACCAACTCAGTACCAGCATTATCTGCTTTGTACACTTTGGTAATTCCACTTGCAGCAACCACTAAATCAGCGGAACCATTTACAGGAGAACTACTACTTTCGACGGTGTAAACCCCATTAAACAATGTTCTATCCCAAAACTCTTGGAATGTAGCAATCTCTGATTGGGAAGCAAAGAAAGATGATTTCCAATTTTCCTGAAGGAAATCATAATAGTTAGTATCGTTTCCAGCCCAAGTCAAGAAAGAATCTTGAGCTTGTCTCGTATTGAATAAAGGTGAAATAACAGGCTGTGATAAGCTGTAATGCCCTTTTCTTGGATTAAAATCATTCCATGACTCCAAATAATGATGATCAGGAGCAACCATCTTCACCAAGGAAGCAGTCTCATCCAACGTACCATTGGTAGTGATAGAAACTTTAGCCTTAGCGATAGCTTCACCTAGTTCAGCACCCTTCACATAATCATACACTGGGTTACAATTGTAGAATACAACGCCACCCACTCTGCCTGATTTCAAATCAGCAACAAACTGATTCATGTTGACGTCGTTCCCTTTTCTAAAGTAAGATGGGGTCGAAAAATCTACCGTAACACCATTGTTATCAAGCAAATCATTGATAGCGTTAATTACAATTTGTACGTTAGGATCATTTGAGGAGGCAACTACAATAGATTTACCTCTGTTAGCCCATAGTTCGTTTGCTGCTTTGTCCAAGTAAGCAACATCAACTGCTGCCGCATTAAATGTAGCACCACCAGCTTTTTTAGCTAATGCATTGTATAATGCAAGCACCGCTAAGCCAGTTTGAGAAGCCTTTATAGGTGTTCTGTAATCTGCATTTGCTCCAGTAAGGGAAAGATTGGACTCAAACTGGAAATGTCTGGACATTTCTGGCTTTTCTTTCGTGATTTTCCTTGTTTTGCTGTACTGTTTTGCAAACTCAATTGGGGAAATCCAAGTCCCCAAGAAATCGGCTGCAAAGCTTACAATTACAGAGGCTTTATCGAATCGGTAGGTAGGCAACATAGCCGTACCATAAGTCAATTCAGCTGCTTTGGTAATACCATAGCTAGAAACTGGGTCGTAGGAAATAATTTCCGCTCCTCCAAAAGCTTCAGCAAATTGTTGCAAGGCTTTTTCTGTGGAAGGAGAAAGAATAGTATTCGTGACAATTTTGACGGAACCAGCAGAAGCTAATTGAGACTTCACTTGAGCATCAAGTGCAGCCCACTCAACTTTTTCACCATCAATCATCGGCCCTGCAACTCTTTGCTTATCATATAATGATAATACGGAAGCCTCTACGATTGCAGAAGTACCACCTTGAGATATAGGAGACAACTCGTTGCCATCAATTTTTATAGGTCTACCTTCACGTGTTTTAACTACGATAGAAGCATAATCCCCGCCAGAAGCGAAAGTAGATGCATAATAGTTAGGTATGGAAGGGTTGATATCAACCGGCTTGTTTACATAAGGGATTGCTTTTCTGACAGGTGCTTCACACGCTGCTAAAGAAGCAGCAGCTAAGCTAAAGCCCATCATTTTTAAGAAATCTCTACGAGAAGAGCCATCCAAATTGGAAGGACCCTCTGGGAATTCTCTTTCAGCGTTTCTTACAACTGACTCATCGTTTGTCAGTTCTTCTAACCCTTTCCAGTAGGTCTTTTTATTTTCCTTCATTGTATATTCAAGAAAAGTAGGTTGCTAATTGATTTAAATTAATAGTGACACTTAGAGCATTCCAAACCACCAATATCTTTCACTTTAAGTGATCCTTTGGAGCTGGAATGAAGTTGAACTAATTTATCATAGTACTCATTGCCCTGAGCTTTGATGTCTGTCTGTCTATGACAGTCTATACACCAACCCATCGTTAACGTGGAATGCTGATATACAACCTCCATTTCCTCGATAGGTCCGTGACAAGTTTGACATTCAATGCCACCTACTGCTACGTGCTGTGCGTGATTAAAATATGCTAAGTCTGGTAAGTTGTGAATACGAACCCACTCAATAGGTCTATTTTCTTCTACTGCCGCATATATCTTTGCGATTTCAGGCGACATACCATCCTGACCACCTACATTTTGGATATGCATGTGGCAGTTCATACAGATATTGGCAGAAGGAATATTTGCCGATTTACCAAGTTCAACACCAGTATGGCAATATTGGCATTCCATCTCATATTGACCTGCATGTAGAGCATGAGAAAATGCAATTGGTTGTGTTGGAGCGTAGCCTTGTTGAATACCTACTGAGTATAAACCATCAATTGCTGTCTTAGCTACTAGAGCTACAACTAAGGCAGTAACTATCAGAACAAAAGCGTCACTTTTAACAAGCTTTTTGAAATCAAATCGTTGATTGATATATTCTTTGTCATCTTCTTCTAGATTCTGATTGCCCAAATATTTGGTCAAAATTGAGATGATTAGTCCCAAAACAATTAAAATCAATAATAAAACGACAACAAGTACAGCAAGAATAATTGTTAAATATTCACTTGGAATACCAGAACCTCCACCTTGTGCAACGGCACCACCTCCGTCACCTGTAGCAGCTACTGCCTCGGCTTTGTCACCATACTCGATGTAAGCTAACAAATTCATCACATCGTCATCTGACAAAAATTCATGTGGCGGCATGGCCAATTGATTGTATTCATTGTAAATGGCTACAGCCTCAGCATCACCTGTGGCAATGAGAGCCTGAGAATTACGAATGAATTTTGTAGTCCATTCTATCGAATGCCTGTCTGTAACGCCTCTCAAAGCTGGACCAACATTTTTTTGGTCTAATCTGTGACAGGTTTTACAATTGGTATTGAAGATAGACTTTCCGGCAGCAATTGCCTCCTCACTGTCTGAGACTTCAGGATTGGCAGCCATGACCCCACTTCCTAATAGTAGGAAGAAAAACATCATCACGTACCCAAATCTCAAGGGAACACTTAATAAAGAGCGCTTGATCGACATATTTATTGTTTATTAAAACAGTTTTTTCACCTATACGGATAATCCCTGCAAATGTACTACCCCAATTCTATTTTTCAAACTGAGGTCAAATACCCTACGAATAGGCATTAAAAAATGTTTGATTTTTATAAATCCCTGAAAAGCAGTTATTTAAGTCATGAACAGCATAAACTTAACTTATTTAGAAAAATTATAAATAAAGAAATCTTTTAGGCTAGACACGTTGAATGCTGATTTTGAGATTTCCAAGCTATTTTTCATATAAATACAATTTATAACAGCTATAAATTACCCTTATGTTTTAAATTTTATTTTCAAATATTTTTTGGAGGATAACTCTATTTTTCTACATTTGCACAACGAAAAAGGTCGTGTGGCCGAGTGGCTAGGCAGAGGTCTGCAAAACCTTGTACAGCGGTTCGAATCCGCTCGCGACCTCCAGTTAAAGCATCCTCTCAAAGGGATGCTTTTTTATTTTTTATGATTTTTGGCACCCACTAACCAACTTATCTCCCCGTTTACACAAAAACAGATGTTTTTTTAGATGAGAATCAGAATATTAAGGTTCAAAAGCCAAAGATTTTCATGAATAAATCGATTGAACTGCATATAAATGGTGAGCGAAAACTATTGGAAGCAGATCCAGAAGAACCATTGTTATATATCCTGAGAAATGATTTCGCACTGAAAGGCCCCAAATTTGGATGCGGATTACATCAATGCGGTTCCTGCATGGTTTTGTCGAATGGAGAAGCGAGCTATACATGCAGGATACCTTGTGCCACTTTTGAAGGAAAAAAAATTCAAACTATTGAAGGACTATCCCAAAATGGAAAAACCCACCCCATACAAGAAGCATTTTTTGATGTTCAGGCAGCGCAATGTGGGTATTGTGTTAATGGAATGATCATAGCAGCACTTGCTCTGATTAAGGATGTGCCAAAACCCTCGGAAAAAGAAATCAAAGAAGCGCTCTCTAAGGTCATTTGCCGATGTGGTACTCATAGCAGATTTGTCGATGTGGTTAAAAAATTCACCTCAACTACTTAAGCTATGAAACTCTTAAAAACCAATAGACGTGATTTTTTGAAAAAAAGCGGGCAATTACTCATTGGCTTTCAACTGTTCCCCTTGCTCAACTGTACAACCAAGGAAGATGAATTACATGCTATATACAATGGAATACCTGAGCGACCTCATTTAGGGAGAGAATTGATCGATTCTTGGATACGGTTGGATTCAGAAGGACATGTCACGGTCTTGACCGGCAAAAAGGAACTTGGACAAGGTATTCGAACCGCACTTATCCAGATTGCAGCTGACGAACTTCAAGTGGATATCAACCGATGCCACATTATTAACGGTGACACCGGGCAAACTGCCAATGAAGGCTACACAGCAGGTAGCAATTCCATCGAAGGAAGTGGGAAAGCCATTCGTCAAGCAGCAGCAGAGGCTAAATTCTTTCTAGTACAATTAGCATCAGAAAGACTGGATGTACCCCTAGAATCCTTGACCATCAAAGATGGAAGCATTTATGCCGCTGATAATCGTCAAGTGAGTTATTGGGAATTATTAGATGGGCAATATTATAAACGGCATATTACTGGAAATGCTCCCATCTTAGAACCTGCCCAACATCAATATGTAGGCAAACCCATTCCTAGAGAAGATATTCGGCAATTGGTACAAGGCAAGGCCCACTTTGTCCATGATTTGAGTTTCCCAGATATGGTTCATGCCCGTGTGCTACACCCTCCTTCTTACGGAGCCCAATTAGAGGAATTAAAAAAAGATAAAATTACAGCACTCCCAGGAATTTCGGATGTACTTGTGGATGGTAATTTTGTAGCAGTGATCGCTGAACGAGAATATCAAGCGGTCAAAGCTTGGGAAAAAATGAAAGTCATAGCCGTTTGGGAAAAGCCTAGCATTGAAACCATGCCTTCGCAGCTTTTCTCAGATATGCGTAAGCATGCACAAAAACCGGAAGTTATACGAACAGATCCGAAAACTATTTCAAGCATATCCAATGCCGAACTCCGCTTGAAAGCCAGCTATCAAAAGCCCTATCACATGCATGCATCAGCGGGCCCATCTTGTGCGCTAGCCAAATGGACCGAAGAAGGATTAACCGTATGGTCGCCAACCCAAGGAGTGTATCCTTTGCGAGCTACACTTTCAGACCTCTTTTCCCTAGATCCTGAAAAAATCCGTTGCATTGGGGTTCCGGGGTCAGGATGCTATGGACACAATGGGGCAGATGATGTTTCAGCTGAGGCAGCAATTATCGCTCAAAAGTATCCGAATAAAACTATCCGCCTGCAATGGATGCGGGAGGATGAACATCAATGGGAACCCTATGGTTCGGCTATGATTCTTGATTTGGAAGCAGGGATATCAGCAGATGGCTACCTGCAAGCCATGGAAAGTAACCTATGGTCAGACACCCATAGCACCCGCCCAAATGGTCAAGCAGGTCACTTTGTATCAGCAAGACATTTGGAAAAATCCATTCCATTCAACAAAAGAGGATTTTCCGGTGGAGCCTATCGCAATGCCATACCTTTGTACATTGTACCACATTATAATCTTTACTTACATAATTACGAAGGGCCATTGCGTACCTCAGCATTACGGGGACTTGGTGCATATGCAAATATCTTCGCCTTGGAATCCTTTATAGATGAATTGGCGAGTTTAGCAGGATTAGACCCATTTGTATTTAGAATCCAAAACCTTCAGGATCCACGAGCTATCGCTGTATTAGAGGAACTGCGAGATAAAACTAATTGGGCTAGCCGCAATTCACAGGAAAATAAGGGTTACGGCATCGCATTTTCCCAATACAAAAATTCGGCTGCCTACTTTGCTGTACTTGCCGAAGTTGAACTAAGTTCCGATAAAAAATCTTACACCCTTCAAAAGTTAACCGGAGTAATCGATGCGGGACAATGCATCAATCCCGACGGACTGATTAACCAAACTGAAGGTGGTATGATCCAATCCGCAAGTTGGACGATGATGGAGGCCGTATCCTATGATGAAAATGGGATTTTGAGTAGAGATTGGAACAGCTACCCTATAATCTCTTCAAAAGATATTCCCGTTGTGGAAGTTCAAATCATCAATAGACCTGAACTCCCTCCCTTAGGTGCTGGAGAAGCTGCACAAGGGCCAGTAGCCGCAGCCATTGCCAATGCCGTGTTTGATTGTACAGGGACAAGGGTTAGGGAATTGCCGATTAAGATTTGAAACAATGGACTAATTAATCAAAGTCGCCTTGACCAAAGTTGTGGAGCCAGCAGTGCCTCTAACAGGAAATACTAGAGCCCGACCATTATCAGTCCAAGAAATACCCATCCCGAATTCAGATACACGCATTCCAGACTGGGTTACACCAAAAAAAGTCACTTGTTTGACTGCACCAGTAAGCATATCCAGAATCCAGATTTGAGGAATTCCCGATCTATCGGAAACAAATGCCATTTTATTGGGATCGAAAGGTGACAAAGAAGGGGCAGAATCATTCCATTGGGACACTAGGACATCAACTTTTTGCCCTCCTCTACTCCCATCAAACCCGAAAATATGGTACACAGGAAAATCATTATACAATTGCAAATGATCCGCAACCACCATTTCATTAATGCGCGAAACATCTAGTCCGCGGAATACAGGCAGACCAGTCACAAGATTGACACCATCACCAAAGGAAGTAAATACAGGAGTCATATTTCCTGCGAAATCACGTTTCCACACCCCAAAATCACCACTCACAAGAGAGTCAGCATAAAAAAACACCTCTTGATCATCTTTACTGAAACTAGGAGTTGCTTGTTGGTGCAAACCTCCACTGAATAGGTTGAATTCTTCGGTATCCAAATTAAAAATCTCCAAATGAGATGGCCTAATTCCCTGAGGCGTTTGACCAGAGCCAGCAGTAACGCTGTAAATTAATCGCTTCCCATCTGAAGACCAGTTCGGTTGGTTGGCATTTCTTCGTATCAAGCGGTGTTCCTGTGTCTGCTGATCAAAAATGAATAGGCTCAAAGCCCGACGCTCTTCACCATTCTCCGTGAATCTCACATCTGAGACATACGCTACCTGATTCCCTGATGGGCTTAATCTAGGGTGCAAAATACCATGTGGGCCAAAATCAGAATCGAATATTGGCTCTATTTCAGGGGATTTTCCTGGAACAATCATTACTGTATTGGAGTCCTCTTGCCTGCCTGCACGATTAGATCGGATAAAAAACTCATACGTTCCTCCAAAGTCAACATCAGTAAATAAGTATTCATTGGAACCTCTGGATAAACGAACCAATCGTTCGAAGTTTTGCATCCCAGGTCTTTTCAAAAATAGATCATACGAACTTGCTTCTGCAAGGGGAACACAGTTCCACCCATTGCAAATCTGGAAATTTCCCCACATCAGTAAGATTTTACCGTCTTCGGTCAATTCAGAAAGTAAGGTAGCTCTTGCTAAAGATACCCCTTCAGGAATAGGATCATCCCAGCGCTCCTCGCAGGAACCAAACGAAAGAAGGAAAGAAATTCCTACAATCAACCCAAAAAACCCATCCTTCAATTCTATTCTCATGGCTAAATTTTAAACTACTGGAATCCGTGTACTAATTTACTCTTTTAGAACTTAATTGATAAGCCACTCCTAGCTGTAAGCCAAACTCAGTCAGCCGAGTATTGCTTTGATTAAAGCCTATGGCGGCATGTTGCTTAAAGTTGGGTTGCAAAAAAACACCTAACCGGTCAAAATAGTGTTGCAAATTAACACCCACTAAGTAGCCAACTCCTGATTGTTCCATCCAGCTACTATATTCAGACTGCTGAAAGCCAAGCAATGGTCCTGCCTGTAAGGAGAGAAAACTAACTAATTCATAGGTAGCGAGTATTGGAACACTGATGTATTCAAAAGGCGTAGGTGTGATCGTTAATAAGCTGACAGGACGAGGAGGTGGGTTTCCTGTAGGGATCCACATCGTTCCCAGTTGCAAAGTAGCTTTAGCATAGGTAATTCCTGTTTCCAAGCCCCATTTGCTATTCCCCTGCCAGGAAAGTCTGACGCCATATTCTTGGAACCTGTCTACATTCATCGATGGCCCTCCATCCAAAACATCTCCCAAAAAAGCAGCATCCGACACCCCAGCAAAAGCTTTGACTTGCCAATCCGATTGCCCGAGTGTCGGAAGCTGCATAATCACCCCAAAAATCAACAATCCCCAAATGAGTTTTTTCATCTTTTTTTGTTCTATACAGTAACTAGACGTAAGTTAAGTGTAAAACGCTACAGGCTTAGGGGGATTTAGTGAATTAGTGATTGGTTGATTAAGTGATTAGTAAGGTAGGTCCACTGTTAACTGTCTACGGTCAACGGTTCGTGTAGGAGTAGGCTTTCTATTCATGTTTTTGTAGTTTTACTTTATAAATCCTTAAAAAATCCTCTTCCTGCTCTATACTTCCACTTCGCTCCATCCAGAGATAATCACCACTGGAAGCAAATCCCGCATTATTGACTCCCTCTGGAAATGGCACGTTGCCCACTATATGTAGGTTTTTTTTATCCAAAACCAAAATCCCCTTACTCACTTCCTTTTCATACGTGTTATAAAGTTCAAGGAATCCTTTGGAATCACCAGAACCCATCAGGGCATTTATTTCTTTCTCTTTATTCTCCGAAAATCCCCCGTAATACTGGATTAAAACATACTCATCCACCACATGTATGTTTCTGATTGATGGAGTACTGGTTTTGACGGACATTGCTCCTTCGTAGAATTCATCACGGGAGGTAATGGGCAGCTTTTCGAAGCCTGGAATATCTAAAGAAACGGATTTCTCCAAGATTGCACCATCCGAACCTAATGTATAAACGTACAATTTTGGATCTCCACCTAAAGCTACATAGAGCTTATCTCCTACAGCTTCTAAAGCAGGCGCATAATCACTTGCAAAATAACCGTTCCCGTCCCGAAACCTACTTCCTTGTTCAAAAGGTACAATTTCCAAAAATTCACCCTTATCAATATCGATAAGTTCAAGAGCTTTAAAACTATCATAAAACTGCTGTTGGCCTGGATATGTACCACGAGTGCGCACAGAGTTGCTAAGTAAAAAAATTTTCCCTCCTATCCTGGTTGTTTCCATTCCTTTCCCAACAAAGATCATCGTAGAAGCCCCCTCCAAAGACTCCGGATGAGTCAGTCGCTGAAGCATACTCCCTTCCAAATCATACAGAAATATTCCATTCATCCCAGATAGCGCAATGGTATTTTCATCAACAAAACCTGGAAACTCCAAAAGGAAACCGTGTGCATCCGGTATATCTCCGGTCTTTGCAAAGGTATTGACAACTTCACCCGAATCATCCGTAAACACAAACCCACTGCTTGAAAAATCAAAAAATACAAAGTGCTTACCCTTAGGACTTACATCCACAAGCATAAGACTACCCAACACATCTACATCTAACGAGTCTACAACTACAAATGAAAAGTCCAGCTTAGTATCAGACTCTTCCATTATTGGCTTGGAACAGGAAATCAGGGAAAATGTAATCAGGGAAAAATAACAAAATTGTTTCATATAGCTTTAGTGATAACTAAAGCAAGAATACATAAAACCATTGAAAAATCACCTAAAAAGGATTTATTTTAGTTTGAAAAAATTCCGCTGCTATCAAGAGTAACCATATTAAGGCATTTAATTCAAAAAAATCCCTGTCACTTTTGGAGCTTATCAGTGAAAAAACCTTCAAGGCATGCAATAACTCAAAGGTTCAATTACTCTTATTTCTGCGGATTCCGTGCCTTCTGCGAGCCCAAGTTTCCGTCAGAAACCCATCTATGTCAATCTGTGAAAATCAAAACATAAATCTGTGTCTAAAAATCAAACCCAGCAAGCCAAGACCTCAGCGCTACGCGCCTCTGGTGCCCAACTTACATAAATCTCTACGAAGACCACAGGGCTACGCCCCTGAAATCTATACTTTTATACTCTTTTATTCGTGAGGGTTTGTACTATTTTTGGTAACAAAAACCTTCGAGGTTTGAAAAACCTCAAAGGTTCAAAAAAAAAGTGACTGCCTTTCGACAGTCACTTTTAACAATAGGATTCACGAGTCTAGACTCTCATCTCTCGCTCCTGCTTGCAGCAGGCAAGTCTCGCTTCTAGAAATTATTTTTTTCCGCCTTCCATCTTCTCTTTCAACTCAGCTAATGCATCGATGTCACCGAAGGTAGACTTCTCAGCTGGATTAGCAGCAGTTGTAGGAGCATCTGCTTGCTTCTTCGCTTTCTTAGGAGCAGCAGCAGCTTTAGCTTCTTCTTTGAAAGTAGCAGTATGGGAAAGAACAATTCTCTTATCGTCCTTAGAGAACTCAGTTACTCTGAAATCCAACGCCTCACCTACTTCTACAGATGAACCATCTTCTTTCTCCAAGTTTTTAGAAGTAGCAAATCCTTCCAAACCGTAAGGCAACTCCAATACTGCACCTTTGTCATTCTTAGAAACAACTGTACACTTGTGCACCGAACCTACAGGGAATACTGTTTCGAAGGTATCCCAAGGATTTTCTTCCAACTGCTTGTGACCAAGTGCCAATCTTCTGTTGTCTACATCCAATTCTAACACAGCCACATCCAATTCATCACCTACTTTTACAAACTCAGATGGGTGCTTGATTTTCTTTGTCCAAGAAAGATCAGATACGTGAACTAGGCCATCAATACCTTCTTCCAATTCTAAGAATAATCCGAAACCAGTCAAGTTTCTTACCACACCTTTATGCTTAGTGCCCACTGCATATTTAGCAGCCATGTCACCTTTTGTCCAAGGATCTTCAGTCAATTGCTTGATACCCAAAGACATTTTTCTATCATCCTTATCCATGGTCAAAACCACAGCTTCGATCTCATCACCTACCTGTACGAAATCAGCAGGATTTCTCAAGTGCTGAGACCAGCTCATTTCAGATACGTGAATCAAACCTTCAACGCCAGCAGCTAACTCTAGGAATGCTCCGTAATCAGCAACATTGACGATCTTCCCTTTCACTCTTGAACCAACTTCTAACTCAGCAGAAAGGGCATCCCAAGGATGAGCGGTCAACTGCTTCATACCCAAAGAAATTCTCTTCTTATCATCGTCAAAGTCAAGAACTACAATCTGTACTTTGTCATCCAAGTTCAATACTTCCTCTGGATGGTTGATTCGACCCCAAGAGATATCAGTGATGTGCAATAGACCATCTACACCACCCAAGTCGATGAATACACCGAAGTTGGTCATGTTTTTGATCACACCTTCCAATACCTGACCTTTCTCAAGGTTGTTCAAGATTTCAGCTTTTTGCTTCTCTAGATCTTTCTCAATCAATACTTTGTGAGAAACAACTACGTTATCATTGCTGTGGTTGATTTTTACCACTTTTACTTCCATCATTTTACCTACATAGATATCGAAATCTCTAATAGGCTTCACGTCGATTTGAGAACCTGGCAAGAAGGCTTCTACACCGTAGATATCTACGATCAAACCACCTTTGGTTCTTCTCTTCACAAGACCTTCGATTACGCTGTCATTCGCAAACGCATCTTCAATGTCCTGCCAAGCTCTTACCATTTTGGCTTTCTTTCTGGAAAGTACCAATTGTCCAAGTGCATTTTCCTGCTCTTCGATGAACAATTCAACTTCATCACCGATTTTCAAATCAGGTAAGTCTCTGAATTCCGTTCTAGGAACCAAACCATCCGACTTAAATCCAATGTTGATGATCACATCCTTGTCATTGATACCTACTACGGTACCTTTAATTACTTCTTTTTCTGTGATTTCATTCAACGTTCCAGCGTAAAGAGCTTCCATTTCAGCTCTTTTGTCTTTGGAATAACCTTCTCCAAAACCTTTGGTGTCGAAATCTTCCCAGTTAAATTCTTTTTGATTAGACATAATGTATGAATAACCCTGATTTTCAACAGCCCTAGGGTCATGAGGCTGAGGTTTTTAGTGTTACATCAAGTCCCTGATCTCCAATCAGAAACCCCGCTCACCCGAACGGACTGCAAAGGTAAGGATTTTTGATAAATAGTCGAGGGATATAATGAAAATTTGTATAAAGTATGGGTTATTACAGAGGCGAGAAGCGAGAGTTTAGACTCAAGAGGCAAGAGCCAAGACTCAAGAAACAAGATATGATTCGTATACTTCAAAGCAATTCATTTTTGCTTGTTGATTAACGGATTAGTCTCGTAGAGACGGTAAACATACTAGCCGAGGGTTTCAACGAACCTCTCACAGATCTAGGAGATTGAACGGATCCAGCACTGATTTACCATTTTAGATTTACCCCCCAATCGTGTCTATTAAGAATGCCCGATAGCAGTACTGTTGCGGGGAGGACGTCAGAAAACCGGGCCGGCGTGGGCCCTGCGGGGAGAAGGATTTTTCTGACTAGCCTTTTTGGTTACTTTTTGGGCGATGCAAAAAGTAACGACAATGTAGGTAAAGATCATCAATGATTGAAGATCAATTCGCAGCATATAAATTTCATTAAAAACAATTCAGTTAAATAATTGCAATTCACCATCTCATCGATCTAAAGAAAATTAGCGCGTAAGGCGAAGGTGGCTCGAAGACAACCCTCGTGCGAGCATATGGATCTGTTAATACATTCCCAACCCCGAGTTACGCCGCAAGAAAATACGAAAACAATACCAATCCACTAAGCGCCTTACCTAGGGCTTAAAAGCCACGGCTATTGATTGGATTATTTTTCAGAAATCACAAAATTAACTACTATAAATTTGAATGCTATTCGTGGGTTAAAACCCACAAGCGGGAGTGTCCCATATTAGCACATCTAATCCACATCTTAACAATTAACATTTTATAAGCATCCTCGCAGGTTCACAATGAAAATCGAATCATTCTTAATTCCATACTCCACATTCCTAATTTGCTCAACTGTTCACTGTCCACTACCAACTGTTCCCTGTTCCCTGCTAACTGTTCACTCATTAACTGCTCACTACCTCTTCCCTTCCCAAGGAACAAAGACCACCTTTTTGGTTTCGAAAAATTCGCTCTTGAAATAGTCGTCGATGTGGTAGGTTACGTAAGATACCTCTCTTTCTTCCATTTCTTCATCTACATCTCCACCTTTGAGTAAAAAAAGACCATTAGGAAACTCATTGAAATCTTCTTTTCTAAACTTCCCTTTGACCCAAGGAAGCATATTACTAAAGCGGGTAACTGCTCTACTCATTATAAAATCGTATTTTCTAACCAATGTCTCCACTCTCACTTGTTGTGCTTCCACATTAGAAAGTTTCAAGGCCCTAGCAACTTCTTTGACTACGGTGATTTTTTTTCCAATGGAGTCAACTAAGTGAAAATGGCAGTCCGGAAACATAATAGCCAAAGGAATTCCAGGAAAACCTCCACCGGTTCCTATGTCCAGTATTTTAGTCCCTGGCTCAAACTTCATCACCTTGGCAATCGCTAGAGAATGCAATACATGGCGCTCATAAAAATGCTCCATATCCTTACGGCTGATCACATTGATCTTTTCATTCCACTCTTCATAAAGAGGTCCCAACCGCTCAAATTTCTCTAATTGCGCCTCCGTAAGTTCCGGAAAATAGTTTTTTATTAACTCCATGTTTCTAATGATATCCTGCAAAAGTACGCAATCCCAAGCAAAAATGGAACGCAGATGATTCGGAACCATGCAGTCGCTGATAGGAAACGAATCTTGGATGTGGAATTTTTGACAAAGTGAAATATGCTAACGCGAAATAAATTGAAATATGCTTCTACCTGTGATAGACAGGTTCGGCGATATATTGGTGGCGTGTAGAAAAGAGAATTATTCTTAAAAAAAGTATCAAGTAATTTCAGGAACGAAACAATCAACCAGAGAAGGATTTAAAACGGAGCTCGAAAACCACCTACCCCTTACAATTCACCAAGATGAGACTAATTAGGTAATTAGCGACCGTTGCCTTACCTCTTTGCGGTCGTTGCGAGCAATAAAGATGTCCATTTACTTCTCACTAGAATACATTTCAACCTAATTCCGTTTCAGTATTATTTCAACCTTATTTCCTCTTTCTATACCCAAATAGTCTCTCCTACCGACAATATCAAATCTCAATCAATATCCACTTCAACTTTATTTCATTTCCCAACGACTTCCACGTTTTCCGCAAGCCCACTCCTGGTTTCCACTTGGTTTTTAATATACTCTCCTAGTTTTTTCCCTTTAGTAGACCCATGTACAATCGCTGGCATGTAGTGAATCCCTCCGTACAATCTGCTGATGGCTGCTTCGTCTGCTGCATGACGGAAAGAATCAAATTCACGAATTGGTAATCCATAAGCCACTTCGGTAGAATCTACAAAGTGAAAGGGCTCTCCAAAAAGTTTGGTTAGCGCTTCAGCAGCCGCATTGGAAGCCACACTGTGACCGGAGGTATATTCAGGAAAAGGCGGAGTTTGTAGCAAAGGCAGCCAATCCTCATCAATGTATTTGTTGATATACGTCTCCGGACGGATCAATACAGAACGATACTTTTCATCCCAACAAGCAATAAAGGCATCAAAGAGCGCTATGGAGGTATACGCTAAAGTCTCAGCCATTCCTTTCCAGTCCTGACCTGCTGTTTTACTGGCAATAGAAGCAATCCCCATCCAATGTCCTCCTGGAGTGATTTTCTTCTCAGCAAACATCACGTGCCCTTTGATATTCACTTTGTAAGGATTACAATCCCAGAAATAGGCGATATCCTTTTGCTCTTGGGTCATCGATTGCGTCACTGTAAACACCTCCATAGCTTCTTCATAAAATTGAGTTCCAGGCTCTGTAGAAAAAGGAGTTGCGGGTTCGGAGATAAACTGATCAGGTTTTTCTATCACCAACGTTCGAATTTTATTCCAATGTGGTTCGATTCCTTCCATGTAATGCGGAGGTGTTGGCTGCCAAGAGTGTGGATCATTGGAAATACTGTATTTCTCAAAAGACCGGCTTTCATGGTAATTATCCGTTTTAGAATACGCAATTACATGATCTGCCACCGCATGGCCTAACGCTACCGAATTTTCAAATAATTTCTTTGGCATACCCTGCTTTCGAAGGGTGGCAAACACCCCATCTCTATGGGTATCCATCATATCTTCACTAAAAATTAAAGCCGTTGACACCTTATAATAGGCTGCCAATGCAGCCAATGAAAAATCCACTTCAGCAGGCACATCATAACCTGTAAGTTCAAATCCCCTCAATTGACCTCCAAAACTTTGATAAGAAGGATCAGCCAAGGCTGCAACTTCAAACGCGGCAATGGATGAGTATGCATAAATTCGACTTGCCACAGGAGGAGAAAAAATATCATGGATAATCACATCAGTTAATTGGAGTTGGGCTGCGATAAGCAACTCTCCATCTGCCAGTGTGTTTTTATAGGTATCCGAACTCTTGCAAGCCACTATTAAACTCAGAAAAAGGAGGATTACACTATTTTTTACTATTACTCTCATAGGATTGCTGTACTAATTCTTTAACAAACCGCTTACTTATGAACGTTGAGAAATGCTCGAGGTTTGGCTTTCAAATGTATGGATTATTCCCAAATTCCAAAGTTTTGAGTAGATGATTTTGCTTAGGAAATCAGGGGATTAGTTGGAAAATCAATGGAGAATCATTGTTGCGAACAGCCAATATACTCGGTTTTCCCTGTAAATTAAAGATAGCTAATTTTCGGTATGATCCCCAATAGGCATTGGCAGGAATTCTCAAGGACTGGTAAACCCATTCTTCATGCTCCCAGCGCAAGAGGGTCAATGCTTGCGCATCCGCATTGCCCATATCATTGCGGAATCCATAGAAATTGCCTGCCACTAGCAAGTAATGCTTACCATCGTGCTCAAAAGAAACAAAATCCCGCACAGGGCTAAACTGAACCTCCAGTGGAAAGGCCTGAAAACCTTTTTCTTCTGAAAGAGACATAACTCCAGATGCCAGATTGGTCACTGGTAATTTACGTGCTGCTTTGGCTACATCAGAGGAAATGACATCCTCAGGCTTTTGAATCCTAGCATAACTCACATAGGAATCGTGTTTGCGTTTGATACTTGGTACCTGCTTGATCAAATCATCTCGTGTAGCAAAAGGCACCAGTAAGTCACTCATGTAATGGAAAATCAAAGGATCATCTTGGGAGTTTCCATCCACATCTACATGATAAAGCCAACTAGGTTTTTGTTCACTTGCCTTGAGTTTACTATTGAGCCCCAAATTCCCTAGCAGTAGCTGTGGGGTTGGTACCTCGATTTTTTTCATACCTGTGTACCAGCCAGCAGGGCCTAATTCACGTGCAGTAAATTTCCCCTGAGCATTCAAAGAATACCCCATGACAGGCATCCACTCCCCAGCCAAAATTAAGGTCAATTCCCCTTCCAATTCCATCCATTCTGCTGACTGAACCATGCCGGGTCGGAAATTTTCTCCAAAATACTGCGTAGTTGCATCCTTGAACCTTCCCTTCCCATCATTCAACAGTAAATAAGATGCTGGAGCTGCTCCATAATTCCCGGTAACTACCGCAGCGGCAAGGAAAATATCTACAAATCCATCTCCATTCACATCCTGAAAGGCCACAGCTGAGGTGTTTTCACCAATGGGTGGCAAGGAGTTCATGGAAAATGAAAAATTACCTTTCCCATCATTGAAGTAGATACGATCAAAATTGAAGAGTTCTCCACTCTTAAACTCATTCCCTGCACTTCCTACATACAAATCCAAAAAACCATTGCCATTCAAATCCACAAATGCCGCCACCACATCCTCGGCTGGCTTAAAGGGCTCAAATATCCCAGGATTATGGAGATTGAAGCTTCCATCTGCTTGCTGAAGAAATAGACTACCCGCCTGTAATCGGGCACCACCCAAGAAGATATCATCCAATCCATCTCCATTCACATCACCGACGGCCACCGCAGGACCCTCCGTTGCGTACCTTCTTGGCATCAAGTATTCCCTTCTAAATTCATCAAAATCTGTGTTTTCCTCGTGCTTCCAGTCTATACTAACTGGGCTTACAGCGATTATGGGATTTTCCCCTAAGGATCTTGGTCGCTGCCCTGGTTGTCCCTTGCCTGCTTCCAAACGAACCTTCGTATTGGCTGAAATAGTTACAAATCGCTCTACCTGATCTGCTGCCCATGAAACAATTACAGAATCTACCTTGTCAAAAGCCCCTAACCCAAAGGTAAGCGTAGTGGATGCCCCTGACTGAAAACCACGGGACGTAGAAAGGGTCTGCTGGAAAAGTTCTCCTTGGGCAAATACCCAAACACTTGCGCCAATACCGAACGTATTGAACCCAAGACCTTTTAGGTCAATTTGAAGAAAATTATGAGCCAGTTTTTCACTTTGATTTCTGTAAATAAAAGATTCCTGATCGGTATTATGAATTACCAAATCCAAATCCCCATCATTATCCAAATCTGCATAGGCTGAGCCATTCGAGTAAGAGGCTTGATCTAGGCCCCAAGCCTTCGCTACATCTTCAAATTGTAGCTTGCCTAGGTTTCGAAAGGCATAATTAGGCAACTTCACACTTGGCAACATGTCGATTTGCCTAGTTTGTCTTTGCTTTTCTGTCAGTTCTGGAGTGGGCGTTTGTGAATATTGGATAAAATCTAAATCATTGGGACGTTTGACGATACCATTGGTTACATGGATATCCTTGTATCCATCATTATCCATATCAAAAATCAAAGGTGCCCAAGACCAATCAGTCGCAAAGGTATTGGTCATCAGCGCGATTTCTGAAAATCGTCCATCACCTCGATTCAGTTGAAGGTGATTTCTTACATACTGATCTTTATATCCCAAGCGCTTTTTCACATCAAAGACCTCCTGCTTGTCCTCTCCTACCGATTTCATCCAAATAGTAGGATCTTCCGGAAGCATATCGGTGGTAAAAATATCGGGCAATCCATCATTATTAATATCCGCCAGGTCATTCCCCATGCTGTAGCGACTGGTATTGGAAATATAATTTCCAAGGGATTCTGTGAATGTTCCGTCCTGATTATTGATGTAGAGGTAATCATCCTCCGTAAAATCATTGGATACATAGATATCCAACCAGCCATCTCCATTCACATCTTCTACACCTACTCCTAATCCAAAACCCAAACTACTAGAAAGTATCCCAGCTTCTGCTGTCTCGTCCACAAATGTGGATTGTCCCTCCACTAGCATATTTTTGAAGAGTTTGTCCCCTCCTTTTTCGTCAATATTTTCAAATTTGGTGTCCGCATGAGAAAATACTTCAGGCTTCTTGATGGAATGATTGAGTAGGTACATATCCAGGTCTCCATCCTGATCATAATCAAAAAATACTGCATGGGTAGAAAATCCCACAAAATCCAACCCATAGACAGCGGCTGACTCTGTGAATGTTTGATCTCCATTGTTGATATACAACTTATTGCTTCCCTTCAGCCCCTTATAGTCGCCCACTTGGCAGACGTAGATATCGAGAAAACCATCACCATTGATATCAGCCATAGTTACTCCTGTAGACCAACCTCCATCACCATCCACTCCGGCAACATCGGTAATATCTTCAAATTGAAAGTTTCCTTTGTTCAGGTACAATTTGTTGGAGCCCTGATTGGAGGTAAAATAGATATCCACCAATCCATCGTTATTGATATCCCCCAAGGCTACCCCTCCCCCATTGTAGAAATAAAGATACTCCAAGATATTGAGTTCATCCGTGGATGTGAGGTTATTGGAAAAATCAATCCCTGTTTCCTCACTCGAGAGCAGTTGAAATAGGGTGTCTTTTGGGTCATTTGTATCCTTACAAGAAAGACAAATCCAACTTATAAAAACTATTAAATACGTAAATCTATTCATTATAATTTCAGTATTTCAATCCCTTCATGTCTTGCAATGTCCGTCAAAACTCCCAAAACTCAACCTGATTGTTATTTCTTGTAACCATCAACTGTCGTTTTCCTTGAAGCTGCATGACCCTCAGATCACGGACTTCTCCTTTTATTTGCAGACCATGGCTTCTGTTGGGCACATATTCGAATGTCCCATCGCCATTCCCTAAGAGTAACTCCCCATAGCTTGCATCGTATTGACCAACTTCTGGCTTAGCACCGTAGAGATTGCCTCCCATCAAGATATCCAACTGTCCATCTTCATTCACATCTTCCAGGGCTATGCTATACATCCAACTTCGCTGTGCCATGCGAGGTAGCTCTTTCACTTCAAAAGAACCACTTCCTTGATTGAGTAAAACAGCACTTTGAAAATAATTCACCTCCTGTATGATCGCTTTTTCCAATTGCTGCGGAGTGAAGATCTCTTCCAAAAACTTATCATTGAATGAACTGTATTTCAAGAAATTTTTCTTTATCGAAGGAATCTGACGCTCCAACTCATGCTTCAAGGTAAATGGAACATGCTTGTCACCTGATTTTTGAACAAACACATGTTCCACTGATCCATTTTGATCAAAATCGTTGACAAACATCCGAATTGGACGCTCGAAAGATGTTTTGAAACGGGTATTCAGTCCATGATTGCCCAATACTAAATCAACTTTTCCATCACCAGTTAAATCTCCCGCAGCAATGGCCTGGTACCAGCCTGTGAACTTGCTGAGTTCAGAATCTATATCCTTTGCAAACTTCCCGTTTCGATTCCAGAAGATCGTTGGGGCCATCCACTCACCTACTACTGCTACATCCAAACGCCCATCCCCATCCAAGTCAGCGAGGACTGCATCTGTCACCATGCCCAATTCCTTGAATTCAGGAGCAATCGTTGCCGTAGCATCAGAAAATGCACCTTTCCCATCATTCAGCAAAACCAAAGAATTGGGATTCACACCGTAAAGGAAAGGTACTACCCTGGAAAATGCCAGAATATCCAAATACCCATCTCCATTGATATCCATTACTTGCAAAGAGGAGGTGCTATTTTTGAAGTTCACCAACCCTGAAACAGTGGACTTGGTAAAATTCCCTTTTCCGTCATTCAAATAAAGCCTGTCTGCAAGTTCCATGGAGCCAAAACCAAACTCGTTCCCTCCAGAGGCGACCAACAAATCCAACATTCCATCCCCATCAAAATCGGCAAATACAGCATCTACATCTTCAGAAAGCTTATCCTCTGCAAATGCCGACTGATTGGATTTTTTGAAAGTTCCATCCCGCTGTTGCAAATACAAAGAAGCTTCAAAACTTCTAGCCCCACCAAAGAAGATATCCTCCAGTCCGTCGCCATTGACATCCCCTACAGCTACGGCAGGTCCCTCAGTAGATAACTTGTGATAGGTCAGGCGATCCCTATCAAAATCCACAAAACGGTTTTCCTGATGGGTAAAATCCACCGATGTCTTGGCGACTTTTTTGAATAATTGCTCTTGAGGCTCGGTGAAAAACTGAAAATTTTCTACCACAGCATCCGCCCAGCTCAGCACTAGCGTCTGATTAACTTCCACATTAGAAACGATGGTAAAAGCGCCATCAGGCCATCGAACTTGCACCTCATCAATAGAGGAAAGAGATCCCAAACCAAAGTTTAATCGAGGATCTACCGAGGACTGAAAGCCTCGATTGGGCATTTGCTCTTGATAGAAGGACTCTCCATTAGCAATCAACCGAACTTGTGCTCCGATAGCATTCGTATTTTGACCTTTCCCTTTCAATTCAATTTTCAGGAAATTATGTTCCGGATGCATTTCCCTGCTTTTATTTTTAAAAATCAACACCTCTCGGTTGACATTATTGACTACTAAGTCCAAAGCCCCATCATTATTCAAATCCACATAAGCAGAACCGTTGGAGTGAATAGGGTCTCCCAATCCCCATTGGTGTACTACATTCTCAAAAACCAAGTTTCCTTTGTTTTTAAAGGCATAATTGGAAACAGGATTGATTGGCATAGGATCTATCAAGGCTTTATAATCCACTCCCTCCTTGGAGATGATTGCACGCTTGGTATCTTCATTATCAATGAAATTCAGGTAATCCAAGTCTGTCAAATCCTGATAAATCCCATTGGCAACCCAAATATCCTTCAAACCATCATTATCCATATCAAACATCAAGGCAGCCCATGACCAGTCGGTAGCCTCCACATTAGTCATTCTTCCCAAATCAGAATAGGTTCCATCTCCGTTATTGACGTGCAGCATATTTCGGGTGTATTGGTAATGATAGCCATGTTCCAAATTGAACTGAAACTTATCCCAGCTCTCAAAAGTGGTAATCTGCTTTAGACGCTGTGGTGGCTCGGGAAGCATTTCGGTTACGAAAATATCCAAATAGCCATCATTAGTCAGGTCTGCTATATCTGCACCCATAGAAGCCGCAGAAGTTGAAATCATATAATCGGTGAGACTTTCGGTAAAGGTGCCATCCTGATTGTTGATATATAGATAATCACGCTCAAAGAAATCATTGGAAATGAAGATGTCCATCCATCCATCTCTGTTTACATCCCCGATGGTAATTCCCAAGCCAAAACCGATGACTGAACCATAAATACCCGCTTCTTCTGAAACATCGGTAAATTTCCCCCCTTCATTCCGAAACAATTTATCCCCTCCCACAGGATCTCTTCTGGGGCGCTCGTTTTGCATTTTATTGAAGCTCCCAATAGCCTGATAGCTATTATTAAGCAAATACAAATCTAAATCTCCATCATTATCATAATCAAAGAATACGGCATGCGTAGAAAAACCTTCATCTGCCAAGCCGAACGCTTCAGCCATCTCTGTAAAGGTTCCATCTCCATTATTGATAAACAATTCATTCTGCTTATTATCCCCCTTAACATCTCCAGAGTTGCATACATAAATATCCAATAACCCATCTCCATTGACATCCGCTATGGCTACACCAGTACTCCAAGCTCGAGTACCTGCGACTCCGGCTTGTGCGGTCACATCGACAAACTTAAAATCTCCCTGGTTAAGGTACAACTTATTAGGTCCCATATTGGCAGTCAGATAGATGTCTATCAAGCCATCACCATTGACATCCCCTACAGCGACACCTCCTCCGTTGTAATAATTTCGGTAGGTGAAAATATTGAATTGATCATCAAAGCTTAAATCATTCCGAAAGTCTACACCTGTCAAGGATGCTGGCAACTTTTCGAAAAGCGTATTTTCTGGTACTGGTGTTTCCGCAGTGCCACAAGCCCAAAAAATAACTAGGCCTACTAGATATCCATATATGCTAAACTTCTTCATCGCTTTTATTTAACTGAGCGAAATCTTTGATGCGCAGATCTAAAATTTCAACTTTTACCGTGTTGATATTTTTCTTGTGGACACGAATCAGCCTGTTTCCATCCACCTTGACCATGGCTTTTACTGTTTTTTCTTTATTCGACACTTCAAAAAAACCATCTCCATACCATTTCTCCAACATTCCCATCACATCTCCCATAAGGTTATCTATGGAATAGGCTTCGTTACCTGGAAACCAGTCCTGATACACCAACTCAATAGGCATGTAAAATAGATGGTCTTCCTCAAACTTTGGATAGAAATGCATATTGGCAACTTTCCCAGAGGGTAAAATAGGATTATACAATACCTGCAAGTAATGGGCACCATTAGTCAATATACCGTTTTTGTTATGCTCCCAACAGGTCCCATAAAAATCCTTTCTTCCCATGCCTAAGCGAAGATCCAAAAATAAATCCTCTACCACTTTTCCTGACTTTAATTCACGCTCTTTGACTTGATCGTATTCGGATTTAGGGGTACAAGATGCCAAGAAAAACATGCTTAGCAAGATCCCTGCAAGCAATCCCCTGATAGTTATTCCTTCTCTGACAATGGCTCTTCTCATAGCAATTTTATTTACTCCACTCATATATTAACGGTCTTTCATTGGATCGGGTCACCAATAGCTTGGTGCCGATATGCGTATTTATCTGTTGTATAGATCGGATTTCTCCCGGTATATAAATTCCAGAATTAGAAGCATCGATGATTTTCCAGCTTGTTGCATCACGCTCCATCAGCCATCCATAACTTCCCATTTGTATGCCCCACTCAGGTTTGATTCTGGAATGATTGCCTCCTAATACCATATATTTTTTTTGATTGGGAGCGGATACTAATTGCCCATGGAATATTGGCGCATACTGAAGTTCAGATGGTAACTTTGTTTGTACAAAAGTACCATTCTCTTGTTGGATAAAAAGCTGGGATGCTAATTCATGTACCTCCCATACTACACTTCTACCTAAGATTTCCTGGCTTACCAACTCTTCCAAGCGTTTGTCTTTGTAACTATCAAAATTAAGTAATTGCTTTTTCCAACTAGGCAGTTGTTTGAGTAAAGCTTGTTTCAACACAATAGGATATGCAAACTCATTTTCAAACTGCGTGATGATTTGCTCCACACTTCCATTTTGATCAAAATCATTTACATACATGCGCAAAGGGGTGGTAGGACCAGCCAAAAACCTGGAGTTCTTCCCAAAATTTCCGACAAAAAGATCGAGTTTACCATCGCCATCAAGATCTTCTACCAATACATGATTATAAAAGCCGTTCAAATCACCCAAACCAAGGGATTTGCTGATATTTTCAAGAGTCTGTCCGTCCCACTCATACACCGAAATTGGAATCCAATGACCAACGACTACTAGTTGCTTACGTCCATTCCCTAAAAAATCTCCCCACCAAAGGTCCCGAGCCATCCCAATGGAAGCTATATCCGGCATACGGACTGATGTCTCATCTGCAAAGGTTCCATCACCTTTATTAACAAGCAAACTCAAGCCGACAGGAACTCCATACGCAAAGGGGATGGTACGAGTAGCTACTAGGATATCATCTAACCCATCATCATTGATGTCCAATCGAATAGCTTTCGAGCTACTTTCATAACGTATGGGTAAAGATTTTTCTTGTTTTGAAAACTTCCCCTTCCCATCGTTCAAATACAATCGGTCTTGGTAGTTGGGGTTTTTGAGAGAAAATTCTAGACTCCCACTCAAGACGTACAAATCAGGAAAGCCATCTCCATTGGCATCTAAGACCAACCCATCAATATCTTCAGGAATAGCATCCTCATCAAAGCTTTGGGATAGGAAAAAAGAACCGTTCTTTTGTTGAATCCAAATTTGTGAGGATTGACCTTTAGCACCTGGTAAGAATACATCGTCTAACCCATCTCCGTTGAAGTCCGCAACTACGGCTTTTGGACCTTCATTCGAAATCATTTTCATTCGAAGTCTATCCCGATCAAAATCAACGAAATCACTCTCTTCATGTTTCCAATCAATTTGCTGTGGTGATAATCGAAGAAGTGGCACTACTTGAATTGGCTTACTTGAGGTATATGCATTCTGCGCAGCTGAAGGTAATAAATCCAAGATCTGATTCACTGCGACATCCCTTAAGATAGTTTCTTGCCTACTAGGCCACCGCACAATTATCGAATCAATACTGGTATGGGTACCTAGCCCCAAATGTAGCCGATGATCAACTGATGACATGTAGCCTTTGACAGGATTGTGCTCCGCATAATAAAGCTCTTTCCCAGCATACACACTTACCTGCGTTCCAAAATATCCTCCAAGATTGAGTTGAATGAACGAATGATCGGTTAATTCCCGTGCATTATTTTTTAGGATAAATGCTTCTCCATTGAGGTTGTTGATGACCAAATCTAAATCTCCGTCATTATCCAAATCAGCATAAGCAGCCCCTGTAGAAAAGGTGAGTTGATCCAATCCGCTGTTCGCTGCAATGTCCTCAAAACGATAATCTCCCAAATTTTTAAACAAGTAATTTCTCAAAGGATTGGAGGGAAACTCATCGATCATTTTGGTCAAAAGAATGGAGTCTCTTTTATACTGAGAAATGAGGTTTTGATTATTTACATAATAATCAACATAATCAAAATCTGTGAGATCTTTGACAATGCCATTGGCTACAAAAATATCTTTCAATCCATCATTATCCGCATCAAAAATCAAGGCTCCCCAAGACCAATCGGTCGCATGTACGCCCGCAAATCGAGAGACCTCTGCAAAATGGATTTCTTTGGAATTAGGTTTAAAGCCTAAATTCCTTTGTAAAGTATTTCGGGTAAATTGATGAAAATACCCTGCTTTTACATTCGCTTGATACTTATCCCAATCTTCAAAAGGCGTTTTGGTTTTTACACGGTCCCAAGTTGCGGGAAGCATCTCAGTGACGAAAATATCTTGCCAGCCATCGTTGTTCAAATCAGCAATATCTGCCCCCATAGAACCCATGCTGATTTCAGTCATCATATCTTCCAAGGCCTCTGTGAATGTACCATCACCATTATTGAGGTAGAGATAATCCTTTTCAAAAAAATCATTGGAAACGTACAAGTCAGGCCATCCATCTCGATTCAAATCAGCTACAGTCACTCCAAGACCATAGCCTATCGCAGAACCATAAATACCAGCCTTTTCACTGACATCCACAAAATACCCTCCATCATTTCTATAGAGTTTATTTCCTCCTTCAGGATCTCTAATATCTCGTTGGCCTATCCTTAGATCATTGATACCAACTGACCGTGCTGAATTGTTGAGCAGGTACATATCCAAATCCCCATCTAGGTCAAAATCAAAGAACACCGCATGTTGGGATAATCCTGTATCTGCTAACCCATATTCATGGGCCATTTCAATGAATGTCAGGTCACCATTATTGATGTAGAGAGCATTGTGGCGCTCCTCTCCACCGAGAGGGCCTGATTTACAAATGTAAATATCCAACAACCCATCTCCATTCACATCCGCCATACTTACACCTGTGGACCAAATACCGGGCACAGCCAAACCTGCCTGTGCTGTAATATCTTCGAATTGAAAATTACCTTTGTTAAGGTATAGTTTATTTTCGGCTTGATTCCCTGCAAAAAAAATATCTACCAACCCATCATTATTAATATCTCCAAGGGCTACACCTGCTCCATTGTAAAAGTTCCGGAATGTATAAGGATTAAATTTTTCATCATACACCAAATCATTTCTAAAATCAATCCCTGTATGGGAGGAAGGTAGTAACTCAAATAAAGTCTGTTCTTCTGAAGAGGTAGTGGATTTACATGCATAAAAACTAATAATAAGCAAAGAGATTGTTATTCCATGATTAAAGGCTTTCACAGTACAGGCAAATAAATGACCAATTGCCTTAATCACTGAAACAAGAACTAATCTGAGAGGAAATTTAAATTGCATACCTGCTTAACAGCCAATTTCAGGGAGTGAAGTTGAAAAAAAGAAAACTAAGAAGCTATAAAAATTAAAAAGAAGTGCACCAAAAGGCGCACTTCTTTTATACTATGTAATTCAGATTAATAACCTGGATTTTGTCTCAAGTTAGGATTAGCTTGCAACTGATTCTCAGGAATTGGGAACAAGTTTCTGAAGGCTGGAGAAGCATTTTTCTCCCACCATGGATCATTGAATCTACCAAAACGAATCAAGTCAGATCTTCTATGACCCTCTGCAAATAATTCTCTACCTCTTTCAGCTAATAATAGGTCAGCATTTAAAGTAGTCAAAGCAGGGGCATTTGCTCTTTCCCTTACTTGGTTAACAAAGTTTAATGCAACAGCAGTGTTACCTTGTCTCCATGCTGCTTCTGCTTTCATCAACAATACATCAGCGTAACGGAAAATTGCAAAGTCGTTATCCAAATCAGGACCTTGACCCAAAGGAATTTCCCATTTATTGATACGAGTACCTGCTTGTCTGAAGGCATTCGGAGCTAACATATTAATGTTAGGGGTAAAATTAATAGCTGGTCCATCAGGATCATTTGCTTCCGCAGAATCATCGAGAAGTGGAGTAACTCCATCAGATCTAAACTGAGGCCCTTCTCTCAAGGATGCAATTCTTGTATCTCCTTCCTCAAAACTATTATAAAACTCCTCCAAGGCAGCATACCCATTCCAAGGCTGTTCCTGTAGCTCAAAAGTAAGCTGTGTTGAATAGTGGTAGGTCATTTGGTGAATATTGAAACCACCAGCATTGTTTGCATCATATGGTAATGTAAACATGTTCTCCGGAGAGTTGCTATTGTTTGCAGAGAAATTAGCAAAGAAGTTCGGCGTCAAACTGTAAGGTCCTTCGCTAATAATTACATCCAAAATTCTTTCTGCATCAGCCCATCTAGCAGTACCTGTATACACTTCTGCATTCAAATACAATTTGGCAAGAATCATGTGTGCTGTCCAATAATTCAAGTTGGTTCTTGTATTATTTCGAGTTAACAAATCCACATTTTCCAAAATACTTTGCTCGATAAACTGAAAAACTTCAGCGCGGGTATTTTGTGCAGGGCTTCCTCCTCTATCAGTTTCTACAATAATTGGAACATTTCCAAAAGTATCGATCAACCACAAATACGCTAAAGCTCTTAATGTTCTCAATTCTGCCCCTAATTCGGCTAAATCAGGAAATTGTTGCAGCAAAAGATTTGATTCGGCAACGATTGTAAATGGATACTGCCAAGAACCATTCAAAGGGCCATCTACAGATAACCAAGTATGTCTATGCGCTCTTAACCAAATACCACCATCTTCCCAGTCAGCTCCTTTTTGTGGAATTGCTAAATGATCAGATGTCACTTCTAATACACTGTATAAACCACCATGGCCACCCCAGTTCCCTACTACTGCAGAATATGCAGTTTGTTTCAACACTTCGATTAATTCAGGAGTCACGTTGTTGTTCAATTCCTCTTGGGTAATCCCCGTAAGTACCTCCTGCTCCAGCTCCCAGCATGACCCCATGGTCATTGCTACAAGGCTCCCAATGAATAATGATTTAATTGATCGTAACATATATTAATTTGAGTTTATGTTATTTAAAGGTTATTGTCAATCCAGCTGTCCAAGTTCTTGGTAAGAAATAGGTATTTCTTCGCTCGATACCAGGAGCTAATGGATTAGGCTCGAATGGATTCTCTGTATCTTGCCATCTAACTTCAGAATCTACACCAGAAAACTGTGTGATGGTAAACAAGTTCTGAACACCCGCATACAAACGTAAGTTGTTGATAAAGGCCGATGTAGTAGGTACGTTGTAACCGATTTGAAGGTTATCCAATCTCATAAAGTCACCTCTTTCCAAGTACAAGTCAGAGAACGTTGGCGTAGATGTAACTAATGGAGAGGTAGGAGTGTTTCGGGTTAACACAGAATTCCATGTCAAAGAAGCACCATCTGCATTTTCATAGAAACCTCTGAAGGAGTTGTAAATCATATGACCCCAGCTACCTCTTAGTAAGAAATTCAAATCCCAGTTTTTGTAAATGAAGGTGTTGGAGAAACCGAAATCACCAACTGGCAACCCATTTCCTAAACGTTCAAATTCTGATGGATTTTCGCCAGAAAGAATATATTCGCCATTCTCAGTTAATCCTAACATCCGTGGTCCCCAAAAATCACCAATTCTTTCGCCTTCTCTGTTCCATACAATTGGGTTGTTGTTTTGTCCTGGAGCGCCTGGAATACCTTGCCTGATTTCAGGCAACTGAATAGAACCTACACCAATATTACCGAATCTTGCTCTTTGGTAAATAGTAAAGTTAAAAGAAGGGATCCAATCAACCACACCTAATTTAGTGCCATTCAATTGTGCCAAGAATTCAAAACCACCGGAATTCAACTCCCCGATATTTGCCCAAACATTAGAAGCAGTGTAGAAGTTACCTGGAGCGAACTCGTTTGGTGCACCTACTGGTACTTCTACGTTGAAGAGTAAGTCAGAGATAGTTCTTTGATAGTAGTCAATTTGACCAGTTATTTTTCCATTCATGATACCATAATCCAACCCTACTGTAAATTCACGGGTAGTCTCCCATCTTAATTGTGGGTTAGGATTCGATAACTGACGAGGACCAACAAAAACTGAGTTGATTGGCTGATCAGGATTCAATGGAATTCTGTTACCATTACCAAACACACCCAAGGCTAATGTTGCAGATGGAGGCAATTGACCTACCACACCAAAAGATGCTCTTGGCTTAAATTGGTTGAAGATACCCATATCGAAGATTTGAGTAAAGTCAGCCCCTAAGGAAACCGCAGGGAAGAAACCAGTTTGATTATCTCTACCAAAACCTGAATAGGTCTCTGCTCTCAAAGACGCATTTAAGAAGTACGTATTGTTGTAGTTAAAACTAGTTCTTGCAAACAAAGAGTTCAAAACAGATCTTTCTGCAAATGAACTTAAATTTGTACCAGGTCCAAATCTTAAACCTCCAGCTTCCAAATTGTTGGGTCCTACATCAAACAAAAATCTAGCAACTTCAACATTATTGTTTCTTTCAGAGAAAATTTGAGTTTCACCCCCTAACAAAAAGGTAAAATCCATTCCATCAAAAATCTCATTTTGGTAACGAATCGTTCCATTCCAAATGGATTGTGTTTTGGTTTCCATGTTTTGTCCAGCCTGTCCAAATCTACCAAAACCTGTTTGAAAATCTTGGCGAGACCAGAAATTACTACCTAATCTAGTAAATCTATCCTGCGAAAACTGAGATGCTACCGTGATATTATCTGTAATATCAAACTCTACTCTGTAAGAATAAATAGCAGCTGCTATTTCATTCGTAAATCGTTGCTGATTGATCAAGGCAACTGGATTAAAGAAATCAAACAATTGTCTTTGGAAATACCCACCAAATCGTTGAGATTCTTCCGTGTTTTCAAATATTGGAGCTGTAGGATTGTAAATAGTTGCATATCGAACAGCCTCGCCATTCACGTTTGTTTCATCTATGTTAGAATAGGACAAATTGAGATTCATTCTCAATCTATTATTCAAAGCACCATGGTTCAAATTAAAACGTGTATTCAACTGCTCTCTATTGGTACCTTTTACAATACCATCGTTATTACGATAGTTGACAGAAGCCAAAAATGAAGTATTTTCAAATCCACCAGTGATTGACGCGTTTACTGTACCATTCAACGCTGTTTGGGTAACTTCTCTTCTCCAATCAGTTCTAGAGCCAAAATCAAGTCCACCTCTTTCTACAAATTGCTCAGGAGATAGCACTGGAATAAAATTGGTAGGTTGCTCAGCAGCACCAAAAGTATTGATCGTTACAGAAGAAATTCCTTTTTTCGAAGTACCTTTTTTAGTAGTAATCAAAATCACCCCCGCAGCACCTCTCGTACCATAGATAGCGGCAGCTGATGCATCTTTCAATACATCAAATGACTCAATATCATTAGGATCAACAGCATCCAAAGAAGCTCCAATCACACCATCCAATACAATCAATGGAGATTGAGCAGCACCAAAAGAAGAAATACCTCTCAAACGAAGCTCAGGAGCAGCATTTGGGTTACCACCTGGTCTGGTTACGTTCAAACCAGCAACCTTACCTTGTAATAACTGGGTAGGATTTGGGAAGTTACCTCTGTTGAATTGTTCGGAGCTTACAGAAGCCACAGCAGAAGTAATTTCTTTTCGATCCTGCGTACCATAACCGATTACTACAGCTTCCTGAAGACTTTGGATATCTTCCGCTAGCTCAATGTTAAAAATAGACTGATTGCCAATGGTGATCTCTTGTGTGGAAAAACCAACGAAAGAGACTACCAACACCTGATCTCCAGGCTGTACAGTTAATTTAAACTTACCATCCAAATCAGTATTCGTACCTCTTGTGGTACCTTTAATCAAGACAGTTACTCCAGGAAGGGGATCCTTCAAGGTTGCATCCAGGATGGTCCCTGTGACCTCCCGGCCTTGCGCAAATGCTGCAGCTATGCTGAACATCATCAGCGAAGCAACTAGCACATACGTTTTTACTTGTTGTAAATAATTTCTCATAGGGTTTGTTGTTTTGAAAAAAACGATTTTTTGGTTTACGTAGTTAATTTCAAATCTAAAATGAGCTATTAAATTGAATTTTGCAATTATTAACAAAACCTACGCATCGGTTTTGCAAAAAATGATGTTAACAGAATATTGGTATTTTTTGATAATCATTAACCATATAAAGTTTTTATTACTGAATATTCAACCGAAAACGTTTGAATTTTTCGAATAGTTAAAATTTTTAGTTTTTTTTAAAAAAGTGAAAATTCACTGCATCACAGCCATCCTTATATTTAAATCCATTCTTTTGACAATATTCCCCAAGCCCAAATTTTATTTCTTTTGAACCCTTATCTTAAAAATTAAAGAGAAAAAAGAAGAAAAACAGGACCATTTAACGGAAGATTCGCAATCAAATTTAAAATGGAATAAAAAATTCCTAGACTTTATGAAGTAACGCAATAAAAAACAGCTTTTTTAAACTCAAAAGTCCAAAATAGTTTGATGCCAATCGCTTACAAACTCAAAAATTTAAAAAATCGTCGGCTAGATAAAGCTTTAAATGGAATTCTCAACGCATGAGGGTTTATATCTCGCTTTAGAATAGCCTTTCGTATTATTAAGATCCAGTATTCAATAAAAAAATCTCGTTTAAACACTGGAAGCCTTTTCCTAGAGATAATGTTGGAATTAATTTCAATCAACCTTCTATGATCTAGCTATCTTAAGTATCCATCACATACTAACCTTTCCATGAGATGAACCCTAAGGGGACCGCTTTATCCAATCAAATGTTTTAAACTTTAAGATTTTTCAATTGGAACACGCTGGATCTTTCGTAAAACTGTGAAGATCCTTCATACCTTTCAGAGCCCGGATCAGTATAAATTGCTTTTATTATTACTAAAAAAAGTAAATGGTCTTGACAGATGCTAAACTTTCTTTGCATCAACCAAACACCCACCAAGATGGCCGCTGACGGATGATTTTTCTACCCTCAGCTCTTTCTTCACAACTTAAGCAAGAAGAAGGGTAGGAGAAAACTGGTCGTGTGGGGGAAAAAATACAAGGTCTTGGTAGAAAAAACGGAACATCCGCAATGGTCGTGAAAAACCGAGTCTTTTGAACTTTGGCAACTTCAAAAATACCCAAGACACGCTCCTCAGGATTGGAGATGTTTTGAAAGTTTCCTGAAACAGGCGCTGGCGGCGTGTCAAATATTCCTCCTTGGTTACTGATGGCTATCCTGATTTTCTCCCAGTATTCATAGGTGAATTGATTAATGCTGTACTGATTAACCGTGACAAAAAACGGATTTAAAAAGGAGTCATCTACATCCCTCCTTCCAAAAAACAAATCAACCGCACGTGTTTGTGTACCCGCCGTGTTAAATAAGTTGACTCTATTAGGTTCGATGACAGATTGAATAAAGCAAGGTGGTGTGGTAGAAACCGAGGGACCAGAAGGAGGTAATTCGAGTAGAGTCCAAAGATAGGTTTCTTCCGTACTCCAACGAAGAAATAATGGTTCGGATGCTTCAGGAACAGTCGAGTTTCCAAAAACTTCAAATGTTGGTACATCTACACGGGTGTCCGTTAACACGGTTGTAAAACGAAAATCAATCTGATCCACTGCATTCAAGTCAGGCATGCGTTCAAATGATGACTCATAAATTTGCTCATTGATGACTACTCGAAGGGAATAAGAAGTACCAGGGTTCCCTCTCACGCCTTCCAGTAAATACTCTCCATTACCTGATGGTATATATTGCCTAAATAACCCATCAGATGACCTTAAAAAAACAGATGCATTGTTGACTGGTGCCTGCGCCAATCCAAAATTTTGAGTAATCCCCACATTGACCACATGTACATCATCAGCATCATCGGTAAATAAGCCATAAATTACAACTTGTCCCCGCGCTGTTTCTCCAATAAAATCCAAGGGATCCACACAGGAGTTTCCCAAGAATAGGCAACAAACCCAAATCAACCTGCTCAATAAATGTTGTTTGAAGGTTTTCATAGGCTTTTAGAAATTAACCGTGTAAGACATGGTAGGGAAAATAGATCCCAAAATAGATAACTGAAAAGGACGAAGTCGTCTGGATTGATTTTCTCGCTGGAAAAACACAGAGTAGGCATTCCTCCTGCTAAGTACATTGTACACGGAGAAATTAAATGAATCTTCCCAACCTCTAACAATCCCATTGGTCAGGTAGGAAAAATCCAGACGCATGTAATCGGGTATGCGAAATTGATTTCTATCCCCAAAATCAGGGACAAAAATCCCAGCAATGATATAATTGGTGGCCGGAGCTGTGACAGGTCGACCAGTCGAATAATTGAACGAAGCATTAAAAAATCGCTTCTTTCCGAGATGCACATTCCCAACAAGCGAGAGTATGTGTGGCCTATCAAAATTAGTGGGAAACCATTCTCCTCTATTCACCTGAATTTCTGAAAAAGGAGAAATCGTTCGGATCAACGAACGGCTATAGGTGTAGGAAACCCAACCGGTCACCCCTCCTCTATTGCGCTGAATCATCAATTCCGCACCATACGCCTTCCCTTCCCCTTGAATCAACTCTGTTTCAATGTGTGGATTCAAAAACAACTGCGCAAAATCCCGGTATTCCAACTGATTATCTGTGGTCCTGTAAAAACCTTCCACAGAAGTAGACCAATCATTTTGTTTGAAATTACGGAAATAGCCTAGAGATAAATTAATGGACCGTTGAGGTAAAATATAAGAGGTGCTGACTTGCCACAAATCTATAGGAGTAGGTCCGGAGGCATTAGAGATAGTCTGCAAGTATTGGTTCATCACAGAAGCCCCTGCCTTGATGGACTGCGTATCATCCCAGGCCCAACGAAATGAAAACCGAGGCTCAAATCCCGAAAATTGAGTAATCGGACCTGCGTCAAAAGCAATCCTATCCACGATATTCAATCTTGAAATCGGAAGATTTTCTTGGTAAATAAATACAGAATCAGGTCCGTTTTGCTGATAAAAAGAATAGCGTGCACCTATAGATAGTGAAAACTTTTCCGACACTGTCCAATCCAAGCCTACAAAAGGGGCCCATTCCAACCCTTGCTGCTTACTTACCGAAGCAGAAACGATACCCGAACGCTCATCGAATGGAGCACGCTCTTCGGGTTTCATCTGATAATTCACAGCCTCCATTCCAAAACTCAGTTCCATAGATTCAGACGTCCATAGGCCTGTAAGTTTAGCTTGCTGATACTCCAAACCATTGCTGATTTGAAAGGCATCGTTGACAGTAGGTTCAAAAAACCGATTGGTAAAATTCCCGTAGGCCAGCATCCCAGTGATAGAAAAATTATCTGTTATCAGGTTTCTGCTCGTGAGCGAACTCACCAAATTATTCCAACGGAAGCCAAATTGGTCTGAAAACTGAAAGCGGTCGCCTGTATTCAACAGGTTCCATTCTAGGGTATGGTTTTGGGAAAATTTATGATTGATGGCAACATATGCATCATGAAAGTTTAGGCGGCTATTGCTTACATCCAATTGATCCACCGTTCCAAGTTTCCAATTGAGATTGGAGCGTCTCAATCCGGCAATGATGCTAGTTTTGTCTGTTTTCAGAGGGCCTTCAAGCATCAATTTAGTAACAGCTGTTCCTAGCGAAACAGACCCTCCCCAGGTTTCAAAATCTCCTTTTCGCATCCCAATATTCAAGGCTGATGAACTTCTGCCTCCAAATTGTGCGGGAACATTCCCCTTATACAAAGCGAAATTCTGCACGACGTCCCCATTGAAAGCTGACAGAAATCCTAGTGCATGATTGTTGGAAAGGACTATTGCCTCATTCATTAAAATCAGATTTTGATCCGCTTGTCCTCCTCGGATATTCAGCCCAGCAGACCCCTCCCCCACAGAAGTCACACCAGGCATACTCTGCAAGACATTAAACACATCCGGTTCTCCCATCAATGCTGGCACGAGTTTGATTTCCTCCATGGTCATTTTGGTCACACCTGTAATGGGGCTCTTCACGTTCCGATCCCGCTCTTCAGCCAAAACTGTAAATACATCCAATTGAAAGTCCAAATTACTCAAACTCACATCGAGGACAGCGTCTCTAAAAATCTGAATCAGGTAATAATCCGCTTGCTTTCCAAATCTGCGAAATACGATCCTATGCCTCCCAGAATCAAGTGGAAATATATATAAACCATTTTTGTCTGTATTGACACCCGTAAAAAATCCATCAATATGAACAGAAACATTCTCCAATGGAAGACCGGTTTCTTTGTTGGTCACTTTCCCTGTTAAAAAGTATTGCGCTTTTTTTGCTCCACCCTCATAATCAAACCGAATTTCTTTAAATTCATTTTGAGCGATGCCGTCTGTAATAAAACAGAACATCAAGAAACATGAGAGCAATAATCTCCGCATAGTAATTTTGGCAAGGAAGGTTTCAACGAAACTCTTCTACAAAACTAATTTTTTATGGGAGAATTACAAACGGAATTAGTTTCTTTAATTGAGGAAAAGTGTCACATTAAAAAAAACATTGGTAGGATTTCAAATTGAATATGTAAACTACTTTAATCGATTTTTCCATTTTTCAGGATTTTGATTGGTATTAAATATGGAAATTACATCAATATTATTTTTATCAACAACATACAAGATCAAATATGGGAAACGTTCAAAAAGTGCTCCTCTAACTTTTTTCTTGTATCGAAATTGAAATATTTTAGGGTCCTGACTTATGACTTTTAAAGTATTTTCGAGTGAATCCAAAAATTTATTCCCAATCCTTCCACTTGCGCTTCATACTATAAATATGACTGATTAACATCAGACTCAGCATCCGTTGAAAAACGGATTTTATAGACCATCATTAATTTATGAAATTTATTGCTAAAACTGATTGTCCGCATTTATTCCAGTAGCTACACAATTGATCACATTGCATTAGCTTTCCAATGGTTCTGTTGATAGTAGACCGTTGACAGTGGTCGATTATCCGCAATACGCTGTATATTATTTTTACTCTGGTGTAATTGCGGATAATCATATTGCTAACAATTACACAATCCTCCGAAGACCTCTCAATAACTAAATTTAACAAGAGCTTGAGCACTTTTATTCCTGAAACTTAGTAGTTTTCAGACGCGTTTAAGAATTCTAAGCATTGACTGCATGAAACATACCTCCCTCCTGTTGATTTTTATAATTACTCTGCCATTTTTGGGAACCGCACAGGGTATTCGTGGCAAAGTAAGCAATGACCGGGGAGAGGAATTGCCATTTGCCTCGATTTTTATCCGAAACCTTGGCGATGGAGTCCCCACCAACCAAAACGGCTATTACGAATACAAATTGAAACCTGGGTTTTACGATGTAGTAGCCCAGTACTTGGGCTATTCATCCGTAATCAAGACAGTAGAAATCCAAGACAATTGGGTGCAGCTCGATTTTGTATTGGACGAACAAGTGTATGCTTTGCAAGAGGTGACTGTCAAAACAGGGCAAGAAGACCCGGCTCTGACAATTATGCGAAAAGCAATCACCAAAGCCAAATATCACCGTTTGCAATTGGATGAATACAGCATGATGGTTTATCTAAAGGGAACAGGTAAACTCACCAATGCCCCCTTTTTTCTGAAAAAAGAACTGGAAAAAGATGGACTCAAACTGAACGAAGCCTATACCACAGAATCAGTATCCCAAATCACCTTCCGCCAACCGAATACAGTCACCGAAAAAGTCATCAGCATCCGAAGTAGTGGAGACAATAACCAAACCTCTCCAGCACCCTACATTGCTACCAGTTTTTATAATCCAAAAATCAACGAGGCCGTTTCCCCTTTGGCACCCAATGCCTTTGCTTATTATCGATTTAAATACGAAGGCTCCTTTGTAGATCAAGGTGTGATGGTCAACCGAATCAAAGTGAGTCCTCGATCAAAAGGAGAACGCGTCTTTGAAGGGACCATCTACATCATAGAAAACATATGGGCCATCCACAGCTTAGATTTGACAACCTCTCTTTTAGGTTTCCAAATTGGCGTCAAACAGTTATATACCCCCGTAGCAGAAAATGTATGGATGCCCGCTACACATACCTATACCTTTGGAGGAAAGTTTTTTGGCTTTGCAGGGGAATACACCTACTTGGCATCCACTAGAGATTATAAGATTACCCTCAATCCAGATCTTATCGTCGAGACCAAAATCATCGATGAAAAAGTAGATGAGGTACCCAAGGAAATCACCACATTCAATCGGAAAGAATCTGCCTTGGAACAAATGGCCAATGCTGACCAAATGACCAAAAAAGACTTCAGAAAACTAATCAATCAATATGAAAAAGAGGCCGCTCGAGAGATGGAAGAGATAGCTGTAGTATCCGAGCGAAATTACAGCATAGACTCCTTAGCCTCCAAAAGGGATTTGAGTTACTGGGACAGCATTCGGCCTGTAAAATTGACTGAGGAAGAAATCAGAGGCTATATCCGAGATGACAGCTTAGCGGTGATAGAAGCTGCAAAAGTCTCCACCGTGGACAGCATCGCCAGAAAAGCCCGAAGAAAATTCAGCCCCGGAGATATCCTGACAGGAGGACGCTACAACTTTGGCAAAGGAAGAACACTTGCTTTTGACCAAAACTTCACCAAATTTTCCTTTAATACAGTAGAAGGATTTAAGGTGGGTTTATCGGGTTATTATCGATTAGAGAAGGTAGAAAAACTGGCTGATTCTGTGACAAGACATGTGCGTTCCTGGAATTTCAGCCCAGAACTCCGCTATGGGTTTACCAGTCAGCAATTCTATGGAACCATGGGTATTCGGCGGTCCAATACCATTGGACGAAAAAGCACCACCTTTGGAGCTCAAGGAGGTCGGTACATCTACCAGTTCAACACGGAAAATCCTATTCAGGAACAAGTGAATATGCTCTACTCCCTACTTTTTAGACTCAACTACATGAAACTTTTTGAGCAGGATTTTATAAGAGCCTATTACTACCGCAGATTCACCGATGCCTTCACCTTCCGAACACAAATTTCCTGGGCAGAGCGGAGAATGTTGGATAACAATTCCGATTTCAGCTTTTATAGAAGACCGGAACGGGTGTATACTTCCAACACTCCTGAAAATATAGAAGCAGGTCCTGCGGCCTTTGAAAACCATCAGGCATTTATATGGTCAAGTTCCATTGATTGGAGACCAGGACTGAAATACCGCATCCGAAACGGACGTAAATCGCCAATTTACGATTCTGCTCCACTAATCAATCTAAAATATCGAAAAGCTATCCCAAGCTTGACCAATGACATCAATGCAGCGGACTTTGATTGGGCAGAAGTGGGTATTGAACATTTCTTCAATTTTGGCGTCAGCGGAAAACTGGACTACAACCTAACTGCTGGTACTTTTCTTAACAATAACCGCGTAGGCTTTATGGATTTTAAGCATTTTGGAGGAAATCGTACGGTCTTTGCCAATATGGGTGTGGCGACCAATTACCGGTTTTTGGATTATTACCAATACAGCACGAGTTCCAATTATGTCAGTGCCATCGTTCACTACCAGTTTCGCAAATTCCTCCTCACCCAACTGCCCATGCTGCGCTTCTCAGGCATTCGGGAAAATATCTTCTTCAACTACCTCAAGACTGAAAACAGCCCACATTATTGGGAAGCGGGATATTCCTTGGATAATTTGTTCCGATTGTTCCGCTTGGAGATGGGTGTTGGCTTCGAAAACAGCAGCTATCAGCGAAGTGGTGTACGATTTGGGATCGCGAGTTTTATCAATATCAATTGAAAATATCATTGAATCAAATCTTAAATACGCTTGTTTAATTAACTGAAACACCATACTTTAGGGAAAAGGTAAAACAATGGAAACAATACGAATTTCGATTTCTAAATCGGATATGATTAAGTTAGGTATAAAAAAAACTGATTTAACATTTCTTGAACTAAAAATTATTTTAGAAAATGAAATTGCCAAAGATAACTTGAGCAAATGTGTTGCCTTAGCCGAGAAATATGGTCTATCCAGTATGAGTATTGATGAAATTAATGATGAGGTAAAAGCTGTGCGAGATGCAAAAAATCATTCTTGACACCAATTTTACCATTTCACATTTCAGCAGCATAAAACCACTAGAATTGTTTCTCCAAAAGATTATTGGGATATTTTCGCACCTCGGTAAATAATTCAGGCTTATTTCTCAATGATAGTTTTTCATCTATTTCTATCAATCCTTTGGATAATCTTGGCAACCGCCCGATGGAAAATCCATCCCTTGATTGCATTAGCTGTAGCGGCTGTGTGGGTGGGAGTGGCTGCAGGCATGCATGTTTCTATCGCTATTGAGGAATTCAGTAAGGGATTTGGAAGTTTGATTGGACAGATTGGGCTGATAATTATTTTAGGTTGTGTTTTTGGTTACCTATTGGAAAAATCTGGGGCAGCCATGAGTCTGGCGCTAAAATTATGGTCCAGCATTGGTAAAAGGTTCCCCGCTTTGAGTACAGGCTTGATGGGTTCGGTGGTCGGTATTCCTGTTTTCTGCGATGCTGGATTTATATTATTGGATCCTGTAGGGAAGAATCTTTCCAAAACCTCCGGAATATCACCCTTGACCTTCAGTCTGTCTTTAGCAGGAGGACTCTACCTTTCACATATACTTATCCCTCCCACACCTGGGCCTTTGGCTGTGGCTGGCATGATGCAGATGGAGCAACAATTAGGAGTAGTGTTGCTTTTGGGAATACTTCTGATGATCCCTGTTCTGCTTGTGGTGGCCTGGTGGGCTAAGCGTTTTGCCAATCAAAAATTACATGAGCAACTTCCTGAAAAAGCTACTGCTAATACACCCACTGCGACACCAATACCCTCATTCTTTTGGTCAGCTTCTGTAATATCCCTACCACTACTACTGATTGCCATCGGGAATCTACATTCCCTGATAACCAATGAAGCCCTTGGGCAAGTATTAAAAACTGCTGGCAATCCCTTCCTAGCGATCAGCTGTGGATTGGCATTGGGCTTTTGGAAATTAAAAGCTCCTGATGGGAGTAATTTAATGCGGATTGCTTTTGAAAAAGGAATAGTCACCGCTGGACCAATACTCATTCTCACAGGTGCCGGAGCTGGTTTCGGAGCCATTTTAAAACAAATTGGGTTGCAGGAAATCCTTCAATCCTGGGATATGCAGCCTAATTCTCTGCTTGGATGGATTTTATTGGCTTTTGGAATGAGTGCTTTTTTGAAGACAGCACAGGGCTCCAGTACCTCCGCGATGATTATTTCAGCTTCTTTGCTTATCAGTATGCTACCAGCTGATACTGGTTTTTCCGCCATTCAAACAGGATTATTAATCAGCGCCATTGGCGCAGGTGCCATGAGCGTGTCCCATGCCAATGATTCCTACTTCTGGATAGTGAAAGAGTTTACCGGTCTGACTGTTTCTGAAGCGCTTAGAAGTTACACCCTGCTCACCTTTTTGATGGGGGTAAGTACGCTGGGGATGATAGTAGTACTCGCGTTGTTAATAAACTTATTTTACTAGTAGCAGACCTGGCAGGTTTAAAAAACCTGCCAGGTCTGGACTAATTAGATACACTTCATCTTTTTACCAAGATGAATAGCTCCTTTCCTGACTGATTTTTGCAAGACCATGGACATGGAAGAGAGATTCAGAGAATAGATATCCTCATCGTTGGCACTTGGAATCGGGAGACCAGAAGCAGTAGTCTGTGATTCAAATTCATATACTTTGACATCCTGCTGCGTATCCCACACGATGAATCGCACTTTGACCACATTACTATTAGAGATTTGTGGACTCACGTAATAAGGATCCGAGCCCTTTCTTCCCAAGTCCTCCTGTTCATAGGCCAAACCACCTTCATTCTTCCATCCCACGATATCCACTTGGATAAACCACTGCCTTTTTAGCTCTGAAAAAAACCGGTAAAATTGATCCGGATCATCCACATCCTTGATGCCTGCTGCGAGCATTTCATATTCCAAATCAGGGGCGGTTTCTACATTACCAAAACCCGCTTTCTTCAATTCCTCTTGAATGATTCCCTCCAATTTGACTGCCTCATTGAAGCCTATATCCTGAAAAGGAGCCAATACCACTCCATCTGTTGGTTCAAAACAAGCTCTAGATGGACCGATTGGGAAGATTTTGGATTGCACACAGGAAGAAAAAATCAATAGCAGAACTAATACCGGAAAATATTTCATAGGTCAAATTTAATTGGCACATTTGAGATTCAAACTATAAACCATGGGAAATATTATACGCTTTGTCATTAGTTTTTTTATGCTTTGTGGAACAGCTGCATGCCAATCCACTGAGCATTCGCAAGAACCCAACCCCTTTTCATTGGGTAGGGTTGGCAACAAACAGGATGTCCATACAACTTCTGAAGGAGGTCTTGTACTAATGGGTGGAGGAAGTGATGTAGATGCTGCTATGCAATGGATGATCGAGCGCTCAGGTGGTGGGGACTTTTTGATTATACGAGCCTCCGGAGGGGATGGCTACAACAGCTACATTCAAAATTTTGGTTCCGTAAACTCGGTAGAGACCCTTCTTATTCGAAATAAAAATGCTGCCAATGATCCCCGTGTTTATGAAACTATCCGGAAAGCAGAGGCTCTTTTTATTGCAGGAGGGGATCAGTCTGTATACCTTGAGGCTTGGGAAGGAACTGAAACAGAAAGGGCTATCCACTATTTGATTCATGAGAAGAAAGTCCCTATCGGTGGAACAAGTGCTGGCTGTGCGATTATGGGAGAATTTGTGTATACGGGTGAAAACGGAAGCATCATCAGTACGGAAGCATTGAGCAATCCCTTTGATTCACGATTGACAGTAAGAAAATCCTCCTTAATCAATCACCCCTTACTACCTAATCTGATTACTGATCAGCACTTTACGGAAAGAGGAAGAGAAGGCCGCTTAGTTTCCTTTATAGCACGTCTTAAAAGCCCAAATCAAACTGTGGCTTTGCGGGGAATTGCCGTAGATGAGCGCACAGCACTTTGTGTAGCATCTTCCGGAGATGCCATAGTCCTAGGCTCGGGTGGAGTAACGCTCCTAGAGGAACACCAACCCGAAAAATTCCCCGAAAGACTCCAAGCAGGACAATCCCTGCATTGGAGATTAGACAATCAGGTTCTCCGCTACCGCCGTCTAACCCAAGCTACCAACGAAGAACCTGTAAATATTCTTCAATGGAACATCCCTTGGTCAGATCAATTCTGGTTTGTGGATAATGGGCAGTTACGAATGCAGTAGGCAACATTGTAACTGATTGTTTTTCTGCAAGGAAAGAAAATGGTAGCATTATGAAATAGATCCTCAACAAATAGGAAGCCTATTTTTTCAATAAAGGATAAATCAATACCGTTACTCCACCGTCTGATAGATGATTGACCACATCTTTGGGGACTTCGCTTTTACCCTTGTCTGCTAAGAACATTTCTTTATCTAAGACACTCGCAACAAAAGCATCGTCTTTGGTAAACAATGGAAAATTCACATTCAAATGATTAAATGTCAAGGGATTGATTGACAGCTGACCGGAGCTTTTGTTCTTTTGATCATAAAGAAACATCACTTTTGTATTGCCGGAATAGCCTTGTGCAAGAACAATATCTCCAAGCACATGGGGAGGCGAATTTAAATAGTTGAAATCTTTTGAAGACCGTTTTTCAGCCAAGGCAGCATAATCCTTCTTGTAATCATCAAAATCTTTTGGATTACTCAAGCTTAGTGGAATTAAACTAACAAGGTTTCCTTTGCTATCAAACTTGAGCACATGATCAGTCACCGGTTTGTGATAGTATATAAAATCCTGACTTTTAGTGAATAATCCGGTATGGAATTTTACGTCCATAAAGCCTTTGGGATATTGCTGATATTTCTCTACAATGTTAAGATCATTATCTGTTTTTACCACATGAAAGCCGTCAGTCAGCTCATTTTCGCTTTCCACAACCAACCCAAATAAATACCCCCCATCAATTTCTATAAAGCTATCAGCTCTAAAGTTTATGGACTTAATAGATAGTAGCTCACCTTGGAATGTGTAAGTAAACAATCGCTTGCGCTGCCTATCCAATAGCACTACCTGCTCTTGCTCATTGACAAAAAAATCCGCTAACCGTCGGTATTCCTCCGGTCCATCTCCAATAGTACCTATTCTAGTTACAAAATCTCCATCCAAGGTAAAAACATATACATGATGCGACCCTGCTAAATCCAAAACATATATGAATTTGTCTGTAATGTGTAGTTTGTCTACTTCGGTAATAAAGTACCCTTCGGATTGATTCAACTTTATATAAGTTGGTTTATCCACTACCGTACGGATGTCCAGTGAGCCCTTTTTAAAATGATATATGTTTTCTGACTCATCAACTGCCTCATCAATAGTTGGACGGCAAGAAAAAAAGACCAAAACAATGATAACGTAGCAAACGATTTTACTAGTAATGACTCCACTCATAAATTTTTCTTTGAATACTGACAAACCTAACAGAAATGAACACCTATTCTTAACGTCTACAATAAAGAAAAAAAAAAAACGAATACTCCAACGGCCGAACAATTCTTTTTCCCAATTATACTTATTCGCAGCGATACTCAATCCGTGTTCATCCGTGTACTTACCTGCTGCAAGCAGGTTCCTGGCAAAAAATATCAGTGGCTCTCCTACCGAATCCATGAATTGAGGCGGGCGTGGGAGAAGGCTTGGTTGGTGTCGTGGATGAGGAGCATCTCCACACCTAATGCCAGCATTTCATTGGCGATCTTTTGCATCAATTCCTCACGATTTTCAGAGACACTACGGATATACACTGCCTTCACTCTGCCGGGATAATCCTTGATGACTTGGAGGTAAATCTCTGCATCATGCTGTCCACTATCGCCAATCAAAATAAAAGGGAGTTCTTTCTCCACTTCAAAAACCTTTTCCACTTGTCTCAACTTATGCTCCCAATGGCTGCCAGCAATGAACTGTTCCCTCGAAAGCCCCAAATCCCGCAGCATTAGAGGTCCTTTTGGAATTTGATGGGCATCCAAAAACTCCATCAAAAAATCATACAAATTCCAAGGCGAACTCGACACATAAAAAAAGGGATTGGAGTCTAAACCATCCATCCCTCGATGCAAAGCCTGATAAAACTCAGCAACTCCCTCGAAGGGCAATCGGGTGTGCGCATTCCCAAAAAAGGTAGTCTTCACCATTTCCCACAATCGTGTGGCTCCCGTAGGCACGATGGTGTCATCGATATCAGAAATCACTCCAAAATCACAGGCTTCATACGGTATAAACACAGGGTTGTGCACTTGGACCAAAGGAGCATCTTTCAGTGGATTATCTAATAAAGTGAGCTCCACCTGATTCCAAAAATGTGTGAGTTTCCAACCATCTGCCTTTGAAAGATGCACCTCAAAATACCCTTCGTCATCGGAAATTACTGTAACTTCTTCTCCTTGAAACCTCGCCTGAATCTGCAAACCTGGTATTTCCCAACTAGCAAAACGCTTGTACATATTTACAAAGTTTCTCCATTTGCTATCCTCAATGGTCGAGATGCCAATTCCTCGATCCCGAAGCACCCGCCCCACAAAAAAAATCTCATGGGCATTCCCAAAGCCTTTATAAGGCATGATTTGAATCGACTGAATCAATCCCAAACGCAAGCCAATGCTTACTTTTATTAAAGAAAAGGCTCTTTTTAGTGCATAAAGAATAGCTAAGATGGATTTTTTCATGGCAGCACAGCTTGTTTACTTTTCCATTGTACGCAAATCTAAAGAATGTCACAAAAATTCAAGACACAAAAAAACCCGCAACGTACGTTAGTTGCGGGTTTATCATGGGAGCTTTATTTTATTTTTTCAAAATCTTGTGAATCGTCTGTGTATTTCCATGCACCATTCGAAGCAAATACACTCCAGACGGTAAATTAGCAATATCTATCCTATACAAACCATCGCTTTCTTCATAACCAACAGCATGGATTCTACCGATCATATCAGATAATTCCAAACTTCGAATGGGATCTATGACTCCTTTGATAAAGAAGTGGCTATCCGCAGGATTTGGATAGAAGGTTAATGGAGCTATGATCTCTCTGCCCAGACTATTGACCAACAAAGTAATCTGATCCGAAAGCTCACTGATACAGTCATCAACTTTTGCAGTGACAGTGTACACCCCATCCATTGTCGCTTCATAGGTTTTTCCGGTTGCACCTGCTATCAAAACACCATCCAAGTACCATTGATTTCCATCAGGAGCATTTGAGGTCAAAATTACTGTTCCTGAACCTACTCCATCCAATGTAATTTCAGGCTTCATTGGATTGATACAGAAACTTTGAGTGACTGCTTCCGCAGGGTGGTACAATTCACTACCTTCTTGAATAGCTACCACTGAGGCCCGACCTGCTCTTACCAACGTAACTGTTTTCCCAGCAACACTGACATGTTCACTTCCTGCTTCAAAAGATACCAGTAACTCCGAATCAGCACTTGCGGTCAGATCAAATGGTGCATCACCCATAGTTTTAGCTGAAATAGCTGCAAAAGTAATGGTCTGATTTTGCATTTCGATTTCTTCTTCCTCCTCTCCCTCTTCATCATCTCCCTGACGAATATTATCTACATACCATGTAAAATCTGCACTTCCATTACCAGATGTACCCAATTCGAAGATTAAGACGATTTTCTTGAACACAATAGCTGGATTTCTTCCGCTCATATCAAAGGTGAGATCTACCCATTTATTAGCTTCAGGAATGACCATTTCACGTTCAAAGAACTGTCCCCCATCAAATTCATTCTCAAATTTCAGAAGCAATTTGGTATTTGGACGAGGAGCTCTCACCGAAACTTTAAAGTCTGTTCCTTTGGTGAAATCGATCGGTGTAGCTTTCGTCAAGAAAGATCCTGCCCAAATTGCCCCTGCTCCTTTGACCATTTTCGCAACTTTAGCACTGGAATTACCATCCTGGAATGGATTATCAATGACGGTCAAATCTCCACCATCAAAATTGGTAATCAATGTAGGCCAAGTCATATTTTCCTCAAATGTAATCGGAAAATCCAATCCAGGACCGCTAGGTTCTTCTTCTCCACCACCTTCGTCTGTACCTTGACAAGTACCCACTACGTAGGAAATTCGTTGGGCAGCGGTATTTTTCTCTCCTTGTGTTGGATGGGAATAGGTATAATAGAACCATACCGTAGTACCTTCCGCAGCATTCAATCGGAACGGCTGATTAGGCCTAACACCATAGCCTGGGAAATTACCATTTGCTTGATTTCCGTAATATAAAATCAATACTTGATCTCCCATACCCGGAATAGTAGGAATAAAGGTTAAAGTTGGATTTTTCAGATCATCCGAGAACTCGAACCTGAAATCTCCATTCTCTGAAATTCCATTACATGAAGGCGGCTCGGTAAATCTTACCGTAATTGGTGCAGATGTTGCCGTATTGCCATCATTACCTTTAGCAGTTGCTGAAAGCATATGCGTACCAACTTCTCCTGCCCACGAAATGGACCATGGTTCGTTTGTGGCCTTACCAATTGCATCTGCTCCTGCGAAGAATTCCACCTCTTCAATTCGACCATCCAAATCCTTGGCAATCGCACTGATCTGAATCGGTCTTCCTCCCAAGAATGATTGATTATTGGACGGAGTACTAATAGCAACTACCGGAGCAATAATTCCATCATTGCTCACGATGACCAATAAATGATCATTCGCCTGATGCTCTCCGTTATCTACCGTCAAGCGGAAACTATACACGCCTTCTACCAAATTATCAATCATAGTCACTGCGGCAGTAGGGTCTGCAATACCCACTCTGCTTGGACCATAAACTTGTGTCCATTGGTAAGTAAGCGCTCCACCCTCAGGATCAGAGCCAGAGCCTGTCAATAAAGTACTTTGATCGGGTAAGATCACCACAATATTTTCTCCCGCATCCGCGATCGGTTGGCTAAATGCCAATTCGTCGGTGAAGCTGAAGGTCATTTTTCCGAAGTTCAATTCTCCATTGCCAAATGCCAATCGAAGTATATTTTCACCTCCTATTAATGGGATATTCTCGACCTTTCCTGTACTCCACTTATCCCAACCTCCTGTTGTACTGACTCGAATATCATCTGTAATTTTCTTACCGTTCATTTCTAACCAGAAAGGACCGCCTCCACTAGAATTACCCGAAGCATATCGGAATTCCATCGTATACAATCCAGGCTTTTCAACATTTACGGTGTATTCTAACCATTCTCCACTGACAATCCAGCCAACCGTATTCCCTTCTCCTGCCACAAAAATAGCATCTACCCCCTCATCTTTTCTAAAATCCCCCTCATTCGCTGCGGAAACGTCAGCATAGGTAATTCCTTGCCCTCTTCCTCCCTCAAAGACATCGTAATGAGCAGCTTCAATTACGCCTGGAATAGGCCATGGAGTACCCATAAACGGCACCTGCTCACCTACAATTACTGTGACCACATTAGACACACCTAACTTATCATCCTCAAAAATCTTTGCATAAAAGTTATGTACTCCCAATGGTAGATTTCTTGCAGTAAAATCAAATGGCTCCTCTGTCATCTCACCGATCATCTCCGATCCTCTGAAAAACTCCACTTTGGTGGGCTCACCTTTAGTAATGTCCAAACTCAAATCCACACTACCATTGACAAAGGCTTGAGTAAAGCTAGTAGTCAACTCGCTTTCTATTTCTACATCATTACTTGTGACCATAGTACGGGCAGGAACTTCCAGTTCAAAGCCATCCGAGAAAGTTACCGTAATGGGCGTTTTCTCATAATTATTTGCCACATAGGTCTTTTTGCCATCTTTGACAAAAACAGAAGCAGTAGGATAATTCGCTGTCACAGAAACATCAACGATTCCCATAGCATTCATGGCGTGTAGCCAATAATAGGTCTGTGCATCGGAAACTCCAAATTTCAATTCCCTATCGGGGTAGCTATCATACAAATCGATGGCTTTCTGAGGGTCGGTAAATGCTAAATATTGCCATTTCACATCGTGCCATAAATTCACATTGGCCTCGTTACGAAGAATGCCGGTATTTTGCTCAATTTCTTTCCAAAGCTTGGTCGCATAATCCTGATGATGTCCCAAATACAAGGATCCACCATGAATCGGATACAACTCAATCCCGTAAGAAGCCGCAATATCATTCGTCCAAAAGGTACCGTTATCGTAAGAATTCCCCCATACGCGAGAAACTAAGCTATACTGCTGAGTTGGTCCAAAATTACGCTCATACATATCAAACCAGTATTCTTCAATAGCTGTCTGTTCGGTGGTGTAGAGATAAATTCCCAAATCTCTGATTTCTTTATTTCCAGTAATCGTTCCCCAGTGAATCAAAGCAGAATTAAACTGCATACTTTCCGAAGTAGATTCTTGGTCATTTCCTTGTGGGAAGGTAGCAAATCCATTGGCCCAGCAGTGACCTGCATAAGGGCTGAAATTACGGAGGAAAGGAAACATCTTGTCATCCCTGTCAGGAGAAGCGGCATCCCGCACCAATAAATTGACCATTTCACCCCAACCTTCGGCCCAACCGGGTTCAAATTGCTCCAAAAATGCTGCTGCATGTATAAAATATCCCCAGTGAAAATGGTGATCATTCAAGTTGGTATCCTGACCATGTCCGGCGGGATAACCCAACATGGCTGACCAAGTTTTATTGTAATAAAACAAAAATGCTACTTGACCAGGTCGTGCCGTCAACCAGTCTTCCAAGCGCTCTTTGATAGTGGCAAGCATCTTGTCTCGGGACTCCGTATTCCCCATTTCATGCGCAATACGAGCAGTTTGAATGAGTCTATTCATCACCTGCCCCTCATTGTAAGAATCTGTCCAAGTAGCCAAACCATCGTTTTCGATTTGCTTGACCTTTTGATCTAATTCAGCAATACTGAAGCCTTCACTGTAATTCGCTTGATAAGGCAAGGTCGGTAAAATCCCTAAGTAGGTATTTTCTACACTAAATGAAGTGCCTGCCATGGTTTTGATTTCTCCACGAACTGATGCATAACTCAGCAAATCGGGTCGAGGTGAATCCGGAGCTAAATTAGCCCACTGATGAGGAAGCAATCCAATCAATGGCGCTGTTTCGTTTCCCTCCTTAACATCTGTTTCGATAGTAAACTCCGTCCTTACTTTTGACGTTCGTTCGTCAAAATTCCAAGATGTCAAGGTATTCTTTGGGAAAACATAAGCGTATTTTTTATACAACTGAGCAGCTTGAGCCACATTGGTAGTAGTCAAAGGCAACATGGCCATAGACCAGTAATCTTTTCCATTCAATGTAGAGGAATATACCTTCCCTTGTTGAGTCCAAGTACTTCCAGAAGGAGCATAAAAAACGAAGTCAGCATCATTTCTTGCATTTTCAATCATCAGCATCTCCCCGCTGACGGTGGCTGTACCTAGATTGACGGTGATTTGGAGTTGGTCTTGTGTGTTTTTCTTGAAATACAGAAAGGGCATGGCTATGCCGGAAGTTACCTGCAAGTTTCTTCCTCCTGCACTCCAGTCCATGGTAACTGTCCAGTCTGTGTAGTCGGCCACAGTTGCTCTTGGAGCATTTAATCCTGCAAGCCCAACAACGATGGGTTCTTGATCATCAAATACTCCCCATGGGATATAGCTGACAACCAATCCAGCTGGTGTGGTTTTCATCGCCATTGGGTAATTGAACAAATTACTCACGTGATTACTCTGCAAAAGCAAAGACCACCAGTCATTGGTAGGGACTGGCTTCCCTATTGCATTTCCACTCAATTGAGGTTGGCCGGGAGGAAACCCGTTTCTGCCTGCGGCGTCTGTTCCTGGGAAGGTTTCAGTATATCCACCCTTGCCAACCGGTACAAACTGGGCGTTTAATTCCAGCGTTACGATAAAGAAAAGAGAACATATAAAACCAAAAAATACATTGCTATTTAATCGTAACATACATTTTTAGAATTGGGGTATTGAAAATTGATAGTACGATTTTAGCTAATAATGAGTGAATGAAGGGTAGAAAGTAATACAACATAAGTACAACAGGCATGAAATTAAATTACTACAGGGCATCCCAGGCTTGTATCAAAAGGCGCTCAGAATCTCCCAAACGATAGATTTTTAAAATTTTTAGACAGGTCTCAAAAAAATTGCATTATTTTCCTCCAACAATAAAAACTTCTATTCAAACCCACCCGTGCAAAATATCCCGAAAGAAAGATCCATTTATTTTGTTTAAAAATACTCCATAGGAGCTGTCGTGTGCTTTGCTTTCAAACTAAGAAAATCAACACCTCACAACCCTTTAGGTATTAAAACAACCAAGCTCCCACAATTGCGATTTTTTCTTTTTGGGATATACTGATGCACCCCTTTGATTTTTGTACCTTTGCAAGATGGAGCAGGTCAAAAAAGATATCCGAAAATTTACCCTTCAAGAGTTAGAGGATTTTTTTGTAACACAGGGAGATAAAAAATTCCGAGCCAAGCAGGTCTATGACTGGCTTTGGAATAAGTCTTTGAAAAACTTTGATGACATGAGCAATATCTCCAAGGAGACCCGGGAGATGCTCAAAGACAATTTTTCTATCAACCATGTCAAAGTGGATTTGATGCAGCACTCCACAGATGGCACCATCAAAAATGCCGTAAAGCTGCACGATGGCAAGATTGTCGAATCCGTATTGATTCCAACTACCAAACGTATCACTGCTTGTGTATCTTCCCAAGTAGGCTGTAGTTTGGATTGTAATTTTTGCGCTACAGCACGATTGAAGCGCATGCGAAACCTCAATCCTGACGAAATATACGATCAAGTAGTAGCAATCAAAGAAGAGGCTGAAACGTATTTCAATCGCCCACTGACCAATATCGTTTTTATGGGTATGGGTGAACCCCTATTGAATTATGCAAATGTAGTGGATGCTATTGACAAGATAACTTCACCCGAAGGCTTGGGCATGGCCCCAAGAAGAATCACCCTTTCCACCGTAGGCATTCCCAAGATGATTCGAAAAATGGCTGATGATGAGGTGAAGTTTAACTTGGCCATATCGCTGCACTCTGCCATCAATGAAACACGCAGTCGTCTGATGCCCATCAATGATGTTAATCCATTGGAAGATTTAGCGGATTCCTTGCGCTATTGGTATCAAAAAACCAAGCGCAAAGTAACCTATGAATATGTGATTTGGGACGGCATCAACGATGATCAAGCGCATGCAAAAGCTTTAGCGAAATTCTGTAAAATCATCCCCTCCAAAGTCAATATCATTCAGTATAATCCTATTGATGAAGGAGAATTCCGTCAGGCCAAACAAGAGGCGGTAGACATGTACATCCGTGTATTAGAAGCCCAAGGCATTATCGCCAAAGTTCGCAAATCCCGTGGTCAGGACATCGATGCCGCCTGCGGACAGCTAGCCAATAAGAATGAAGTCGCCGAACTCGAGGGAGGCATCAGTTTGAAGAACTCCTAATCCAAATATTGGATTAGGAAATACTCCTGATAGCGTTTCACCGACTCGTCTGTCTCCAATTCATACATCTGCTTCAGACTGTCTAATACACCTGGCTGATCCACAAATCCGAACAAGGCAGAGAAGGCTGCAATTTTTATATAGAAAGGCTCCTCACTCTTGGCGATTTTAGTCAATCGCTCAATGGCTTTTTCCATGCCTTCTTCAGGAAGTTTGGTAAAATACTCCCCGTAGTAGCCAATAAAATAGTACAAAGACCTGCGATTATAGGCATCCAATCGCTCGTGAAACCACTCACTTTTTCCGAGTATAGATTCTTGAATAAAATACTCAGCTAAAGCAACTGTCATGCGGACGTTAGCGTCGGAAGTGTAGCGCTCTGCAATTTCCTTTCTATTGGTATTGGTTTCTTCTGCCAGATAAGTCCCCAAAGCGGCCGCAGCCACGTAATAGGAAGGATCATTCATCCATCGAAGCATGGCAGGAGCATACTTTTCACCATCCAACAATCCCAATAACTCAATGGCTGCCAAACGAACCGTATTTTGAGAATCACTATCTGCTAGATCATAAATTTTATCTTCCAGTCCTGCCGGAACTAAAGTTGGTTCCTTGGCAAAAAACATAATTGCCAATTCCCGATTAGCCCAGAATGTATCTTCCAAGGTGTTCGCCGCCAAAGAAGGTAATCTTAATTCATTGGGAAAATAAGTCATCAGACTATCCAAGGCTTCATAACGGGCAATTGCAAACTCAGACTCCTGCAATTGTTTGATGAAAAACTCCTTGGGTCTAGTGGTGACTGTTTTTTTCAACAAAACTTTTTCCTCATCCAAGTAAAGCTGATTGACAGGCACACCATTTTCAATGGCAAACTGCTGAAAGGCTTTATCCAGCACCAAATCCTTTTCATAACGTTCCCCTTCATGATACCAACTGACTTTAAATGGAATCCTATAAAGTGGGGTGTTGGTTAAATCTTGCTTTTGCTCAATAGTCAACAAAAGATTATCAGGAATAGAATAATCTACCTCGTAAGCAATCAAGGGATGCCCAGATGCTAAAAACCAAGGATTAAAAAACCAATTCAAATCCATCCCCGTCACTTCTTCAAAGGCTAATCTCAGGTCATGAATTTCCACTGCAGAGTATGCATGCTTTATCAAATAATGCTGTAATGAGGCAAAAAAGGCCCTATCTCCCAAATGCCTGCGCAACATGTGGAGAACTCGACCTCCTTTGGCATAGGAATGATTATCAAACATATCTTCGGGATCATCATAGTAGAAACGGATCAAATCTTCCTGCTTTTCTTCAGCCTCTCCAAAATACTTTTCCATTTCGGCGACATGATGCATATTTGCTTCGTCTCTTCCCAACTTATACTCATACCATAAGTATTCTGAGTAATTGGCAAAAGCCTCATTGAGGGTAAGGTTCGCCCATGACTCCGTGGTTACTAGATTCCCAAACCATTGATGAAAGAGTTCGTGGGCAATGATTCCGTCCCATTCACTATCGATTGCTTCCCTTTCCGTAAGATTTAAATCTTCCATAAAAATAGAAAGCGTGGTATTTTCCATGGCTCCTGACACAAAATCTCGCACGACCACTTGATTATACTGTTGCCAAGGATAATCCACACCCAAAAGATTGGAGAAGAACTCAATCATTTCAGGAGTATTTTTAAAGACTTCCTTGGCTCCTGTTTCAAAAGTAGGCTCCACATAATAATTGACCTGCATCCCCTTCCATTCATCCTGTATCTCGGCAAACTCCCCCACAACCATCGCAGCCAAGTAAGGTGCATGGGGCTTGTCCATGAGCCAGTGATCTGTGCGCATCCCTTCTTCTGTAACTTCCGAGCTTTGTAAAATACCATTACTCAGCGTACGAAATTCTTTTGGAACTGTGAGCTTAATTTCTTGAGTCATCCGTTCATTGGGACTATCGAAAGTTGGAAACCACTTAGAATTGTGAGCTGTTTCTCCTTGTGTCCATACTTGAATGGGTTTACTTTCATTTCCCAAGGGGTTGATAAAATACAACCCTTTGGTATCTGTAATGGCTCTGCTGCCAGCTTGATTGTTATCATTTGGATTAGCAATGTATTTTATTTTCAATCGTAAAGTATCGGTATCGTGAACCACTCGTGGCAAATAAGCAGTTAGTTTGTTTTCTTTATAACGGTAATTTAAGGGAATCACCTCTCCGTCCTCGAGCAAGTCTACACGATAGATATGAAAATCTTTCGCATCTAAAACCACTTCCTTTTGTTCGTAAAAATACGGCTTCATCAGTAGTTCGGCAGTTCCGATTACCTGCATGTTTGTAAAATCAAAACGCAGATCTAACATCGTATGCAACAGATCAAAATACCGAGTATCCGTAGCTCGATATCCTTCAATCTTTTTCTCCCATGATCCTGCTAGTTGACTTGAGATTTTTGGTACCAAAAATTCATTTTCTCCTACCTCAATTACTGAGATTGAGGATTGGGATTCCTGTTTGACCGATTTACAGGCACTCAAGAAAATTACAAAAACTAGAATGAAAAGCTTGGAATAATCGGTTTTCATGAAAATACTTTTTGAAGATTAATTGTATATTTAACGCAAAATAAACGAAATGTACTCAGCAACGATAAAAAATAACGCTTTTGAGCTTGAGAAAGACTCCAAAGGCATCAGCTTGGCAGGCAATTTAGTAGATTTTGACATCCAACAGGTAAACGATCGTTTTTTTAAAATTTCCAAAGAAGGGATTACCTACACTTTGGAATTGGTAAGTATCGATGAAACGACCAAATCCTTAAAGGTAAAATTAAACAACAAACCGGCAGAGATTCAAATCAAGGATAAATTTGACCGTTTGTTGGAGAAATTAGGGATAAATATGAATCAAAGTTCAGCAGCCAAAGACATCAAAGCACCAATGCCTGGACTCATATTTGATCTTAAAGTAGCCGAAGGAGACACGGTGAAAAAGGGAGATCCTGTTTTGATTTTAGAGGCTATGAAAATGGAAAATATCCTAAAATCCCCAGGAGATGGTGTCATCAAAAAAATCAAAATTAAAAAAGGTGACAGTGTAGAGAAAAATCAAATTCTCATTCAATTTTAAGGAATCTCTTTCCATATCTATTCTGTAGCATTTATCTTTGCCCAATTTCCAAGACAGAATCTACAATACCTGAACTAGCAAAAAAACATACAAAACAATGAAGTACAAACGGATATTACTGAAACTCAGCGGTGAAGCGCTTATGGGAGAGAAAAATTACGGAATCGATCCCAACAGACTTGACCAATATGCTCAAGAGATCAAAAAAATCAAAGAACTGGGTGTAGAGGTTGCCATCGTGATTGGAGGGGGTAATATATTCAGGGGAGTACAGGCGGAAAATACCGGGATTGACAGAGTACAGGGTGACTATATGGGCATGCTTGCTACGCTGATCAACGCCATGGCATTGCAAAGTGCTTTGGAGCAAAACGGAATGTTTACCAGACTCATGTCGGGTATTAAAGTTGAAAGTGTTTGTGAACCATTTATCAGAAGAAGGGCTATCCGTCACTTAGAGAAAGGAAGAATTGTAATTTTTGGAGCAGGCATTGGTAATCCTTATTTTACCACTGATTCCACTGCGAGTTTAAGAGCTATTGAGGTAGAAGCAGATGTTGTATTGAAAGGCACACGGGTAGATGGGGTGTATACAGCCGACCCAGAAAAAGACAAAACCGCTACTAAATACGAAAATTTATCTTTTTCAGAGGCCTATGAAAAAAACCTCAATATCATGGATATGACGGCTTTTACTCTCTGCCAAGAAAACAATTTGCCAATTATCGTATTTGATATGAATAAACCCGGTAACCTCAAGAAGCTAGTTGAAGGGGAACTTATCGGTACCTTAATCACAAACAATTAATTATCTCATGGAAGAAATCAAATTATATTTAGACGAAGCGAAGGAACTCATGCAAAAAGCTGTGGACCACACAGCAAGTGAACTACTGAAAATACGTGCGGGTAAGGCTATGCCTAATCTACTAGATGGCATCATGGTATCCTATTACGGAGCTCCTACCCCACTTTCGCAAGTTGCTTCGGTGACTACTCCTGATGCTCGTACGTTGACCATCAAACCTTGGGAAAGAAACCTCATTTCCGAAATTGAAAAATCCATCATCAACTCTGATTTAGGCCTTGCCCCTCAAAATAATGGAGAAATCATCATTCTTACCATCCCACCGCTGACAGAGGAGCGGAGAAAAAATCTAGTAAAACAGGCAAAACAGGAATGCGAAACTGGTAAAATCTCCATTCGATCTGTAAGAAAAGACACCAACGAAGGACTTCGTAAACTTCAGAAAGACGGCGCATCCGAAGATGATGTGAAACGCGCTGAAGACACTGTTCAAAAACTCACCGACCAATACTCTGTAAAGATAGATGAGCTTCTTGCGAAAAAAGAAACAGATATCATGACGGTATAAAATATCATTCAACCTTTGATATTTTAATAATGGCTGGTTCATAAAACCAGCCATTATTTGTTGTAGAGATTCCAATGTTTTTTTTGAAAAAATATTGCTGTGAATCCTTTGTTTTTTCTAACTTGAAATGATTTTCAACGCCCTCCATTATGAAAAAACATATTTCCTCCATCATTTTTGCAATAGCGATCATTATAGCAGCAGCCTTACTTGGAAACGCTGTTATCAATCGAAATAAAAAAACCGGGACGGTAGATGTTACCGGCTTAGGTCAGAAAAATTTCACCTCTGATTTGGTAGTATGGGAAGGAAACTTTAGCCGGGAAAATACCGATATCAAAACTGCTTATGCCGACTTGGAAAGAGATCGAAAAGAAGTCTTAGATTACCTCATCGCTAAGGGTATTCCCAAAGAAAATATCATTTTTCAAGCTGTCAATACCACTCCTCTTTACCGACAAAACTACAGCAATGCAGGCAACTATATGGGACAGACCTTTCTAGGCTATGAACTCAATCAAACCTTGCAAGTAGAGTCTAAACAAGTTGAAAAAGTAGAGCAAATCAGTCGTGAGATTACAGAACTTCTTCTCCAAGGGGTTAAATTTTACTCACAAGCTCCCCGATATTACTACACTGAGTTGGAGAGTTTGAAAATTGAAATGATCTCTAGAGCAACAGAAGACGCACGCATCCGAGCAGAAAAAATCGCCGAAAACTCAGGCACCCGATTAGGAAAGCTACTCTCTGCCAATATGGGGATTTTCCAGATTACCGGATTAAATTCGACTGAGGATTACTCTTGGGGAGGCACCTTTAATACAAGCTCCAAAGAAAAGACTGCCTCTATAACGATGCGCCTGAGTTATTCTGTAAAATAAATACTTATGAATAAATCTAGCAGAAGAAGCGCACTAAAAAAAATAGGTCTGGGCGCCACCGGTTCTGTTTTATTAGCAACTTCAGCGGAAGCAACACCTGAGATTGAGCAAAACGAACCGATTTTACGCATTGCACATCTGACTGATATGCATGTTCAGCCTGGGGGTGTTTCCGAAGCTGGTGTCAGGCAGTGTTTGGATCAAATTTTACGAGACGAAAAACCCATAGATTTCTTCATCAATGGAGGGGATTTGATCATGGATGCATTGGGTGAAGAAAGAGCAGAGATAGAGGCCCAATGGGCAGTTTGGAGAGCTATTAAAAAAGACTATCCTCAATTTAAGTTTTATCATTGTTTGGGAAACCATGATGTTTGGGGAAAGACTCCAGATCAAGAGCCTTACCCAGGAAAAGCTTGGGCGTTACGGGAACATGGGTTGGGCCGACCTTATTATTCGTTTTCAGAAAAAGGGTGGCATTTTATTGTGCTGGATAGTACCCATCAGAAACCCGATGGTACATGGTATACTGCCAAACTTGACCTAGCTCAGCGCAACTGGCTTGAACAAACATTACAAGATATCCCATCAGAGGAGCCTATTGTGATCGTGTCACACATCCCAATTTTGGGAGCGACACCATTTTTAGATGGAGATAATGCCGAATCAGGTGACTGGATCGTTCCGGGTGCTTGGATGCACATCGATGCCAAATCCCTCATCAACTTATTTTATCAACATAAAAATATCAAAGCCTGCATTTCGGGCCATATTCACTTGGTTGAAAGCTTAAAGTATCACGACATCATGTATCATTGCAGTGGCGCTGTTTGTGGCAATTGGTGGAAAGATGAACCTTATGAGCTTACGGATAAAGGCTATGCGATTATAGAGTTGTTTGAAAATGGTAGTCATACCTATCGATATACCAATTTTTGATAACAGGAATACAAGGTAAATCAGTTACCCTGCATACCTTATCCAAGGTTATTGTTGCAAGGGTGAGAGGCTGTAGGCTAATCCATCCACGAGTCTATGCGTCAACTTCCTCTTCACTTGAATCAAGAATATTTTCGAGCACCAGTAAATCATCCATCATTCTTTTTATTTCACTGAGCAGTTGAACGTTGGTACTATTTCGCTTAAGCAAATGGTAAGCATGTATCAATTCTGTTAATGATTGCACCATAATAGAAGTAGACGCCTCTTGCTCATGAATTTCCAGTTTTTTCACACTTTTATTAAACGTATTCAAGGCACTATATACTTGATTTACTTTATCAAGTTTGGGGAATCGCGCCAGAGTGAGTTCTTCTATCAAAGGAAATGATTCAAAATCTTCATTATCAGGCAACTGCTTAAATTTTTCCAGCGATATTATCAACCGTACTACCTCTTGGTATAAAAAGGACCTTCCATATTTCAAGATAGAGGCCAGCAATTTTAATAATTGCAATAACTCAAATTTACCCCTCAAAGATTGTTTTCCAGATAAACTAACTTCAATTAATTTTATTAGCTGCAAAGATGCTTTATACCAATAGTTTTCATCCAAGTAGGTCTTACTAGGCTCTAATGGTTTCAATAGATGATTGCTGATGAGAAAATCTCGATAAGCTTGTTTCGGGTCTAAAGACTCTCTGCATACATCTAATACATGAAGCTTTACCCATTGAAACTCTTCTTGGATTCCCTCAATCTCACAAGTATAGATCTGTTGAAGTTTTAACTGAAAACCTGGCTTGAAAACATTCCCAAAATGTCCTTCCTCTGTCATAAAATAATAACTTTCGGCGTATGCGTGGATATGAACCAACTTAGCTTTAACCCTTTTCCCGATTATAGCAGCCGATTTCATTTTCTCCCAAGCTAAGTCTATCATGGAAAACATCAGCTTTCCCTTGGTATGTTGAATTACTTTGGCCCGAACTTTTTCTCCTGGATTAATCAACCCTGACAATCCATCAAGGGAAACTTTGGAAACATCCTTAATTGTCAAAATTCCTGAAGATTTTTCGACTGAATCCATTACTTCTCCAAAAAGAAGATGATCCTTTTGCTTGAAATAATTTTTACAATAAACGTCTACTTCATCACCTGAATTAAATTTCGCAACAGCTACATGCTCAATAGTTGGCTTTTGTAAAATTGGTCGAAAATAATCTGCCCATAATTGATGAGATTCCTCGATGCTGCCGCATGAATCAACCGTAGCTTTAAATCCTGAATGAGCTAGTACTCGGATACTTCCATGGAAGAAACTTGCAACTTCCTGAATAGGTGACTGACTATTTTCTGAAAAAAAATTTGCTTGTGCGCTGCTATACAATAAGATAGATCCGTTTTCAACAGCAATTGATCCATTATTTGAAAAAACCGTTCTTTTCTCACGTTCATCTAGCTTATCAGAATAACTTAAAGAAAGACATTGATTTGTCAACTTGGAGTATTCAAATTCAATCAATTCATCTACAGCTAGTTTAAGTTTTTGTTTGGTCGCTAGAAGAAAAACCCCAAGCTTCAAGAGTTGGTTTTTGATAGCCACTTCAGTAGATAATTGGCTGAGAAAACTACAGAGCTGAACGGATTTAAAAATCTTTTGCTCATCTGGTATCACTGTATCTGGAAATAGTAATTGCGCACCGATCGCCTGTATGCAATTTCGGAGTAGCTGTTGCTGCTCTATAAATTCACCTGAATGATTCAAATTTGAAAAAAAAGTTGAGAGTGTTTTCTTTTCTAAATCAAGTTTTTTATCAAGTAAGGTTGTAAAATAGATAGCATCATACGTACTAATTTCCTGGTATTTCAACTGATTCAATAGAACCTTAAGAGAAGTTTCGCCCTCTTTGGTGCCAAATCTACATTCATAGCTTAGGAGCAAATACTTAAAAACTTCGATTTCGGATACAGGAAGACATTGCTCTCTCTGGAAGTCACATAAACGCTCTATAAATACGAAGGCCTCTCCTTGAAGTAAAATATCCAAGGCTTCTTGCCGTTTTTTTGCCTGAGCAAATTTTGACTCTGCTTTGTAAATAATTGACTCTCGCTTCTCAGGACCGAACCGCATTAAATAGTCGGAGCCTTCCAAAATCCACGCTTCTATCTTGAGATAGATTGTATTCATTATCGCAGCTTCCGTATACTCCCCTAAAAATAAATTATCACTGATTAACACATTTAAATAGCTGAGGTAGGAAAAAACCCATAAGTTTTGGTTTCTTTCATAATCTTGATAAAGCTTATGAAAATCAGCTGAATTAAAGCGCTGTTGATTGAGTCCCTCTTGTAAACCGAAAAAATATGTCTCTATATAAGATGAAAAGCCAATGGATTCAAAAACCTGTTCGGCGGAGATAAACTCCCCGTAGCCAAAGATTTTCTGAAAGGAAAGGACCAAGTATCCATTTTCATGGATTTTATTTACAAATAAGGTAATGATATCCCCTGTTTCAACTAAATCAAACTGTTCACTTTCAATCGCACTCTCATAAATTTTATGTGTGATTCCATATTTATCACTGAGCACGAAGTAGGTAGTGTCACTATTGGCATCGTACTCTTTTCGAAGAACCCTAAAAACATATGCTTGATTGGATTGATAATATTGGTTTAATAATGCCGACCGGTCTACATGTAAATATACTGAGGATGGCCCCACTTCCCGTACTAGACAATAGATATGGGGAGGAACCTCAAAATCAATCGTAAAATCAATTACTCTGACATTTCCAGAGACATTTTCATATTTTACAAAAAGTACTTTTTCATGCTCTGAAACCTCATTTACCCCGAGTACATCAAACAAATAGGTTTCACCCTTTTTTAACACTTGATCATAAGGAATACTATCCTCCTGCTTGTCAAATAATTTTCCATCGGTCGATTCAAAAATCAATCTGTTTTTGTGGATTTGAATACCTTTGACAATCAGGTCTATCTCATCCCCCTGAATGTATTCTTTGAATACATGAGGAACAAAAAAACTTAAAAAAAACTGATCTCCTACCACAAAACCATGCTCCTCATCACTTAATATATCAAAAGTCACGCGTTGACCTTTTAAATAATCATTCAGGCAACTATACGCAAAAAGAAGCTTATCTTCTGAGATTATTTTCTTGACATACAAAAACACGGTATCGCCTTCTTTAAGATCCAGTACTTTATACGTCAATTCCTTCCCTGAGATCCTATCCCTCAATAAGGTAGCCGTATTCCATTGCTTCAAGACCTCAAATTCCCTGTGAGTGTTTGGTTCTGCTTCAAATGATTTGGAAAGATACTTGCGATTGATTTCCTGTTTCAGAACCCTGGCATAATAATGATACTGCCAATCATCCTTCCCCAACATGCTGAGTAAAAACTCCTCAATGTAGAAAAAGGGTATCCATTCATTCAGCACATTTGCACTGTGAGATTCTTCAAGAAAATCTAGTAATTTTTCATTATCAAAAGGGAGGATAGTAAAAACAGTTTCAATATGAATTGTTGACATTCTATGCATTCTTTAAGAGAGGGCTATTCAAGCCAATTCTTGTAAAATTAACAGAGACCTCACATAAAGCTAACATAATAGCTCACTTTAAATAAAAAAAATCAGCAATCTAGAAGCTAAAAAAAAAGCTGGCAACCATTGCCAGCTTTTAAAGCAGTTAAACTAATTTACTTTATGCAACATTCCCGATAACCACCAATTTTTCCAAAGTGGGGCTTTCACTACCACCTTTTGGCTCTATGGTTATTGCAAAAGCTCCTGCGGCCAATACGGATTCCATTTGCTGCAAGGAGTAAGCTTGACCTGGATTAACCAGTCCTATTCCTACAGGGCCAGCATCTCCTATCGCCCATAATTGATAATCCAAATCTTCTGAAAGCGATGCTAACTGATTGACAGAAACAAAAACCTTTGCAGCCGATTGATCCCACCATACATCAACTTTGGCCTCTTTTTGGATTTCAAAAGGCTCGCCTTTCATCGGGATTTTAGTAAAATTACCCGTCAGTAATACGTCTAATTGAGTTTCCGTTTGCTCATAGTTAACCTTAAAGCGATTAAGATCTTCCGCCAACACCGCTTTTTCCTCCAACAATGCCATGAAGCGCTGATCTAAGCTAAAATATTGGCTGGCGAAATAAACAGCCACCCCCGAAGCAAAAACTGCTGCAATACTTGCTGCCACGAAATACGTCTTCCAAGGTTGCAAGGCTATTTCTTTCACTGCAGCTTCCTCCTTGCCTAAAACCTCATCCTCCCAAGTTGCCATCACCTTGGATTTCAATCCAATTGATGGTCCCTTTCCTGTTTGATTATCCAATTGGAAAAAAGCTTCTTCTATTTGATTGAGCTCTTCCCTGACTTCAGGATACCTTGCAGCCATTTCCAAGACCTCGGCTTCTTCTCGCTCACTCAACTCCCCTAAAACAAAGAGTTCGAGCTTTCCAGATGCTATGTATGATTGAATATCCACTATATTTTATCTAATTTCTTTTTTAAAACGACTAAGGCTGCTCTTATCCGGGATTTAACCGTACCCAAAGGTATATCAAATTCTTCTGAAATCTCTGAATGGGTGTATCCCTTAAAATACATACATTCAATAACAAACCGCTGCTCCAAATTGAGGTTCTCCATTAACTCTTTTACACCTAAACCATCGGTAAACTCCTCTGTCCCGCTGCTACCTTCTAATCCATATACGTAGTCATCGATAGTATTGGTCTTACTGTCTTGTGAAAACTCTTTGGAGCGTGTCCGGTCAATGGCAGAATTCCTACAGATATTTGCCATCCAAGTATACAACCGCCCTTTCGACTCATCGTAAGAATCTATTTTCTTGGTGATTTTGATAAAAGCATCGTGAAATACTTCTTCTGCTATTTCTTGATCAGTAATAATTCTACTGATGACCGTAAACAAGGCCCTAGAATAATTATCGTACAGATAATCAACCGTTTTTCGGTCTTTGGCCCGTAAACCTGCTATTAGTTCTTTTTCTTCCAATGGTTAGAATTTTTGGGAAATCCCTTATAAAATAAAAACACAAGGTCAATTGTTTAACCTTGTGTTTCGAATGTACTAAAATTTATTGATTCTTTATAAATGTATCACCTCATCATAGGCCGCAGCTGCAGCTTCCATTACTGCCTCTGACATAGTTGGGTGAGGATGCACTGTCTTGATTAACTCGTGCCCTGTTGTCTCAAGCTTACGAACAGCAACAATTTCAGCAATCATCTCGGTGACATTGGCACCAATCATGTGAGCACCTAATAACTCTCCATATTTTGCATCAAAAATCAACTTCACAAAACCGTCTTTGGCACCTGCTGCAGAAGCTTTACCCGAAGCAGAGAATGGAAATTTACCAACCTTTACTTCATAGCCCGCCTCTTTTGCTTTTGCTTCTGTATATCCAACAGAGGCAATTTCAGGAATGCAATAGGTACAGCCTGGAATATTATTGTAGTCCAAAGGTTCAGGATGGTGACCAGCAATTTTTTCTACACAGATAATCCCTTCTGCAGATGCTACGTGTGCCAATGCCGGTCCTGTAGTTACATCTCCGATAGCAAAATAACCCGGCATATTGGTTTGATAGTATTCGTCAACTTTGATTTTACCACGATCTACCAAAACCCCTACATCTTCCAAACCAATATTTTCGATGTTAGAAACAACACCCACCGCAGAAAGTACTACATCGCACTCCAATACAGATTCGTTTCCTTTTTTATCTTTTACGGTAACTTTACAACCTTTTCCTGTAGTATCTACTGCCGTTACTTCGGTGGAAGTCATGATTTTTACACCATTCTTTTTGTAGATTTTTTCCAAAGTTTTGGAAACCTCTTCATCCTCATTTGGAACAATACGGTCTAAAAATTCGACGATTGTTACCTCGGTACCGATAGAATTGTATACATAGGCAAACTCAACCCCAATGGCTCCAGAACCAACCACAATCATTTTGCTTGGTTTTTCTTCTAGTGTCATTGCCTTGCGGTAACCTACGATCTTTTTATCGTCGATTTTTAATGCAGGAAGTTCTCTTGCACGACCACCGGTAGCAATGATGATGTTATCAGCGGCATATACTGTTGCTTTCCCATCTTTATCCGTCACCTCTACTTTTTTACCCGGCTGTACCTTACCCCAACCCAATAGTTGATCGATTTTATTTTTCTTCATTAAGAATTGAATCCCCTTGGACATACCAGCAGCCACATCGCGGCTTCTTTTGATCATGCCTCCGAAATCTACCTCTGCACCGCTGACTTTAATACCGTAATCTTCTGAATGATTGATATATTCAAACACCTGTGCACTTTTGATCAATGCTTTGGTTGGGATACAACCCCAGTTTAAACAAATACCACCCAACTCAGCAGCTTCTACAATTGCTGTTTTCAAACCCAACTGCGCTGCACGGATTGCGGCAACATACCCTCCAGGACCAGACCCTACTACAATTACATCATATTTTGTTGAAGACATATTCTTAATGTTTGATTTTCAAATAAGCTACGCAAAAATAAGGCTTTTAGGCTGAGAAAAAAATTAAAGAATTCCTTCCAACTCCTTTAAGTGACGAATGGTGTAGGTGGGCTCATATTCAATTCCCTTGCCATGAGGATCAAAATACACATTATCCAAATTAGCCCTGATCGCTCCCAAAATATCTGAATTAGGATTATCCCCAATCATGATCGTGTCTGTATGTTGGATCTTCAACTGATCCAATGCATATTGAAAAATCCTTGGATCGGGTTTTTTATGTCCAGTAGTCTCTGATGTAATCACCAAGTCAAAATAGGGACTTAATCCAGAAGCATCCAGTTTTTTAAATTGGCTTTCATTAAACCCATTGGATATAATATGCAACCCATACTGGGGTTTCAGGTAATCCAAAATCTCAAATGTGTAGGGAAGTACATGATTTTTACTTGAAGTGCGATGCATAAAGTCCGCTTCCATAGCATCGCTTGCCCAGATTTCATCCAGGCCTGCATGCTTAAAAATCAACTTAAAGCGTGTTTCTCTTAAGCCTTGTTTATCGATTTTTCCCACATCATACATGGCCCATAATTTAAAATTTACTGCATAGAATGCTTGGGTAAAATCGTAAGCCGAAGCAAATCCAGATTCTACCAAATGATAAACTTCATAGAGTTCGCTCAAAGACTCCTGAACGTTTCGATCATAATCCCATAACGTATGGTCCAGATCGAAGAGGATGTGGGTGTATTTTTTCAAGAAAGTAACTGTTATTTTCTGTAGGGATTATTTTGGATTTTATTCTTAGCCAACTCCCGGTTGGAATCCAATATTTTGTAAACCTCCTGATCTCGGATGAGGTTCACATCTTTTTGAATAAAAGTGAAAATCTGCACAATAATCTCCAAGGCCTCCTCTAGGATGTAGTAAAAAATCCACTGATCTACCCTCCGACTTCCTACCAATCCTGCGTTTTTTAGATAGTTGAGATGTCGGCTGGTTTTGGTTTGGGTAAAATCCAAAATATGTTCCAAATCGGATATCGACAACTCCTTATTTTCGAGTAATAAATGTAGAATTCTTACCCTTGCTTCTTCTGAAAGGGCTTTAAAAATTCGCATTCCATAACTCAAACTGATATTTTTGAGGCGCATTTGTAACTTTTAACGAATATTTCTGGTTTGAAATTAAGGAATAGAATGTAAATTAGGCTAATATTATGGGAAAATTAGCAATAGCGACCTGACCTATTTTCAACGAAAGATTTATTAAACATTGAGAGTTTATAGTTATCATATCATTACCATCGTATTTTTCGGCTTGTTGTTGATGCAGTCACAGCATTCAGTAGCACAGACTACCAACGAACGGAAAGTCATCCAATTATCCGGTATTATTTTAAATTCTGATAGTACCGATGCAGTGCCAGGTGTTAACGTTTATGTCCCAAAAAAAGGTAGAGGCACCAGTTCGGGCCGGTATGGATACTTCTCCTTGCCAGTTTTAGAAGGTGATAGCGTTATCTTCTCCTTTATTGGATTAAAAAAGCAGTCATTTAAAGTTCCAGATAACTTGGATGATGATAAAATCAGTTTGATTTTAACCATGCAGGTAGATGAGATCGCTTTAGCAGAAATCGAAGTGATGCCTTTCCCCACGGAAGACGAGTTTAAGAGACAAATTCTCGCCATGAACTACGAAGCCCCGATGGCAATTGATACCCGAGGCAATATGAGTCCAGAGACCTTACTACGATGGGCCGAAAATATGCCTGCATCCGGGAACGAAAACATGCGCTACTTCCGGCAAAATCAAGTCATGCAAATCCAAGACCGCTACGGTCCTAGACCATTTACCTTGCTAGATCCATTCGCTTGGAACAAATTTATCCAATCGATTAAGAGAGGAGACTTGAAGAAGAGAGATTAGTAGGGAGAAGCGAGAGGCTAGAAACGAGAGGCTAGACACGAGTGTCATGATCGAGAGATTATAAGGGATAGATAAAAATATATCCTTGCGCGATATAAGTTGTTATATGCCTCTTACCTTTGGTAGACAGGATCGGCGATATATTGGGAGCGTGTTGAATAAAAGATTATTCTAAAAAAACATATCAAATTATTTAAGGACGAGACAAAAGCCAGTCCCGAGAATCGGAGAAGCAAGAGACAAGATACAAGCCAGATTTGTTGTGAAGACATGATCATAGTCTAGTCGAAATAAGGAAGAAATAGTTAGCTACATATCCACATCGACAAACCCAGTGTGGGTTCAGTGATATTGTAAGGGCGTGTATAAAATGGGTTTTTCATATTAAGAGGAAATTTTCACGCAAAGGCGAAAAGCCGCAAAAGTGTAGTCAACTATCAATAGAGAAATAAAACTTTTAATCTACAAAGACAGGTGTAACGCACGAATGCTAGGGCATAAATTTTCAAAAAAAACCTAAATTTGGTCCAATTCGCAGTTTAATTTTCTGTGTTCATCTGTGCAAATCTGTGGATAACACTTTCTTTTGCGATCGTTGCGCTTAATCGTAGCGTACGTTGCGTGCACTATTGTCTCTCGAAAAGATAAGTGATTTTAACTGATTAGGCACAGATTTTAAAAAACTGTTGACTAATAACTTTTAACTTTCCAACTGCTCACTACCCCTCCATTGACGAGGGTTAAAACCCCCGTCTATTGATTTGGTGAATTCTTTAGAAACTTACTTGAAAGATAAGTATAAACTCAAATCCACTAGTGGGTTAAAACCCACAAACGAAAGTCTGAACTTTCATTCTACATTCCTCATTCTACATTCTAAATTACCTCACTGTTCACTGAACTGACAACTTCTGCAACACCCCTTCTTCCTTCATAATCGCTTCGATATCCTCTACTGTCTTCGGTACAAAACCGGATAGATTGAGATGACCGTTTTCAGTGATCAAGATATTGTCTTCGACACGAACACCAATCCTCCACCATTTAGGATCTGTATTACTCCCCTCTGGAATGTAGATTCCAGGCTCTACGGTCAATACAACCCCAGGGACAAATTTCACATTACCTCCACGGTCATGCACATCCAAGCCTAACTGATGCCCAATCCCGTGTGGGAAATACGGATGTCTTTCTCCTTGCTTAATAATGCCTAAGCGTACCAAGCCATCATCAATTACTTTTCGGGACGCCTGCTGCACATCCCGCATATCAGCGCCTGGCTTGCAAGCAGCGATTCCTGCCTCCATAGCTTCCAATACAATCTCATAAATCGCTCTTTCTTCTGGAGAGAAAACCCCCTTCACAGGAACTGTGCGTGTAATATCCCCGGAGTAACCTCTATATTCCGCTCCAATATCCATCAGGAGCAAGCCTTCTTGAAGATTGACCTGGTAATTATCCACATAATGCAAAATCGTGGCATTATTGCCTGCTCCAGCTATCGAGTTATAACCTACGGCTTCTGCACCCATCGCTTTATGAACAAACTCATGAACGCCTTGAATGGCTCTTTCAGAAACACCCGGTTTGATGGAACGCATCGCCTCCATATGACCTTTGCCACTGATTTCAACAGCTTTAGCCAGCAAAACCAACTCCTCTTCCGTTTTCACCACCCTCAAGGCATTCATCAATTCATTAAGATTAGGAGACTTTGGAGCTTCTGTACGAAGGTTCATGCCCTTAAATGTGGCCACCATCTCCTTCAAAGGAGCATTGTAAGATCCCCCTTCAAAGTCACCTATAGGGAACGAAAGGATTTGCTGCATTCCATTCCAGTTGACCGCAGGTTTTTTCATAAAGTCTGCATAAGTAAATGCTACCTCAAAACCTAACTTAGTCTTCACACCATCCACACCCAAGCGCTCACCATCCCACTGCTCTTTGCGAGGATCACGTGGCTGCACGTAGATAATTTCTTTGACCGATTGGCCATCGATTAGCTGAGCTTCTTTAAAAACCACTAAAGCTGCATTGGGCTCACGAAAGCCTGTCAAATAATAAAAATCAGAATTAGGGCGGTATAAAAACTCTGTATCATTTGACCTGTTTTTGACAGGGTTGCTGAAGAATACCGCCACACTATTAGCTGGCATCAAGGCTCGGAGCGCTTCTCTTCTTTCTTGATGAAAAGCAGCCGACAAGCCATCAGCAAAATAAGACTGTGCATCTGTAAAACCCCAACTCATTACAAGCAGGCAAACCGTCAAAAGAAATTTATTTTTCATTCGTGTTCAAATTTGTAGTTTTGAAATATACTATGACTTTTTAAAAAATCTAAATGAATCTATACCTGTGGAAGGTTAAACGAGTGAAAAATCAAAAACAAGCGATGAAAAAAATTATCCTCAGCATATCATTTGCCTTTTATTCATTAATCGGACAAGCACAAGAAGCAGAAAAACCAGCCCTAGTGATCGGATTGGTGGTAGACCAAATGCGCCAAGAGTATTTCTACAAATTTGAAGAGCGCTATACCGAAGGAGGATTCAAACGCCTGATGCGTGAGGGCTTTATGATGAAAAATGCACATTATAATTACATCCCAACGTACACGGGGCCAGGGCATGCATCCGTTTACACAGGAACTACCCCGGCCACTCATGGAATCATTGCCAACGATTGGTATGTGAAAAGTTTGGGAAGAACCATCTACTGCGCTTCTGACAGTACCGTGACCGCGGTAGGTGGATCGGCATCCAATGGGAAAATTTCCCCAAGAAATTTATTGACCACAACCATTACAGACGAACTCCGATTCGCCACCAATAAGCGATCTAAGGTAGTAGGCATTGCCATCAAAGACCGGGGGGCTGCCTTACCTGCTGGACACTTGGGCGATGCGTATTGGTTTGATAGCAAAACTGGGGAGTTTATGACTTCCGACTATTATTATGAATCCCTCCCTACTTGGGTACAGCAGTTCAATGGACGAAAATTGGCTGAAAAGTATCTTTCCCAAACATGGGAACCACTATTCCCTTTGGAAACATATGTGCAGAGTATTGCAGATGATAACGATTTCGAAGGTCCATTTATCGGGATGGATAAGCCTGCTTTTCCATATGATTTGAAAAGTTTGATGGCTGACAATGGAGAATATGGCCTACTTTCCACTACCCCATTTGGAAATTCTCTTACGTGGGATATGGCTTATGCAGCCATTGAAGGGGAGCAGTTAGGCAAAAGAGGCGAAACGGATTTTCTGGCAGTTTCATTTTCCTCTCCTGATTACATCGGGCATAGATTTGGACCAAGCTCCGTAGAGTTGGAAGATAATTACCTTCGGCTGGACAGGGAATTAGAAAAATTCTTGAATTATTTAGATGAAACCTATGGTAAAGGTAATTACCTGATATTTCTAACAGCAGATCATGCTGTAGCGGATATTGTAGAGTATATGAAAAGTGAAAGAGTACCTGCTGGCAACTTCAATACACGGTTTATCCTAACTCAGATGAAAGGTTTCACATCCGAAAAGTTTGGAGAAGGTGACTGGATTCTCAATTTCTCGAATGAGCAGGTATTTTTAAATGATAAACTAGCCGCTGAAAGAGGTATTGCACTAGAGACTATTCAGCGAGAGCTTGCAAGCTTCCTACTCCGATTTGAAGGAATCAAAGAAGTCTATACCGCTACAGATTTAAGAAAAGAAGAATACATCAAAGGAAGAAAAGCCTTATTGCAGATGGGCTACAATCACAAAGCTTCCGGAGATTTATTGCTGATACTAGAACCAGCTTGGCTCAGCAGTTCTTGGAAAGGAACCACCCATGGAACAGGCTACACCTATGACACCCATGTTCCCATAGCTTTTATGGGTTGGAACATTCCTCAAGGAACAAGTACACGCTACGCTAGTATTACAGACATAGCACCTACCCTGGCTATGCTACTAAATATCCGTCTACCCAACGGATCCGATGGCGATCCCATCCACGAAATCTTTACGAAATAAATGCAAAAAAGTAACGAAACCTCTGGAAGCTATTGACGCACTTCATTAGAGGGTTCGTTACTTTTTTAAGACGAATTGAATAATCAAAAGAAATTCTCAAACACGTATCAATACGATTATTTGCTTTCACAAGGCGATAACGTGCGGTTGACGGTCGACTGTGGACTGTGGTCGATTATCTCAATATCCCAATATCCCAATATCAAATATCTTAATATCCAATATCTTACTATCGTTTAATAATTCAGAACAGCCTGAACTCCCACTTTTTCCTTTCTTTCCAATTCTAATAGTTTCTCTTTTCTCCAAATCCCGCCAGCGTAGCCCGTCAATTGTCCGGACTTCCCGACAATCCGATGGCAAGGCATCATGATTAAAATGGGATTGGCACCTACGGCCGTCCCAACTGCACGCACAGCCTGAGGTTTACCCATGCGGTTTGCAATATCTTCGTAGGTAATTGTCTTACCAAATGGGGTGGTATTGATAATCTTCCAGACCTCGTGTTGAAAATCCGTGCCTCCCAAAGCCACAGGGATATCAAATGTGTCCTGTTTCCCTTGGAAGTACAGTCCCAACTGTATACGTATGTCCATTAAGATACCATCCAAAAATTTGTCTGTCAAAGGCTCGTCTGTAAACTGTAATCGAACCAAATATCCGTCCCAGACCTCAACCTTGACATTCCCCAATGGCGTTTCCATCACTGCATCATCTTTCATCTTCGCTCTTGTTTAAGGGTGTGGTAAGCGTATTCAGTATGCCAATTAACTCAACGTGGGTATGTTGTCAAAGGTATAACGGATTTCTGGCATTTTTGTCTATGATAAGGAGTTAAAATTAGTGAAAAGTGGATTAAGTGATTGAGTGATTAGTGGATTGAGTGAATAGTGGATTTAGTGATTGGTGGCTGAGCGAAGTAGAAGCCAGTGAGCAGTTTGGAATTAGGAATGTGGAATGAAGAATTTGGAATGATAGAAAAGTTCACGCCAAGGCGCAAAGCCGCAAAACTAAGGATATCCATCCTAGCACTGAAAGACATCCATGTAAACGCCCCCATGACCTTCACGTTCGTCATTAGATATTTTAATCCAGGTCCCTGCTATGGTTCACGCCACGCCGGCAACGATCGAGCGCCAAGTCCGCAAAAGGATGGTCCACAGATTTCGCAGATTTTCACAGATTTTTTATTTTTCACGCCAAGGCGCAAAGCCGCAAAACTAGGGGATATCCATCATCGCATTAAAAGACATCCATAGGAACGTCCCTCAAGATGCTCACATTCAAAATTTTAACTCAATTTCCTGCCATGGTTCACGCCACGCCGGCAACGATCGAGCGCCAAGTCCGCAAAAGGATGGTATACAGATTTCGCAGATTTTCACAGATTTTTATTTTTACACAATCCCTTTCTTTTCTACGAAGGCCACAGGCCTAGCGGCCCTATGGATACCCGAAGCTATTTCCAATTTACTTGGACATTATTTCAACATTACCTCCACACTATACCCCCAAATCTCTCCATCCAAATGGATAGCTAATCCCAATTATTTCAACTTTATTTCTACCTTATTTCCATTTATTTCCACTTATTTCAATTAGACTAAAATCATCTCTCCAGGACAAAATTGTCTTGATTCTTCATCCTTTTCTTCCTACCCTCCAACCTGGCTCCTCGCTAAAAAGTTATCAATATAACTTTTCTTAACGCCTGCCAGGCGCAGACAGGCTCGGTCCTCCTTCATCCTTTATTTCTAATTTCTAACTCCCTTCCGAGACTTTCCCATCAACCAAATTCCAGTAAAATCAGGAACTACATCTTGAAGTCTCGGACTATCATTTAGATAAAAATTAGAAAAATATGGAATCAGATTCCATATTTTCCGTATTTTTATTTTATGATTGAACGAGCCGCTTCCTCTAAACTAGTGCAACTAGCTTCCATGTTTAAAGCTGTTGCTGTAATTGGACCAAGACAATCTGGAAAAACAACGTTGGTCAAATCCCTATTCCCTAAAAAGCCATATGTTTCTTTGGAAGATCCTGATACTCGAAATTATGCACTGCAAGATCCGAGAGGCTTCTTGGGCAACTACCCTCAAGGAGCCGTATTAGACGAAGTCCAACGAACTCCAGACCTGTTCTCCTATTTGCAGGGAATCATTGATAAAAGTGATGAATCTGGTCAATTCATATTAACCGGCTCCAATAATTTTTTATTGCAACAAACTATCAGTCAAAGCCTTGCCGGGAGAGTTGCCTATTTGCAATTACTTCCTTTCAGCTTGAGTGAACTTTATGGGTCGGACCCACAGAATGAATTGATTGAGGATAAAATTCAGTTTACCGGCTTTTATCCTCCTGTACATGACCGTGGAATTCCACCAACTGATTGGTCCCCAAACTACCTCAGAACCTATGTTGAGCGTGATGTCAGACAAATCAAAAATGTAACAGACCTGATTGTATTTGAGCGATTCATCCGAATACTTGCAGGAAGGACCGGGCAGGAATTAAACATGACTTCATTAGCTGTTGAAGTAGGAGTGGATACAAAAACAATACAGTCCTGGATCGGGATCCTCGAAAGTAGTTTTATTGTATTTCTGATCAGACCACACTATAGAAATTTCAACAAAACAATTACCAAAAGGCCCAAGGTGTATTTTTATGACACTGGATTGGTTTGTTCCTTACTTGGGGTTTTAAAGGAAGATCAGTTATCCATTCACCCATTAAGGGGAAGTATCTTTGAGACCTTCATTGTTTCTGAATTAGTGAAAAAAAGAACTAATGCAGGTAAGGAAGTTAACCTGTTTTATTGGCGAGATAAAACAGGAAGAGAGATTGACATCATCGTTGATGAGGGATTAAACCTTTTACCAGTTGAAATTAAATCCGGAAAAACAGTCACCAGTGAATATTTCAAAAATATTAGTTATTGGATGGAACTGAGTGGAGCCACCAATGGAATCGTCCTCTACGGAGGTGAAATGGACCAAAACAGAAGTAATGGGATTAAAGTATCGAGTTGGAAAAACCTCATAATCGATGGATTTCTAGAGTAATTGAAAGTAATCTATGGCTGAGCGGAGTCGAAGCCAATACTTGGAGGTCAACGGTCGAATTTCAACAGTCAACGGGTTTGGAAGTGGAAATACGAGGACTCTTTTTCATGGAAGAGTTCACGCCAAGGCGCAAAGCCGCAAAACTAGGGGATATCCATCATCGCATTAAAAGACATCCATAGGAACGTCCCTCAAGATGCTCACATTCAAAATTTTAACTCAATTTTCTGCCATGGTTCACGCCACGCCGGCAACAATCGAGCCCCAAGTACACAAAAGGATGGTCCATAGATTTCGCAGATTTTCACAGATTTTTATTTTTACACAATCCCTTTGTTTTCTGCAAAGACCTCAGGACTAGCCGCCCTATGGATGCCCTAAGCTATTTCAAATTTACCTGGACATTATATCAACATTACTTCCACCCCATACTCCCCAAATCTCTCCAGCCAAATGAGTAGCTAATCCCAATTATTTCAACTTTATTTCCACTTATTTCCACTTATTTCAATCAGACTAAAATCGTCTCTCCACAACAAATTTGTCTTATGTCTTGTGTCTAGCATCTCGTGTCTCCCTCCCTACACCATCATCAACCGAAACTTCCACACTTCTCGTACATCCGCTATTGCCACATAAAAGGGCTTATAAATAGGATTGGAGGAACAAAGCAATAGCCGCTCTTTTTCCTTGATCTGATTGTAAGCGAGTTTGAAGGTGACACCGTCCTGCTCGGTGACGATCACATATTTTCCCCCATCCTTGATAGCCAACCAATCGTCCACATACTCACAGACAAGCCAAGCTCCATCAGGAATGGGCAACATGGAATCCCCATCTACCTGAAAAACCCGGTGCTTCTTGTCCTGCGGCAAAAAGGGCAAGGAAAAACGTGGCAATTCCTCAATAAAATCCGGATCCGAAAACCCTGCCAGGTAGGAGGCCTTGGCTTTTTGGGAAACCACCTCGATCAACTCTCTCCCATCTTGGTCCACCGTCGTGCTCAGAATCCGGAGATTGCGACCCCGAAGAAACTGATCCGTCTCCAATACCTGTCTTAGCTTGTACTCCGAAAGAGAAGCCAACTCTTTTCTCAATAAAATATCCACCGATACCCCAAAATAATCGGCAAACTCCAGTAGCTTCTCCAAAGGAGGGGAAATATTGAGTTCGTAACCTGCCAACTTGGACCGACTAATCCCCAAGGCATGGGCGAGCGTCTCTTGCGTCAGACCCTTTTGCTTGCGTAGAAATTTAATATTCGCGTTCAGATACATTTTTCCGTCAATTGCTGTCATGCGTGCACATACACCTTTCAAATATAAAAAATGATGTTTAAATTATAAACACAAAAATGTCAAAATATTTAACAAGATGGAAAGTGGGAGAAGTATTGTGCACATGGATTTGGATTCGTTCTTTGTGTCGGTAGAGCGCTTGTATGACAATCGCTTGGTAGGGAAGCCCATCCTCATCGGAGGTTCGGGAGATCGGGGGGTAGTGGCTTCTTGCAGTTACGAGGCACGGAAATTTGGCATACACTCCGCCATGCCCATGCGGACAGCGCGGCAACTCTGTCCTGAGGCATTGTTGATTCGGGGGGATTTTGAAAAATACAGTCAAAAATCCCATGAAATCACCGAAATCATCCGAGAGGCTGTACCCCTCTTTGAAAAATCCTCCATCGATGAATTCTACATAGACTACACCGGCATGGACCGCTTCTTTGGCTGCCTGAAGATGGCTCGGGAACTACGTGAGCGTATCTTGAAAGAAAGCGGATTACCCATTTCCCTTGGACTGTCCGAAAACAAGACTGTCTCCAAAGTAGCCACCGGAGAGGCTAAACCCAATAACTACCGGGAAATCCCACGGGGAGACGAGAAGCCTTTTCTCGCCCCTCTATCCGTGCGGAAGATTCCCATGATCGGAGAGAAGACTTCCAACACCTTATTCAACATGGGAGTCAAAACGGTCAAAACCCTGCAAGTGATGCCTTCTGAATTGCTGGAAGCTACGTTTGGGAAAAATGGACTCAGCATCTGGGAAAAGGCCAACGGCATAGACCGCAGCCCTGTAGTCCCCTATTCGGAGGCCAAGTCTATCTCTTCCGAAAACACCTTTGAGCAGGATACCATCGATGTGAAAATGCTGGAAGCCCATCTGATCGCCATGACGGAACAGTTGGCGGGCAAACTCCGGCAAAATCAGCAGCTCACCGCCTGTGTGAGTGTGAAGATTCGTTATTCCGATTTCGACACCCACACCGTGCAGCAGCGCATTCCTTACACCTCTGCAGATCATACGCTGATACAGGTAATCAAGGACTTATTCAAAAAACTCTACAGCCGACGCATGCTGATCCGGCTTATCGGCGTGCGCTTCAGCAACCTGGTCCATGGCAACTATCAGATCAACCTCTTTGAGGACACTGCCGAGCAAATCCGCCTCTACCAAGCCCTGGACCGCATCAATGGCAAGTTTGGAGACAAGACCGTGTGCAGGGCTGTGGGCATGCAAGTGGGCAGCAGGAGATTTAACCCTTTCAATGGGGTGGCGGTGTAGGATGATAGGGCGTCAGAGGCAGGCCTGTTTTAGCTATCGGTTCTCTTTTTTCAACCATGTCATTAAGACATCCCAACCTATCCTACAATTTATGATACCTAGAAATAAAAAAAGGGGGAGTAACCAAACTCCCCCTCAATTTAAATTGAGTATTCTCTAGATCAGTTGGCCTACGTAGGAAATTAATCCCCTAAGCTTATGACCTTAATAACTACTCTAGTGAAACATTGATTAAATTTCCATCGATGAATCGAAAATTTAATACAGACAAACTATTCTCAACCCGAAGTCTTACATGATCATAAATATTTGGAGTATAGTCCATGAAATTTTGCTTGTAAGAATCCCCAGGAAAGTTCCGTAAAGAATAACTCTTAGGATAATTCACTTTAAAATAGTTGATATCTAGTTCGGTTAACATCTTGTCATTTAACCTAAAACTTTGCAAATCATCAAAACTAAAATTCAGTTTATTGTCATCAGAGAATTTTACAGTATTTTTTCTACTCCAATCCCCTCCAACATCTTCAGTACTAGATTCATTGATATTTTGCACGATTTTATCCCAGTCTTCTTTGGTTAATTCAAAAACTGAAACATTTGATACCTTTAAATCGCTTTCGTTTATAGAATTGATAGTTGTAAGAAGACGCTCTAGTTCGGAATCATCACTTATCTCCAACCAGATTGGAGGATCTCCCCAAGTAACTACATCAATATTTATCTCACCACCAGGACCTACCGCTTGCAATTCACTTTCAAAAATTTCTGAATTGCTAAGATTTTGTTGATTACATGAAAGAATAACCATGAATGTCAGGAGGTATAAAAATAAGTTTAGCTTCATTTTTTGTTAGTTTAATGGTTTTGTAAATATTTTGTCTTCCGCACAAGACTCATGAATTTTTCTTTTGAGTCATACGGATTGCCAATCCCACCTTAGTAGTACATCTTTTTTTGGTTAAAATAGTGCGTGTGTGTGTGTGTGTGTATAACGCAAAGGTTTATTGTGATTTTTTTACAAATTATATGAATAGGCTCATTTTGTAAACGAATCATTACTTTTTTATCATCTTCTGCTTTTAATTCTTTGGGATAGAGCGCTATCATATTTTCAATCAATACTTTGTAATAAAAAAGCCAGCAGGTAGTGTTTCTGCTGGCTTTGATGCATGGAAAGGGAATATCAAACTCAATCCCCATTCTTTATCACTCGTGTCTGACTGAGATACTGTTGATTTTGAACTTGAATCAAATAAATACCATTTTTCAGGTTTGAAAGATTCAACTCACAGGATGCTGCCATCATAGGCAATACTATTTCTCTTTCTACTTTACCATGGATATTGATAATCTGTATACGTGTCTCCTCTTCAAATGGCTTGATTAACTCCAGATAGCCTATTGCCTGAACAGGATTGGGGAAGATTCGCACACGACTGTCCACCATCAAATCAACCACGTTACTCTGAATCTCATGTTGGGATAAATCCGCTTTGAGGATATAAGTACCTGGCATCATTTCCTGCACTTGTGCTCTCCAACGACGCTCATCAACTTTTTCCCATTGTAGCTCCTGAAGTGAAGGGTCTGCGAGAGCATTAGAACCTTTTCGAAAAAGGACCTCCCCAAGCTCCTCCACTGGTTGCTCGGTAGTTAACTCAAATATGGTATGGGCCCTTTCCACTCGATAAGATAATCTAGCAGTATTTGCAGGTGGAGGAGAAGTAAGCACTGCGCCTAACCTCACTAGTAATGGCTTGGAAGATAAGGGCAGCACTAGCTCATTCCCACTAGCACTCACATGAACAGATTCTCCATGCGGATCAAGTCCTGAGATGTAGTGAGCCGCTTCTGCGGATCGATCCATTGCTATGGTGTAATTCGTGGATAAGGTATCATCTCCTACCACCGGTCTCCAAGCTATCAGGTGTGAAAATTCGCCCGCCTGATTGCGAAGCGCATAGATGTATGCTTGCTCATCTTCCTGAATGATGTGATCGAAGTATAAATCCGCCATCAGATTCTTAACAGCTTCGGCAGCGATAAAGGAACGTTTTTCCTGGAAATTGAACAGACGAGATTCTGTAAGACCTGAGCGGTCGTGGTTGACCGGTTGGCCTGTTTCAATCGGTACATTGGCATAAAAATACCAATGAGCACGATCTATCCCCATTCTGCTTAGCCATAACAAGCCCCTCACCAGATACAAGGCTTGGGAAGTGGAACTCACTGCTTCATTGTTGATGGCCAGTTCATTTGCACTGGATGAATCCCAGCCCCATTCGGTGACATGGATCTGCTTCCCGGGCATATTGGCATCACGGAACCGAATCCCTGCATAGATCTCTTGCATGCGGGATTGTGGATGTTCCGGCTGTACTGCGACCCGAACCCCATTTTCGCCAAAGACATAGCTATACAAATGGAGATTGATGCCATCCAAATAGGCCGCAGCAGTGGAAGAAAGCTTATTCCCCATATAATGCTTGCTTACGCCTGTATTGCCCAATCCAGGGTCTGCTGCCTGTAGGGCCGCCGGAAGTACAACAAAACCCGGATCAGCTTCTTTCAAGCCCTTAGCCATTCCTTCCAAAATTTGAACATAGGTACTATCGCTGTAATCCCATGGTTCATTGCCCACCTCCACGGTGCGAACCAAGTTGAGGTTACGCGGACCATACACCTGGCCAAATGCCTGGCCTAAGTTGTAAGCAGATGCGTACGGCGTATCCCATGCATCTTCTCTGAAGCGGTCAAAAGTATAGGTAACGTCTACTGTAAAGCCTTTAGTTTTCCAATCAGCATACTCTCGATGCCATTGGGTCCATTGATTGCGTATCTGATAAATCCCTGGTGTGTAATCAGGCGTGATGTCCGGATCGGTGGTATCCCAGTGTATGTTGTGATAGTTTCTAGCTTGGGAACCTGCTCGTATAAATTTCTGTGCGCCTTCATTGGGTCCTTGCAGATTGGGTACCTTATTGGTTCCCCAAGCCCATACGGTATTGATTCCAAATAAATCTCCAAAAGAGTGTTGCTGCGGCTTCGCAGTAGGCTTAGGGCCGTAAGAGCCAAACTCATCAAAAACCATTAGCTCTTGTACGGAGGCTCTTTTGAAATTCTCATCCACCAAGCGATGCGCTATCCGTACATAGCGAGCAGCTATGGGCTGCGCTAGCACGATATCTTCAAAATTCAGTCGTGTAGGATTCAGGTCCTGAATCTTCACCAATTGCTCGAGCGTTTCACCAGCATAAAGCGCTGCCGATACAGAATTATTGGTTCCATTCCAATACCTTGCTCGTATCCAACCCACATTTTTCACTTCGCCCAAGTCCACTGTGACCCATTCCTCCAATGGTTCGCTGTAAGCCGCTAATTCCTGAATAGTGAATGCGGTAGGAGAAGAAATGTAAATTTCATCCACCAAGGATTCTTCGACCACAAAACGCTGATGACCCGAGGTTCCCATTGCGTAGAAAACGGTCTTCAAAGACTGCCCCTGATAACGGAACGATATACTGACGTTTTCTTGAAAATTGGCTCCCAGCCTCATGCTATATCGATGAATCGCTCTGGGATTGAACGATAGTCTCACCCAAGCCTCTCCATTGACTGCTTGCACCGTTGGAGCAAAATTCCCCAAGTTGCCATCAGTAGCTTGCACCAAGCTTACCCCATTGGAAGCAGTTCCCTGTATACCTAGGAGAATGTTTTGACTTGGATTGGACACATATCGGTCAGGAAGAGGATTATTGGATAGCCAAGCACTCGAGAAGTCGTTGTCCAAGACATTGGACGCCTGACTGGTGGACAAATCGGAAGAACTGAATGCTATGGAACCTTGGGAAAACGGACGATACACACCTGCATGAGGATCCCATTGCACAGGATCTGCAGGAGTATGAGATGGATCCCCTCCCGCATCATCATCACTTGGTTCTTGCAACACAACAGCTAGTACATCAATTTCAAAAATGGAGCTCTTTTTAAAATTTTCCTGAACCAATCTATGGCTCAATTTTAAATGTTTAGCTTTTACAGGACTTTCTAAAATTGTCTGTTGCACAGATAACTGATTCGGGTCCAAATCTGCAATTTTGACCCAAGTAGTCCCATCTTCACTCAACCAAAGGAAAGAAGCGGTCGCCGCTTGATTACCAGCCCAGTGTTTGGTATGGATTTGTTTGACCAAGTGAGATTCCTCAAAATCTAATCGTACATATTCTTCAATCGGAGCTGCCACCACCGCCAAATCATAGATTGCAAAAGATGCAGTGCTGCTTAATTGAATTCGGGTAATATTCTCTAGCGCAAACGTGAATCGTACGTTAGCATTATTCTGACTGGGCAAGTAACTTTGTTGGCTACAATTGCCATCGCTATCGCAAAGAGAAATCACCACAGGCTGATTGCTTAGACCACGTAGACGAGCCCCAACCAAAAATACATCCGTCGCCGTTGAAAAATCATACCAAACAGAGGCCTGGCCGTTGACCAAGGGAATAGTCGGAGTAAAGTTACCAAGCAGCCCATCCGTAGCAGCTGCTAAGGAAACTGTGGCGTTGCTCTGTAAGGTTTTGTTGAGCAGACTATTCTGCTCTGGATTGGCGTAGTATCTATCCGGATACGGGTTATCTGACACCCAAGAAGTATTTAGATTAGAATCTAGTACCAAGTCAGGTACAGCATTCCTAAATACAGAAGAAGCCTTTGCTTCCACAGGGATTTTGTACAAGGAATCGAAATCAAATAAAATAGTCCCATGAACAACATTTATTGAAAATATCATCAAAAAAACCACTGAAACTGACAGGTAAAATTTTTGCATAACATTTGATTTTTAAAAGAATGCGAATATCTAAAATTCAAATTATCAATCATATGATTTCTATCATAATTAAACAATTCCATTATCTGAACTTCCCAAAAGAAAACCAAGGAATTCATCCTTATTTAGTAACATTTCCCCTCTAGAATCCTTAAATTTGCATTATGAAAGGACAATTCGACACCCAAGCTTTCAAAGAAAAACTGGAAGCTCAGACTACATTTCCATCCCTTTACATGTTTAAGTTTATCGTCCCTGCAGCACAACAAGGCGAGTTGGCTGCCCTGCTTCCCAACAACGCCATCCAATTTAAACAATCTTCCAAAGGCACCTATGTCAGTGCTACCATAGAAGCCATGATGCCGAACAGTGATGCCATTATTGCCGTTTATGAAAAGGCAGCTACCATTACTGGTGTCATCGCACTTTAAACTAAATACATATGTGGACCGAAAAAGACAATAAACTAATCCAAGAATTTAAATTCTCTGATTTTCAAGAGGCTTTTGCATTTATGACGCGTGTTGCATTTTTGGCGGAAGCCCATAGCCATCACCCGAACTGGAGCAACGTATACAATACCGTTACTATAGAACTGACGACCCATGATGCTGGCAATGTGGTGACGGAAAAGGACAGGAAACTTGCTGCCGCCATCGATAGCTTAGGATATGCCGGCTGATCAGCATATTCATTTATATCTTGTACCTACCCCCGTGGGCAACTTGGGGGACATGACTTTCCGGGCTATTGACGTCTTGAAATCCGTAGATGTTATTTTGGCCGAAGACACTCGGACCTCAGGCAAGCTGCTTAAGCATTTCGAAATCCAGCGTCCCTTGCAATCCTATCATATTTTCAATGAACACAAGACCATTGAAAAATTGATTCAGCGTATGCAAAAAGGAGAAGTGATGGCGCTGATTTCAGATGCAGGAACACCTGCTGTGTCAGACCCTGGCTTCTTATTGGTGCGTGCAGCGCGGGAAGCTGGATTGGAGGTCTCTTGCTTGCCAGGAGCCACTGCCTTTGTACCTGCCTTGGTCAATTCGGGTTTTCCTACAGACCGCTTTGTTTTTGAAGGATTTCTTCCCCACAAAAAAGGAAAGAAAACAAAAGTGGAAAGTTTGGTCACCGAGACACGCACCATGATTTTCTATGAATCCCCGCATCGATTGGAGAAGAGCTTGGAATTGTTTGCAGAAGTTTTTGGCCCTGAGCGAATGGCAGCCGTATCACGGGAGATCAGCAAGCTGTATGAGGAAAACCTACGAGGGACTTTACAAGAATTATTAACCCATTTTTCCGAAAATCCTCCCAAAGGAGAAATCGTATTATTGCTCCAAGGAGCCGAAGAAATCAAAGAAAGTAAATCCGAGGCCAAACGTAAAAAATGGCAATCATCTGAAGAAGACTAATCCATGCAAGAGCTTACCCATATTGTAGCAGAAGTAAAAAACATCGCCAAAGAAGCTGGCTCTTTTATACGCCAAGAGCGACAGAACTTCAATCTCGACAAAGTCGAACAAAAAGGCCTCAATGACCTAGTTTCCTATGTGGACAAACAAGCTGAGATGATCATCGTTTCTCGCTTGCAGCAGGTTCTGCCAGAGGCTGATTTTATCGCAGAAGAAGGAAGTGCTGGTACCAGTGGAAAAGATTGGACTTGGATCATTGACCCTTTGGATGGGACTACGAATTTTATTCATGGTGTCCCCGTCTTTTCTGTAAGCATAGGCTTACGCCATCTAGATGAGATTGTCTTGGGTGTGGTCTACGAAATCAATCAGGACGAATGTTTCCATGCTGTCAAAGGACAAGGTGCTTTTTGCAATGAAAAATCGATCACCGTCAGCCCTTCGAAGTCTTTATCAGAAGGCTTGATGGCAACGGGATTCCCTTACAGTGCGTTTAAACAATTGGATCAGTACCTGGCTGTATTAAAAGCATTGATGGAAACCTGCCATGGAGTCCGGAGAATGGGCAGTGCAGCTGTGGATCTTTGCTATGTTGCGGCAGGAAGATTTGATGCATTTTATGAGTATGATCTCAAGCCTTACGACGTTGCGGCAGGATCTTTGATTGTACAAGAGGCAGGAGGAACTGTGACAGACTTCAGAGGAGGAAAAGACTACCTCTTTGGAAGAGAGATTTTGGCCAGTACACCCCTTGTTTATAATGAAATTCAAGAAATTCTAACAACTCACTGGAAAGGCTAAGGTATATACAGTCTTTTACGTGGAAGAAACTCACAAACTTGATATTGACATGAAGAAGACATCGATTATCGTCGCCTCTATTTTTATATTCCTTTTAGTCGCTGCTTTCATTTTGCCTTCCTTTTTGAAAGGGAAAATCATTGAAAAGGTTGATCAGGCCTTGGAAGAAAACATCAATGCAGATGTTTTCTACAACCCTCAAAAGGTGAGCGCAAGTATTTTCCGAAGATTTCCTGATATTTCTATTTCTATAGGGGACTTTGGAATTGTAGGCCGGGAAACTTTTGAGCAAGATACGCTCATCCATGTTGACCGTATGCAGATAGACTTCAACTTACGCTCCATTCTTTTTGGGGACTACCCTACGCTCACCGGTTTGCACTTGGATGGTGCTGACATTTTGGTCAAAGTCTTGGAGGATGGACGTGCCAATTATGACATAACCTTTCCATCAGAAGAAACCTCCACTGAAAGCGATCTCCAAATTGGAATTGATTTATTGGAGGCAAGCAACGTGAATGTCGTATATGATGACAGATCCTTGGGTTTTTTAATGGCGCTCAGTAATCTGACAGCTATTGGTTCGGGAGACTTCACCTTGGATGTATATGAAATGCCTTTGAAAGCAAGTGCGGATATTTTGACCATGAATTACGAAGGCGTCAATTATTTGAGCAATAAAAAATTCAAAGGGGAAACTTTGTTAGGGATTGATATGAACGAAATGAAGTTCACCTTGGGGGATGGTTCTTTCGCTTTAAACGATTTTTTGTTTGATTTGAAAGGCCTTATTGCACTTCTTGAAGAAAGTATTGATTTTGACCTGATTTTTTCCTCGAAAGAAAGCTCCTTCAAAACCTTACTCTCCTTGGTTCCGGGAATGTACACGGAAAGTTTTTCCTCTTTACAAACGAGCGGCACAGTTGATTTTAGAGGAATCTTTAAAGGGTCGTACAGCGAAGAGAGCTTCCCTTCATTTGATATAGGATTGAATGTCATGGACGGCATGTTCCAGTACCCTGATTTACCCCTACCAGTGTCAGATGTGCAATTGGAAATGCATGTAAAAAACAGCACCAATGATCTCATCAATACTACCATCAATGTCCCCATGTTTAATTTACGAATGGGAAACAATCCTATGGAGAGTAGATTTTTTATCGCTAACCTCCAAACTTTAGATTTGGATGCTTTTGTAAAAGGCAAATTGAATCTAGAAGAAATCACCTCTATTTTTCCTGTGGATGGCATGCAAGTTCGTGGATTGCTTGACGTTCGGGCCATAGCCAAGGGACGCTATGATGAAGCGAAAAAAGAACTGCCTAATCTGGATATTCAATTGGCTTTCCAAAATGGTTTTGTTAAAAACAGCGATATTCCAACTGCTTTAGAGCAAATAAACGTGCAAGCTAGCATCCTCAATCCTAGTGGAAAGATGAATGATTTCAGTGTGAATTTGGAGCCATTTAGCTTCCTGTTAGAAAATGAAAAAGTGGAGGGTAAGATGCGCATTTCAGACTTCGAACTCCTAAATTGGGATGGAGCCGTTAAAGGTGCTTTGGATATAGGAAAGATGTTGGCCATTTTCCCACAAGAGGGGATGGAAATAGCTGGGAAGATTCAAGCGGACATCACAACTAAAGGCAGCTATGACGCTGTAAAAAAAGAACAGTATAACCGTCTGGACACTCGTGGTTTTGCTAATCTTTCCAATTTTTCCTTTAGTAGTACGGATGTACCTCAAGGAGTATTGATCACAAGTGCTAAAGCAGAATTCAACCCTGATAGAATTACTTTATCTGAATTTGCTTCGCAGCTGGGACAAAGTCCAGTCAATGCTACAGGGTCACTCTCTAATTACATGAATTATATGTTCGAAAAAGAGGCAATCCTTCGTGGACAGTTATCCCTGCAATCAGATAAGTTTAATGTCAATGAATGGATGACCGACAGCAGTACATCCGATGAAGCTTTGGAAGTGATTCCTTTGCCTAAAAACATAGACTTCACCATGAATGTGCAGGCGAAAGAGGTACTTTACGATAACCTGAATTTGAGGGATGTGCGTGGAAATATGACCCTTCGAGAAGGTGTGTTAAGCTTTAAAGATACCGGTATGCGTTTATTAGGAGGACAAGTGACCATGAATGGTTCCTATGACCCCAGAGATTTGACCAAACCTACCTTTGACTTTGGGCTTGCTGTAAACAGCCTATCTATTCCTGAATCATTTAAGGCTTTTAATACTGTACAAGTACTTGCTCCGATTGCGCAGCATTTGACAGGTGTAGTGAATTCAACCCTCAACTTCTCAGGAACATTAGGAGCAGACATGATGCCGATCTTATCCAGCATGGATGGCAAAGGTATCTTAAGAGTAGCAGAGGCATCCTATCAAAACAGTGCCTTGGTGCAGGGAATCACCACCCTCACCCGTTTAAATGAAACCAACACCCTTGTCTTCCGAAATGTAGCTATCCCTATCCAAATCAATCAAGGCGTGTTGAATGTTCAGCCTTTCGATGTACGCCTATGGGATTATCAAGCCAATATCCAAGGCAGCACAGGGTTTGACGGCAGTATCAATTACCTACTCAACATGCAAGTTCCAGCGGGTAAGTTTGGGAGTACAGCAAATAACCTACTAGCCACAATCTCCGGTACCCAAGCCAATAACAGTACGATTATCCCTGTAGCCATCAATTTAAGTGGCTCCTATGGAAGTCCACGGTTTTCATTAGCAGGAGGCAATAGCATTGAAAACTTATTGACTACAGCCTTGCAAGGAAGAGTTCAGTCAGAACGTCAAAACATTACCGAACAAGCAACCCAACAATTCCGAGCAGCAGAAGACAGTATCAAAAAGGAGCTGCAAATTCGCTCCGAGCAACTCCAAGACAGTGCCCGTAAGGAAGCTGAGAAAAAGGTCAATGAAGTCAAAGGCAAAGCCGCTGATGAAGCTACCAAAGTCATCCGCAATTTGATTAGACCGAGGAATACTAAGCCGGATACTACGGGGAAGAACTAGGAGAAGGAGGAAGGATGTGGGAGGAAGGATGAAGACTCAAGAGACAAGAATCAAGAATCAAGACAGGGGCGTGTGTGGGACCAGCGTTTTTCGTTTTGTAGTTGTTCATTTCCCTACCAATGCCTGGGCTTAAAAGCCACGGCAATTGATTGAGTGTATCCTTTTGAAGTTCGATCAAATTTTGTCTCAAAAATTCGATTACGGACGTGGGTTAAAACCCATAAAACGGCATATCTGACTGGTATACAGCGCTAGTTCCACTGATCCACATCATAATACTTAACAATTAACATTTTGTAACCTCCCCCGCAAGTTCACAACGACAATCGAATCATTCCACATTCTTCATTCCACATTCCTAATTACTTACACTGTTCACTGCTCATTGTTCACTCTTCACTGCTCACTCTTCACCCTCCAAATTCCAAGAAATAATACCAGCCCCCCAATGTTAAGAAGGACAACGGAATCCCAATCCCCACTAAGAGGGACGCTAGCTTGGGTTCGAGATCGTGGGAGATGGCGATGATGGAACCTGTAATCATGGGTGCCATGGCCATTTCCATGACTGGAACTTTCAGCATTAATCCCTCCACTCCCACTAGTGGCCCCAAAAAAATCCAGGTGACTAAAGGAATCAACAACAACTTGTACCCTAATCCGTACCAAAGAAATCTATTGGAAATGGCTTCCAAGTTGATCTTTATTTGCAAACCCACAGCAGTGAGTGCCACGGGAGTCAAAGCCAAAGCAATCCAGGCCAACAATTCATCCACCCAACCAGTCGCAGTCCAACCAACTAAATTCAAAACAAGCGCCAGATTGAAAAATATAAACGGAGGAAAACGGAGAATTTTACCTGCAATATCACGCTTGCGCTTTTTGCCTGCTGCATAAATGGATGCCACAATGATAGCCAAGGTACTGACCAGAATAAAGGACCCTGCCTGGTCTATCAGTAAAGCAATCTTTACTGCATCCGCTCCATACAAGGCCTGCAAGACAGGAATTCCTACAAAAGAAGTATTAGCCAAACCGCTGGTGATAATCAGGCTCCCCGTCACCGAGCGCGGCCAACCCCTCCACTTCCCTACTTGTGAAAACAAGAACCATGAGAGGTAGAAACTGATATAGGCTACAGAAACTGGCAATAGCAACTGAAGTGAAAGTTCTACTCGTGGCAGATAGCGCAAAGCAAGCGCTGGAAGAATCACTGAAATTAATAATTGATTCAACCATGCAGCAAGTTTATCAGGTGACCGTAAAAGTCGCTGCAAGGATAACCCTAAGATTAGAAAAATTAAGATTTGAAGCAGGTTAAGCATGTAGGTTTCTAAAATTTAACATTCTCATAATTCACTCTTAACCAGTTTCCTGAATAAATAAGCTTCATTTGTGGTGTAAATTACGATAAGCTATGAACAAAATAATACCACTAGAAGTAAAAGGCCAAAAAATCGTACAGCTTTCTCAGTTGAGCATAGATGAATCCAACGATATCCGCAGCTGGCTTCCCCAAAACAGCATCCAAAAAGTAGAGTTTCAGGGTATGGAGCTAAACGATTGCATTGCGTATGAGACCTACGAGTGTTGGTTTCGTACCAATCACAGTTTGAATTTCCGATTTTCCAGTATGCTGGACTTTTAATCCAGCCCGAATAATTTTCTTTTTTCAGCAAAGTACGCTTCTAACTGTGGGTAGAGCGGGCTCTCTGCTACAGGAACTCCCCCGATGGTCAAGGCTGCATTTCCTTGAGCAGTTTCCATATCCACGTCCATGGTTTCGATCAGGAAGATCAACTCGTGAAGGGTAAGTGGTTGATCTGTTTGTTCGGGATTGAGCTTAAACTCATTCCCATAAAAATCCACTGCCTCCAAATAATATACTCCATCCAAGGCATTTGCAAAGATGCTGATTTCATCTCCCCAAGTACTTTCGGGATAACTTAACTTGCAGATCAGGGTATTGGGGCCAGTCCCGTTGAAATAGGTTTCAGGCCTGTAATTGAAATCAATCATGGGGTGAAGTTAGGATATTTGAAATCAATAGTGATTGAGCTATAAAATTTAGGATGATAATCATTTTTTCTAAAAATAAAAATATCAAAATAAAGGACGAAAAAAAACAGAAAAGCTTCCTCAGGTCCATCTAACTTACCACAATTAAATTGGAATAATTTTTCACCTATGTGTAAGCAAAAAATAATAAGACTGAAAATCAAATAGTTATCGATTTTGAATAAAAAAAAAATAGTTGATTCTTTTGAAGTATCACTAAAAAATTATTACTATTGATAATCAAACATATACAAAATTTACTGCGCAGTTTTTTATATATGTTTTAACAGAAACATTATGTATTATAACTAAATTAAAATCAACATGAAAAAGCTATTTTCAATCCTCTGCGTTGTGCTTATGAGTTTCACATGAGTTAACTTCAATTTATCAGCTCAAGAAGAAGTTGTGGACGCGACCGACTTGCCCAATTTGTTCTACACAATTTGTAATGAAAACACAAACACCATTACACACATGGGATGTGCTCCAATCCCAGGTGATTGTTTTGATGAAGTAGAAGTAAATTAATTTTATAAAAAGACTATTCACTTCTCTTAAAAGTGAATAGTCTTTCTAAACATTTATACCGTGAAATTAATAAATTTAATATTCATTACATTGATTTTTGCTTGCTCTCAAAAAAAAGAGCACGGTGAGATTGCCAACAGTTCTACCGATTCAAGCATTGTTTTTAAACTAGATGATAAATCTCCCAACTTCATGTGGAATTATCGTTATTACAAGGGAGAATTGGTTAACTATAATCAAACCACTCATAGTTTAGATTTTTTTAATCAAAATGGTCTTAGCAAGCGCATATTTCTGGAAAAAGACGGTCCCAATAGAATCCCTTCCTTATGGGGATTTTTTATTGATAAAGACATTATTTATGTATCGGGACAGGTTGGGGAATTGACACTAATTGACCTATCCGGAAATGTAAAAAGAAGATATAGCGATCTGAAAAACAGTTCGAATATTTTAATCACTCCACACTTCTTAGCTTACCATCAGCCACTTATTAGCCAGGGTAAATTTTACTTTGAAACACTGTCCTATAAAAAACTAGATGCAATTCTTTATTCTCAAGAAGCCTTGATGTATAGCTTGGATCTGAAAACGGGTAAAATTCAAGAGCTTATGAAATATCCCGAAATTGGGTCTGATAAAGTTATTTCTTTACAATACAACTTGTCAAATTCAACCATACAACTTGACAACAAAACAGTACTCAACTTTTCTCATAGTCCTGATATCTTTACTTACGTTAAAAATCAATGGATTCAACATAGAATTAATTCCAATTATTTTAAACCAATCTCCGCTTTTAAAGGCAAAGTCGATGATGAATTTGATTCGCGTGAACATCTATTTGACAATGGTATTTACAAAGCACTTATTTATGACCAGCATAGAAAACTCTATTACAGAATTTATACCTTACCTCGCTATCCTGGGGAAGTTGATTTTAGAAGAGACGCTTACCTCCTAGTTCTTGATGAAAAATTCAATCTTAAAGAGGAGTTCCCTTTTCCCGCAGGTCTAAGCATTCAGGGCCACTTTGTTAATCAAGATGGCTTATATGTCTATAATGCTGCACATGCAGAAAACCATGAAGATGAAATCAAGTTTGACCGGATTTATCCTAAGTGATAATAAATCATGGCTACATTTGATTGAACCTACGTTTTCAAAGCATTTATGATATAAATAAACTAAAGGCTCTTTAGATTCTATTTAATCAACAACATCTATCAACTATTCTAAAACCTTCATTCGAACCAAATACACTAGGTCTTTATCTTCATCTATTGCTACAGCATTTAAAATTCTCTGCACAGAAGTAGGATTGTTCTCTGTCTGATAGGATTGGAATTTTTCTGGGTCGATGATAAAAACAACTTCATCCTTAGCGTTTAAAAGACGGGGATTGCCTACAAACCGAAAGAATCCATTATCTGCCCGCAAACTAAATATCCTAGAGGTCAAACCCTTTCTTAAATCTATGGAGGCCGTTTGAACCTTGGCGTCATAGGTCATATTTAGAAAGAGATAATTTTCATTTTTCAGGAAAAGACTTCCTCCAAACCTCACCCTGTCTTCGGGCCTTACTTGAGACCTTGTATTATCCTCAAAAAAAATCTCCCTATCCAATTTCAGGTAATCTGAAACAAAATCAAGTTCATAAATTAGATCAAAATCTTGAGTATCCTGGTTGTATCTAAAAACTTGATAACCAAAAGGGTCACAATAATAAACCCCGTCATTTCCTCTTGCCAAAAAGCCTGAATAAGGAACTATCGCATTGGAACGTTTGGGATCAAATGGGAAATACTCCCCCAGCATATTCCCTTCCAAATCGAATCTGTAAACATTGAAATTGGAATCTGTAGGATTGTTGGAAACATAGACCAGAAATTCGTTTTCAGAAACAAGTTCAATCCGTTGGGCAAAAGCCATTAACTGAACTTTTTTCAAAAACGCCCCTGTCTCTATCTCATAAGAAAACAAAGCAAGGTCTCCCGGAGAGAAGATGAACACCGCATTGCCCGAAATAAAGAAATCATAGGCAGAAACAAATTCACCAGGGCCTCCACCCATTTTTCCAAAATCTCTAATAAACTCCCCTGTTTTGCTAAAAAGGGATAATCTTGTGGAAGACCTGTCCAAAACAAAAATCCCAAAATTATTTTCAAGCACTCTCGTGAAGCTCAAAATGGTTTCAGGTCCGCTTTTAAGGGCGATTACATCGACAAGAGAAAATAAATCCTCAATATTTTCCGATGGAGCGGGTATTTTACTCAACAATTGAATAGGTTCATTATCCAATTCGTCCACATTTCTTTCACTTGTACAGGAAAGTGAAATTACACTAAAGATTATTGGTATAAATTTGGTGATTTTCATTAAATCGTTATTTAAAAAAGTGTGGTGAAAAAATTCACCACACACTAAACTAAATTAATCTAGAGACTCTCTCCACTCAACAATGGTACCAGATGGGTTAGGACATGGGTTAGGTATACAATCATTCCACCCAAAGTCGCATCTATTACCCTCAGAAAGCACATTTCCCTCTGCATCCACAGTTCTACAAGAAACTAATTTTCTTGAACCGAGTGCATGAGATTCAAATATTGGTAATATAGAAAAGACCAATAAAGCTAATACCAAAATAAAATCATTTTTTTTCATAATTAAGGCGGTTCAAATAATTAATTGCAAAAAATGCAAATAATAATAAATATTTTTTTTGAATTCATAATAATTCGTCTAATAAAACTAAATATTTCCAGTTTTTCTATGCGTCAGCTAGAATAAAATGAGTAGTATCTTTTTCTCAAAGTAAATTATTCCAAAACCAATACATTACTTGATTTGGAGTCTTTTGATTCAATACTTATAAATATTTATATTTGATATATGGAAATAGACATCAAAACAGCAAAAATAGATTTGATTCAATGGTTGACTACCTTGGAGGATAGCACTTTGATAAGAAAAATAATGGACCTGCGTGAAAGCGAAATGAAAGATTGGTGGAAAAATATAAGTGAAGCTGAAAAAAAATCCATTGATAAAGGAATTCATCAAGCAGAAACTGGAAACTTAAAACCACAATCAGAAGCTAGAAAAATCTATGGGAAATGGTTATGAGATTTTTTGGACCGGTGAAAATAGACGGAGACTAACTTAACCTTGACAAAAGCATATTTCTCCCATTCAACCAAAGAAATACCGTTCGAACGTAAATTATTCTTTTTCCATCAACATTCTTCCCTATGTTTGCAACAAATACCGACTGAGTCAGTTTGGCATTTAGTTAGTTATGCAACCATTTAAAAAAATACTACCCCTGTTTAGTCGTTTTGCGCTGGTCTTGATGCTTAGCATCTTGGCGAATGGTGTATTGTTTTTCCATACCCATGAGTTGGAATGTGGTAAAATCATTACCCATGCCCATCCGCTAATTACAGAGGAGCAGCAAGAGCTACCTGATCATGGGCATAGCGAAATGGAGTTGATCATTTTGGATTTAATTGCAGAGGCGGATTTTTTTATATTTGATTACTGTCTTGATATACCAGAAGCTCCTGTTTCAGACCAATTTCTAGGTGCAAGCTCCTATTCTTCAAAAATTTCCTGCCACTTTCCTGTAGGTTTTGATCTCAGAGGTCCACCAATCAGCTAATTTTTCATACTAGTTTCTTTGAAAGAAACGTCTTCTTCATTTTAAATTATTTCTTAATTTACTTCACTTACGCATGCGCTTACTAATCGCTATCGCACTATTGTTCCTATATACTGGTTCATTGGGTGCCCAAGATATCTCATTGACTGGGAAAGTTTTAGACAAAAACACGAATACGCCAATTCCGGGGGCATCTATATTTATCCCCGAACTCAATCGAGGGGTAGTTACCGATGTTGATGGAAAGTTTATCATTCAAGGACTTCCCGACCGAAATATCACCCTTCAAGTGACATTTGTGGGATATTCCAATAAGGTTCAGACTATCCGACCTGCTCAATTTAGCCGTGACTTAATAGTTGAATTGGAAGAATCCATTACCAATTTTGAAGAAGTGGTCATCTCTGGTGCTTATATCATGAGCAAAGAGAGTTCGCCCATCAGTATCGAAAAGATCAATCGGACTGAAATACTGAAAATGCCTTCCCCATCCTTGATGTCTTCCATCGCCCGTACGCCGGGCGTATCTGAGATTTCCTTGGGACCCGGCATTAGTAAACCTGTCATTCGAGGACTTTCTTTCTCCCGAGTTTTATCTCTTTATCAAGGTGCTCGATTCGAAAATCAGCAGTGGGGAGCAGACCATGGATTGGGATTATCTGAAACAGGCATTGGCAACGTGGAACTCATCAAAGGACCCGCTTCCTTGATTTATGGTTCAGGCGCGATGGCTGGTGTAGTCAACCTCATAGAGGAAAAAGATGCAGACGCAGGTATCATTGAAGGAGATGCCAATCTCCGCTTTTTCAGCAATTCTTTGGGACTCCGGTCTGAAGTAGGTGTCAAAGGCGCTAATGAAAACGGCTTTTTCTGGTCATTAAGAGGTGCTGCCGAATCCCATGCGGATTATGTGGATGGTGATGGCAATGCCGTAGGTAACACGCGATTCAACACACAAAATCTCAAAGCTGGTGCTGGAATACGGAAAAGCTGGGGAGATACTCGCATTCGGTATACCTATCTCAAACAAAAATTAGGAATTTTAGAAGAAGATGCTCTCGACGAACTCGTAACCACTCGAGGAGATCGAAGCCTCCAATTGCCTTTCCAAGATGTCACTGACCACTTCATCAATTCTGAGACCAATATTTACGTGGGAGAAGATAAAATCAAGGCTACGTTGGGCTATCATTTGAACTTTAGGGAAGAGGTAGAGGATGATTTTGATGCAGTAGATTTGGGTTTGATCACCCGCAATTTTATGTATGATGTCAAGTACTTCAAAGGCTTGACCCCTTATTTGGAAGCTATTGTGGGTATTCAGGGTTTTTACTTGCGTAATCTCAATTATGAAGACGCAGGGGAATTTTTGATTCCGGATGCTACCAAAGATGACCGCTCTTTGTATGCCTTATTGAATTACAACAAAGATAAGTGGGTACTGCAAGGTGGCTTGCGATACGATTACCGCAAAGTAACCGCAGATGCTTCTGCACAGCACTTCGTGGATTATGGATTCATTCTGCCCGAAAATCCATCGGACCGAAGACTGGAACGAACCTTTGATGGTGTAACGGCTAGTGGTGGGGCTACTTTCCGCCCGAATAGCACTTGGAGATACCGTCTGAATGTGGCTCAAGGTTTCCGTGCGCCTGATTTGGCTGAATTATTCTCCAACGGCCCACATCCAGGTACCAGCAGGTTTGAGCGAGGAGATGCCAGTTTTGGGAGAGAACAGAATGTTCAGACTGATTTTGGAATTCGATACAGCAAAACAAATTTCACCTTATCTGGGGAAGTGTTTTACAATCATGTAAATAATTACATTTTCTTTTCTCCTAGCGAGGAGCAAATTGATGATTTGACTGTATGGGTTTTTGAGCAGGCAGATGCCCGATTGTATGGTGGTGAATTAGCATTGGATATTCACCCTGCCTCCATGAAATGGGTTGCATTTTCTACTGGATATAGCACTGTCATTGGTCAGCGTAGATCAGACATGAGCTTTTTGCCTTACATTCCAGCATTCCGATGGACGCAAACAGTGGATTTCAAATTGAAGAATACTGGATTGATCAAAAATCCATATATCAGCATCTTAGGAAACTGGGTATTTGACCAAAACAGATCCGCACCGTTGGAAGATGATACACCTGGCTACTACCTGCTTGGACTGAATGTAGGGGGAAGTATACCAGTAGGCAAAAACTTGCTCGATGTCTATGTCAGCGGCAGCAACATCCTTAACACCACTTATCTCGACCACATGTCGCTATTCAGACCTTTTGGAGTCAATCAATTGGGTAGAAATATTGCAGTGAACGTGAGAATACCGTTTTGAGAGGTGAGAAACGAGAATCGAGAGACGAGACAAGAGCCAAGAATCAAGATTCGATAACCTTAGATGTGAATTGGCATGACTGAAAGAAGTTAATTCTTGCATACGAATGATAGAAATAGTCTCGTAGAGACGGTCAACATTTAAGCCGAGGGTTGAAACCCTCGGCTTAAAATTTAGTTGTTACCCCCAAAGTCCCATAGGGACGGCCGACATAAAATCCTTTAGCTCATGTCAATCGTGTCTACGACACTTCGCCTTAGGTTATGTTTCTCATTAACGGGTTGAAACCCGTTGCTAAAATGCCGGCCGCTCCGATGGAGCTGTTAAATGGGTTATAGCAAGATAATTTAAGTAAACATGCGCTCTACACGGAAGACACATTACCCGTAGATTTTTACCAAAAAAAGGTAGAAAAAGATTGAAAAGAAAGACGATGAAAAAAGTGTCAAGTATTTTCAGGACGAGACAGGGGCATATATGGGACCTGAGAGACTGTCTCTTTTAATCTGCGAAATCTGTGGACAATTGGTAGAGACAAGAGCCAAGAGCCAAGAATCAAGAAAATAAGGTAGAAGGATGAGGGAGGAAGGATGAAATAGGCTTGTACGAAATAAAGTCGAAGTCCCCCAAGTTGGATAAGTTATGCCTAGCGGCCATATAATTTAGGAGCAGGAAAATATGGGGATATTCTTGAAAAACGTTGATTAAATTGAGACCTGAAACCGCAAAGAACCCTAAGGTTAGCGCAGAGGTCGCTAAGTTTTGGACATAAAATCTGTGCTAATCTGCGAAATCTGTGGACAATTGGTAGAGACAAGAGACAAGAGCCAAGATACAAGAATCAAGACTCTGGGCGTTTATGGGGCCTGAGAGACTGTTGATTTTAATCTATGCTAATCTGCAAAATCTGTGGACCGCCAACCATTGCGAGCGTCGCAATAAATCGTAGCGCTCGTGGCGTGAACTTGATTCTCGCTTCTCGCTTCTAAACTCTCGCCTTTAACTTCTTTCTTAATTCCTAATTCTCCCACCTGATAACTCCTCACTTAACTTCCCTTTGAATTGGATTATCCATTGATTAAAACTAATTTTGGGCAACCTATTAAAAATCATATCCATGAAAAGAGATCAGGCAATCTTTGACCTCATTGCAAAAGAAGAAAACCGTCAAAAGACGGGTATAGAATTGATCGCATCCGAAAACTTCACCAGTAAGCAGGTGATGGAAGCGGCGGGAAGTGTGTTGACCAACAAATACGCTGAGGGTCTCCCTAACAAGCGTTATTATGGAGGTTGTGAAGTGGTGGATCAGATTGAGCAATTGGCTATTGATCGAGCGAAGGAACTCTTTGGAGCAAGCTGGGCAAATGTGCAGCCACATTCCGGTGCGCAAGCGAATGCAGCTGTTTTCTTGGCTGTATTAAACGCTGGAGATCCTATTTTAGGGTTTGATCTAGCGCATGGTGGTCACCTGACCCACGGTTCCCCAGTGAACTTTTCTGGTAAATTGTATCAGCCGCATTTTTATGGTGTAGAAGAAGAAACTGGTTTGATCGATTATGATAAAGTAGAAGCCAAAGCTTTGGAAGTAAAACCTAAATTATTGATCTGTGGAGCTTCTGCGTATAGCCGTGACTGGGATTATGAGCGTTTGAGAGACATCGCTGACCAAGTGGGAGCTTTGTTGCTTGCAGATATTTCCCATCCATCCGGATTGATTGCTAGAGGCTTATTGAATGATCCATTGGAGTTTTGCCATATCGTCACTACAACCACTCACAAAACCTTGAGAGGACCTAGAGGTGGTTTGATTTTGATGAGAGAAGACTTTGATAATCCATTTGGTTTGAAAACACCAAAAGGTGAGTTGAGAAAAATGTCATCCTTACTAGATTCTGGTGTATTTCCAGGTACCCAAGGTGGACCCTTGGAGCACATCATTGCCGCAAAAGCAATTGCATTCCAAGAAGGTCTTTCTGACGAATACATGGAATATGTGGTGCAAGTGAAGAAAAACGCAGCCGTAATGGCGGAAGAGTTTGTAGCCAGAGGATACAAATTAATCTCTGGAGGAACGGACAATCACCTGATGTTAATTGACTTAAGCAATAAAGAGCTTACCGGTAAACTTGCAGAAGAAACCTTGGGTAAAGTGGATATTACCATTAATAAAAACATGGTGCCATTCGACAAGCGCTCTCCTTTTGTGACTTCTGGTATGCGTGTAGGAACTGCTGCCGTCACCACGAGAGGATTGAAAGAAGAGGACATGAAGAAAATTGTAGCTTTGATTGATGATGCCTTGGTTAATCATGCAGATGAAGCTGCTTTAGCTGCTATTAAATCCCAAGTTAACGAGTGGATGGTTCAATTTCCATTGTATTGATAGGATTATCCGCAATTGCAGAAGGTGAACATATCATTTGTAATCATGCTGATAATCGTCAACAGACAACGGTTGACTGTAGCTTAAACTAAATACATACACTACATAAGTGGTTACTCGTAAGAAACCGCATGTGAAAAATTAATCACTCGAATTTAAAGTGGCATTAGATCAGTATAGAGAAGAAGAGGAAGAGGAAGGCATGTCCTTTTTAGACCATTTGGAGCAACTGAGGTGGCATTTGCTACGCTCAGTTGCTGCCGTATTAATTTTCACCATCATTGCCTTTCTTGCCAAAAGCATCGTATTTGGACAAATCATTTTGGGCCCTTCCAAAGTTGATTTTTTCACCTACCGTATGCTCTGTCAATTGGCAGAAATCTTTAACACACCTGTTCTGTGTATCACAGAACTCCCATTTATCTTGCAAAGCCGTCAGATGACTGGGCAGTTTTCTATGCACATCACCTCCTCCTTAGTGGTGGGAATCATCGCATCCTTTCCTTACTTATTTTGGGAGGTTTGGAGATTCATTAGCCCGGGATTATATGCCAAAGAACGTCAAGCAGCTAGAGGAGCCGTATTCTTTGTGAGTTTGCTCTTCTTCCTAGGGACACTCTTTGGATACTATATCCTGACCCCTATTTCGGTAAATTTCTTGGCCAATTACCAATTGGACCCTACGATTTCCAATGAGTTTGACATTACCTCTTATGTAGGCACGTTAAGCATGTTGGTCTTGGCTTCGGCAATTATGTTTCAGTTGCCCATGGTCATCTACTTCCTATCCATGTCAGGATTGGTGAGTGCCGCCATGTTGAAAACCTACAGAAGACATTCTATTGTAGTCATTCTTATCCTGGCAGCAGTAATTACCCCTCCGGATGTCATCAGCCAAATACTGATAGCCATGCCGATTTTGGTTTTGTACGAAGCTGGGATTCAAATTGCGAAGCGATTAGAAAAGAAGCGTGCCAAAGAAGCACTAGAAGATAACATTTAACTCCTTTGATGATGAAGAAAATAGCAATCGGCGGAGACCATGCCGGATATGAATACAAACAGGCCTTAATCAAACAATTGCATGAAGCAGGTTTGGAAGTGAAAGATTTCGGCCCATACTCTGATGGTTCGGTAGACTATCCAGACCATGTACATCCGCTAGCTACTGCTGTAGAATCAGGTGAGTTTGAGTTTGGAATCTTAATTTGTGGCAGTGGAAATGGAGTAGCTATCACAGCTAACAAGCACCAAGGTATCCGTGCTGCTTTATGCTGGAACGAAGAACTAGCAGCCTTAGCCCGTTCGCATAACAATGCCAATGTACTAGCCATCCCTGCCCGATTTATCCCCTTCGAGACAGCCTCCAAGATGGTGGATGTCTTCTTACAAACAGACTTCGAAGGTGGCCGCCACGCCACCCGTGTCAACAAAATAGCCTGCGGATAATTTCGCAGGTTTTTTTTATACTTTAATTGGGGTGAAGGCTAAATGCTCATAGCTAAAAAAAGGCTCAATTGAGTTACCGGATACTTTTTAAACCCACCCACTGACTGGCAAGGTAATCGCCATCTATAATCTATGTTTTGGCCTGATTTTTAAAAAAAATTCAAAAAAAATTTTCTCTACCTATACTAGAAAATTGTAAAATTAAATTTTTAATTGGGGGGGGGTAAAACTTTAGTTGATATAATATTTTGTTTCGTAAAAAAATCAGAGGCATTTTTGACCTAAGCGCTTAAGCTGTAAACCGTGCTTTTTTTGGAAATAATTTTTTTAGGCTATATAATTACACCATAATTTAGCTTTATCTCACATTAACTTGTACTATTTTAATCAGGTATTTTATTTAAACTATATTCTTTTTAAACCAACTGACAGCCCATGAGCAAAAGTATTTTCCCATCCGCTATTATAGCGCAATCTGTAGAGGTCTACGACTCTCATATCAGTGTACGCTCCAAAGTAATCTACCTACTCCTTTTAGGGATGCTAGTGGCGGCAATTATCGCCCTGCCCTTACTATATGTAGACGTGGCCGTGCAATCCAGAGGGACTTTCCAATCAGCTATCCAGCGTAATGCCCTAATGAGCTCTGTCAGCGGTAGGTTGGAAACATGGTATATGAGGGAAAACCAAAAAGTCCAAAAAGGAGAAGTGCTAGCTACTATCAGAGGAGAGGTCCTTAACTTGGAGATGCAGGGAGTGGAGGAAAGGCTTTCAATAGTCGATGAATTTATAGCTGACTTGCATAAGCTGTTGCGGTTAGACCATTTGGATAATAATTCTGAGCCTATTCCATTGAGGTCTAAGTTTTACCAAGCATCTCTTCTAGAGTACCACACAAAAATCAATAATCAATCAGCTGCCGTGCAGAAGCTCGAAAGAGATTTCCAAAGAGCTCAAACGCTTTTTGAAAATGGCGCTCTTGCTTTTGCTGAGTATGATGTCGCAGATGTGCAATATAAGCAAGCAAATGCCCAACTAGACCTCGTTAGAAAGCAACAGAGAAATCTCTGGGAACAGGAACTGGTCAACTATCAAAATGAAAAAATCCGCTTAAGCAACCAAAAAAGTGTGTACATGGAGCAAAGCGACCAATACAAAGTCATCGCTGGTATCAATGGTACTCTTTTGAATGTAGTGAATTTGAATGAAGGGGATTTTGTTCACCCTCAACAAAAACTAGCGGAAATATCGCCTGATACTACTGTACTGGCCATTACTTATATTTCTCCTGTAGACATCGCATTTATTACGGTAGGTCAAGAAGTGAGTTTCCAAATTGATGCTTATAACTATAATCAATGGGGAATAGCCACAGGCAAAGTGATTGACATCGCAGACGACCTCTCATTATTCAATGAACGCGAAGCTGGTTTTTTGGTAACCTGTGCCCTAGATAAACCATACCTGACTTTAGCTAATGGTCAAGAAGGTTATATCAAAAAAGGCATGACCTACAATGCACGGTTTGTGGTTGCTCGTAGATCATTGTTTCAATTATTATATGACAAGGTGGACAATTGGCTCAATCCACAAGTTCAAAACATTAACTAACTTTTTTAAAAAATCATGGGTATTAGAATCAAACAACGAGATATTACCGACTGCGGCGCAGCTTGCCTGGCCTCTGTGGCAGCACACTATAAATTGGAAATGCCAGTAGCCAAAATCCGACAGATGGCCTCTACCGACCAAAAGGGAACAAACATTTTGGGACTTATAGAAGCTGCAACCAAAATGGGGTTTTCAGCAAAAGGTGTCAGAGGTGATTTTGAGGCGCTAAAGGATGTACCTATGCCAGTCATCGCGCATGTAATAGTAAAGAAAGTTCTTCATCACTTTGTAGTCTTGTATAAAGTTACAGATAAAACGGTGGAATACATGGATCCGGGAGATGGACAGATCCATAAAGTGAACCCTGATGAATTCAAAGAAATGTGGACAGGGGTACTGGTGTTGTTGATGCCTAACGACGAGTTTAAGGCCATTAGTGAGAAAGTAAGTACCTGGAGTAGATTTTGGTACTTGGTAAGACCTCATAGAGCAGTGATGATACAGTCCTTGGTCGGAGCAATTATTTACACCATTTTAGGTTTATCTACATCCATCTATGTTCAAAAGATCATCGATCATGTTTTCATTGGCCGAAATACAAATTTATTGAATTTACTTTCTCTTGTAATGATTGGACTTCTTCTCATGCAAGTGGTGATCGGCATATATAAAACGCTCTTTATTATCAAAGTAGGCCAACGAATCGATGCAAGGTTGATATTAGGTTATTACAAACATTTGCTTACACTCCCACAACGATTTTTTGACACTATGAGAGTGGGGGAAATCATATCACGGATTAATGATGCTGTAAAAATCAGAGCATTCATTAACGATGTCTCCATAGGATTTTTGGTCAATATTTTTATCGTCTTGTTTTCATTTGCCTTGATGTTCACCTTTTATTGGAAGTTGGCATTGGTGATGTTATTAGTGATCCCACTATACACGATAATCTACTGGATCACTAATCGATTAAATAAAAAGATCGAACGTAGGTTGATGGAAGAGTCTGCCGAACTGGAATCTCAACTAGTAGAGTCAATTACTTCTGCGGGTACCATCAAAAGATTTGGTGCTGAGGATCATGCCAATATCAAGACAGAAGTGCGATTTATAGCTTTATTGAGAACAGTGTATCAATCTGGATTGAACAATATCTTTTCAAGCACCTCTTCTGAAGTAGTGTCCCGACTCTTTACCATCATCTTGCTTTGGGTTGGAGCGGGTTATGTCCTACAAAATGAGATCACTCCTGGTGAACTCATGTCATTTTATGCACTAACCGGATACCTTACTGGTCCGGTGTCAAGTCTAATTGGTATGAATAAAACCATTCAAAATGCACTGATTGCGGCGGATAGGTTGTTTGAAATTATGGATTTGGAAGTAGAAAGGTCGGCTGACACCTTTCCTATCAAAAAGGAAAATGTGGGTGACATCATTTTCAAAAATGTAAAATTCAGGTATGGATCAAGAGCTAATGTTTTTGATGACCTTACCATTACTTTTCCGAAAGGTAAAATCTCCGGCGTGATCGGGGAAAGCGGATCGGGAAAAAGCACCCTCGTCTCCTTACTGCAAAACCTCTATACGCTCCAATCAGGAAATATTTACATAGGTGAGTATGATATCAAGTTTATTGCTAACGCCAGCCTGAGACAGATTGTATCTGTAGTACCCCAGCGGATCGATCTTTTTGCGGGCAATGTATTGGAAAATATAGCTTTGGGTGATTATCAACCTGACATGCAAAAAGTAGTCAGCATTTGTAATAAGCTAGGAATGATGGATTTTGTGGAAAACCTACCCAATGGTTTCGGCACATATTTGGGAGAAAATGGAGCCTCACTCTCAGGAGGGCAAAAGCAACGAATAGCTATAGCCAGAGCCCTGTACAGAGATCCTGAGATTTTGATCTTAGACGAAGCCACAGCCTCCCTTGACCCAGGATCGGAGCAATTTGTGCAACAGACCATCCGAATGCTCGCTACAGAAGGTAAAACGATCATATTTATCACCCATAGATTAGCCGCTGTACAGGAATTTGACAGGCTATACGTTATGGACAAAGGAAAGCTAATTGAAGAAGGAAGCCATGTCGAGTTATTGGCGAAAGAGGGGAAATACTACGAAATGATCCGAAAGCAACTGGTGATATTGTAACGTGTAAACGTTGGACACTTAACGTTTAACCCTTTAACTAAATTAACCTACAATGAAAATTTAGAGGCTAAGAGTTTAACAAAAAAAAACCTAGCCCTAACCTTCCAACTATTCAACCAATAACTAAATTAACTATACCATGGAATTTATCAGACAAATCGAACGACTAAAGCTCCTAAACAAACTGGTAAAGGAGCAGCGGACAGGAAGCCCAGAAGAATTTGCAGAGAGACTGGGAGTGAGTAGAGCGAAGCTTTATCTAATGATAGATGAGCTAAAAGATCAAGGGATTTGCATTCGTTTTTCCAAGAGAATTAATTCCTTTATTTTTGTGAATTGTGGTGGTATTTCTGTTAGCTTTTCTATGCAGGTATTGAATACCTCAGAAGAGAGAAATATTTCTGCTGGAAAAACTTCAACTTTTTTTCACAAGTCCAATATTTTAGACGGAACTATCTTTTCTTTGGTTTATGATCAATCAGCAAATCACCATGCTAGCTAACCTGATTTGCCAGAGCGAGATTGGGAAAACCCGATGCCCGGAAAAGGTTGGGAAAGAGTAAATTTTAGAATTATGAAAACTTTAGTCAATGAAAAATCAAACTATGATTTTCAAAAAAATGGACTTCATGAAGTGGACCATTTTGGGCAGGTTGATAGTTTACAAGAATTATCAGATTATGATGCGCTAGAAATTAATGGTGGTCTGCATCCAGCTGTAATTGTTGGAGGAATAATAGTGGTTGGCGTTTGTGTTGGGTTAGGAGTCGCATATTTAACAAGAGAAAAAAAATAAATTGATATGAAAAATCTTGAAAAAAATAAAAATATTGTAGAACTTAGCAATGATGATCTTAATCAAATTAATGGTGGTGAGCCAATTACACTCGCTGTTGCTGTTGGTTGTGGAATTTTATTTGTAGGATCTTGTGCTTTAGGTTTTGCAATCGGATCAAGAATATGGAAATAAAGTTTAACGAAATGTTATCAAATAATCTTTTGATCTATATATTAATGGGTGTATTACTATTAATGTCAATAGCACTAGGTTATTACATAGGAATTAGAATTTGGCGTTAAAAAAATGCATTTGCTCCAAATTCTGTATTAGAATTCTTCATTTTCTTAAAATCGCTGTCATTATATCCATTTCAACACCCAAAAAATGCTTTTGGGTGTTTTACTTTTTTTTTAGTGATATTAAACAAGTCCAAAGACTATAATTCTTTAATCTTACTCTTCGGAATCATACACGTAGCCAACTATAGTTTATCAATTTGTGTCAATAGTTTTCCTAGTTGGTGTAATTGGTGTTTCTTGGTTAAAAATACACAAAACCATGAACATCTTAGAATTTGTAAACTATTTCCCAAACGAGGAAAGCTGTGAGGATTTCTTGAAAACCTACCGTGAGAACACCGGGATTTATTGTAAAACCTGTAAAAGCTTCTCAAAACAGTACTGGTTTAGTGGAAAGAAGTTTTTTGAGTGCAGCATATGTAGAAGGAGGACTTCCCTTAAGGCAGGCACTGTAATGGAATCGAGCAATCTTTCATTGCAGACCTGGTTCACCGCCTTTCTGTTGATGTCGGCCACCAAGAAAGGCTTTTCCTGCTTAGAATTCCAGAGACAGTTGGGACTTAAAAGGTATGAAACTGCGTTCAACCTCATGCACAAGATCAGAGCTGTAATGGGAAAGCGGGATGATCTGTATCTACTCAAAGGAATGGTGGAATATGATGAGGCATATGTGGAAAAAGCAACAAGAAAGGAGGTTCAGGAACGCCTGAAGCGAGGGAAGGGGAGCCAAAAGCAGGCAATTGTTGCAGTCGCTTCAGAATCGACGCCATTGGAGGATCCAACTACAGGTAAAAGGAGCCGTCATTGTGGTTTTTTTAAAATGAAAGTACTAACTGATGTGACCAAAGAAACTGTGGAGCAATTTGTAGAAGAATCAATAGATCCAGAATCAGTTCTGTTTACTGATAAAAACACAGCATATGTAAACCTCGAAAGATTGGTGGAAGAGCACATCAAGATAAAGTCCTCCCAAGACTCTACAAAAGGAGCTCTTAACTGGGTCCATGTGGCAATAAGTAACTTAAAAAGGAATCTGCTGGGAATATATCACATGGTAAGTGAAAAGTATCTTCAGAATTACCTCAATGAGTTTGTGTATAAGCTCAATAGAAGGTATTTTGGTGAAAAGTTGTTCAACAGATTAATTGTTGCGGCAATTTATCCATACGTGCAACTTTCAAAATAGCCAAATAATTTAATTTCAGTTAATAATGAAGATATTTTTGAAGACAGGATTTCATGTGAGTTTAACTATTATGGCTGTGATCTTGATCAGCTCTTGGATAAGTGAGCAATCATTCAACAGTGAAGTTTTTTGGGTACTTTTTATCGTCAATGCAACCTGTCGCTTAGCCCTTTACAAATTAGAACCCCAACATAGAGCCTTAACCAAAGACGAAATCAAAAAGAAGCTGATGCTTTATGGACTAGGTTATGCCGTTTTTATTGGAGTTGGGCTTTGGTGGATAGGGGCGCTGTAAATAGTTTGTTTTTTTAGGCATTCGGTAGACTTTTTGAAGTTGATATGTTTTTAACTGCAGGTTTTTAAACTTTAAGTACTTACCTAATTGCCAACTCTCCGAGGAGCAGGTGATTCAATTAAGCGTTTAAATAAACGTTTAACTTGGGTGGGATAAGAGGAAATTAGTGGGTGATTTTTTAATTTTCATTGTGCAAAAGCAAAAAATAAAGTTTGGACTTTAAATTTTACACAGATGAAAACATTCCTTATCCTCGTTTTTTATTCCACAGCATTGTTTCTGATGAGCTTTTTTCTTTTGGACTTTGAGTCTATGATGCTGAAAGAGCTTGCGAAGCAAAAAGAATTTGAAATCCCTGAAAATGTTCTTTTGGACATGCTAGAAGATATGCAGTATTGGAACAAATTTTCCATACTGTTAACATTCCTGATTTTAAGTCTTAAATGCTTTTTGATGGCTTTGATCCTTTATGCAGGACTATTCTTCGCAAATAGGCATCAGGGCATCAAGTTAGGGAGTTTATTCATGATTGCAGTTTATGCGGAAAGTATCATTGTATTAGGCGGAATGTTAAAAGTATTCTTAGGAACGCTATCCGACCTGACTTATTCTGAGTTTTCTCTTTTTGCACCACTTTCAGTACTGAGTTTACTTGATATCACCTCTGTTAAGCCTATTTGGTACTACCCTCTCCAACTACTCAATTTATTTGAGGTTATTTACTGCCTACTACTGATTTACTTCTTTAGTAATGAACTTGATTTTAAAAGATCAGAGAGTTCAAAGCTTGTTATGTCCACTTATGCCTTCTCCATGAGTTTCTGGATGGTGTTGATACTTTTTCTAACCCTAAACTTCACCTAAACTATGACCAGAAAAGCCTTATTAGTTAGTTTATCCGGAGTTTTGATTTTTCTACTCTCAGGATTGATATGGAAGTTTAATCAAAAGTCGGAGCAAGATGCACGGATCATTCAACAGATTCAGTCTATTCCTTCCATGTCCTTAGCTACACTTAATGGAGAAAAAGTGCAAATTGATGAATTTGCCTCGGACCGGCCCTTTCTGTTGGTTTACTTCAACTCCACCTGTGACATGTGTAAAATCATGCTTCAGGCGCTTGAAACACGGATAGAAGAATTTAACCATGTAAGTATCCTCCTTGCCAGCAATCAATTAAAAAATGAGCTTGAAGGTGTTTTGGAGGAGTATCCATTTCTTCATCAACAACATATAAAGCTAGTCCTCGATGAGGAAATGCACCTATCTACCTATCTTGGAGTGCGGTCAGTGCCCAGTATTTTTTGCTATGATAGTTCCAGTGCTTTAGTGGCATCGTATCAAGGCCCAGTAAAATTGGATATCATTTTAAAAAAGTTACCACATAGAAAGGAGGGCAGACCATGAAAATCAACGAATCCAACTTAAAAAAATTCCATACAACCCAATTGGGAGAGTATGCCTGTGGATTGGCCTGCCTGTGTACCATCTCAAAATATCATGGTGGAGAAGTCACGCAAGAAAAGCTACGAGATGTCAGTGGAACAACTATGTCCGGAACTACTCTTTTGGGCTTGATCCAAGCAGCTTCTGTAATCGGCCTAACAGCCAAAGGTTTTGAAGCGGAAATCAAGCACCTGAAAGAACAGGAAGCGCCTGTCATACTCCATGTGCTTATGGATCAAGTGAGGGAACATTATGTGGTCTGTTTTGGGTTTGATGGGAGTAAATTCTGGATCAGTGATCCCGGTATGGGAATTGTAAGCTACAGCGAAAAGGAATTAACTGAAATCTGGAAATCAGGCATTCTACTTCAAATAAAACCTAATGAACAGTTTCAGACCAGAAAATCCCAATCCAATGCTAAATTTGTCTGGTTCAGATCACTTATTGCAGAAGATATTCCTATTTTGGCTGTCGCGGCAGTTCTTGGAACGCTTATGGCCATCACAGGTCTTTCAACAGCGATTTTTTCACAAAAACTCATTGATGATTTCCTTCCTAATCAAACCTATGACAAAGCCATCTTTGGGGTGGTCGCATTGGGAGCTTTATTACTATTCCGCTCATTATTAGGATATTTTTTGGGTGTATTTATGGCAAGACAGGGAAAAGGCCTCAACATCCGGATTGTATCTTCCTTTGTCCGGAAAGTATTCCATCTACCCATGAACTACTTCAAGGGTTTCAGTACGGGTGACCTAATCGCTCGTATGAATGACTCCCTTCGTATCCAGCAAACAGTCGCAATGATTACGGGAACGGTCATTATTAATGTTTTGGTAGTAGTAGTTTCCCTAGCCTTTGTCTTCTACCAATCATGGGTGATGGGATGGTTATGTGTAGCAGCTTCTTTGGCATTTTTATTCATTGGGTGGCGCTATCATCAACCCATCATTGCCAAGCAAAAAGAAGTGATGGCCGCCCATGCCCTCAATGAGACGCAGTACATCGATAGCTTGACGGGAGTGCATGTCTTGAGATCCTATAATAAAGAACAGGTATTCAAAGACAGAATTGATCAGGTCTATGGGCATTATCAAAACAAGGGCTATGACTTGGCGATCATTGGCAATAGCTTTTCATTTTTCACACAAGTGATTGTTGCCGTATTTATGAGCCTGTTGTTCGGCTTGGGCGTCTATCTAGTGTTCCAAAAAAATCTTCAACTAGGGGAATTGATGGCCTTGATTCAGGTGGGGAGTTCTATTTTACCAGCTGTAGCCGGATTAGTAGTAGCCAATATACAATTTCAGGAAGCCAAGGTAGCCTTTGACCGAATGCATGAGATTGCTGGACTGAAAGCCGAAGATCAGGAAATTTCTATAAGTAAGGAAGAAGAGGTAAATCCAAACGTCCTTTTAAATGCAGAAAACCTGGCATTCCGTTATCCTGGTAGAAGCCCGATACTTAAAGGAGTGAGTTTTCAACTTCAAGCAGGGCAGACGACAGCACTTTTTGCTCCTGTCGGAACAGGAAAAAGCACCTTAGTGGAGTTAATTCAGCGCTTTTATGTTCCAGAACAGGGGAAGCTTTCTATGCCCTTCTTAATGGGTGAAGCCAATGATTTAATGACTTGGAGAAATCAGTTGGGTGTAGTCAGTCAAAAAGAAAAGCTCTTTAACGGGACAGTATTGGACAATATAGCCCTGACAAATAATCACCAAGAAGTAGAAAAGACAATTCAGACCTTGCAGGAACTAGGATTAGGAGGGTTTTTCAATCAATTCCCACAAGGCATTCTTACTATATGTGGGGAAGAAGGAAGAAATCTTTCCGGAGGACAATGGCAACTGGTCGGATTGGCCCGAGCCTTGGTAAAAAAACCAAAGATCCTTGTATTGGATGAAGCTACTGCGGCAATGGATTGGGAAACAGAATATGCAGTACTTTCTATTGTAAAATCCTATGTTCAGGCTAATCAAGCTTCACTTTTATTGATTACCCATCAACCAGCTTTGGCTGCAAGCATGGACAATCTGATGGTTTTAGAAGATGGGCAAATCAAAGCTTTTGGAACAGCCTCACAATTATTACAATCAGAGAATCAATTTTCTAAAGCATATCAACATCTAGTACTACTAAACTGATAAAACTATGGCAGGATTGAAGTATTACGAGCGCACGAAACTCTTGATAGAGTTAATTGAAAAAAAGAAGACAGGAGGACCAGGTGACCTAGCTAGAAACATAGGAGTTTCCAAAAGAATGGTCTATTTAATAATCGATGACCTTCGATTAAGTCTTGGAAAGGATATTTCTTACTCCAAAGACAAAAAAAGTTACATTTTTATCGAAAATTCTTCCTAGAGTGAAAGATTATTTCACCGATACAGCAATAAATTTGATTATCAATTAAATAAATGTTCAACCAAAAAACTAAATTTGTTATGAAAGAGCTAAATTTTGAAAAATTAGAGCGCGTGAATGGAGGTTGTAGTATTGAGGATATGATGCTTTATGCATCACTTTCTGTATATTATGCTGGTAAGAGTTCACTACTTTCTGGACTATACCTACATAAATTATATAATTGTATGTAGTTGAACTGCTCCGGTTAAAAATTACCGGAGCATCAACTAAATCCAATAAAATTAATTTTATCGCTATTAAATCTGCAAACCAAACCGACATGAGATATTTTATCTTAATGATTTTGCTGTTCGCCTCCACTATTTCTCATGGTCAAAAGCTTGAGGGAGTTTACATGGGAGATTTAATTGGAGAGCAGAATATGCTCATAATCGAAAAAGAAAAAGATCATTACTTGGTTACCATACAATCTGGGAAAAATCATTCAATCATAATGATAGGAAAAAAAACAGAAAATAAAATCAAGTTTGGTCTTCCCCTTGACAGTGGCGAAGAACTCGAAGTGGTGGCTTCTAGAAAAGATGAACTCCTTTCCTTAGTGTTTGAATTAGAAAAAAAGACATATCATGTATATTTTGAACCAGTTAGAAAAACATCTTTTGATAGTAAAAGCATATCATCCAACCATTTAAAAGATGAACGTCTTATAGGTACTTGGGTTGAAAAACAAACATTTACGCTTGAAGGAATACTTGATAAAGAGCTAGACAATTCCTCTAAAAATTACAAATTCACATATACTAATGATGGAAGAATCATACCGGAATCGCGAGTTTTTAGAGATTTAGCAAAAAAACATGGGCACAAATTTGAATTTTCAGATATACCTTCTATTTACTGGTCCACCAGTGATCATGCTATTTTATACACAGAAATTCCATCAATTAGTCAAACCATGCAGTCAACCTATCAAATCTCTGGAGACTCATTAACTATTACGGAAGAAAAAGTTAAACGAGTTTTTGTAAAAATAAAATAATTAAAAAAAAATTAATAGATTAGTTTAAATTAAACTAATATTTTTTGCTTTTGGGAGAGAAAAAATTGGTTTATAGGTGGTTTTATTTTTGGAGAGTAACAAAAGAAAAACCTTATGAGAAAAATTATAATGGCTTTCTTCTTCTTTATCTTCTTATGTTGGACTTACGCTGCCATTGATATTGCCTTCTTTAGTCCAAACTGTAATCAATTTGCAGTTTTAGGTGCCTTTGAAACATCGAGGCCTATTGCTGTGCTCATTTATGTTGTGTTGGCGATTATGGCCCTTATATCAGTTAAAACAACGAATAAAACAGGAAAAAAAGGAGATTCATGATAACCTACCTAGATTCAAAATTCGGCATTTGATATTCATCATTCGACATTGTATTCCAAAAACCTATAACTTGGCTTCAATAAGCCATCTTTCAAAATCACTTTTTCACAAATTATAAGACCTCAGGGCTACGCCCCTATTTCTCGCGAATTATTCCCTCCTACGAAATCCACAGGCCTACGGCCCTAGCCTTCATTTCGGATTAGTTGAATCTACGAAATACAGATCTACAGTTCTAAACGTCACTCTGCTCTGAAAGAGCAACACAAGAGTAACCATGGGTTCTCAAACCCATGATAAAATCCACACTCCTCTTCTCTGCCCTGAAAGGGCAGTACGCCTTTCATAGCTCAGCAAACCCGAAATTAAACGTTTATCTTATCTACCTTCTTTTCTAAATTAAGGCCTATCCATTATTTTTCACTAGGATTTACTCAAACACACTATGTGAGATTGAACTTACTAAAATTGCTTCTTTAAATCTTTCAAAACTGTAATCGTTAAAAGAAAAACCTTATGAGAAAAATTATAATGGCTTTCTTCTTCTTTATCTTCTTATGTTGGACTTACGCCGCCATTGATATCGCCTTCTTTAGTCCAAACTGTAATCAATTTGCAGTTTTAGGTGCCTTTGAAACATCGAGGCCTATTGCTGTGCTCATTTATGTTGTGTTGGCGATTATGGCCCTTATATCAGTTAAAACAACGAATAAAACAGGAAAAAAAGGAGATTCATGATAACCTACCTAGATTCAAAATTCGGCGTTTGATATTCATCATTCGACATTGTATTCCAAAAACCTATAACTTGGCTTCAATAAGCCATCTTTCAAAATCACTTTTTCACAAATTATAAGACCTCAGGGCTACGCCCCTAGCATTTTCTCGCGAATTATTCCCTCCTACGAAGTCCACAGGCCTACGGCCCTATACTTCACCCTGCTCTGAAGGAGCAATACCTCAGTAACCATGGGTCCACAAAACCCATGATAAAACACACTCCCTCGCCCTAAAAGGGCAGTACACCTTCTGTAGTCCAGTAAATCCAAAATTAAACATTTATTTTCTCTACCTTCTTTTCTAACTTAAGAACTATCCATTATTTTTCCTTAGGGTTTACTCAAACAAACAATAAGACAGAGCATTCGGAAGTTTCTCTTTTGAATCTTTCAAAACTGAACTCATGAAAAGAATTGTCAAAATACAATGATGAGCTTTCGTTTATCTCTTTAGCCACTCTTACGAGATTAATTGCTTATGAATCGCTCGTTCAACCCTATTTTTATCCACAAACGTATGATGTAATGAATAGTATAGCATCCATCATGGGTGTTATCTTGGGCTTTCTTATTGCTATGAAATTTGGAAACTTAACGGTTGACAAGGCAATAGACTTAAAAGTTGATTTTGAAGAAAAATAGTTATAAAATCAGTGGCTTTTGTAAAAAGAAAGAACATCGGTTTTTGCCAAAAATGCAAAAAACAAAAAAACCTTCTGCAAATCCACCCCGTTAAAACTAATGATTAATTTATAAATAATGAAACCAAAAGGTATTATTCAAATCCTAGCAATCATTTTCACTATAGCATTTTTTGCTTACCACGCAGGGTATGCCATTGGCAAAATAAAAGCGCACCATGAAAACAATCAAGCAATAGTCCACTAACTATCAAGAACCTACAGAGCAAAATTTATGAATATATTCAAAAACAAAGCGTATAAAAATCATTCCTTATGAGACTATTGTATGCTATAAGAGTTGGTGCATTTGCGTCATTTGTGAATTATGCCTCTTTGTAACTTTGATAAACACTAGTGCTATTTCACAAACTATCAATAATGCAAGAAAGAGATCTACTACTTCGATGGCTAAGGGCATTCTTTGAAGGTTTAAATAAGCTGTTGAATAAATCTTCTGTTGATAAAAAAGAAATACAGGAAATCTATTCTTCATTTTTCGGAAAGAATAGAGCCTATTTTCTTGAGTATGAAGGAATAATTATGATCGAGGAAATGTTTTCAGAAAATGACGACATTACCAAAAAAGAAAAACTAGTAGCCCTTTGTCAGCTTATGGAACTTGATCTTACCATAGAACAAGACAGTGAGTTAAGGTCTATTTTAGAAAATCATATTAAGTCAATTAATAACCTACTCTTAAAAAAATACGGATTTTATAAGGTAAGTTTCTAATGCAGATGATCATGTGAAACGTCAGTCAGCTAGCTAACCTGATTTGCCAGAGCGAGATTGGGATATCCCAACGCCCGGAAATGCTTGGGGAAAAATGAAAATTTATTTAGATTATGAACGATTTAAAAGAATTGAGTTTGGAGGAAAAAATCACTTTCAATGGTGGATTTAGATGGACACCATATGCTGTTGGAATAGGTATAATCATCGAGTTTACATTGGGATTAGCAGAAGGATATCAGGATGGAAAAGAAAGGAGAAAATATGGAAACTAATAAACTGATAGAGCTTTCTAACAATGAAGCTGAGGCCATCAATGGAGGAAGCATATTTAGAGAGATTGGTAGATATATTGGCGATAAACTAGGATATTTAATGGGAGATGATCCAGAACCATTTGATATGGGCTCAGTTTGGACAACCACTAATTTGATCGCATAAATTATGGGAAAGGGTCCCACCCTTTCCCATTAAAATAACTTATGAATAATTATAGAATTATATTTGTCTCCATGATCTACTTAGTTAGCATAGTAGTGATTGAAATATTGTTGTTTTTTATAGAGCCGGATTTTTTAAGGTCATCCACTTCTATTTTGTTGTATTCTTCTTTGGCAGTGATTTTTTTGAAATATATACACCCTATTGAAAGTAAAAAAATTCAAAAAAAACACTCGGAATATTTTGTAATGTTTTTAACTATAAGTGTCATCTATTACTATATTTTTCATTGGTCTGGTTTTTTTGAACATAGCATTCGCCAAGAATATGACATTTCTAACTTTGCGTACTACTACTTACTATTCCCGATTTCATTACTTTTTCCTGCTATAATTGAAGAATTATTTTTTAGAGGATTTCTTTGGGATAAAATCTCAAATACGTCGCCAGTAATAAAAATATTGATGATTAGTACCATATTTTCACTATTCCATTTCCCATCAAAAATTCACGAAGCACTGTTTTTGTTTGTCTCTTCATTATTTCTTTCTATGATCCATTTGAAAATGAAAGATATAAAGTTTGTCATTGGGATACATTTCTTAAGTAATTTAATTGGCTTATTTTATGGAATACATGGAAATGAAAATCTTGCCAATTATTCCTTTATCTTATTTCATGACGTAGAAACTACCTTTCTGGGTTTACCCATTACTATGATTTATATTCTATTAATTGAGGGGACCATGGTTATTCTTACTCATATTCATTATAAAAACTATAATTCGCTACCACGTCAAAGCGCAACAGTATTGAAAAGCAGCTGACATATTAGCCAAATGGTTTATAATAACTCAGGTAATCTTTATAATACTTCCAAAAATTTAGATTAGAGGTTAAGTAATAAAATCGTTAAAATTTAACCGCATGATCAAGGAAACAAGACGTAAGTTTTCTCCAGAGTCCAGGCCAAAATTAGCCTTCAAAGCAGTCAAGAATTAGTTTACCTAGGCTAAACTGTCAGAGAAGTTCTATGTTAGGCCCAGTGTTGATTTCCAAATAATAAGGAGAGAATAATTGCTTATGAAATGCTCGTAAAACCATAACTTTTCCCACAAACGGATGATCCAATGGTTATCATTGCATCCATCTTGGAAGCTATCTTAGCCTTTCTTATTACTATGAAATTAGACAACTTAACGTTTTGCCAAGGCAATGATCTAAAAAGTTGATTTTGAAGAAAACTAGTAACAAAATCTGTGGCCTCCGTAAAAATATAGTACACTCATTTTTGCCAAAAATACAAAAAACAAAAAAAATCTTCTACAAATTCACCCCGTAACTACTCATGATTATTTTGTAAACTATGAAAGTAAAAGCAATTACTCAAATTCTGGCAATCATTGTCACCATAGCATTTTTTGCTTACCATGCAGGGTATGCCATTGGCAAAGCAAAAGCGCACCATGAGAACAGTCAAACAATAATCCATTAATTATCAAGAAACTACGAAGCAAAATTTATGAATTTATTCAAAAACAAAGCATTTAAAAAATCATTCCTTATAGGACTATTGTATGGCGTTGGAGTTGGTGCACTTGCGGCATTTGTGTATTATGCTATATGATAAATCCCACATTGGCTTTAATGAAAGAATTGATTTTTTATCGATAGGTGCAAAATTATTTTCCTATTGATTTATTATCCAATAAATTAGAGTCTGGTGAAAATACATATCATGAAATTAAATAAAATCACATTCGTTGAAGGATTAATCATTGGACTTATTTCAGGAGCAGCAGTTGGGATTTCAATTTACTTTTTTTGATCAAAACCCACTTCTTTTTAAGCCTACCTTTAGCCAGTCTAGGATCTTGATAAACACTAGTGTCACTTCATCATACTCTCAATAATGCAAGAAAGAGATCTACTACTACGATGGCTCAGAGCATTCTTTGAAGGTTTAAACAAGCTATTGAATAACCCCTCTGTTGATAAAAAAGAAATACAGGAAATCTATTCTTCATTTTTCGGAAAGAATAGAGCCAATTTTTTTAAACCTGAAGCAATAATTATGATCGAAGAATTGTTTTCAGAATGTGACGACATTACCAAAAAAGAAAAACTATCAGCCCTTTGCCAGCTTATGGAACTAGATCTTACCGTAGAACAAGACAGTGAGTTAAGGTCTATTTTAGAAAATCATATTAAGTCAATTAATAACCTACTCTTAAAAAAATACGGATTTTATAAGGTAAGTTTCTAATGTAGATGAGCAAGTGAACTATCAGTCAGCTAGCTAAATTGATTGGCCATATAACGATTGAAAGTAACCTGATACTCGGAATTGGCTCGAGTTAATGGAATGAGATTGATCACGCTAGCAATTCTCCAACATTGCTCTGAAAGCGCAACACCACAGTAACCATGGGTTCTCGCACCCATGGTATAAATCCATACACTACTCCCCTGCCCTGAAGGGCAGTACTTAAATCATCCCCAAAGTTGAATCAAATGTAAATTTTACTCTACACATTAATACGCAATAGATAGATGATTTTCTTCGAAAGCAGTATTTTTAGTTGTTCGGAAGTAAAAGTTTTGCAAATGACTTTACCAACCTCAAAAACTATTTCGTTTTGACCAAGATCAATCAGCAAATCACCATGCTAGCTAACCTGATTTGCCAGAGCGAGATTGGGATTAACCAACGCCCGGAAATGCTTGATGCAGCACTTTTCAAAAATTGGATTAGCATCAATCATTTTTGACACGTAACTATGGATTATGTAAAATAAAAAGAAGGCACTTTCATCACCCCGATTTTAACCCTAAATACATCACAAAAGCAAGCCAAAAATAATGCATTATTAGTATTGTTCGCTTATCTCAGTCGAGTGATTATTTGTTATTTTTCCCTGGTTTTGTAAGAACTTTTGATTTCAAGAATTTGATCTATTATGTTTGGGGCTTATAATTGTATTTCGGTTTGATGTGAAACCAAGAAGTGAAATTTGACTCTAAATTTTTGAAACTGTGATTATGAGATATCTAACATATACGTTTTGGTTTTCGATGATGATTATTGCCATTTGTTTGTTCGCTTATGTCTTGGGTTACTTTAGTGGTATGATAGATTGTGCAGAAATTTGCAATTAATCTTTAAGTAGAATTGAATTGAAAAATATAAAGCAAACCTATACCAATTTAATTACCTTTATCACAGATCCTTACCTTAAGGATTCTTTTGAGAAAATAAGAGGAAGTGAATTTCTCTATTTGCTTTTGATAACTTTTGCCGTAATCATACCATATGCTTATGTACTACACTTGGCAGGGTTAGATCAGTTTGATCACAAAATGGATTTTCTATTAAAAGAGCATAAATGGCTCATAGCTATCATAGCAATTTTTGTAGCTCCATTATTGGAAGAGCCTGTATACAGATTACACTTAGACTTTAAGATCTCATCTATTTGGTGGAGTTTGGGCTTGTCTATATTATTGATTAGTGAGGTTTGGATTCCTTTAGCTTTGTTATGGGTTTATCTGTTTTATCTACTGTACAAAGTAAACCAAGGCGAGCGGCCTAATTTAAAATACTCAATCTTCATCTCCTCAGCATTATTTGGATTAGTCCATTTAATGAATTTTACAGACTTCGATTATTTTCGATATTTCTATTGGGTGCCATTTATGGTAGGTGCCCAATTTTTAATTGGACTTGTCTTGAGCTATATCAGGCTTAACCACGGAATTAAATGGGCAATAATTTTCCATGGGGCTTACAATGCGACCTTAATCATCCCTGCAATATATTTTTACGAAGGATAAGCAAGGCGTATTCTCAAAAGGAATTGTTTTCAGAATGTGACGACATTACCAAAAAAGAAAAACTATCAGCCCTTTGTCAGCTTATGGAACTTGATCTTACCATAGAACAAGACAGTGAGTTAAGGTCTATTTTAGAAAATCATATTAAGTCAATTAATAACCTACTCTTAAAAAAATACGGATTTTATAAGGTAAGTTTCTAATACAGATGAGCAAGTGAACTATCAGTCAGCAAGCTAAATTGATTGGCCATATAACGATTGAAAGTAACCTGATACTCTGAATTGGCTGGAGTTAATGGAAGTTTAATTGCCCCAATGATAATCCGTATGATCAAAAAATATAAGCCACTTCGGGAATGTAATTTCACAATAGCAATTCTCCAACATTGCTCTGAAAGCGCAACACCACAGTAACCATGGGTTCTCGCACCCATGGTATAAATCCATACACTACTCCCCTGCCCTGAAGGGGTAGTACTATCCCATATCTAAGAAAGCACTAAATTAAACGTTTATTTTTCATAAGATTTTTCCTCTTTTAACTCCCATTTATTATTTTCCAATTAGGATTGTTAAGATATCGTGTAGATAAACCACTTTCAATGAAAATACTCAAACCTTACATCTTCATCATTACTTTAGCGATGATAGCTTCACCATTAATCGATAGCTATTTGTTAGATGAAAAACTAGGACGACATGCCTATGGATTATTTGCCGCTGGAATGTTTATTCATTCAATGACACTTGTACTACCTATATTCAGAAAATGGAAAAAAGAAAAATTCAAGTCCATAAAAGCTGACTCCTAAACGATGAAAAACTGGAAAGACCCGATTCGTTTATTCATCGAAAATCACAAGCATCGAGTACCATTACAACTTCTCCTTTGCTTTTTTGCTATGGAGGTGTTTTACACTATTACGTCCTCCTGGGTTGTTAATTGGCTCGTAGATGATTCTGTATTTGAAATTGACTTTCTACAGGACATGTCCACCACCGAAATATTTTGGGTGGCAGTATTTCTAGGCCCACTTTTGGAAACTTTCCTTTTTCAATATCTTATAATTGAATTAGTCTTTTGGTTTGAATCAATCATTAAAAAACAGATCCCATTGCTTATTCCAATCCTCCTTTCAGCAATACCATTCGGACTTACGCACGATTACAACACCTATTATCTTGTGACCGCCACCATCTCAGGGGTCATATTCGCTTTCTTTTATATCATGGCCAAGCAGGTAAATGGTCTTAACCCTTTCTGGTCAGTATTTTCAGTGCATGCAGCTATGAATTTGGTGAGCTTTATTCTCAACCAATTCTATGAATAAATCAGCTAGCAATCATGAAACTTAAAAACGAAACCTTTATTCACATAGCCCGTTGGAAAAATAAAATTTAAACCTATGAAAAAGCTATTTTTACTAATCTTTTTTTTACCCATTGGCCTTTTTGCCCAACAATTACCAATAGAAACCTATCAATTACCAAATGGACTCACCATCTATTTGCACGAAGACAAAACTAGACCTGAAGTACTCGGTGCGGTAGTCGTTAATGGTGGGGCTATTTGGGATCCAGCGGATGCGACAGGCATGGCCCACTATCTCGAACATATGCTCTTCAAAGGAACTACCGAGATCGGAACCGTTGATTTTGAACAAGAGTCCATACACTTAGCAAAAATCGATTCCCTCTACGAGGAACTGGGGAAAACAAGATCGGAAGAGCTCCGAAAAGCTATCCAACTCCAAATCAATGAACAAAACTTGCTCGCCTCCGAATTTGCGGTAGCCAATGAATTTGACCGCCTCATCAATAGCATTGGTGGTAAAGGACTGAATGCCTTCACTTCCCATGACATGGTGATGTACTACAATACTTTCCCTCCTCATCAACTCGAAAAATGGTCCGAAATCTATTCCCACCGGTTCATGAATCCCGTCTTTCGCATGTTTCAGTCCGAACTAGAAACGGTCTATGAAGAAAAAAACATGTACATGGATGACCAAACCTACAAGTTGATAGAAAGCTTTGATCGGGCATTCTATAAAAACCACCCTTATGGGCAACGAGATATCTTGGGTGAAATAGAACACCTCAAAAACCCTTCCCTCAAGCGCATGTACGAGTACTATCAAACGTACTACGTCCCTTCCAACATGGCACTGATCATCAGTGGTGACATAGAAATCGAACAAATCAAATCTATTCTGGAAGAAAAATTCGGACGCTGGGAAGCCAAAGATAAACCCGCCCGCGAACGTATCGCCGAAGCAGATTTCAAAGGAAAAGAAGTTATCAAAGGACGCTACACTCCTATCAAAGTGGGAATCGCTGGTTTCAGAACTGTTCCCTCCGGACACCCAGATGAGGCAGCACTCACCGTAATTAATGAACTCCTCAGCAACAGTAATCAAACTGGGTTATGGGATAAACTGACTATGGACAACAAGCTACTCGCAGCCGAGATGGAAGCTGATATCCAAGTGGAACATGGTCGAACACTCGTAATCTTTGTACCAAAGATTGTGGGCCAATCCTTAAAAAAGGCTGAAAACCTGATGATGGCCGAGCTAGAAAAGTTGAAAGCAGGCAAATTCGATGAGCAATTATTGGATGATATCAAACTCAATTATAACAAGCGCCATCAATTGAATTTGGAATCCAACTTCCAAAAAGCATACTACATGGCAGAAGCTTTTATCAGCGATCGTTCATGGGAAGATGTATTAGCTATCAATGAACAAATTCAGAATATCACCAAAGAACAAGTGGTCGCCATGGCAAATACCTATTTCGGAGAAAATCGCCTTGTATTGTACTCCAGAACTGGCTTCCCAAAGAAAAACAAGCTTCCAAAGCCTCCCTTCACCCCTGTTAGTCCGAAAGGAACAGAATCTGAGTATGCTAAAGCATTTAAAGCCATTCCGGAACTCCCTCTGAATCCAAGTTTCATCAACTTGCAAGAGGCTGTTCAAGTCAGCAAGCTAAAAGAACGGGTCGAACTCTATCACTCCCCTAATCCCATTAATAGCATCTTTAGCTTCACCTTGAATATCCAAAGAGGAGACCTGCAAGATAACCAACTAGAATACTTAGCATCCATGCTAAACTCCGCTGGGACAGCTACAAAAAGCAGGGATGAATTCAAATCTGCCTTAGCTCGCTTAGGCACAAGCCTATCCATTTACAGTAATGACATACAGTTTATCGTTTCTATGCAAGGAGTGGAAGAAAACTTCCAAGCCAGTATTGTTTTACTTCAGGAACTCCTCTCAAAACCTGTATTCTCAGAACTGGGTAAAAAGAGTTTCCTTTCAGGAGTACGATTTGAACGTCGAATGGAAGGAAAAGACCTAGATGCCAAATCAGATATCATCAGCGATTATCTGATCTATGGGGAAAACTCCCCTTACCTTACCCGCATGTCTATAAAGGAAATCAAGGACCTGCCCTTTAGTGCTCTTCAGGAAAGTTTGAAAACACTGCTTGAAACTGAATCATTGATCACGTATGTAGGAAACACTCCTCATCAGGAAGTAGAACAGTTGCTGCAAAATTCCCTGGGAAGTATTTTATCAGGTACGCATGCCAAAAAGATGGAAGAACGGGCATTTGCCAATCATGCAAAACCAACCGTATTTTTCATGAATGATAAAAAGGCCATTCAAACACAGATTTATTTCTTAAGCAATACTAATCTGCCATTCTCACAAGAAAATCAATATGCCATTAATGCATTCAATGAATATTTCGGCAACTCCATGTCGGGTTTAGTGTTTCAAGAAATCCGAGAATTCCGTTCCCTTGCCTACGCTACAGGCGCCCGGCTATCTAATGGAACTATCCGTGGAAGAAATGCCCATATTATCGGATTTGTGGGTTGCCAAGCGGATAAAAGTGTAGAAGCAATGACTGTATTCAGGGATTTACTTCAAGACTTACCCAAAAAAGAGGAGCGCCTGCCCGAAATCCAAAAATCATTGGTTCAATCGGTTGCTTTTTCCAAACCCTACTTCCGAAGCATGCCGCAAACCATTTATAATTGGAAATTACTCGGCTTCAATGAAGATCCAAACAAACAATTTTATGAGCGTTATCAAGACATCAGCTTTAATGATATCGATAAAGCTTATAAAACCTATGTGGCTGGAAATCCTTTAAACTTTAGCATCGCAGGAAATAAAAAATCCATGGACCTCAAAGCTTATGAAGCGTTTGGGGAAGTGGTGGAAATGAGCCTAAAACAAGTGCGTAAAAAATAAACCTAGCATCATTCACTAGTATCCTTATGAAATCGTGGAATAGGACTAAAAAAATCAGCCTCTACTTTATAGCTAATTTAGTGGTCGTTTTAATCGTAGGAAAATTAATTGGGTACTACATACACGGAGGACCTTTAAGTACTGGCCACTATGCGGCTATGTTCGCTGCTTCGTTTTGCGTTAACTATTCCATTATGAAAAAAAAATCACATGAATGAGCCTAACATGTCTTTCGTTAATATGATTTTAATTTGGGTAGTTTTGCTACTAACCCGTACTTCTTTTGCACAGGACATCATCTGGAAAGAAAATGGAGAAGTGTTGGATGTATTTATCCATAAAATGAGATTGGAGCGGGTAGTGTATCGACTGGAGGATGACCAAAAAGCCCAAAAATTCCGTTTGCGCTATCGGGACATATCCAAAGTTGAGCGGAATAACGGAGATATTCATTATTATCTATTAGGGGAAGAAATATCTATGGAACCAACTGAAGATTTTTTACTAGGTTGGTCTGATGCGGACTTTCACTACAAAGTCCAGCCTCTAGCTCAGGCAGCAGTCTTCGCAAATATGAGTATATTTTCATTTGCTTCATTTTCATACTCTACCTTATATGCAGCGGGCTATTCGCTCACCTATTTCCTTAGCGGAGAACCTCCCAAAGACAAAAACTTGAATTACCCCGATGCCTTATTAATGGAAAACGAAGCATACGCCGCTGGCTACCGAGAAAATGCTTGGAGAATAAAAGACAGAAGGATCAATGCTATGAGTGGAATAGGTATAGGAATCGGCATCTTGACTTCTTTTGCTTTAATACTTCGATAAACAGAGACCAATGATTTTATTGTTTGACATACTGATCGACCTCCTAATGATTGGAATACTTCAATTTATTGGCTTTGTATCAAGAACATTTGCATTCAAAAAGTCAAAACCCAAACTTTTTGATTTCAAAAGAAACTTCGTGGCAGCACTTTTTCTATTTATCCTTATCGTAAGTGTTTATAGCATATTTTTCAAAGGTTAACTTCAAAACAACTAAAACCTATTCTAAACCCACTGGTTGACAAGTATTTAAACACTAACAAACATTAAACTAAGCCAAGCGAATAAATCAGTAAACAAACTTATATTACCGATCATATGATTTTTCCAATAAATTTTCTCACATTTTTCAGCCTTTCACAGAAGTTCTTCGTACATCTAAAGAAAAAAACTTCCATTATGCTTACATCTTTTAAAACTCTAGGCTTATTGGCCTTTGCCCTTTTTATAATGGGTTCATTTAGTGTTCAAGCTCAATTTATTTCCCGGATGGGACCGGTCGATGGATTCACTAAACCAGAAGACATCACGATCCTCCATGATTACAGCGAAACCAAAGACCTCATCAAAATAGGAGAAGCACACTCCAAGGCTAGAGGTGCTTGGGTATTCACAGCTATCAATGCCATGGATACGAGGGCCAGAAAAAAACTCTTAGAAGAAGCGAGTTCTAGAGGTGCCTCACATGTTTGGATAACCCAGCGCATGCCCTACGGAGGCTTGGAAAAATTTTACAGTTATCAAGCAGTATTCTACCTAGCACCTGAGAAAAAAATCACCGAAGCACAGGTAAGAGAAGTACTTAGGAAAGGTACATTCGCCCATCAGCAAACAGCCAGAACTAATCGGAATGCGTATGGAATAAAGCTGAAGTCAATCAATAAAGAAAATGTCATCACCCTACACGAAGGCTCTGATATTTTCAGTACCGAAGAAGGGGTATTTGTCAATATCCAAACCCCCAAAAGAAATGAAGTTCGTACCTTTACCTACCAAATCATTGGAATTCAAGAGAATTTGATTTTCTTGTCAGAGGTTGTGAAACCTAATAAAATCTACGCTGTTCATCAATTGTATAAGCGATGATTGTATGTACACCAACTACTTTAATTCAGTCTTTCTGTTCAGTTTCCTCCTCCTTAGTCTTGCTTGTACTAAGAGAGAAACTGAAACCCTTTCCTCAGTCAATATCAGTAGCTATGAAATAGTCGTTGAAGACTCTGTTATAGTGGACTATATTGGCGTTTTAGGCTGGTCACATATCAGTCCAGATGGAGCACATTTCCTGGCCATGAACCTTCAAAACTCGGAAATCCTACTAATCGACCAAGTTGGAAATATCTTGCAAACCTATCAGTTTACAGGTGATCAACCTGATGCTATCGGCTCCAATCCCATTGCACGACCACAATTTAGAAACTCAGAATCCTTCGCAGTCTTAGGGATCAATGGATTCTTCCAGTTTGATTTTGCAGGTAAACTCTTGGGCAAATTCAAACCTGACTTTACTCCTGCCATGGGCTATCAGGTGTTTCATGCAGATTTATTCCAATTTAGAAATGAAAATGAAGCACTGGCTCAAGTGGGTTCAAGAAATCAAAAAGGCTCTGGATTCTATTCTATCGACGCAGGTACGATTCTAGAAAAAATCAATATTCAGAACAACACCTTCACTGGAGTTGTACCCTATCCTTCTAACTCCCGTTTCAGTAAATCGGATGAAATCTACACTCAAACGTCCACCTATCCGGTGATGCGGGTACAGGGTTCAGGAGTTTATGTAGCATTTACCAATGATCCAACCTTGTATTTCTACAAATGGTCAGACTTAGAACATCCTGCTAAGGAAATTGCATTGAAATTTGATGCCTTTGAGCAGATCAAAGGGAAAGATCCAAAAGCCATAGACTTGGATGTTATAAGTTTCGATACCCGAACATTTGCCTATGGATCCATCAATCACATGCACAGTTACCAAAACCAACCCTTGATTGGTTATGAAAGCGGCCTGACAGATGAAGCTTATGCGCGAGCTATTGAAGGCGTAAATGGCTTCCAAGAAATTTTCCAAGCAATCAACAAAGTTCAAGTAGCTAAGTGGGCCTTGGTTTCTGAAGATGGAGGCTTAATCCCGATAGAAATCCCCAAAGAGTTAGGACGAATTGAGTTTATCGATTCAGAAAACAATATATGGATTTCACCTAACAAAAGTGAACGAGAACGCGACTACGAGGCACTCTTCAAAGCACGGCTTCGAGCAAAACCCTAATTTCCATACAACAAAAAACAGCCCCAAGATCGCTACTGGGGCTGTTTTTTTATACCAAAGCTATTCCCACCTTATTTCGAACAGCATATTTCACTTTATTTCAATTCAAATATCGCCTAAGGCAATAATATCGATCTTGACCAAAATCAGTCAAAACCCAAGATTATTTCCACCTTATTTCACAACGTATATTTCAACTTTATTTCACCACCTACTACTTTTTTAAAGTCTTTAATAGCTCCTCAACAGCCGCTTCCAATTGTGCATCTTTTCCATAAAGGATTTCCTCAAAAGGAGTGGGCACTTTGATATCAGGCTCTAATTGGAGATTTTCTAAAGGTCTATCCTCTTCAACTCCATAGAATGCAATCATCGGAATACCAAAAACGATTGTTGGATCTATCTGTGTTTCCCACCAAACGGCTGTACTGGTCCCAGGTACTGGCATCCCGATCAATTTACCGATACCTTTAGCACGATAGGCATAAGGGAAAGCATGCGCATCGGAATAATTACTTTCACTCATCAATACCACGGATGGCTTTGCCCACTTATCTCTTGGTTCACCCCCACGGGCAATAAAACCGTAAGGTCTAAACGTTGCGTATGGCTTGCCATCTAAGAAAGTCGATAAGTCCTCGTGCAACCATCCCCCTCCATTGAATCGGGTATCTACAATCAATGCCTCTTTATCTGCATTTCTTCCAAGGACTTCATCGTATACAGTACGGAAACTATTATCATTCATTCCCTGCACATGTACATAGCCCAGTCTGCCATCACTGAGTTTATCCACCATTGCTCGCATAGTCTCCACCCAACGTCGGTAAAGCAGCGCATTTTCCGCTCCCTGAGAGATCGGCTTAACCGTTTCTTCCCATCGCTGCTTAGAGGTTGGGTCTATCATGGACAACAGGACATTGCGATCCGCTTTCCGGTTTAATAGCATATTCCAATCCAAGCTTCCATCGATGGCAACACCATCGACTTTTTCAATTACATGTCCTGCCTTGATTTTGGAACTTGCTCTATCCAAAGGCCCACCTTTGATCACTTCGGTAATCTTCAGCCCATTTTCCTGAGATTTTTCATCGTAAAATAGCCCTAAGGAAGCTGTTTGATCTCCATTTTCGGGTCTAGGAGAATACCTACCCCCTGTATGAGAGCCATTCAACTCTCCCAAAATCTCACTTAAAAGCTCTTGGAAGTCGTAATTATTATTGATATGAGGTAAAAATCGCGCATAGCTCGCTCTATACATATCCCAATCAATTCCGTGAAGTTCAGGATCATAAAACTTCTTTTTCACTTGTCTCCAAGCATGATGGAAAATATACTCCCGCTCAGCTGCGGCATCCAAGACCATTTCCTCATTGATACCAATAGCACTCACCTTCCCACTTGCAGTCTCAATTTTTGACAGCCGTCCATTGGCTAAGACAAACAGATTTTTTCCTTCTTTATCCAATTGAATGCTTCCTGAACCGCTATTTGTTTTGGCCAATGATTTCAGTTCCTTGGTCCGATTATCAAACGCCCATACATCGTAGCGATTTTCAAAGCTCGCCATGAAATACAGCTTGTCCCCATCAGGGGATACATCAAAAGAAGCTAGATTCAAAGAACCGGTAGTCAGGCGAAGACGCCGCTGTTCAATCCCAGAAAAATCGGGATTCCAATTGGTAACTTCCGCAGGCTTATTCTTTTCCTCTCGCTCCTTAAACAAGGTATATTCATCTTTATTCAATCGAAATCTATCGTAGGTAGCCTGATCAAAAAACAATCCATAAATATCCAACTCCCGTGCACCTTGCAAGGCTAAGGGCTTTTTACCGTCCCGATCATTGGCCCAAACAAATGCTTTCCCATTCATGGCAAACTTCCCTTGCCCATCAGAAAAGCCAGAATTGGTCAAATTCACTCCTTCTTTCCCACCAGCAGCATCATACATCACCATATGGCTCGCTCCATAAAGCCCTAAAGAGTTCTTGGCTACAATCCACTTACTGTCTGGACTCCAGGTAAAATCCTGATCTCCGTCTCTGTACGAGAAGTTTTCACCTAAAGGAATGATTTGTCTGGAAGTTTTAGATGCCAAATTGTAAATCATCAAGCGATTTCTCTCCTCCAAATAGGCAATCTCCTTCCCATCAGGAGACACCAAAGGTTGAAATTCATCCTTATCCGTAGCAATAACGGCTTCTTCCTTGATTAATGTAGCCGCGAAAAAGTACGGCTCATCCTCCCGAACAATACGCGCTTGATAAATATCCCAACTTTCTCCCCGCTCAGTAGCAAAAAACAACGTCTTCCCATCAGCACCCCAACTCAACATACGCTCTTGTGCAGGTGTATTGGTCACTCGTTTGGTAAGGTTATTATCAACAGAAGTCACAAATACCTCTCCTCTAAACACAAATGCAATCTCCTTGCCATTTGGAGAAAGAGCCATTTCGGTTGCTCCTCCATTCACAGAGACAATCTTCTGATCCTTACCGCTGAAATCAGCAAATATTTTGATTGCAACACGGCTTGGCTGTCCACCTGGACGAAGGGTGTAAACTCCCCCATCCCAAGAAAAACTCAACACATCTCCCTTGCTTCTAGTCAGATGGCGAACAGGATGATCGTTGAAATTGGTCAATTGCTCTTCTTGCCCATTTGCCAAATTGCGTTTGAATATATTTTGACTTCCATTTTTCTCACTGAGATAGAAAGCAAACTGACCATCAGCGGAAAACAAGGGTTCACGATCCTCTCCTTCAAAATCTGAAATTTGGGTGTATGATTCTTTTGCTAGGTCATAGATCCAAATATCACGGGTGACAGAGGAAGTATGACGCTTTCTCCATTCGTCCTCATATCCTTTTCTGTCCTGAAAGATGATTCGCTCGCCAGTAGGATCGAAGGAAGCTGATTGAAATCCAGCGGTAGATAGTAAGATTGATCTACCCCCATCTACAGGCACTTGGTATAACTTCCCAAAAAGCCCCCTGTTGGGGAAACGTACAGACGAATACAAATCATTTCTCGGAGAGCTAAAAATCACTTCTTTTCCATCAGGAGTAAAATCCCAAGGAAAGTCATTGCCGGAATGAAATGTCAGCCGCTTAGCCTCTCCTCCTTGAGAAGGAATGACAAAAACATCGAAATTTCCAAAGCGATCAGAAGCAAAGGCGATCTGAGAGCCATCCGGACTCCAAACTGGCATGTAATCATGTGCTTCATGCAACGTGAGCGGTAAAGCAGTCCCCCCTTGCGAAGGAACTTTAAACAAATCTCCCTTAAAGCTAAATACAATTTCCTGGCCATCGGGTGAAATAGCCGGATACCGCAACCAAAGCGGTTCCATCTGTGCCATGACAGTGGTCCATAACCCAATCATAAGCATAAACAAGCAAACTTTCCTCATAACATTGTCAAGTAGTTTGCAACTAACTTACAAAAATCAACCGTTCAGTCCTTCAAAAATCCCATCAGCGGTTAAAGGAATGGTTAATTGCGTTTTTCAGTCAAAAAATTAGCTAAATACGATGGCTAATCCAGTATATGTTTTTAAAAAATCTGCACAAAAATCAAATGCAAACAAAAAGAAAGCGGCCCTTTTGGACCGCTTTCCTTAAAAATTAAATCACTGCATTTCTAGTATCCGTTACCAAATGGAAAGGACCTTAGACCTATTTCCTTTTACTTCTTTTGAGGAAATACTGCTGCATCTCCCAACTGCTCTTCAATTCTTAGCAATTGGTTGTATTTGGCCATTCTGTCTGAACGGGACGCAGAACCTGTCTTGATTTGACCACAGTTGGTAGCTACCGCTAGGTCTGCGATGGTATAGTCTTCTGTCTCACCAGATCTATGGGACATTACAGCTGTGAATCCAGCCTTATGGGCCATATTGATCGCATTCAAAGTTTCAGTCAAGGTACCGATCTGATTTACTTTGATCAAAATGGAGTTAGCAGACTTTTCGTTAATGGCTCTTTCCAAGAACTTCACGTTGGTCACCAATAAGTCATCCCCAACAATCTGTACTTTGCCACCGATTTTCTCAGTCAACATCGCCCATCCTTGCCAGTCTTCCTCAGCACATCCATCTTCGATAGAATCGATAGGATACTTTTCAGTTAGCTCAGCAAGGTAAGCAACTTGCTCTTCTCTGCTTCTAACTTTACCGTTTGGACCTTCAAATTTGGAGTAGTCATATTTACCATCTTTATAAAACTCAGAAGCTGCACAGTCCAAAGCTAATGTGATATCATCACCAGGTGTATAGCCCGCATTTTTGATAGCATCTAAGACACAACCCAAGGCTTCTTCTGTACCGCCAGAGAAGTTAGGAGCGAAGCCACCCTCATCACCTACAGCTGTTACAAGGCCTTTATCATGCAAAATTTTCTTTAAGTGATGGAAAATCTCAGCGCCCATACGAATCGCATCAGTAAAACTAGCAGCACCCACAGGACGGATCATAAACTCTTGGAATGCAATAGGTGCATCAGAGTGAGAACCACCATTGATGATATTCATCATTGGTACAGGAAGGGTATTGGCATTTACTCCACCTACGTATCTGTAAAGTGGCTGACCAGCCTCCATAGCGGCAGCCTTGGCCACAGCCAAAGAAACACCTAGAATTGCGTTTGCACCTAGTTTGCTTTTATTAGGTGTACCATCCAATTCAATCATGATCTGATCGATGGTATTTTGTTCAAAAATATCCATCCCTACCAATTCAGGAGCGATCACGTTATTTACATTAGCAACGGCTTTCAATACGCCCTTTCCTAAATATTTTGATTTATCACCATCTCTTAGTTCCACAGCTTCATTGATACCAGTAGAAGCTCCACTGGGAACAGCCGCACGTCCAAAAGCACCTGTTTCAGTAAATACATCTACTTCAACTGTAGGATTTCCTCGGGAGTCTAAGATTTGTCTGGCGTGAATAGATTGAATCAACGTCATAATTGTAATGTTAAAGGTTTAAGAGGATTATTAATTTTTATGCATGTAAGATACAAAATCGTCGAATAAATACCTCGAATCATGAGGACCAGGAGAAGACTCTGGGTGGTATTGAACAGAAAAAGCCGGCTTTCCTTTGACCCGAATCCCAGCTACTGTATGGTCATTCAAATGCACGTGGGTCATTTCTACCACATCACTTTTTTCCACTTCTTCTCTATTGACTACAAAACCATGATTTTGGGAAGTAATCTCACTTTTTCCACTAAGCAAATTTTTGATCGGATGATTCAATCCTCTGTGACCATGGTGCATTTTATAGGTGGAAATCCCACAGGCTTCAGCTAAAATCTGATGCCCAAGACAGATCCCGAAAACAGGCTTACCAGAGTTCAAAATTTGCTTGGTAGTTTGTACTGCGTATTCCATTACTGCTGGATCGCCAGGTCCGTTGGACAAAAAGAAACCATCTGGATTCCAAGCTTGCAATTCCTCAAAAGAAGTCTTCGCAGGAAAAACCTTGCAGTATACACCTCGATCTGCTAGGTTACGGAGAATATTCAACTTGATACCAAAGTCTAAACAAGCAACTTTGATGCTAGCATGTTCATCGCCAAAATAAAAAGGCTCTTTGGTACAAACTTCGGAGGAAAGCTCCAATCCGTTCATGTCAGGAACAAGGTTTAATTGAACCTTAAGTCCTGTCAAATCATCCTCATATTCCGAACTAATCACCGCATTCATGGCGCCTTTAGAACGAAGATGACGTACCAATTTCCTAGTATCGATATCGGCAATACCTGTAATTCCATGCTTGACTAAGTAGTCTTGCAATGAACCATTGGCATCCAATCGGCTAAAAGTTTGAGAAAAACTATTCACCACAATACCAGCGATCGTTGGAGCTGATGATTCTACTTCGGAGTCAATCACACCATAATTACCGATATGTGAGGTGGTCGTGACAACGATTTGACCAGTATAAGAAGGGTCTGTATAGATTTCCTGATACCCAGTCATCCCTGTGTTGAAGCAGATTTCACCACCATTGGTTCCAGGACTACCAATGAGTGTGCCTTTGAAAATAGTCCCATCTGCTAATAGAAGAGTTGCTTTTTGTTGAGTCATGTTGGTTTAAGAACTTGCCAAAGTTACAAATTTTAAAGGATTACCCGGAATAAACCGGACATAAAAAAAGGGATTGAGCAAAAAGCTCAACCCCTCTTTTATGTTAGATTGTCTGCATGAATTATTCAGCTGACTTTTCTTCAGTACTCTCTGTAGTGTCAGTTGCTTCGTTAGAAGCGTCAGCCGCTTTTCCAGAACCTCTTCTACTTCTACGAGTAGTTTTCTTAGCTGGCTTAGCATCTTTCAACATCAATTCGTTGAAGTCAACCATCTCGATGATACACATTTCTGCATTATCACCTAGACGAAAACCAGTTTTGATGATTCTGGTGTAACCACCATTTCTTTCACCAACTTTCTCAACTACTTCACCGAAAAGAGTCTTGATAGCCTCTTTACTTTGAAGGTAGGAGAAAACGATTCTTCTATTGTGTGTAGAATCTTCCTTTGCTCTTGTGATCAAAGGCTCTACATATTTCTTCAATTCCTTTGCCTTGGCAAGCGTGGTGGAAATACGCTTGTGAAGAATCAGGGAAGTAGCCATGTTAGAAAGCATCGCTTTTCTATGGCTGGCAGTCCTGCCAAGGTGGTTAAATTTCTTACCGTGTCTCATGTTATTTATTCTTCATCAAGTTTATACTTAGAAAGATCCATGCCAAAGGTCAACCCTTTTTCTTGAATCAATTGCTCCAGTTCAGCCAAAGACTTCTTACCAAAGTTTCTAAATTTCATCATATCAGAAATTTCTAACTTGGCTAGGTCGCCTAATGTCTTTACATCAGCAGCTTTCAGACAGTTGAATGCTCTTACAGAAAGATCCAAATCGCTCAAAGAAGTCTTCAACAATTTTCTCATGTGTAAGAACTCCTCATCAATAGGCTCAGGGGAATCTGCTCCAGGAGCATCAATCACCATAGTCTGATCAGAGAATAACATGAAATGTTGAATCAAGATTTTAGCAGATTCTTGCAATGCCTTCTCAGGGTGGATAGAACCGTCTGTTGTAACTTCAAGGATTAACTTTTCAAAGTCAGTCTTTTGCTCAACACGGGTATTCTCTACGCTGTACTTTACATTCTTGATAGGTGTAAAGATGGCATCGATTGGAATCACACCAAATACTTGCTCTTTAGGCTTGGATTCTTCAGCAGGAAGATAACCTCTTCCTTTTTCAACTGTCAATTCAATTTCGAAACTTTTAGACTCATCAAGGTGACAAATCACCAATTCAGGGTTCAATACTTCGAAAGAGGTAGTGAACTTGGCGATATCTCCAGCAGTGAAAACAGACTGATTTTTAACTTCTACCGTGATTTTGCCATCGATAGAATCATGTACCTTTTTAAATCTAACTTGTTTTAAATTTAAAATGATATCAGTCACATCTTCAACAACACCCTCAATTGTGGAAAATTCGTGCACAACACCTGGAAGTTTCACAGAAGTGATTGCATAGCCTTCCAAGGAAGATAACAAAATTCTTCTCAAGGCATTACCAATGGTGACCCCATAGCCCTTTTCAAGTGGCTTGAAGGTAAACAAGCCATGAAAATCATCGGCTTTTTCCATTACCACTTTTTCGGGCATTTGAAATGCTAATATGGACATATCAATAGTTCTATTTAAGTCTGAAAGTTTATTATTTAGAGTAAAGTTCGACGATCAACTGCTCCTTGATGTTTTCAGGAATATCTTCCCTCACTGGAACAGAGACAAACTTTCCTGATAATGCTGAGTTATCCCACTCTAACCAAGAAAAACGAGAACTTCCCTTACCCGCTAAGCTGTTTGTAATAGCTTCCAATGACTTGGAACGCTCTCTTACCGAAACAACATCGCCTGGCTTAAGCGTGTATGATGGAATGTTAACCACCTCACCATTTACTAAAATATGCTTGTGAGAAACCAATTGTCTAGCACCTCTTCTGGTAGGAGCAATTCCTAACCTGTAAACGGTGTTATCCAACCTTGATTCCAACAACTGCAACAAGTTTTCACCTGTAATACCACCTTTTCTGGAAGCGATATTAAATAATTTAGCGAATTGTCTTTCCAAAACACCATAAATGTATTTTGCCTTTTGTTTTTCGCCAAGCTGAATAGCGTATTCAGACTGCTTTTTTCTTCTACCTCTACCGTGTTGTCCTGGAGGGTAGTTCTTTTTTTGGAGAGCTTTGCTATATCCTTCGATCGGCTCGCCGAATCTTCTGGCGATTTTTGCCTTTGGACCTGTATATCTTGCCATTGTGTATCTTATTTAATAATTATACTCTTCTACGTTTAGGAGGACGACATCCGTTGTGCGGAAGTGGTGTCACATCAACAATCGTAGTTACATCAAGACCAACATTTTGCAAAGTTCTAATCGCAGACTCCCTACCGGAACCAGGACCCTTTACAAATACTTCAATTTTTCTTAAACCTAAGTCGTAAGCTACCTGTCCGCAGTTTTGAGCGGCCATTTGTGCAGCATAAGGAGTGTTTTTCTTAGAACCTCTGAAACCCATTTTACCGGCAGAAGCCCAAGAAATCACCTGACCAGAGTTGTTAGTAATAGAGATGATGATGTTGTTAAAGGAAGCTCTGATGTGCGCTTGGCCTACGGCTTCTACCTTAACTACTCTCTTTTTACTTTTAGCTTTATCGTTTCTTTTCTGAGCCATAATCTATGTCAAGATTTATTTAGTCGCTTTCTTCTTGTTAGCAACAGTCTTTCTCTTACCTTTTCTTGTTCTTGCGTTATTTTTGGTTTTTTGACCTCTTACTGGAAGACCTTTTCTATGTCTCAAACCTCTGTAACAACCGATATCCATCAATCGCTTGATGTTCAACTGAATTTCGGACTTCAATGCTCCTTCAGTTCTAAATTCCGCAGCAATAATGTTACGGATTGAAGTGGACTCTTCGTCGTTCCACTCGCCAACTTTCTTATCATAAGAAATTTCTGCCTTTTCTAGGATAGCTCTCGCGGAGCTTCTACCGATACCGAAGATATAGGTAAGGCCTATTTCACCACGTTTGTTGTCTGGAATGTCAACACCTGCAATTCTTGCCATAATGATTAACCTTGTCTTTGTTTAAACTTAGGATTCTTCTTGTTGATCACGTAAAGTTTACCGTTTCTTCTGATTACTTTACAATCAACACTTCTCTTCTTGATTGATGCCTTAACTTTCATGATATTTTATTTATATCTGTAAACGATTCTACCTTTTGAAAGATCGTAAGGAGACAGCTCTAATTTCACTTTGTCACCCGGAAGGATCTTGATATAATTCATTCTCATTTTCCCGGAAATATGCGCAATCAATTGATGCCCATTTTCCAGCTCCACTTTAAACATAGCGTTAGATAACGCTTCTATGATTGTTCCATCTTGCTCTATAGATGTTTGCTTAGCCATATTTAGAATTTAATAATTTCTTCTATGTATTGATGAGTCGTCAGAATCTCGGTCCTATCCTCAAATATCGCTACGGTGTGCTCAAAATGTGCAGAAGGCTTTCTATCAGCTGTTCTAATCGTCCATCCGTCCCGTTCTTGTACAATATTCCGTGTACCTAAATTAATCATGGGCTCGATCGCAATCACTAGTCCATCTTTCAATGTTGGACCACTACCTCTCTTTCCATAATTAGGAACCTCAGGAGCTTCATGAAGATTTTTACCAAGTCCATGACCAACAAGCTCACGAACAACCGTATAACCTTTGGATTCTACAAACTTTTGAATGGCATGACCAATGTCTCCAATCCGATTTCCTAAAACAGCCTTTTCAATCCCTAGATAAAGTGACTCTCGGGTGACTTTGAGCAATGACAAAACAGCAGGGGAAACTTCACCGACAGGGTAAGTATAAGCGCAATCGCTATGAAAACCTTGGTGAAAGACTCCACAATCTACTGAGATTATATCGCCATCTTTCAAAACATATTCACTGGGAAAACCATGAACTACGACCTCATTGACCGAGATACATAAAGTCCCTGGGAACCCGTTATAACCTTTGAAGGAAGGTACACCAGCATTATCTCTAATGTACTCTTCCGCAATTTTATCTAGATAAGAGGTCTTTACCCCTTCCTTTATACACTTGGCGACTTCGCCGTGAGCTTTTCCTAATATTTGAGCACTTTCTTTGATTAACTGGACTTCGTCTAAAGTCTTGTAGTGAATCATAGTGCAGCGGCGTAATTTGAAGGGTTGTTTTTCATATTCCCACTCTTCATCATACCCTCGTAGTGTCTCATCAATAGGTAACTTTCAATTTGTCTCAATGTATCCATGATAACACCTACCATGATCAAAAGAGAAGTACCACCATAGAACTGAGCAAACTCTCCTCCAACACCTGCAATAATCGCAAACGCAGGGAGAATGGCAACTACAGATAATAATATAGATCCAGGCAGCGTAATTCTAGAAATAATGTTATCAATAAAATCAGCGGTAGGAGCCCCCGGCTTAATGCCTGGTACAAATCCACCATTTCTTTTCAAATCTTCAGAAATCTGCTCCGGATTGACCGTGATAGCAGTGTAGAAGAATGTGAAGAGAATGATCATGATAGCAAATACAAGGTTGTACTGCCAAGAGGTGAAATCACTGAATGTACTTCCAATATAATTGGCAATATCATTGTCCGCTGACCATATTTGAGCAATCAATGCTGGTAAAAACATCAAAGACTGAGCAAAGATAATCGGCATTACACCAGAAGCATTTACCTTGATAGGGATATACTGACGCTGACCGCCATAGACTTTACCACCCACAACCTGTTTTGCATACTGCACAGGAATTCTACGAGTAGCTTCCGTCAAAGCAACCGTTCCAAGTACAACGAAGAACAAGACAGCAGCTTCTAACAATAATAGTAACATCCCTGAAGTACCTTTAGAAAGTACCTCAGCAATAATCGCACCTGGGAATCGAGAGATGATTCCAATCATGATCAACATGGAAATACCATTACCGATACCTTTCTCCGTGATCTTTTCACCAATCCACATACAGAACATAGTACCAGCCGAAAGCAATACCAATGAACTAAACATGAATAACGTAGTGTCAACCATTACCGCGCCAGTTGGAAGGATAGTAGCTGTAATATAGCCGATACCCTGAGCAACTGTGATTGCAATTGTCAATACACGAGTGATTTGATTGATTCTTTTTCTCCCTGACTCTCCCTCTTTCTGTAATTTTTGAAAATATGGAACACCAACAGTTAATAACTGCAACACAATGGAAGCAGATATGTATGGCATGATCCCTAGACCAAAGATGGATGCATTACTAAATGCACCTCCTAGGAAAGTATCGATCAAACCAAATATACCTTCTGGAGCATCACCCAACTTAGAAGGGTCCACACCTGGTAAAACGATGAAAGAACCCAATCTGAATACAATCAGTAAACCGATTGTATTCATAATTCGGATTCTTAAATCTTCAATAGAAAAGATATTCTTAACTGTTGAGATGAACTTTTTCATTTAATCTTAAATCTTATTTACCGTTCCGCCTACTTTTTCAATAGCTTCAACAGCGGAAGCAGAGAATGAGTGAGCACTAACATTTAATTTGGCCGTAAGTTCGCCTCTACCTAACACTTTTACAACATCTTTTTTAGAAACTAATCCATGCTCTATTAAAGTGTCGAAAGAAATGGTGTCCAAGTTGAATTGAGAAGCCAATTCTTGCAGCGTAGAAAGGTTGATTGGTTTAGAGTAAACTTTGTTTAAGCTCTTAAACCCAAACTTAGGAACACGTCTCTGAAGAGGCATTTGACCACCTTCAAATCCAAGCTTGGTCTTATAACCAGATCTTGATTTTGCTCCCTTATGACCTCTTGTAGAAGTACCTCCTCTACCAGAACCTGTACCACGACCGATTCTCTTTCGGGATTTTACAGAACCCTCAGCAGGTTTTAGTGTATGTAGTTTCATATTAAGCTTCCTCCACTTTTACAAGGTGACTAACTTTATTGATCATACCATTGATAGCAGGATTGGATTCTACTACTACAGACCTATTGATTTTACCAAGACCAAGCGCAATGATAGTAGCTTTTTGGTCTTTTGGTCTTTTGATGGTACTTTTAATTTGTGTGATTTTTACCTTCGTCATTTCTCTTAGCCGTTAAATACTTTTGACATTTTAACACCTCTCTGCTGAGAAACGCTGATAGCATCTCTTAATTGTACCAGGGCATCAATAGTTGCCTTTACCACGTTATGTGGATTGGAAGATCCTTTAGACTTCGCCAATACGTCAGTAACGCCGGCAGATTCCAATACAGCACGCATCGCACCACCAGCAATAACACCGGTACCTGCAGCAGCTGGCTTGATCAATACAAAACCGCCACCGAATTTACCAAGTTGCTCGTGAGGAATAGTACCTTTCAATACCGGTACTCTCACCAAGTTTTTCTTAGCATCTTCAATTCCTTTAGTGATTGCATCTGTAACTTCATTGGCTTTTCCTAGGCCGTAACCTACTACGCCATTTCCGTCACCTACTACCACAATAGCAGAGAAAGAAAATCTACGACCACCCTTTACTACTTTCGCAACTCGGTTGATCGCTACTACTTTTTCTTTTAACTCAGTATCTGTTGCCCTAATGGGTTTTCTTCTTAGTTGAGACATAATTATTAGAATTTAAGGCCACCTTCTCTAGCACCGTCGGCTAAAGCTTTAACGTTACCATGATACAAATAGCCGCTTCTGTCGAATACTACTTCCGAAACACCCTTTTCTACAGCTCTTTCAGCTAGTTTTTTACCAACTTCTTTAGAAACTGATACATTGGCATTCTTAACGGAACCAAGTTCTTTGGAAGACGCCTGAGCAAGTGTATGACCTTTCAAATCATCCACTAATTGCGCGTAAATACCAGTATTGCTTTTAAATACTGACAAACGAGGTCTTGAATCTGTACCGTTGATTTTTCTACGAATACTTTTCTTGATTCTAAGTCTTCTGAAATTCTTATTAAAAGCCATCTTAATTATTTTTTACCAGCAGTTTTACCAGCCTTACGTCTTACAATTTCACCTACGAAGCGTACACCTTTACCTTTGTAAGGTTCTACCTTACGCAAGGATCTGATCTTTGCAGCTATTTGACCTACTAATTCTTTATCGATACCTTCCAAAGTTACCAAAGGGTTTTTACCCTTAGGAGTTTCAGTAGTCAGTTTAATTGACTCCGGCAACGCAAAGAAAATACTGTGGGAATAACCAAGAGAAAGTTCTAGAACTTGTCCCTGATTAGATGCCTTGTAACCTACACCGACCAATTCCATTTCTTTTTTGTATCCATCGGATACACCAACAACCATGTTGTTGATTAAAGAACGGTACAATCCGTGTAAAGACTTATGTCTTTTGGAATCCGTTGGTCTCTCTACAAGCAATTCATTGCCTTCAACCTTCACGGTAATATCGGGATTCACATCCCTAACTAGCGTACCTTTGGGACCTTTAACAGTGACAGTATTATGTGCTGACACGTCTACAGTAACACCCGCAGGTAGATTTATTGGTTTTTTACCTATTCTTGACATGACGGTTTATTAATATACGTAGCAAAGTACTTCTCCACCGATACCCTCTACACGGGCCTCTTTATCGGTCATTACACCCTTAGATGTGGACAGGATTGCAATACCTAAGCCGTTGATGACTCTTGGTAGATCTCCATGTTTCACATACTTTCTCAAACCTGGCTTACTAATTCTAGAAAGACTGACGATGGCGTTTTGCTTGGTGGCAGGATTGTATTTCAAAGCTATTTTGATAGTTCCTTGAGGACCATTCTCCTCGAACTTGTAGTTTTGAATATAACCTTTGTCAAACAAGACCTTGGTCATTTCTTTTTTAATGTTAGAAGCAGGTATCTCAACTATTCGATGAGACGCCTTTATGGCGTTTCTCAATCTTGTTAGATAATCAGCTATTGGATCAGTCATAATTATATAAGTCTAACTGCACGTTCCCAAACGGGCGTGCAAAGTTACACAATGATTTTCAGAATAAAAACAGTTACCTGTTTTTTACCAGCTAGATTTGGTTACACCAGGAATTTTACCAGCAGAAGCCATTTCTCTAAAAGTAACCCTATTGACACCAAACTTCCTCATGTATCCTTTCGGACGACCGGTTAATTTACATCTGTTGTGCAGTCTCACCGGGGATGAATTTTTTGGAAGTTTATCCAATGCTTCATAATCACCAGCAGCTTTCAGTTCTGCTCTTTTCTTAGCAAACTTGGCTACAAGATGTTCTCTTTTTCTCTCACGAGCTTTTAATGACTCTCTTGCCATATTCTTATTGATTATTTTTGTTAACGAAAGGCATACCGAAAGCTTTCAATAAAGCATAGCTTTCTTCATCAGTTGCAGCAGTTGTCACGAAAGTGATGTCCATACCGGAAATCCTGTTAACTTTCTCAATGCTGATTTCAGGGAAAATGATCTGCTCGGTTACACCCAAGGTATAGTTACCTCTTCCGTCAAAACCTTTATCGCTGATACCTTTGAAATCTCTCACACGAGGAAGAGCAACAGTCATCAATCTGTCTAAGAATTCGTACATTTTGTTACCTCTAAGAGTAACTTTTGCACCAATTGGCATTCCTTCTCTCAACTTGAAGTTGGATACAGAAGTTTTCGCCTTTGTAGCTACAGCTCTCTGACCAGTGATTAAGCCAAGCTCTTCTACACCTTGATCAACCAATTTTTTATCAGCTACCGCTGCACCGATACCCTTATTAACAACAATTTTTGTCAATTTAGGGACCTGCATCACTGACTTATATTGAAACTTCTCCTTAAGCGCTGGAGCAATTTCAGTCAAATATCTATCTTTTACTCTAGGCTTAGCCATTGATCACCTCCCCTGTTTTTTTGGAATACCTTACCAATTTACCTTGCTCATTTCTTTTTCTACCTGTTTTGGTAGCTTCACCCGTCTTAGGATCTACAAGCATAAGGTTACTAATGTGAATAGGAGCTTCTTTTTTCTCGATTCCTCCTTGAGGATTGGAAGCAGTTGGTTTAACATGTTTTGTTACCATGTTAAGACCTTCTACGATAGCCCTTCTTTTTTCAAGATCAACAGACAATATCTTGCCTGTTTTGCCTTTATCATCGCCTGACAATACCTTTACGACATCGTCTCTTCTGATATGTAGCTTTGGCTGTTTGTTAAATTTTCTTTCCATGATTACAATACTTCTGGGGCTAAAGATACAATCTTCATATACTGCTTATCTCTCAACTCTCTTGCAACAGGACCGAAAATACGGCTACCTCTTGGCTCGTTGTTGTTGTTCAACAATACAGCTGCATTATCTTCGAATCTGATGTAAGAACCGTCTTTACGTCTGATTTCTTTCTTCGTTCTCACGATAACCGCTTTAGAAACGGTACCTTTTTTCATGTTGCTGGAAGAAAGAGCAGATTTAACTGTTACTACAACTTTGTCTCCGATGGAAGCATACCTTTTCTTGGTACCACCCAACACGCGGATTACGAGCACCTCTTTGGCACCGGAATTATCCGCCACGCTTAGTCTGGATTCTTGCTGTATCATGATTACTTAGCCCTTTCTATAATTTCTACTAATCTCCAACGCTTGTTTTTACTCAGCGGACGAGTTTCGCTAATTTTGACAACATCGCCTTCTCTAGCATCATTTGTCTCGTCATGAACCATAAATTTGGTAGTCTTGGCAACAAACTTGCCGTAGATTGGGTGTTTTACCTTTCTCTCTACGGCAACTGTAATGGATTTATCCATCTTGTTGCTGACTACTTTGCCAATTCTCTCTTTACGTAGATTTCTCTCAGTAGTAGCCATCTTTTTCTTATTTAGCTCTTTGTTTTTCTGTCAAGATCGTTTGTAGTCTCGCGATAAAACGTCTTGATTCCCTAATTTTATTTGGATTCTCAATAGGAGAAATAGCATGAGCGAAGTTTAACTTAGTTAAATTTTGCTGCTCAGCGGCTATACGCTCGATGATTTCACTTTCGGAAAGTGATCTGATTTCTGAGTTTTTCATAGTGTTTATTATCCTACGTAATCTCTACGTACAATGAAATTCGTACTAACAGGAAGTTTTTGCTGTGCCAATCTCAAGGCCTCTTTTGCCACTTCCAAGCTTACGCCAGTAGCTTCAAAAAGGATTGTTCCTGGCTTGATTACTGCTACCCAGTATTCAGGAGCACCTTTACCTTTACCCATACGTACTTCAGCAGGCTTCTTAGTGATTGGTTTGTCAGGGAAAATTCTGATCCAAACCTGACCTTCTCTCTTCATTGCTCTTGTCATAGCAATACGAGCGGCCTCAATCTGACGGGAAGTTATCCAACCTGCCTCTAGGGACTTGATACCAAAGTTACCGAAAGAGAGTGTGTGTCCTCTCTGAGCGATCCCTTTGATCCTGCCCTTATGCATTTTTCTATATTTTGTTCTTTTAGGCTGTAACATGATTTCTCACTAATGGTGATAAATTAGTTATTTCTCTTTCTTCTCTTTGGTCCGCCTTCTCTGCGCTTTCCTCTGTTGGCTTGATTACCAGCATTAGATTTGCTCTCAGCAGCACCAATATTTGGAGAAAGGTCTCTCTTTCCGTACACTTCACCTTTGAAGATCCATACTTTGATACCAATGATACCATAGACAGTCAAGGCTTCAGAAACTGCATAATCAATGTCAGCTCTCAATGTATGCAAAGGAATTCTTCCTTCTTTGTACATTTCAGAACGTGCCATCTCAGCACCACCCAATCTACCGGAAAGTTTGATTTTGATACCTTCAGCTCCCACTCTCATGGTTGCAGCAATGGATTGTTTCATTGCTCTTCTAAAGGAAATTCTAGCTTGTAATTGCTGAGCAATTGACTCACCTACCAACTTCGCATCCAATTCAGGACGCTTAATTTCAAAGATGTTGATTTGTACATCCTTGTTGGTAAGTTTTTTCAACTCCTCCTTCAATTTATCAACTTCAGCACCACCTTTACCGATTACCACTCCTGGTCTTGCCGTGTGGATCGTCAATGTGATTCTCTTCAAAGTTCTTTCGATGATAACTTTTGAGATACCTCCTTTTGGAATTCTAGCGTTGACGTATTTCCTGATTTGCTGATCTTCATACAGCTTCTCAGCAAAATCTTTGCCACCGTACCAGTTAGAGTCCCATCCCTTGATTACACCAAGTCTAAAACCAATTGGGTTGATTTTTTGTCCCATAGTCTGATTTTAATTAGTTGTTTTCTGTTGTTTCTACTTCATCAGCGGTAACACCTGCATCGACTGCGTCAACAATCAAGGTTACATGATTTGATCTTTTACGGATTCTGTGAGCTCTTCCTTGAGGAGCAGGTCTCAGTCTTTTCAACATACGACCTTCGTCAACAAAAATAGTTTTCACATATAAATCTGCATCTTCCAGCTTTACATCTGGGTTTTTCGCTTGCCAGTTGGCTACAGCAGAAAGAAGAAGCTTCTCTAACTTAATGGAACCGTGGTTCGGAGTAAACTTCAATATGCTGAGTGCATGTCCTACTCTTTTACCTCTCACGAGGTCAGCTACCAAACGCATTTTGCGTGGAGAAGTAGGAACGTTGTTTAATCTTGCTATTGCTTCCATGATTATCTCTTTCCTTTATCTTTTTTGGCGATGTGACCTCTGAAGTTTCTGGTAGGTGCAAATTCTCCTAGCTTATGTCCAACCATGTTGTCAGTCACAAAAACAGGAATGAATTTGTTTCCATTATGCACAGCAAAGGTGTGGCCTACGAAATCTGGGGAGATCATTGATCTTCTGGACCATGTTTTAATCACAGACTTTTTCCCTGATTCGTTCATGACATCCACTTTCTTAGCCAAATGGTGCTCTATATAAGGACCCTTTTTTAATGAACGTGCCATAATTATTTCGTACGTCTACTGATAATGAATTTATTTGAATACTTCTTAGGTGATCTAGTTTTCTTACCTTTTGCAAGTAAGCCTTTTCTAGATCTTGGGTGTCCACCGGATGAACGGCCCTCACCACCACCCATAGGGTGATCAACAGGGTTCATCGCCACACCTCTGGTTCTAGGTCTTCTTCCCAACCAACGGTTTCTACCAGCTTTACCTAACCTAACATTCATATGGTCAGCATTGGATACAGTACCTACTGTAGCCAAACACGCACCAAGGATTAATCTCATTTCGCCAGATGGTAATTTTACAGTTACGTACTTACCTTCTCTCGCTACAATCTGAGCATAGCCGCCCGCACTTCGTGCCAAAGCGCCACCTTTTCCTGGCTTAAGTTCGATGTTGTGAACAATTGTACCTAAAGGCATATTGGTCATGTGCATCGCATTACCCACTTCTGGAGCAACACTCTCACCGGAAATCACTGTTTGTCCAACTTGCAAACCTTCCGGGGCAATAATGTAGGTTTTAGTACCATCTGTGTAGAACAATAAGGCAATTCGCGCAGATCTGTTAGGATCGTACTCAATTGTCTTCACTACAGCAGGGATACCAAATTTGTTACGCTTAAAATCAATGATTCTAAGTCTTCTCTTGTGACCACCACCGATATAGCGATTGGTCATTTTACCTGCATTATTTCTACCACCTGTTTTTTTCAACGGGGCCAATAAAGACTTCTCTGGCTTTGATGCAGTAATTTCATCAAATACAGGAGCAACTCTAAATCTTGTACCCGGCGTAACAGGCTTTAATTTTCTAACTGCCATTGTTATCTATGATTCAATTAAATTTCTCCGTAAAAATCGATCACTTCACCTTCAGCAATCTTCACAATAGCCTTTTTGAATGGCTTGGAAAATCCTGAAACTATTTTAGTTTTGGTGTAACGGGTCTTTGGCTTTCCTGGCATTCTCAAGGTACGAATATCCTCTACCTTCACACCGTACATTTTCTCGATGGCTGCTTTAATTTCTGGCTTAGTAGCTGTTTTCTCAACTACAAATCCATAAACGCCTTTTTCGTTCATGGCAGAAATCTTCTCCGTAATCAAAGGTCTCTTTAATATCTGCATGACTTCTTACGATAAAATGGTTTCTAATTTACTTACAGCGCCTTCGCACAATACCAAGCTGTCAGCATTCAACAACTCATATGTATTCAAAGAATCAACCGTTACCACTTTCGCCTTTGCAAGGTTTCTGCTGGACAAGTACACATTCTTATTTACTTCAGGAAGAACTAACAAGGACTTCTTATCAGTAAGTGCAAGACCATTCAAGAAAGAGATGTAGTTTTTAGTCTTAGGAGAATCAAAACTGATGCTCTCCAATACTACTAAGCTGTTCTCTTTAACTTTATATGACAAAGCAGACTTACGAGCCAATTGCTTCAATTTCTTATTCAACTTGAAAGAGTAATCTCTTGGCTTAGGACCAAAAACTCTACCTCCTCCTCTGAACAATGGAGATTTAATTGAACCCGCTCTGGCACCACCGGTACCTTTTTGCTTTTTGATTTTCTTGGTTGAACCAGCGATCTCGTTTCTTTCCTTAGATTTGTGAGTACCCTGTCTCTGGTTAGCCAAAAATTGTTTGACATCTAGGTAGATCGCGTGATCGTTTGGCTCTATTGCAAAAACCTCGTCTGATAGCGTGATTTTTCTACCTGTATCTTCGCCGTTATGTTTTAATACTGCTAATTCCATTTTCTTACTTCTCTAGAATAACGAAAGAATTTTTTGGACCAGGAACAGAACCACTCACAAGTAGCAAGTTCTTCTCAGGATAGATTTTTAGGACCTTTAGGTTGACAACTTTCACTCTGTCACCACCAGTTCTACCTGCCATTCTCATACCTTTAAATACTCTTGAAGGCCAAGAACAAGCACCAATAGATCCAGGGTGTCTTTGTCTGTTGTGCTGACCGTGAGTTTGACCACCCACACCAGCAAATCCATGCCTTTTCACAACACCTTGAAAACCTTTACCTTTGGAAGTTCCGATCGCATCTACGAAGTCACCTTCTACGAATACCTGACCAGCTTCTACGGTTTTTCCAAGATCAACCTGACCTTCGAATTCGACTCTAAAGTCTCTGAATTCAACAACTTTCTGCTTTGGCGTGGTGCCGGCCTTTTTAAAGTGCCCCATCAATGGCTTAGGAGTGTTTTTCTCCTTACGCTCACCGAATGCCAATTGAACAGCGTTGTACCCGTCTGTTTCAACATTTTTTACTTGCGTCACTACGCAAGGACCAGCTTCTATTAACGTGCATGCGACATTACGTCCATCGGCACTGAAAATACTAGTCATTCCTACTTTTTTACCTATTATTCCAGACATCTTCTGTTATATAATAAACTTGAAACCCAATTGCTTACGCAGATGGGCCCTTTTTAAGGACTGCAAAGTTATCAATTTAATTTCACCATGCAAAACCCAACTTCAATATTTTCAATTATTTACCAAAATAAATTTGGCGAAAGCTCCATAAGCTAACTTCTCTCCAAAAATCGCCCCTTCAAACATATAAAAAATAAAACCTGCAACGAAAACGCTGCAGGTTTCAGTATGGGAGTGAATGATCCGTCAGACTTTGATTTCTACATCAACTCCACTTGGAAGCTCGATCTTCATCAAAGCATCCACTGTCTTTGAGCTGTTGCTGTAGATGTCTACCAAGCGCTTGTAAGTACAAAGCTGATATTGATCTCTCGCTTTCTTGTTTACGTGAGGAGATTTCAACACAGTGAATTTCTCCTTCTTTGTAGGCAATGGAATTGGCCCCACCACAATAGCACCAGTAGCTTTTACCGCCTTTACGATCTTCTCTGATGACTTATCCACCAAGCTGTGATCGTATGATTTTAGTTTTATTCTGATTTTCTGATTCATTTTCTTTCAGGATTTAGGCTTTTTCACCTTTTACTTTCGCAATCACTTGTTCAGCGATATTGGTTGGAACTGGCTCGTAGTGAGAGAACGTCAAAGACGCTGTTGCTCTACCAGAAGAGATCGTTCTCAAGTCAGTTACATAACCGAACAATTCAGATAATGGAACACTTGCCTTTACTACTGTAGAAGAACCTTTGGTATCCATACCTTTCATCAAACCTCTTCTTCTGTTCAAGTCACCCGTGATAGGTCCAGTGTACTCATCTGGTGTTACTACGTCTACGGCCATGATTGGCTCCAACAATTGTGGTCTACACTTCTTAGCAGCTTCCTTGAAACCAATTCTTGCAGCTAATTCAAAAGACAATGCATCGGAGTCAACGTCATGGTAAGAACCGTGGAACAATCGTACTTTCATAGACTCGATTGGGTAACCTGCCAAAGGACCGTTCTTCATAGCTTCTGTGAAACCTTTCTGAACTGGAGCGATGAATTCTTTTGGAATCACACCACCCACGATACCGTTTACGAAATCCAACCCTTGTTTGATCTCACCAGTTTCTGGATCTGGATCCTTAGGTCCTAATTCGAACACGATATCAGCAAACTTACCTTTACCACCTGTCTGCTTCTTATACACTTCTTTGTGTTCAACTGAACCAAATAAAGCTTCTTTATAAGCAACCTGAGGAGCACCTTGGTTGATTTCAACCTTAAATTCTCTCTTCAGACGGTCAATGATGATTTCAAGGTGAAGTTCACCCATACCTCTCAAGATAGTCTGACCAGTTTCATGATCAGTATTCACTTGAAGTGTTGGATCTTCTTCTACCAATTTTGCGATCGCCATACCCAATTTATCAACATCTGCTTGAGTTTTAGGCTCAATAGCATATCCGATAACCGGCTCAGGGAATACCATTGACTCCAATACTACTTTACGCTTTTCGTCGCATAGGGTATCACCAGTCTTGATATCTTTGAAACCAACTACTGCACCGATATCTCCAGCTTGTAGTCTTGGGATTTGGTTTTGCTTATTAGCATGCATTTGGAATACGCGGGAAATACGTTCCTTATTGCCTGAACGGCTATTGAATACGTATGAACCAGATTCCAATACACCTGAATAGGCTCTTACGAAACACAATCTACCCACAAATGGATCAGTTGCAATTTTGAAAGCCAAGCCAGCAAATGGCTCTTTTTCGTCAGGTCCAATTTTTACTTCTTTTTCTTCATTGTCAAGTTCATGAGCAATGATTTCGTCCTTATCCAGTGGAGAAGGCAATAATTCCATTACCAAATCCAACATGGTCTGTACACCTTTATTTTTGAAAGATGAACCACAAACCATAGGAACGATTTTCATTTGGATAGTAGCTTCACGAAGAGCAGCTAAGATTTCAGCCTCTGTGATTGAATCTGGATCTTCGAAGTATTTCTCCATCAAAGACTCATCAAACTCAGCAACTGATTCCAACAAATGCTCTCTCCACTGTGCTACTTCTTCCACCATATCCTCAGGCATAGGAATCACTTCATAAGTCATCCCCATATCTGCCTCATTCCAAGTGATCGCACGGTTGTTGATCAAGTCAACTACCCCTTTGAACTTGTCTTCGGCACCGATAGGAAGCTGCAAAGGAACAGCATGACTTCCTAACATTTCTTTTACTTGTTTACAAACTTCAAGGAAGTTAGCACCGGATCTATCCATTTTGTTAACGAAACCGATACGGGCTACTTTATAGTTATCAGCTAGTCTCCAGTTAGTCTCAGACTGTGGTTCCACACCATCAACTGCACTGAAAAGGAACACCAAACCATCTAAGATTCTCAAAGATCTGTTAACTTCTACCGTGAAGTCAACGTGTCCAGGAGTATCGATGATGTTGATTTGATATTTATTATCTCTGTAATTCCAAAAAACTGTGGTAGCAGCAGAAGTAATGGTAATACCTCTTTCTTGCTCTTGGGCCATCCAGTCCATGGTAGCTGCTCCGTCGTGTACTTCACCGATTTTATGGCTGACGCCGGAGTAAAAAAGGATACGTTCAGTGGTCGTGGTCTTACCTGCATCAATGTGCGCAGCAATACCAATATTCCTAGTATATTTTAAATCTCTTGACATTACCTATTAAAATCTAAAGTGTGAGAATGCTTTATTGGCTTCAGCCATTCTGTGTGTATCATCTTTCTTCTTAACAGCCGCACCTTCACCTTTGGATGCGGAGATGATTTCACCTGCTAATCTATCCATCATAGTCTTCTCACCCCTTTTTCTGGCATAATTGATCATCCATTTAATACCTAGGGACAATTTTCTTTCAGGTCTAACTTCCATTGGGACCTGGAACGTAGCACCACCAACTCTACGACTCTTCACCTCTACGGCTGGAGTGATATTGTTAAGCGCTTTTTTCCAAACCTCAAGACCGTTCTCACCTACTTTTTGTTCAACCTTCTCGATTGCATCGTAGAAGATTTTGTAAGCAATACTCTTCTTACCATCTACCATTAGACAGTTAACGAACTTTGTTACCAAAGTATCATTGAACTTCGGATCAGGAAGAATATATCTCTTCTTTGGTTTCGCTTTTCTCATTTCTTTGTAATGTTATTAATTATTTCTTTTTGCCTGTTGCAGCAGCTGGAGCTCCTGGCTTAGGTCTTTTAGCACCGTACTTGGAGCGACCTTGCTTACGGTCTTTTACTCCTGCAGTATCCAATGCACCTCTGATAATGTGGTAACGTACACCTGGTAGATCCTTTACACGACCACCTCTGATCAATACGATCGAGTGCTCTTGCAAATTGTGACCCTCTCCTGGAATGTAGGCATTCACCTCTTTACCATTCGTCAATCTAACCCTGGCCACTTTTCTCATCGCTGAGTTTGGCTTCTTCGGGGTGGTAGTGTACACTCTGGTACATACACCACGTCTTTGAGGACATGCATCCAAAGCTTTTGACTTGGATTTGGTCTCTAGGACGTTTCTACCTTTTCTTACTAACTGTTGTATAGTAGGCATTAACTGATAGATTTATAAATACTTCCTTTAAACTTGTAAATTTTGGACTGCAAAGGTAGGGAAATCGGTAAAACAAACAAAATTAAGCTGTTATATTTTTATTAAGCCTCGCCAAAGTTTCCCCCAAAATTCATCGGGAATCCCGGTGCTTCCTGTCCTGTAGGGATCTTCCCGAATGCTTCCTCGTACTTGGCAATATTGTCCTTCAAGGCTGCTAGCAATCTTTTAGCATGATCGGGGGTCATAATAATGCGTGATTTCACCTTGGCTTTAGGCACACCTGGCATCAGACGGATAAAATCAATAACAAATTCTGAATTGGAATGGGCAATCATGGCTAAGTTGGAGTAAATACCCTCAGCCACCTCTTCTGTCAATTCCACATCTATTTGTTGATTCGGTTGATTATTTTGGTCCATATCATATAAGGATTAAAAAAGGCCTGTACGTGAATACAGGCCTTTCAATAATTAGACGTTTATTTATTTAACAGCCTCTTTGGATTTTTTTGCTGTACGGTCTCTTTCATTTGTCATGCGGTCCATCTCCTCCAATGATCCTACGATCATGCTTTGGAACTTACGCTGACCTGTACCTGCAGGGATCAAATGACCTACAATTACGTTTTCTTTCAGACCCAATAGCTCATCACGCTTACCTCGGATAGCTGCCTCACTCAACACCTTCGTCGTCTCCTGGAAGGATGCTGCTGAAATAAAGCTTTCTGTACCCAATGATGCAGCAGTAATACCTTGCAAGGTTGGCTTGGAAACGGCAGTTTCAGCATCTCTTACTTGTACCAATTTCAAATCCTTACGCTTCAAGCTGGAATTTTCATCTCTCAACCTTCTGGAAGTAATGATCATCCCTGGCTTCAAGGTAGAAGAATCTCCTGCATCCATAACCACTTTTTTGTCTAGGATATTATCGTTTTCTTCTCTGAATGCCCATTTATCAACTACTTGATTTTGCAAGAAATTAGTATCACCTGCGTCCAAGATCTCTACTTTTTGCATCATTTGACTTACAATTACTTCGATGTGCTTATCGTTGATCTTCACACCTTGCAATCTGTAAACTTCCTGAATCTCATTCACCAAGTATTCCTGCACAGCAGTTGGTCCTTTGATGGATAGGATATCGTTTGGAGTGATGGCACCATCGGATAATGGCTCACCAGCTCTGATAAAGTCATTTTCCTGAACCAAGATATGCTTGGAAAGTGAAACCATGTAACGCTTTCTAACACCATCTCTGGATTCAATGAAGATTTCACGGTTACCTCGCTTGATACCACCATAAGTTACCACACCGTCGATTTCAGAAACCACCGCTGGATTGGATGGGTTTCTTGCCTCAAACAATTCTGTCACTCGTGGTAGACCACCCGTGATATCTCTAGTTTTACCTACAGAACGTGGGATTTTCACCAAGATTTGTCCAGCTTTCACTTTTTCACCTGCCTCAACAGCTAAGTGAGCTCCTACTGGAATGTTATACCCCTTAGACTCCTCACCATAGTTAACTACTACCGCTGGATTCTTAGTTTTATCTTTTGTATCAATGATTACTTTTTCTCTAAAGCCTGTTTGATCATCGGCAACTTCCTTAAAGGTGATGCCCTCTATGATCGCGTCAAACTCCACTTCTCCATCAAATTCGGAAAGAATAACCGCATTGTATGGATCCCAAGTACATAAAGAATCGCCTTTTGCAATTTTCTGACCATCCTGTACATTCAAGATCGCACCGTAAGGCACGTGATTAGACACAAGTGTTTTGCCAGACTTCGCATCGTTGATTCTGATTTCACCTGATCTACCCATGACGATAGAGATTTTCTCTCCATCTTTGTTGGTAGTTTCGATCCATCTCAATTCCTCTTCGAATTCAACTACCCCGTCAAACTTAGCGTTGATGCTCGCATCAACCGCCATGTTAGAAGCAGTACCACCAACGTGGAATGTTCTCAAGGTCAACTGTGTACCTGGCTCACCGATAGACTGTGCGGCAATTACACCCACAGACTCACCTGCCTGAACCATGGCTCCGGTAGCCAAGTTACGTCCATAACACTTACCGCAAACACCTCTACGGGTCTCACAGGTAAGAACAGAACGTATTTCAACTTCGTCAATAGCTGACTCATCTACTCTCTTAGCAATTTCTTCTGTAATTTCGATACCTGATGGGATCAATAATTCTTCGGAAATCGGATCGTACACATCGTGGACAGATACTCTACCAAGGATACGCTCAGAAAGTGGCTCCACAATCTCATCATTGTCTTTCAATGCAGAAACAACCAAACCTCTCAAAGTACCGCAATCCTCCTCAGAGATAATCATATCCTGAGCAACATCCACCAGTCGACGGGTTAGGTAACCCGCATCGGCAGTTTTCAATGCTGTATCTGCAAGACCTTTACGAGCACCGTGTGTAGAGATAAAGTATTCCAATACATCCAATCCTTCTTTAAAGTTGGATAGAATTGGGTTTTCAATGATCTCACCAACGGAACCTTGCAAGTTCTTTTGTGGCTTAGCCATCAAACCTCTCATACCACCCAACTGACGGATCTGCTCTCTAGAACCTCTAGCTCCAGAGTGCATCATCATGTAGATAGCATTAAATCCTTGCTTATCCTCCTCCATTTGCTTCATCAAAATGTTTGTCAAATTGGAGTTAGTTCTTGTCCAGATATCAATTACTTGATTGTAACGCTCGTTATCTGTAATAAGACCCATGTAGTAGTTGCTGGAGATTTGCTCCACCTCTTCTTTAGCCTTATTTACCAAGGTATCTTTTGCTTCCGGGATAATTACATCATTCAGACCCATTGAAAGTCCGCCTTGATAAGCCATTTGGAATCCAAGGTGTTTGATATCATCCAAGAATTGAGCTGTTCTAGCTACACCACAAATCTTCACTACTTCAGAGATGATTTGTTGTAGCTTTTTCTTCGTCAACAACTCGTTTACAAAACCTACCTCTTCTGGCACAAACTGATTGAAAATCAATCGTCCTGCAACTGTATCGATAATTTTTTCTGCAATCGTTCCATCTTCATTTCTCACCTTCACTTTACACTTGATGTGAGCATGCTTAGAAACTTGTCCTTCATTCATTGCGATGATGACCTCTTCTTCACCGTAGAAGGTCATCCCTTCACCGTCCACAATCTCTTCAGGAGTTGATTTCTTTCCTTTGGTTACGTAGTAAAGACCCAAAACCATGTCCTGAGAAGGTACCGTAATCGGTGCACCATTCGCAGGGTTTAAGATATTGTGAGAAGATAGCATCAAGGTGGAAGCTTCCAAAATCGCCTCATGACCCAACGGTACGTGTACCGCCATTTGGTCACCATCAAAGTCAGCGTTGAATGCAGTACATACCAATGGATGTAACTGAATCGCTTTTCCTTCGATCAACTTAGGCTGGAAAGCCTGAATCCCTAGTCTGTGAAGCGTTGGGGCACGGTTAAGCAACACAGGGTGTCCTTTCAACACGTTCTCCAAGATATCCCAAACTACAGGATCTTTTCTATCAACAATTTTCTTCGCAGACTTAACTGTCTTTACAATGCCTCTTTCAATCAACTTACGAATGATGAACGGCTTGAAAAGCTCAGCTGCCATATTTTTAGGAAGACCGCACTCGTGTAGTTTCAATTCAGGACCTACGACGATTACAGAACGTCCGGAGTAATCCACACGCTTCCCTAACAAGTTTTGACGGAAACGACCTTGCTTACCTTTCAACATATCGGAAAGTGATTTCAAGGCTCGGTTACCATCTGCTCTTACAGCATTTACTTTTCTTGAGTTATCAAATAAAGAATCTACAGCTTCCTGTAACATCCTTTTCTCATTTCTCAAAATTACTTCTGGCGCTTTGATATCAATCAAACGCTTCAAACGGTTGTTACGGATGATTACTCTTCTGTACAAATCGTTCAAATCGGAAGTTGCAAAACGACCTCCATCCAAAGGAACCAATGGTCTCAATTCTGGTGGAATGACAGGAACCATACGAACGACCATCCACTCTGGACGATTTTCAATACGTGTTCTTGCATCTCTAAAAGCTTCTACAACTTTCAAACGCTTCAATGCTTCTGCTTTTCTCTGCTGAGAAGTATCGGTAGCTGCCTGATGTCTCAAGCTGTAGGATAGATCATCCAAATCCAAACGAGCCAAAAGCATTTCAATCGCTTCTGCACCCATTTTGGCGATGAATTTATTTGGATCGTCATCATCAAGCATATGATTTTCCTTCGGAAGCTTGTCCATGATGTCCAAATACTCATCTTCAGTCAAAAAATCTAGGTACTGAATGCCGTCTTCTGCCTTGATACCAGCTTGAACAACAGCGTATCTTTCGTAATAAACAATTTGATCCAATTTCTTGGTAGGCAAACCTAACAAGTAACCGATTTTGTTTGGAAGCGACTTGAAGTACCAGATATGCGCTACAGGCACCACCAATTCGATGTGGCCCATACGCTCTCTTCTTACTTTCTTTTCAGTCACTTCAACACCACAACGGTCACAGATAATGCCCTTGTATCTTATGCGCTTGTACTTACCACAATGACACTCCCAATCTTTCACAGGACCGAAAATACGCTCACAGAACAATCCCCCCATTTCAGGCTTATAGGTTCTGTAATTGATTGTTTCGGGCTGCGTTACTTCACCGTGTGAACTATCCAGAATGGATTCTGGAGAGGCCAAACTAATGGTGACTCTGGAGAAGTCGTTGTTTAGTTTTTTGTTTTTTCTGAACGCCATAATTGTTGAAGAGTATGTTAAGGGCCTTGCGGCCCATTATTTTTGAATTAATCTAAGGTGATTTCAAGAGCCAAACCTCTCAATTCGTGAACCAATACGTTGAATGATTCAGGAATATTTGGTTTTGGAAGGTTTTCACCTTTTACAATAGCCTCATATGCTTTCGCTCTACCTACCACGTCATCAGATTTTACTGTCAAAATCTCCTGCAATACGTGGGAAGCACCGAAGGCCTCCAAAGCCCACACTTCCATCTCTCCAAATCGCTGACCACCAAACTGTGCTTTACCACCCAATGGTTGTTGTGTAATCAAAGAGTATGGTCCAATGGATCTTGCGTGCATCTTGTCATCTACCAAGTGACCCAATTTCAACATGTACGCTATACCTACTGTTACAGGCTGATCAAACATCTTACCGGACAAACCATCGTATAGATACGTTCTTCCGTAAGCTGGCAATCCTGCCGTATCCAATTCAGCGGCAACCTCTTCCATAGTAGCACCATCGAAGATAGGAGTAGCATATTTCTTGCCTAACTTGTAACCTGCCCACGCAAGAACTGTTTCGTAAATCTGTCCGATGTTCATTCGGGAAGGTACACCCAATGGATTCAATACAATGTCCATAGGAGTTCCGTCTTCCAAGAATGGCATATCCTCATCTCTTACGATTCTTGCCACGATACCTTTGTTACCGTGACGACCAGCCATCTTATCACCTACTTTAAGCTTACGCTTTTTAGCAATGTACACTTTAGCCAATTGTACGATACCTGCTGGTAACTCATCCCCTACTTCCAAGGTAAACTTGTCTCTCTTGAATCTGCCGGAAATTTCATTTCTGGAGTTCACGTAGTTTTTCACCAACTGCTGAACCAATGAATTTACCCGAGCATCTTCGGTCCAATCATCCAAGATGATATCCGAGATGAGGTTTGCCTCCTCAGGAACATTGTAGTTAGACTCATCTCTGTATGGGTTTTTCGCAGGGAATAGGTTTTGCTCTATATTCTTTGCGTTAAACTTCACACCTTTAGAGATAATTTCATCACCAAATTTATGCCTTACGCCACTAGAGGTTAATCCATCTAACAACGTAATCAATTTATTGATCATCCGTGCTCTAATGCCTAACAAGTCTTTGGCATACTTGCCCTTCAACTTCTCGACTTCAGCTTTTGCTTTCACGCGGAGATCCTTATCTTTCTTAGGTCTAGAAAATAGTTTGGTTTCAATTACCACACCATTCAAGGATGGAGAAGCTTTCAAGGAAGCATCTTTCACATCACCCGCTTTATCACCAAAGATTGCACGAAGCAACTTCTCTTCAGGAGTTGGATCGGTTTCTCCTTTTGGAGTGATTTTACCGATGATGATATCACCTTCTTTTACCTCAGCACCTACCCGGATAATACCATTCTCATCCAAATGCTTAACAGCTTCTTCAGATACGTTTGGAATTTCAGAAGTCAATTCTTCTTCCCCACGCTTCGTATCCCTTACTTCCAACTGAAACTCTTCAATGTGGATAGATGTAAAGATATCCTCGCGGACCACACGTTCAGAGATTACAATAGCATCCTCAAAGTTATACCCTTGCCAAGGCATGTAAGCCACTCTCAAGTTTTTACCTAACGCTAGTTCACCTCTATTGGTAGAATAGCCCTCTACTAATACCTGACCTTTAGTTACACGGTCTCCTTTCAACACCAAAGGTGTCAAGTTGATCGTAGTATCTTGGTTAGTTCTTCTGAACTTGATAAGGCTGTATGTTTTATATTCATCACTGAAGTTAACCAACAACTCGTCATCGGTCAAATCATACTTAATAGTGATTTTGGTAGCATCTACATATTCTACAACACCATTAGCTTCTGCCAATACCAATGCTCTAGAATCTCTAGCAGCTTTACCTTCCAAGCCTGTACCCACATAAGGGGATTCCGGTCTCAACAAAGGAACTGCCTGACGTTGCATGTTGGATCCCATCAAGGCTCTGTTTGCATCATCATGCTCCAAGAAAGGAATCAACGAAGCTGCAACAGATACAATTTGATTTGGGGCCACGTCCATGTAATTGATCTCATCAGGAGTCAATACAGGGAAATCACCTTCCAAACGTGCTTTTACACGCTCATTGATAAAACCTCCTTTGTCATCCAATGGAGCATTTGCCTGAGCAATGTTATTATTATCTTCTTCTTCAGCAGTCAGGAATACGATGTCATTTGGATCCATGCTCACCTTTCCAGCCGCTACTTTTCTGTAAGGAGTTTCCAAGAATCCCATGGAATTGACCTTCGCATGTACACACAAAGAAGAGATCAAACCAATGTTAGGACCTTCTGGCGTTTCAATCGTACACAAACGACCATAGTGCGTATAGTGAACGTCACGAACCTCAAAACCTGCACGCTCTCTAGAAAGACCACCTGGCCCAAGGGCAGATAATCTTCTCTTATGGGTCAGTTCAGCCAATGGGTTGGTCTGATCCATAAACTGAGATAGCTGATTGGTTCCGAAGAAGGAATTGATCACAGATGAAAGCGTACGTGCATTGATCAAGTCAACTGGTTTGAAGTCTTCGTTGTCACGAACATTCATACGCTCACGGATTGTTCTTGACATTCTTGCAAGACCAACACCAAACTGGCTGTACAATTGCTCACCAACCGTACGTACTCTTCTGTTAGAAAGGTGATCAATATCATCTACAACAGCCTTGGAATTGATCAAACCGATCAAGTACTTCACGATGTTGATGATATCTTCCGTGGTCAATACAATTTTCTCAGGATCGATGCTCAATCCAAGTTTTTTATTAATTCTGTATCGGCCCACTTCCCCTAAGTCATAACGTTTGTCAGAGAAGAACAATCCATGGATTACTTCTCTAGCAGTCGCCTCATCAGGAGCTTCGGTATTTCTCAATTGACGATAAATCACCTCTACAGCTTCTTTTTCCGAATTGGAATTATCCTTCTGAAGGGTGTTATATATAATGGAAAAATCGGCAACGTTAACATCTTCTCTGTGAAGGATGATGGACTTCGCACCAGAATCCAAAATCAATTCAATATCTTCTTCGGTCAAGATGGAATCTCTTTCCAATAGAACTTCATTTCTATCAATAGAGACCACTTCACCTGTATCTTCATCCACAAAATCTTCCACCCAAGTTTTAAGAACACGGGCAGCTAATTTTCTTCCAGCAATTTTCTTTAAACTTCCTTTAGTGGCTTCGATTTCTTCAGATAAACCAAAAAGGTCAAGAATCTCTTTATCAGAACCATAACCAATGGCTCTTAAAAGCGTGGTAACTGGGAATTTTTTCTTACGATCGATGTAAGCATACATGACATTATTGATGTCAGTTGCAAATTCAATCCAGCTCCCTTTGAAAGGAATAATTCTGGCAGAATAAAGTTTGGTTCCATTGGTATGCTTCGATTGAGCAAAAAATACACCTGGAGATCTATGTAACTGAGAAACGATGACACGTTCCGCTCCATTGATCACGAAAGAACCCTTTTCAGTCATGTAAGGAAGATTTCCCAAGAACACCTCTTGTTCGATGGTTTCAAAATCTTCATTATCCTCATCATGACAAAGCAACCTAAGTTTAGCTTTTAAAGGCACTGAGTAAGTCAAGCCTCTATCTATACACTCCTCTACAGAGTATTTTGGTGGATCTACCGCGTAGTCAATAAATTCAAGGGTAAAGTTTTCTCTGGAGTCACTTATTGGAAAGTTCTCAGAAAACACCTTGAATAAACCATCCTGTCGTCTTCTTTCAGCAGGAGTATCCAATTGGAAAAAATCTTTAAAAGATTGTAATTGGATATCAAGGAAATCCGGATAGTCTTTGACTACCTTAATAGATGAGAAACTTTTCCTTTCGGTTTGATTCTGGATAGCCAAGGCAGTTTTTGTTTTAGTGATAATTTTTAACCAAATACGACAATTGTCGCTAGAAATAGTGCAATTTTAATCCTGAGCACAAACAGGAAAAGACCTGACTCAAAAAGTCAGGTCTATCCTCTTAACCTTAACCTATAAAACAGGCAAAGGTTAATCAAATTATTTTACTTCTACTTCAGCTCCAGCTTCTTCTAGAGACTTTTTCAAAGCATCTGCTTCGTCCTTAGCAACGCCTTCTTTCACAGCTTTAGGAGCACCATCCACTAGTTCTTTCGCTTCTTTCAAGCCAAGACCAGTCAATTCTTTCACAAGCTTCACTACTGCAAGCTTTTGAGCACCAGCAGCTTTCAAGATAACGTCAAATGAAGTCTTCTCTTCAACTTCAGGAGCACCAGCACCAGCACCAGGACCGGCAACAGCAACAGCTGCAGCAGCTGGTTCGATACCATACTCATCTTTAAGGATATCAGCTAACTCTTTTACCTCTTTTACAGTCAAGTTTACCAACTGATCAGCAAGTTGTTTAAGATCTGCCATTGTATTAAATATTTAAATTGTTGATTTTTTACTAAATGATTAAATTGATTATTCTCTTTCAGAAAGCGTTTTCACAAGTCCTGCGATCGTATTTGGTCCACTCTGAAGAGCAGAGACCAAGTTGGTCATTGGAGCCTGTAGCAAGCCGATAACATCACCAATAAGTTCATTTTTGGACTTAAGGTTAGATAACAACTCTAAATTAGCCTCTCCAACAAATACATCTGAATCGATGTAAGCACCTTTGAATACTGGACGCGTTTCCTTCTTACCACGCTTCTTTCTGAAATCTAGAAGAACTTTTGCAGGTAAATTACTTACCTCTTTTGAAAACAAGATACCTGAGGAACCCTTCAATACTTGATCGGCGAAATCACCGTAATCACCATCTAGGTTTTCCAAAGCTTTCTTGATTAAGGTGTTCTTGTACACTTTGTACTCGATCCCTTTGTCATAACAAGCTCTTCTGAAAGCATTAACGTCAGCTACTGAGAACCCTGCTGCATCTGTAATGTAGAAATAAGGGGTTTCTTTGAACTTCTCGGTAAGACTTTCGATTATTTGTAATTTTTCTTCTCTAGTCATGATTAAATACCTTGAATGCTTGCCTTATCTACTTTAACACCAGGAGACATTGTACTTGATAAGTGAATGCTCTTGAAATATGTACCCTTCGATGAAGATGGCTTCAACTTAGAAATAGTAGCGATAAGTTCTTTTACATTGTCCTGAATTTGTTCAGGTGTAAAGGAAACCTTACCAATGCCTGCATGAATGATTCCGAATTTATCGACTTTGAAATCAATTTTACCTGCTTTCACTTCTTTCACAGCTTTACCAACCTCTAGGGTTACAGTACCTGATTTTGGGTTAGGCATCAAGCCTCTAGGTCCCAAAACTCTACCAAGTCTACCGACTTTTGCCATGACGTTTGGCATAGTGATGATTACATCAACATCTGTCCAACCGCCTTCGATTTTTGCAATAAAATCATCTAGACCTACGAAATCTGCACCAGCTTCTTTTGCTTCTTGTTCCTTGTCAGGAGTGCAAAGTACAAGTACTTTAACATCCTTACCAGTTCCATGCGGAAGAGCTACCACACCTCTCACCATTTGATCTGCTTTACGTGGATCAACGCCCAAACGAACGTCTACATCTACTGAAGCATCAAACTTAGTCAGTGTGATATCTTTTACGATTTTAGAAGCATCCTCTAAGGAGTACTGCTGGCTTGGGTCGTACTTAGAAAGAGCTTCTTTTTGCTTTTTTGTTAACTTAGCCATAGTTTTTTATTTATTCCTCCCAAGGGGCTTTTCCAGAAACAGTGATACCCATACTTCTAGCGGTACCTGCAATCATTTTCATGGCAGATTCCACTTTGAAAGCGTTTAGGTCAGGCATTTTCACTTCAGCAATCTCCTTAACTTGATCCCATGTTACGGATCCTACTTTTTTTCTGTTTGGTTCAGCAGAACCACTCTTCACTTTCGCAGCTTCCAACAGCATATTTGCAGCTGGAGGAGTTTTTACTACGAATTCAAAGGATTTGTCAGAAAAAACAGTAATCAAGACAGGCAATACCTGACCCATTTTATCTTGGGTACGGGCATTAAATTGCTTACAGAACTCCATGATGTTCAAACCCTTGGAACCAAGAGCAGGACCTACCGGAGGTGAAGGATTAGCCTGGCCACCTTTCACTTGTAATTTCACATAACCAGTGATTTCCTTAGCCATTTCTTAATCTTGTTTTTCTACTTGTATAAAGTTTAATTCAACAGGCGTGTTTCGACCGAAAATCTTAACCATAACGTTAAGCTTTTTCTTATCTTCAAACACTTCCTCAATTGTACCCGAGAATCCACTAAAGGGACCGTCCATTACTTTAACGGTCTCCCCTACTATAAATGGAGTATCCAATTTCTCAGCAAACTCATCAATCTCCTCAACACGACCTAAGATCCTATTGACTTCTGATTGTCGTAATGGTTCAGGGGTTTTGGAAGCTCCCCCCTGGTTTGATCCAAGAAATCCGATTACACCCGGTATGCTTGTAATTACGTGATTAGCCTCACCATTAGTCAAATCCGCATGAACCAAAACATAGCCAGGAAAGAAATTTCTCTCTCTGACTCGCTTTTTGCCATTGCGCATCTCGTAAACTTTCTCGGAAGGAATCAAAACTTCGGGAATAAAATCCTCGAGTTTATTCCGGACAATTTCATTATCCAAGTATGACTTGGCTTTTTTCTCTTGTCCAGCTACCACCCGCAGTACGTACCACTTATGTTCAGCCATCAGTAAATTTTATGCGATTAGAATAAGTCGTAAAACCACTTCATCAAATTTTCGAAGCCTAAATCAATTATACCTATTACCAAGGCAAATATTAATGAGGCAACCAGCACCAAAACAGCACTGTTCTGTAGAAATGAATACGTAGGCCAAGTGACCTTGTTTTTCATCTCATCAATCGACTCTATGACAAAATTTTTAACGTTCATGGTTTTACTCTATTTGCACGGGCAGAGAGATTCGAACTCCCATCAACGGTTTTGGAGACCGCTATTCTGCCATTGAACTATGCCCGTAGATTAATTTGAGCCCAAAAGGGACTGCAAAAGTATTGATAATACCTTTAAGAAACAAATGCGACCCTAAGAAATTTTAGGATCGCATTTAATTATTTATGATAAACTTCGGATTAGTCCAAAATTTCGGTTACCTGACCAGCACCTACTGTTCTACCACCCTCACGGATAGCGAAACGTAGACCTTTTTCCAAAGCAACAGCGTTTAACAAATTTACCTCAATGGTAACGTTATCACCTGGCATAACCATTTCAACGTTCTCAGGAAGTTTAATCTCACCTGTTACGTCAGTAGTTCTTAAATAGAACTGTGGACGATATTTGTTAAAGAATGGCGTATGACGACCACCTTCTTCTTTAGAAAGTACGTAAACCTCAGCGTTGAAGTGAGCATGTGGCTTCACAGAACCTGGCTTACAGATAATCATACCTCTTCTGATTTGAGACTTTTCAATACCTCTCAACAATAGACCAACGTTGTCACCCGCTTCACCTCTGTCAAGGATCTTACGGAACATTTCAACACCAGTTACAGTAGACTTCAGCCCTTGAGCACCCATACCGATAATATCTACAGGATCACCAGAGTTGATAACACCTCTTTCGATTCTACCAGTAGCTACAGTTCCACGACCAGTAATAGAGAATACGTCTTCAACAGGCATCAAGAAATCTTTGTCTACCAAACGCTCAGGAAGTGGAATGTGGTTATCCACAGCGTCCATCAATTCCATGATTTTATCTTCCCACTGTGCTTCACCATTCAAACCACCAAGGGCAGAACCAGCGATTACAGGAATGTTGTCTCCATCGAAATCGTAGAAAGAAAGCAATTCTCTTACTTCCATCTCAACAAGTTCCAATAGCTCAGGATCATCTACCATATCCACTTTGTTCAAGAACACAACAAGTGCAGGTACACCTACTTGACGAGCAAGAAGAATGTGCTCTCTTGTTTGTGGCATTGGTCCGTCAGTTGCAGCTACTACAAGAATAGCGCCATCCATCTGAGCAGCACCAGTTACCATGTTCTTAACGTAGTCAGCGTGACCTGGACAATCTACGTGCGCGTAGTGTCTTGATTCAGTCTGATACTCTACGTGTGATGTGTTGATAGTGATACCTCTTTCTTTTTCTTCTGGAGCGTTGTCGATAGAAGAGAAATCTCTTAGTTCAGAAAGACCTTTTTTGGCCAATACTGTTGTAATGGCAGCAGTCAAAGTTGTCTTTCCATGGTCTACGTGACCAATCGTACCAACGTTTACGTGTGGTTTGGAACGGTCAAAGGTTGCTTTTGCCATGTGTGAAAATCCTCTGTTTTAGTTAAAGATATAGATAAGTAAATTTTTCTATGTTGTCAGAGCCAACGACGGGATTTGAACCCGTGACCCCTTCCTTACCAAGGAAGTACTCTACCCCTGAGCTACGTCGGCTTAAACTTAGACATGCTGTAAAAGCATAGAGCGGGAGACGAGGCTCGAACCCGCGACCTGCAGCTTGGAAGGCTGCCGCTCTACCAACTGAGCTACTCCCGCTTTTGAACTTATGTTTCCTTTCAGAAACTGTATGTAAGTCGTGGGGGAAACAGGATTCGAACCTGTGAAGACATAAGTCAACGGATTTACAGTCCGTCCCAGTTGGCCGCTTTGGTATTCCCCCAACTGATTTCCATTAAGAATTCTTTGTTTTAGATGTCTTAACGGATGGCAAAATTATATCCTTTTCTGAAACATTCAAAATTCTATCAAAAATTTTAAGATGAATTTTAATGCATTACTAATAAGTCTTACACTATCAGCAGATTAAATTTTAAATCTGTTGCAAAAATAAGTGAAATATCTCGGATTGTAACCAATTACATGTTCAGTTAACCCCATAATCTTCACAAAATCTCAAGAATCATTCCGCTAGTTTAAAACCTTCTGATATTTTTGTATCTTACCAAAAGTGGGTAAACCCATTTAAACATATCCTCCTTGAAATATGACTAGAAAAATTGCATTCATCACAGGTGCAACCTCCGGCATAGGTTGGTCTACTGCCATTTCTCTCGCTCAAATCGGCTATAACATTATTGCTACAGGTCGAAGATTGGAACGCTTGCAAGCGTTAGAAAAAGAACTTCGTCTAGAAGGTGCGGATTGCTTAAAACTATGCTTTGATGTGAGGGATAAACAAGATGTACAGGAGACCATTGCTACCATACCTGCTCATTGGCAACTCATTGATGTCCTAGTCAACAATGCTGGCAATGCCCATGGATTAGACCCTATCCAACAAGGCTCCGTCGAGGACTGGGACGCCATGATTGATATCAATGTCAAAGGACTCTTATATGTGTCCAAAGCTATCATGCCTTGGATGATCGTACGAGCCCAAGGGACCATCGTCAATATAGGATCTATTGCAGGAAAAGAAGTCTATCCCAACGGAAATGTTTATTGCGCCTCCAAACACGCGGTTGATGCCATCACGAATGGAATGCGCATGGACCTGAATCCATTCGGCATCCGTGTTATTGGAGTCCACCCAGGCTTGGTAGAGACAGAATTCTCCCTTGTTCGCTTCAAAGGTGATAGCGAGCGTGCACAAACAGTGTATCAGGGATACCAACCCTTAACTCCCGAAGATATTGCGGAGACCATCGCCTTCGCCGTAAGTAGACCTCCGCATGTGGTATTGGCGGATATCGTTATGCTTCCCACTGCCCAAGCTTCTGCTACCGTTATCAAGAAAAATCTTCCTTAACAGATCTCCCAAACTTATGAATGCTTCCATCCGTACCCTCACTCTCCTGTCCCTGATCCTTCTTTTTGCCTGCGAAACTAAAATGACTGAAACCACTGCCACTGGTGTGGACTTCAATGATTTGGTCAGCATTGGTGATGAGCAGTTTCAAATAGTAGATCAAGTAGGCGCACTCGAACAAAGCCTTATAGATGCCGGCTTAGTGGATGTAGAAGCAGTTATATCAGGAATTTTTGTTGACTTGAAATATTCTACCGAAGACAATTTCTTCGGCAAGGATGTATACGGTGATCTCTACAGATGCTATGTTCAGCCAATAGTCGCCGATATGTTGAAAAAAGCGCATGAAAAACTCCAAGAGGAACACCCCGAGCTAACTTTCTTAGTTTACGATGGGGTACGACCTGTACGGGTGCAACAAATTCTGTGGGACAACCTAGACAAGCCCGATAGCATCAAGCCCCTGTATGTAGCCGACCCAAAAGTTGGAGGCCTACACAATTACGGTGTAGCTGTAGACCTGACCTTAGCCTATCGAGAAACAGGAGAAGCGTTGGATATGGGTACACCCTTTGACTTTTTTGGCTATCCTGCCTACCCTGACCGAGAGCAACAGATGCTCCGTGAAGGCAAAATTACCCAAGAACATATCAATAACCGAGAAATTCTCCGCAAAGTCATGCAATACGGTGGCTTCACTGGCATAGGTTCCGAATGGTGGCATTTCAATGCTTTTTCTAGGAAGGAAGCGGCAGAGAGATTTGGGTTGGTGAAGTGAGAAGCGAGATGCGAGATACTAGAGTTTAGACTCAAGAGCCAGGAATTCGATTGGGATAAAAGAGGAAATGGGGGATTTTGAATTTTAGATTTTAGATCTTAGATTTTAGATTTTAGATTTTAGATTTTTGTCCCGCTAGCTATCAGAATTTGATTTTGCATTTGTGGTAATCTTGAAGTTTTGCGCTCAAATTTCAAAAACAACTCAGCAACAGAATCAAACTCATGAATAAGCAAACCAACAGTCATAAAAAAAATCCTTGAAATCTGCGTAATCTGTGGACTAATGGATTTTAGATTTTTGTCCCGCTAGCTATCAGAATTTGATTTTGCATTTGTGGTAATCTTGAAGCTTTGTACCCAAATTTCAAAAACAACTCAGCAACAGAATCAAACTCATGAATAAGCAAACCAACAGTCATAAAAAAAATCCTTGAAATCTGCGTAATCTGTGGACTAATGGATTTTTTTCTTAAATCTAATTTCACTTTCTTGTTTCTTGCTTCTTGGCTCTTGAGTCTAATTTCACTTTCTTGTTTCTTGCTTCTTGGCTCTTGAGTCTAATTTCTTCCTTCTTGTATTTTGCTAGACTCTCGTTTCTAGCTTCTCGCATCTAAAATCATCCCTCATCCTTTCCCTAATTCCTATTCACTTTGCCTATCCCAGAAACCTTCTCACGAATAACCGTAGGATTGCCTTTGTAGGATACAGTGCCAATACCGCTCATCTCGAGGGAAAGCTCTCCTGTACAATGGATTGCTACCGAACCAATCCCGCTACTTTGTACCTCGCAATCTTGGACAATTAACTTAGAAGCATCAATTGAACCGACCCCTTCATTCTTTAACACTAATCGCTCCGCTTCACCCCATAACTCCAACTTTCCGACAAAATTCAAGGCAGCATCCACCTGGGCAGCATCCAATTCCAACTCAAGATTACCTACTCCATTCCCTACAATGGTAAAATCCCTTAGTGCCAACTGTTGCGTGGATTTGATTTGCCCTGCTCCCTCAAACTCCAATTTTTCTAACTGATGAACGGTCAAACTCACCTTCAAATCATCGCCAAATTTCACTTCATTTTTTGGACGCTTTAAAAAAATCGTTAACACATCCCCCTCTTGACTCACCTCCACCAAATCGACCAAACCCTCTGCCCCACTTACCTCCAAGGATGCATCATCTCCCTGTGAAAGATACATGTCAAAGGCTCCTTTCATCACCACCTGCTTGAAATCTCCTACATCGAATTCCTTGGAAGCCATTTTCCAATCATACGTTTTCTCGCTTGTTTTCACTTCACAGCTCACTCCTACCAAAATCATGGCTAGGAAATATAAAATCATACTTTTCTTCATGGTTGTTTGTTTAAAAATGATACAAAACTGTTCTTTACTGAACATTCAATGACTTTTTCGGGCCTTGAACAAGGGAATATATTGAAAAATTAGGAATAACAAAAAACCATCCTTCCCTGCCCTACACAGGAAAGGTCAAAATAGACCAAGTTGGCTTGACACCTTCCAACTCTTTGGTTTTTTCCAAAATGAAGAAGTTTTTCTCCTCTCGGTCAAAAAAGCCCGTAAAAATATCCGTTCCAAGCTCCTCAACCTGTCCATTGACTACTCTCAATATTTTGGGAAGTACTGTACTGGATACGATCTGATAAGAACTGGAATAGATTGATAAAATAGGCTGAGCTGAAGTGGGAAATGAGCGTTCAAAATTGACATCATGTACCGCATAAATTCTCGGCGTCTTGACACCATGAGCTATAAAAACAAAAGGATTTGGTGCTGGAATTTTCGTCAGATACCTAAGATCACGGATCTGCTCATCGGTAAACTGAAACACATTTCCTGTACGAGTAAAGAAACGTTCTCCGGAGGGGTCAAACCATGTTTTCCCACCAAATCTATGCTCCCCATGATACGGAGAATCGTACCGAAGATGAGCCCAGCCTTCTTGTATGCTAAACTTGTACACATCATCTGGAGAAATTACCGTACTGGCCAATAACAAATAATCCCCACTTGGGTGCACACTGATGGAGGCATTGCTATAAATCGGTGCCATGTACGAATACCCTTCCTCAGTACCTAAGGCATTGACACAGTAAATCTGTGAATGCTGCTCCTGTGATGCAGTGGCATATATCCAATGATTAGGGGCAATCGCAATATCATGAAGTTTGAAGGGAAAAGACCTTCGGCGAATGAGTTGCCCGGAAGGAAGCTCTAAATATGAAAAAGCAGATTCATGCCCAACTACCAAACGTTCGCCTGAAGGGTGAATTGATAACTTGATTCCTTGAATTTCCAACGGAATACTACGAACTGTCTGCCCCACTGGGTCAATTTCCAGCAGCTGTCTGTTATCTGACAAAGCCCAAATCCTATCACGATGTGAATCGTAAACTGCATCTGTGATTTGCACATCCAAACTCCAACGCTTTTGTTGGGACGCGACAGCGACAATTTCTATCTCACGGGCAACTTTATCCTCAGCTTTCAACGTCAGAAGCCCTTGGAATACTTGTTCATTGGCAGGCACATTGATCAACCAAACCTCTGCTTCCACTATTCCATTGGCAGGCAACAGCCCTCCAAAGGGTGAACTGATGATCTGATTGGAAGAAGACTCCAAAGACCAGCTCACTGGCTGATTGCTAGTATTGAAAATGGTGAGCTTTTTCCGCTGTACCAAGCTCTCAAAAAGCAATTGCTCATGACTGACGTCCAATCGCTCACTTCCCTCCCATGAATCCATATCTGGACCGCAAGCATACAAGAAGGATATGCAGAGGAAAATGCATCCTACAATAGTCCAAGAAGTGCATTTAGTAAAATTCATAGGTGAGATTTAATTTTTTTTGAATACACACGGTAAATATAGTTGGATTAGTTTTACATTTGATGCTCAGTCCCAAACAAATTTCTCATGATACGTGCGCTGCGCTCTCGTCCACTCCTTGCTTTGTTTGTCATGATTTTCTTTTTCGCATGCGATGAAGAGCAAAATGACCCCAAAATCTTTGGTCAACTGACCGGAATTATCAGCAATGAGGCGGGGATGCTGATCCAAGGCGCAACTGTGGAAATTAAGAATTCCAAGTTTCAGGCAAGTGCCCAAACCAACGGGGAGGGTATCTATTTTTTCGACCGGGTGCCAGTAGGAGAATACGACTTGACCTTGTCTGCCACTTCTTACATTTCCTCCACGATCTCGGTACAAATTCGAGAGAATGTAGTCAATGAAAAACATGTGGAACTTCAATTGGGAACCGTACAACTGACCGTTGAGACGGAAGCTATCCGCGTAGGAATCCGCGAAGGGCTCGCTGAATTGACTATCACTTCCAACACCAACTGGAGAGCAAGTACCCCAGTCAGTTGGATCAGCTTCGAGACAGCAGAAGGTCAAGGAGATAAAACCATTAAATTCACTTACGAAGAAAATACAACCGACGATATCCGGGAAGCGATGATCGAAGTCAAGGCAGGCACTGTCACCCGCAGTGTCAAGATCACCCAAGACAAACCTATCAAGATCCAGGAAATCATTCCTGTCTTTGGAGAATCCATCAGTCAAACGCCGGCCAGCTTTGACTTGGTTTTTTCCGGCCCTATCACCATCCTTGAAATTCGCCCATTGATTAATTGGTGCTTGCCCAACTATACACCGTTTACGATGAACCCTAGCCGGACGGTCGTCAGCTACACGTACACCTGTGCACGTGCAGGCGGGCGCTACCCATTCATTATTGAATATAAGGATGATCAGGAAAACACCTATGTAGCAAACGTCGATGTGGATTTCTTTGATAAGCGTTTATCCTATGACGGACTTGTCATTGCTAAAGCAATGGTACCGGGAGAAGACAAAGTATGGATGCTCACTCGAGACCCCGCACGTGTACATTTGGTTGACCTCAAAGAACTCAAATTAGAACGCAGTATTACACTCAGTTCTAATAGGCCATGGAGCATTGCTATTAACCCTTTTAATCAACTCTTGTACATTGGCACACAGGAGGGGCGCATTTTAGCCTACCAGCAAGCTACAGGTGTGCTCGCCGAAACCATCACACTCCCTCCTGTGCCCTTTCAACCTCATGATAATTATTATGTGAATGAAATGGCCTTCACTACTGCCGGCAAGGCGATGATGGAGCTGTATCAAGTGGAGTCGAGTGGCATCACTTGGTTTATCATGGATAGCAAGCAAAACCATGCCATCAGCGAGCATGCCGACAAGGGCTGGGATGCGGGTCAACTCTATGAAATCTTGTTTCCTCGAACAGTTGCTTCGGATAAAAATCTGTATTTCTACGGCATAGGGGTAGATGATCGGGGACTGATGAAAATGGACGAGCAACTCACGCGCTTTAGTACGATTGCATCGGGAGTCAATGACCCCATGATCCGCAGTATGTTTGCCGACCGCACAAGCGAACGCTTTGTACTCCATGATGGAGATACTTACATTGTAGATAAGGGACAACGCATCGATTTAGGCTTCATTGGCATGAGTGGATTCAATGCTGATTTTTGCCGCAGCTGTAGCAGTTCTACCATAGCGCTGCTTGCCGGGATAGAAAACTCCCAACTTGAGTTTTACCACTATGGCCAAAAACAAGCGATCAAGCGATTTCCTACTGGCGGTGGTAGTTGGAGACAATTTTATCACAGTTTGGATGGGAAAGAAATTGTCTTTGAGTCTGGGGATTATGACTTCGCCCAATCCTCAGAAACCTTCCAAGGAAAATTGATTCAAATCGACATGAAGCGATTCAATCCCTAAAAACTCACCTATCGTTAACAATTCTTTGCAGGCGATAGACGTCCACCAAAGTATCGGCAGACCTCCGCAGAATCAGTTCCCCTCCTTGCTGATTGACCTGCCAGCTACCGTTGAGGAATAGGGACCAATCAAAGTCAGCGGTAAAAAAGCAGGCATTTTCGAAGATTATTCGATTTTCGGAGACCGTAAATGTCCCGTTGCAGATGGCCGGATAGCGATTGGGTCCACCGGTACCAGAAAAACTATTCCCTTCCAATAGCAAACCTATACTTGCGACCCCCAATGATTGTCCATCGACCATGCGCTCAAAAGTTCCGGTAAATTGTCCTTGCAGCAATGCTGGGTCCACGTCTTCTACATCGTTACAGGCCGCTAGACTCATCAAGAGCCCCAGTGTCAGCCAAGTGAATAATCGTTTCATTTCTTTCCAAGTTACTAATTGTAGACGGGAAAATTTATGGAAATGTCTTGAATAGACTAAAAAAAATCATTTACTAATACAATCAGCTTCCAAGATGTTTAATCGCAGCTTGAAAAAGTGTTGTTGAGATCATCAAGGGCTAAGTTATAGGGAAAAGCATTAATTTAATACACATGTTCAGATTTTAAAAAAATAAAGACACGTAGCTTTTATGTTTAATTACCATAAAAAAAGTCTTACCTGATCACCCCAATTCTTTATGTATTTAACTTTTAATGGTAAAATAAACCTATCAAATAGCCATAAAACTCTATCCTGAGCCGAAAATTTCAGGCTCCAGATTTTCAGGGGGATCAAAATTCACAGCCTTTCTCTATTCCTTTAAGAAACTCTTCCATATTTCGACTGTCAGTAAATCCCTTTCCCATCCATTCAAAAGACTCAAATTCATGATAGTCATGATCAATTTCAGAGTGGTATTCATGATAGTGTAACTTTGGCAATCCCCAATCCTTATGAACAAAATACTCATTAGAAATCAATTTTTGCCTTAAATGCTCTGGTACTCTTCGAGGAGTAAAAAAAGTTAGGTTTTGCAAAAACGACCGACCCAAACTGTTTGTAATTCATCGCGTCCAGATATAGGTAATTCAACTTTAGGTTTAAAGGTTTCTATCCATCTCCTATAGACAAGCTATCCAAATATTCATCCAAATCACTTTCGGAATCAAAAGAAGCAGAGGGTTCTTTACCAACTTCAAAAAACTGAACTAATCCAACCACACTATCAAAAACTCTAAAATGCTTTCCCTCATAATTGTAAATATAAATTTGTCTACTCTTCTCAAATCTAAAAAAAGTAAAGATTTCGATGGTCCTAGATGGCCTGATGTATTCTGTGTTGAAAGGTATGATTTTATTCATATTAGTAAATATACAAAAAAATAGTTTTTTGTAGACTATCGTCCGTGGTACAATAGACTACATTTTTTCAGATTGCAATATGGATATCAAAGAAGCTTATGGGAAAAAAGTAAAGGCCGTTAGAAAAAGTCAGAATGTATCTCAGGAAAAGCTTGCTGAGCTGGCTGAGTTGGACCGAACCTACATTTCTGATATTGAAAATGGTAAGAGGAATGTTTCAATAGAAACTGTCTTAAAAATCGCTAAGGCGCTAGATAAGCCAATGGTTAGTTTTTTTGAGTTTTAATTTTTGAATAAATGATACAAAACGTAATTACTTTAATTAAAGAATGGGCTGCTGAATTTGGCGCTACTAATGAAAAGGAGTTCTCCAAATCTTACATTTTAAGGGAAAATATAAAGCCAGATGCATTAAAAGATAATGGAGCATTTTTCGGTTTTATCCATCCCGATGAGGAAACATCTGGAGCATATCATGATTATTCTTTTGTTATTTTTCCTACTGAAGAGGAAAAACCATGGGTGGTGTCTTTTTGTATTGGCTCGAGTAATTTTAAAAGAGATTACGAAATGGCAAGTCGTCCCGGGTTAAGGAGGTTATTTTCAAATCTAACCAACAATGACGGTTATTGCTCAACTGATTTTACAAATACTACTTCCTCTCTTCCTTCAAACTTTAGTAAAAAATCAAAAATTCAGCATCTATCAAGAACTATTGGAAAATATTCTAGTGTGATCAACAGTTGTCAAATCATTGAAAATCCTCTGAGTGAAGAAGGAAAGAAATACATTAAAGGCTTCTTAGCTGCATACGCTAAAGTAAGAGGATGGCCAACAAATCCTAAACATAGAGGTGCTGTTTTAAAAGCTTTAAAACCTTTTCAAAATGAAAAGCTAGAAGATGACCGAGATTTAATTTTCGAATTATTGAAAGAAAGGAGATTTGTAATCCTTCAAGGACCTCCAGGAACAGGCAAGACCACACTTGCCAAAGAAATAGCAACCAAATCTTCAGCAAAGAGTTTCTTTACCCAATTTCATGCTGAAACCACATATTCTGATTTCATTTATGGCATTAGACCTAATATTCTGAGTGGTGGCCTATCATATGAAGGCACTTTGGGTAATCTGGCTGAGGCAGTATTGTATGCAAGAGACTATCCGAACGAAAAAGTAGTTCTAATAATCGATGAAATAAATAGGGCAAACTTATCCAATGTCTTGGGACCAGTTTTTTATCTTTTTGAACATAAAATGAAAGAAGCAGATGTATCCATTAAAATTGCTCCTGGATTAGAAATTAAACAACTTCCCTCTAATTTCTATGTGGTTGCAACGATGAACACTGCTGACAGAAGTTTAGCGGTTGTTGATTTTGCCTTAAGAAGACGTTTTGCATGGTATACTGTCAAACCTAAACCAATTCAAGGTGCAAATTTTTATAAAGGTGACTTTAATAAAATTGCTGAAATTTTTGACTGGTATGCGACCTCTAATGAATTAAACCTTCAGCCAGGTCAAGGATACTTTCTTGCAAACTCAGATGAAGAAATGGAAAATAGAATCAGGTATGAAATTTTCCCTTTGATCAGAGAGTATATTCAAGAAGGTTTACTAACGTCTGCGATTGAAGAATTCAATAATTATTTTACTGATAGAATCAACCAACCACTCTTCGAATGACCAAAGATCAGGGCCTATTTTATGAAACCTCTTGTTTGACCGAAAGGTCATCATTACTAAGTGGTAAGGAATTGCAGAAGAAAGTATTTAAGGGAGCTGATAAAAGGATTATAGGTATTTATTTGCAAAAATTTATCCAATACAATTCAGAACTATTTAGCTTTTTGGGAATTGAAGCTAATATTGAAGGGTCAGATTTAAATGCTTCTATCCATTTTAAAACTTCCGAATTCATAGGTACTATTCCACTTAAAGCACCTGATACTGGAAAACAAATAGGTGATTTTGTTGTCTCTCCCAGATTTACAGGTAGTAATCGTTTTGAAGAATATGTTGAAATATTAGATCTATTAGGAGGTGAAATTAGTCCTGAATTTATTGAAAGTCTTCCATTGGCTTCTAAAAGAGCTTTCAGACCGCCGCTATATTTAGAAGCTGTAAAATTTATATCATCTTTAGAAAAACTAGTTAAACAACACTGGAGAAAATTTGACAATAAGGAAATTCAATTATACCAACCAAGTGGTCAAGTAAACTGGAATAAATATGCAAACCAAAGTTTTAAAGTTGAGCAGAGACTAGTTTACCCGACAAGAAAAAATTTTTTAAGCGAATTCCACTCGGAGTTTAGTGAAATCAGATTTGTGTACGACTTATGTAAATCAGAATTATTGAGCTCAAACACACCAGCAAGCATAAAGACTCCAATTTCAAAAAGGATATCTTTTTTGGATGAAAGATTATATTTCCACAAGCCAAAAATAACCTCAAAAATTCAAATAAATAATGCGGATAGTGCGTCGATAAAAGAATCAAAGCAAATTGCCAATAGAATTCTTAACTTCAATTTAATTGATGGAACAGCATGGAGAGTAGACTTTGCTGATGTTTTTGAAAAGTTTATTCAGCATATATTTAAGGAAGTAGCCAAATCGATAGGCGGTAAATTTATTCCCAACCTAAAAATTTACTCTAATGCTAAAAAGAGATTCCATTGGAGCTTAAGTAACTTAGAGCCGGACGGAGTATTGTTAAAAGATGATCAAGTGATATTTATAGATGCAAAATACAAGTCTCATCTCTATAATAAATTTGACCAAAGCGAGACGCTGAAGGAAGATCATAGAAGAGATTTGCATCAAATTCTAGCTTACAGCTCCTTTAATAATGCTAAAAACAAATCTGGTTTTTTATGTTATCCTTCCAATAAAATAGAACTCTCAAAAATTGAATATAATTTTTCTCAATTAGGATTTTGCAATCAAGTCCTATTGCTAGGAATCCCCTTTAGGAAATCAATTATTCCTGAAACCAAAAATCTTATTATTGAAAATCTAGAATTACTAAATCTCTAAAGATTCCGCTCTCCACCACCTCCACCACAATCCCTCCAAACCTATGTTCCTTAGCTTTGCATAACACTCCTCGGACATAGCACGTATCACCTGCATACTGCTCTCCTGTATCTTGATAGATTCCCTCGCAGCCTTGACCAAGAATGGTGGTATTGAAAAACTCTACCGGCCTACCCTCCTTGTCAGTAATCAATTCTACACAGGAATTACAGATATATTGAGGGTATCTTTGACTATACGTCACTTCACTTTGACATATCGGACAATGTTGTAGCTCTTTCATGAAGTAAATCTCCAAAATAAACCCTAACTTGAAAAATAATTGACAGCTATTGTCAGAATTTAAAATTCAGAGAAAGACCAAAAAACTACTAATCTACGCTTCTTATACCTCCTAAAATTTAACCCTTATGAAATCACTAAAAAAAATCCTTTATTTTGTTTTTATCATTTTAATTATCAGCAATATCTTTTCCATTATCAGCAACTGGAATACGGTAGCAGTCTACAGTTTCTTGGGCTTTGAAACCAATAAAGTGATCTATTTGATCATTCAACTTCTTTTTATCGCGGCCTTTGGCAGTAGCTTATATGCTATGATCAAGAAAGATAAAAATCAAGAAACACCGAATTAAGCAACGAAAAACAACCTATGAATCAACCCCACATTCAACAACAGCTTCAAACAATTTTGTCCCAAATGCCAGCGGATTGGCTCAAACTGACCACACACCGACTGGATATCTATGAAGAAAGACTGGCCAAAACACAATTTTTAGAACATTTTGAAAGGCTATTGACAAACGGAATCGTTGATGCTGAGCAACTCAATCAACTGCCTACAGCCTATGACTACATCCGCTTGGGGCATCCGTTGTCTAGCATTTTGGAATGGGCCATTGCTGAATTGAATCAATTGTCACCTGAGCATGTCATTAGCTTTTCCTCCAAGACAGCCCCTATTTTGGCTATTCTTCGAAAAAATCTAATCCTAGGCAAAAATACACAGCTACTCTACACCGAAGACATTTCCAGTTTCTTCAAAGCCGAATTAGTTAAGGAAATCTATGGCTACACATTTGAAATGAAAGACCTGCATGCTGATGATAATATGGGCAGTTTTGAGGGAAGCAGGGTTTTGATTACCCAATCCAGCCCTATCGGAGAAATACGAGATCATTTTAACAGTGATTTTGTAGTTACCACACATGGATCACTGGGAAGTATTATCTATGTTACCAAAAAAGAGCATGCAGATTACATTGCAGAAATACAGCATGTAAGACGCAGAGAAACGATTGCCATGACTCCCGTCAATTGCTTGACAGCATTGGAATTTTTAGCAGGAAAGCCCATTCAACTACTACAAGATGATCGAAATGCTCTCCATAAAGACCAGGTTTTGGCATCCATCGCCAACATTACTGGTACAGCTATCATGCCCTTGGTTGGCTCCAGCGGCTTATCCATTCAGTATGCCATTATGATGGGATTGATCCATCACGCCATGGAAAGGTACCCAGGAAAAGCAATCAAGTTTATCGTTCCTCCCAACTGCTATGGGGGTACCAATGATCAAGCGAGAAGAGTAGCGGCAGTTTTGCCACAAGTAGAGATCGTGGATTTACCAGTCGATGCTGGCAATGATATGAATCAAAGTCTCGAGAGGATATTAACTGAACTGGCTCAGCAAGATGCCATACCCTTTATCATCGCAGAGATCCCAACCAATCCAAGAGTGGAAGTTCCTGATTTGGATCGCCTAAAAGAAGTCTTAAGCCAAACTCGTCAAACCAAAAATGGAGAGACAGCCATTGAACCTGTTTTCATCTTGGATCAAACCTTCTGTCCCAACGTACACTTTTTGGGAGAGGGGGACACTCTTTCAACGATTCCTGCGATTGCATATGCCAGTGGGTCTAAGTTTCCCAGTGGGGGAGAATGCACCGCCGGCTATTGCGTAGCCAACCAACAGGCGGAGGAAATGATGGATAAGATCGGACTTCACTTAGCCCTCTGTGACAATGAGGCAACGGGACAGCAGTACGAAATTTTGAACAAACAGCTGCCTTCCATGAATCAGAGAATTCAGGATGCCTATGTGAACACGCGAGACTTTGTTAATTTCATTCAGGAGAATTTGCCAGCTGCCAAGATCAACTTTGTCTCCGAAGAACTGGCGGAACGAGGCTTCACTCCTTCTGTATTTTCACTAGACCTTCCAACCAAGGGGAATACGCCCGAGGAAAAAGAAGCTTACAAAAGGCAGTTAAACTTACAACTGATCGATTTGATGATCACCCAAATTCCTGATGAAAGCAAGTTCTGTGTGAGCTATGGACAATTGAAAGGCTGCTACTGGACCATTCCGGCCACCTCCACCCAAGGAACCACCAAAGAAGGAGACAAGGATTACATCGTCCGAGCCTCCGTTTCCCACAATATTGATTTGGAGCGACACAAGGAGGTTTTCATGGAGTTCATTCAGAGTATGTAAAAGACCTTTGTGACTTAGTGCCTTTGTGGCTAAAAGTATTTAAAATGCCACGAAGGCGCGAAGACTCAAAGTTGAGGTAAATAAAATACGAGTTAAAACTTTGTATAGGCTCTTACATAGAATTAACTCAGGATATCAAGACAATATCCATAAAAATCTTATCCGCTGCTGCGGATAAAGTATCAATAAATATCCTTTTTTACACAAACCATTTCAATATGTTCAATCCCATCTTCATCATAGGTCTCTCCATCAGATTGGAAACCCAGCGATTCGTAAAAAGCTAAGGCGTAGGTTTGCGCTCCAATTCGGATGTCGCAGGGACCAAAAAGCTGATGGCAATAATCCAAAGAAAGCTCCATCACTTTTCTTCCTAATCCCTCTCCTCGGTGTGCGGGAGACGACACTACCCTTCCAATTGAAACTTCTTCGTAGGATACACACGCAGGCACAATCCTCGTATAAGCCACCAAATCCAAATCTTGATACAAAAGCAAATGATGGCATTGCTGATCCTTATCATCCAAATCCAAGAAAACGCAATTTTGCTCTACCACAAACACCTCACTCCTCAAGCGTAATAGCTCATACAACTCATCTACACTCAATTCATGGAAGGCTTTTATAACATGTTTCAGATTCATACGCTTTGCAATTGATTTTTTTAGGATGGGCGAATATAATTCATAATCCAAGAAATCGGGAATTACAGGGTCAGCTTTGCATACTTTTCGAGATTTCATCGATGCCTCGGGATCAAACACAGATGAGGAGGTTTTTTAATTCTCTATCCATCCCGATAGTCCAGCTTTTAATGCCTACAATTTTGTCATACTAGCGATTGGCATAAGGCGATTGCAAATCTCCAATTATCTGTTTCCCGAAATTGAAAATTTCGAGAAGCTTTGCTGTCATTGCTGTTGGAGATTTTCCCTATGCATCGGGTCGAACCTAGATGAGTAGGGTTTGCAATGTGACAACTATTCTTTTCTGCCTCTTTTCCAACGTTCAAGCTCTCTGTGTTACTCTGTGACTGCTCTACGCACCTCTGTGAAACAGAGAAACAGTCCAGTTTAATTTGGCAATGACACCCTGTTCACTATGTCTCACTGTTAACTTCCCACTGTTCACTGCTCACTCCCCACTGTTCACTTTTCCACCCACTCCCGAAAAGCACTGGTATTCGCCTGACTGGTGATAAGCTTTTTTTCTGATCCTTGCATTTGAATCGCCAAATTGTTTTTCCCATAGCGCTCCATACGAAGGATACCTTTCTTGTGAACTAGTTCAGCCCTGTTGATTCTGAAAAACATCGAGGGATCTACTTTTTCCTCCAGCTCTTTCAAGGTAATCAAGCCCATCAAGTGAGTCTTCCCTTTCAAATCAACAGCTTTGACTACACCCTCTTCTGCTAGGAAATAGGCAATGTCTTCCACTTCCAAAAAGTAACTATCTCGTGGTGTATTGATAACAAACCTAGTTTTAAAACCTGAAAGATTTGAAGCCTGAGAGGTCAGGTTTTGCTTTGCAAACAGTACATATTTCTTCCATGCTTTTTCAAAACGCTCAAAAGTAAATGGCTTCATCAAGTAGTCAATTCCATTACTTTCAAATGCATTCATCGTATAGTCAGCATAAGCTGTCGTGAAAATAATCGGTGACTTTAAAGCGATTTCTTGATAAATATCAAAGGCATTTCCATCTAGTAAAGCAATATCTGACAAGATCAAATCTACCTTTCCTCCTGCTTCAAAAAATGAGATGGCTTCTTCCACCGTCGCGCACTCCGCTACAACTTGTACCTCCTCTTGCAATTGTCCGAGATAGCGTAATAGCTTTCTCCTAGCAGGCAACTCATCTTCTATAATCAAGACATCAATTTTCATTTTTGAAGATTAAAGGTAAAGTGACTTCAAATGTACGCTCGTTTTGCTGAACAAGAATGGCTTTTTCAGCCAATAACTCAAGCTGTCCACCCAAATTCAACAAAGCCCTACCGCCACCTTTCTTTCCTTGCTTTTTGGGCATCAAGGTATTGCTTACGAGTAGGGTTTGGGAGTAAATCATCAGCTTAATTTCAACAGGTGACCTTTCTGTTCCCAAATTGTGTTCGATGGCGTTCTCTATCAAAAGTTGTAGACTGAGTGCCGGCAAGAAAGCTTCACTTGGAATATCACCTGTGATTTGCAAACGATAAGCCTCCCCATACTTCTGCTTCATCAGTCTGAAATACCGCTTTGCAAAAGCAATCTCATCCTCCAAACTCACCAGTTGCTGATCTGAAGACTGCAATACATAGCGGTAGATATCCGAAAAATCATGCAAAAATACCGAAGCCTGTGCTTGGTCCTCTTCTATCAGTTGATCGAGTACGTTGAGGTTGTTGAAGAGAAAATGTGGATTCAGCTGAGCCTTAAGCTGGGATAGCTGACTTTCTATCTGAACTTTTTCAAGCATGGAAATTTTCTTTTTGTCTTCCTGATTTTTTTGGAAATAATAATGAGCCAAGAACAATCCTCCGTAGACAAATACATCCATCACATACTTGATATTGACGGTTGTCAACGTGGTGGCATTGAAATTACGCTCGACTGTGTCAAACGTGAGTGCCACTACAAATGCTAGCACATTATTCCCGGCCACATACAGGACAAGCGAGATCGAAAACACCGACAATGCATGGCGGATCGTGAGTTTTTCTTCAAACTTTTGGAGCACCAAGCCGATGATAACAAACAAGAGCAAAGCGTTCAAGAGTTGTCCAATGGCTGCATCCGGTGTGAATAAATGCCAGTGAAGGGACTTACTAAATGAAAACCGCTCCTGTACAGACTCCAAGTATGCGAAGATGACGACAAAGGTCAAAAAGTATTTGTTCAGATAAAGGGATGTGAAAAACTGCTTCATAGATCTCGTTGGGAAAGTAAAAATAGCCCTTTCTTTCAAAAGGGCTATAGCTAAATTAATTGGATTCGGCAGGAGGGAAGGAAAAGAGAACCTCACCCATCTCATTGAAGAAATCCAATTTGGCTTGATTGTCTTGATCCACGTAAAACATCGCCCTTGGCATTCCTTGATCGTCAAAGAGAAAGAGTCCATTGTTTTGACTGCCTGATTTGCCCAGCATGACTCTAGGGGCACCACCGACCAAGCCTTGTTCTTGGTATGCCATCATCTTGGCACGGGCAGCAGCAGGATCAGATTTTCTCAACTCCTGTAGTTCAGCCATGATTTCCATGGTTTGGAGTTGAGTTTCATTTTCCGCTCGATCCATGAAAACCAAGCTGCTGCTGACTCTTCTACGGTCTCCTTGCTTGGAATCAGTGGTCAATAATTGCATTACTTGATCCCCATCATACTGGTCAAAAGTTAAAGAAAGTCCGGCACTATGTCCATTTTCAGTCAATGCTCCATCATAGATAAAACCTCCACACTCTATACCGTCTTCATTGAAGAAAATCATTCCTGAACGCTTTTTTCTATCTGCATTGGTAGGTCGCTCATTGATTTGAGTATCGCCGTTGGGAAACTTTTCTACATTGGTGATGATCATTTTAACTGTTCCATCAGCCTCCACGATATTGATACGTTGCACATCGATTTCTTCAAAATGATGATGACCAGAATTTTTAAAGGCCAGAGATGCAAGGACGATGACCCCAAAGGCCAACGTGCTGGCAAAACTTCTGAGTACTACGAGTTCTTTGTTCATAAGTGATTGTTGTTATTGAATCATTGATGAACCAAAATTAGCCCCCTTAGCCTGCTCCTCCCCCTACAATCCAATGAGCTAAGGAATTAACCCAATAAGCCAAGGAAATACTCCGATCAATGGGAAAGGATGCAAGGAACTTCTCAGTTCACCAAAAAGTACCCCAGTAAGGATTCATGTAAAAAAAAGAACAATTGCATTCCAACCACCAAACCGTGGACCGCCGTCAGAGGACAGTTGACCTCCCCCCACTAATCACTTAATCAACTTATCACTCACCACCAACTGCTAACTGCTCACTCTTCACTGTTCACTACCCACTGTTCACTACTCACTGCTAACTGTTCACTGCCCACTGCTAACTGTTCACTGCCCACTGTTCACTCTTCACTAAACACCCCTACCCTCACCGAAGACAGCCACACAATCCCCAAGCCTGCTATTGCAACCAAGGTAAAAGAAGTCTTCAAACTCGAGAGTTCGGCAATGTATCCGATCAGTGGTGGGCCTACCAAAAACCCAAAGAATGAAATGGTCGACACCATAGCCAAAGCCACACCTGGGCTGTATAACTTAGATCTACCAGCGGTACTGTATGCAATAGGGACGATAGCTGCCACGCCAAAACCCACCAACAAAAACCCAATCGTCGCCACCACAGGTACCGGGAAGAGTACAGACACCATCAAGCCTGAAAATATCAAACCTCCGCTGATACGGATCAATGGCAATCGTCCGATTGTATTGATGATTTTATCCGTAATGAAACGCCCCGAAGCCATGGCCCCCATAAAAGACACATAACCCAAAGCAACCAATCCTTCCTCAATTTGTACTACTTTTTTAAAATACACCCCCGACCAATCAAACATACAGCCTTCTGCCATCATCCCCAAAAATGCAATTCCACCAACTCGCAACAGCAAGCCATCTGGCTTTTTGAGGACTAGGCCTCCTCCCCCTCCGCCATTTTGTAGATCACTGCGGATATAGCCCTGTGCCAAAAGCAGCACTACCACTACGATAGAAGAGATCACGAGGTAATGAAATCCCGGCAGTACATCTAAGTAAATCATCAAGGCGCCAATCCCCGCTCCTGTAAAACCCGCCAAACTCCATAAACCATGGAAAGATGCCAAAATACTTTTTCCATATTCATCCTCTAAACCAAGGGCTTGGGTATTGAGGGATATATTCATCATATTCCCGATCATCCCATACACCATTACCACCGGAACTAAGACCCAAATACTCGGACTAAATCCTATCAAGGGTAGAAAAATTAGGTACCCTACTCCACTCATCAGAATCACTAATCTACTCCCATAGCGATGCACCAAAAATCCTGCTGCCGGCAAGGCTATCAAAGACCCAATAGGTAAACCCAACAGAAGGGTCCCCAGTTGGGCTTCTGAAAGTTGGAATTTTAATTGGATATCAGGGATACGGGATGCCCAAGACGCGAAACAAAGACCAGCAAGAAAGAATAAACTCCCCAAAGCCAATCGCCTTTTTTGTAGGATATTCATAGGTAGGTTTGATATGGGACTAAACGAATGCTTGACTAACTGCGCTATTCATCATACGTGGGGGCTAATGAACGAACAATAAGCTCTCCATAGCACAAAGATACTGTTACTTTCAGCCAAATGCTTGAAAACACAAAAATTTCATAGCTCGTTGATCAGAGGATACACTCACATGGAAATAGTAAGACTGTAAATAAAACAATTAGAACCTTTGGGCTCATTTTTTGCCAAAAAAGCGGGAATCAAGGCCATTAATCAAGAAATAATCAACAAAAAAGCTATTCGACAAACAAAACAAAACACCAGCGGTTTCAATCCCATAACTATTGAATTATGGAATTTGTAATCGCTGGTGCTGTTATCCTCCTTGCCATCCTCATGATCCGAGTTATTGTCAAGAAGGTATTTTAATTGAACACTAATTTATCCGAAGTGGTGAATCTTAATTTGGTAATTTATCTGCGAATCGGCCGTACACCCAGGTACCTGCGATCGCTGACACCAAGGTTACCAAAATCACTGTAAACCCACTACCAATCTGTGCAAACAAAGGTCCTGGACAAGCTCCTGTCAATGCCCAACCTAGACCGAAGATAAATCCACCGATGATTTGACCTTTTCTGAATTCTTTCTTAGGAACCACAATCTTTTCGCCATGGATAGTTTTGATATTCAATCCCTTGATCAATTGAATGGAAATAATCCCAACTACAATTGCTGAACCGATAACTCCATACATATAGAAGGACTGCAAACGGAACATTTCCTGAATTCGGAACCACGAAACGATTTCACCTTTCACAAAGATGATCCCGAAAAGCATTCCAACGATTAAATATTTTAGCAGACCTATTCCATTCTCGTTAACCTCTTTGTGATTAGGTGTCCCGCAATCCTTAGGTGTTTCTATTTTTTTATCTATTACGCTCATCTTCTTATTCAATTAAAATCCTACAAGTTTCATCAATGGACCCAACAATACATGCGTCATCAAAAATCCACCAACCATAAAGAAGATGGTAGCGACTAGTGATGGCCACTGTAAAGAAGAGATTCCCATGATTGCATGTCCAGAAGTACATCCCCCTGCATATCGTGTACCGAAGCCTACCAAGAATCCACCGATGACAAAGAATAACAATCCTTTACCAGTGAATAGATTTTCCCAATTAAAGATCTCAGCGGGTAGTAATTGAGAATAGTCAGTAATTCCCAAAGCGGCCAAATCCTGTTGAGTAGCTTCTGCCACCAAAATAGTTTCAGGGTTTGCCAAGAAGGTAGTAGCAAGGAAACCTCCTACCAATACCCCTAACACAAACACAATATTCCACATTTCTTTTTTCCAGTTGTAGGTAAAGAAAGGGATATTTGCCGGTACACACATCGCACATACGTGTCTCAAGGATGATGAAATCCCGAAGGATTTGTTTCCGATGATCAACAGCGTGGGCACTGTCAATCCGATCAGCGGTCCAGCCACCCACCATGGCCAAGGCTGTGTGATCCATTCGATAAATTGTTCCATTTTTTATTTTAGAATTTAGATTTGTGATGTAAGATTTTATTTAAGTTCGTTATTCAACGTTTTTCATTCAATTCAACGAGAGGGTTGTAAATCCTCATTCTCTAATGACCGATTTTAGATTTATGATTTTAGATTTATTCAAGTAGGAATTTCGATCATTTTTCATTCCTAATTCCACTTTTGAGTCTTGAGTCTTGTTTCTTGAGTCTTGTTTCTTGTTTCTTGAGTCTCTCGGTCCCTGAGCCTTTCAACGGGCTTGAGTCACTAAACTCTCGCATCACGCCTCAAAACCTATAGTCCATCACTAGATTGATATTCCACATATCTACCCGATTGATTCGTTGATTATCTGTCAATACAGCTCGGTCTTTTGCAGTTTTATTGACGAGTAGTAAATTTAGATTTAGGCCTTCCAAGTATTCTTTAAATCGATATTCTACCCCACCGATGAAATGATAGTAGGAAGGTAGTCCATACTTATTGGTACTGTAATTATCCATTTTTGAATGATTCACAAGCCCTGCTCCAAATTGTGTAAACACATTGGGAAGAGGCGTCACCCAATCATACTTAAGGATCAACGCATTTAAATCACCTGCGCCTTCGTAGCGCTCCCTAGGAAGACTTGCATAGAGGATCTCCCTCCCCCACTCTCGAGGGAATAGAAATCTCCCCTTGTCAGAAACCCAGAGGTAATTTAACGATATATTATGGGTATTGTAAAAGAAACCCAATTTACCTCCTACACCTAGTGCTCGTTCATCTGGTAACATGTATGTAAAATCCGGATCTGGATTTCCACCGTCATTCAATGCAAATTGATAAAACCCTTGCAACCCTCCATAGAAACGTGTTCTGCCCAGATTTAGATTATAATCCGCTTGTGCAAAACTCATGTTAAACATATTTTCTGCGGTATAATTCCAAAACTGACCTGTAAACCCATCTTTGTAATGTTGTACTCCCAGAAGTCCAATCCCTTTAGAATTGATTTTGCCTTTGTAATTGGAAGGCTGCCCGAAAGGGTTTCTTCCAAAAGGATATACACCTACGGAGTTTTCCACTGTGTACCAATCTACCGTACCACGAATGGTCATGGAATTGATCCACATAGCCGTCCATTTGGTACTGACTCCAGAATACACCATGGAAAGTCCTCCAAATACGTTAGGCCTCATTCGGTTGTCCTGCTCATTCAGTAAAGGGGAAGAGACCTTTTGCCTCCCAAATGTAAATTTTAGACGGTTTTTTCTATAGGCAATGTACAACTCCTCCAAGCGATCTAACCTATTGGTATTGGTGAGATCGTTCATATCATAAAGCAAGAGTTCATAGCGATTGACACCCCCAGTGATTGGATCAGGAATCCTGATGTTATTTTCAAAAACCTGGAATGTGAAAAACCCGTTGAACCGAATCTGAAATCCTTTCCATTCTGGACTTGTGTACCCCACCCCTGCACCAGTAGCCAAGGTAGAATAGTTTAACAAATCTCCAGCGTTAATGGTCCCCATGAAGAAGCTTCTTGCATGGAAATCAAATTCGCCTTTCTTAAGATCATCACCTAACTTGCTTCGAACCTTGACAGAATCCTGCACCTCTGAAGCAGTAAGGCTAGAGACAAGGGCAATATTCAAGAGGGACACCGCAAGCAAAGTTTTAATCATACTCAAAATTGAGGTTTATAAGACTCGAAAAAAGTGACATTTATCACTTTATTGGCTTTGAAATTAAAATGGGACTGTCTTTTGGCAAAGAACAGTCCCATGGAGCATAAGAAAGCGCTCTATTTAGTTTAGTTGATTCTTACAATAAGGTAGATGGACAAACGTACTCACTGACATTGAACAAGGCAGAATCTTTAATGGAATCAAAACCTCCTTTAATATCAATCAGGTTATCATATCCTCTGGCTCTCAACGTAGACACAAAGGCCATGGAACGATAGCCACCTGCACAATGGACGTAGTAGGTTTTGTTTTTATCAACCTTCGTCATGCTATCGTTGATGTAGTCCAAAGGTGCATTGATGGAATCCAACACGTGCTCAGAAGTATGTTCACTTGCTTTTCTTACATCCAAGATATTAACAGCACCTTCTTTATCAATGATATTAGAAAGCTCTTCAGCAGATACCGATACAATGGTGTCTACTTCTCTACCATCGGCCTTCCAAGATTCAAAGCCACCTTTTAAATATCCGATGCAATAATCGTATCCTACACGTGCTAATCGGGTAATGATTTCTTCTTCTCTACCTTCATCAGCGACTATTAGGATTTCTTGTTTCACATCCGGAACCAAAGTACCTACCCATACTGCAAAACTTCCATCGATTCCTATGTTGACAGAATTTGGAACAAAGCCTTTGGCAAATACCTGGGCATCTCTCGTATCCAATACAATTGCACCGGTTTCATTGGCCGCAGCCTCAAAAGCTGCTGGACTCAATGGATTAAAGCCTCTATTCAATACCTCATCAATTGAATCATATCCTTGGATATTCATCATTACATTTTGAGGGAAATAGGCAGGAGGTGGAGTCAATCCAGTGATAACTTCTTTGATAAACTCTTCTTTGGTCATTTCCTGCAAGGCATAATTGGTTTTCTTCTGATTGCCTAAGGTGTCGGAAGTCTCTTTGCTCATTTTCTTACCACAAGCTGACCCGGCACCATGTGCTGGATAGACAATGATATCATCTGCCAAAGGCATGATTTTATTTCTTAAAGAATCATATAAATGAGCTGCCAATTTATCCTGAGTCAAATCAGCAATTACTTTCTGCGCTAAGTCAGGACGTCCTACATCACCGATGAATAAGGTGTCACCTGTGAAGATCGCCTCTTCTTTTCCTTCTTCATTGATCAACAAGAAGCAAGAACTTTCCATGGTGTGTCCTGGAGTATGCATTACTTTGATTTTGATATCGCCCAATTCAAAGATTTGATTATCCTCAGCGATGATCGCATCAAAGCCCATCTGCATTCCAGTAGGACCAAAAACGATAGAAGCTCCAGATTTTGCAGCCAAATCTTTGTGACCGGACACGAAATCAGCATGGAAGTGGGTTTCAAAAACGTATTTGATTTTTGCACCGTTCGCCTCAGCCTTATCCAAGTAAGGTTGTACTTCTCTTAAAGGATCAATGATAGCTGCTTCGCCATTTGATTCAATGTAATAAGCTCCTTGAGCTAAGCATCCAGTGTAAATTTGTTCTAAAATCATAATGCTATTTATTTGTTTTTCAGGTTATTGATGATGTAAATGTAACACAAAGAGTATTTGTTAAAAATGACTTTTGTCACATTTCAATTTATGCCTTAACGGCGGTATTTTCTTCTACAACTTTTACCAATTGATGGGCAGGCACTACTCCCGACTGTCTCCACAAAACTTTTCCATTTTGAAATAAGATCAAGGTAGGCACTCCTCTTACTTGATATGTGCTTGCAGCGTAGGGGTTTTTGTCAACATCTACTTTTACAATCTTAACACGCTCTCCCAATTGGCGGGCGGTATCTTGAAGAATTGGCTGCATCATTTGGCAAGGACCACACCAGGTAGCAAAAAAATCCACCAAAACTGGTTGGTCTGAGTTGATTAAATCATTAAAGGTCATTGGTTTTGTGCTCATGGTCTTCGTTTTTTAAATTTGATACAACAAAGATAGGTCCATGCTCGTAGCTCAATCAGTAATCTTTATCACAAATCCTTAAAAGCTGTTAAAAGTCATTTAATTATAGATTAATTCCTTATTTTCGCCCGACATAACTATTTCCAAACACATGCTTGAATATAAAAAGGTCAATAATCTGACCGGTTGGCTGGTATTTTTAATAGCTACCACGGTATATATCCTAACGGTGGAAGAAACTGCTAGTTTCTGGGATCCAGGAGAATTCATTGCTGTATCTTATAAGTTGCAAGTGCCGCATCCTCCGGGTGCCCCCTTCTTTTTGTTGGTTTATAGAATGTTTGCATTCCTAGCCATGGGCAATGAGTTGTCAGTTGCTTATTGGATGAATATCGGGTCCGCCTTATTTTCAGGGTTTACCATTTTATTCTTGTTTTGGACCATCACTCTTTTTGGTAGAAAAATCTTCCAAATCAAATCAGGCGAAGAAAGCAAAGGGCAAATTCTAAGTTTAATGGGTGCAGGAATAGTAGGTTCTTTGGCCTACACCTTCTCCGATAGCTTCTGGTTTTCTGCCGTGGAGGCAGAAGTATATGCCATGTCTTCTTTTTTTACAGCCATCGTAATTTGGGCATTCTTAAAATGGGACACTTTAACTGATCCAAGAGAAGAAAACAAGTGGTTGATTTTCATAGCTTATCTCGTAGGTCTTTCCATTGGCGTACACTTACTGAACTTGGTTACCTTACCGGCGTTGGCACTTATTTATTATTTCAAAAAATACCCAAATCCAAACATCAAAGGAGCTATCATTGCCTTGGTTTTGGGTGGAGTAGCTTTGATCATTATCAACAATATCGTAATTCCTGGCTTGCCTAGCATCGCAGGTTCAATGGAAATCTTTTTTGTCAATAGCATTGGCTTACCGTTTGGTTCAGGCATTGTTGTTTTCTCAGCACTCTTTATTGGAGGTTTAGTTTATGGAATCTTCTACTCTATCAAACACCAAAAAGTAGTCCTCAACACAGTTTTACTTTCGCTGACTTTTATCCTGATTGGGTATGGTTCGTATGCCTTGATCATCATCCGAGCCAACCAAAATCCAGTCATCAATGAAAATGATCCAAAAGACATCATCAGCTATATTTCGTACCTGAAGCGAGAACAGTATGGATACCGTCCTTTGCTCCACGGCCAATATTTCGATGCCGAATTAGTAGATCAGGTGGAAGGATCTCCTATTTATCTGAAAACACCCAATGGATACGAGATCGTAGACTACAATAATGTCAATAAATACGACCCTAATCGAACCACTATTCTTCCAAGAATATATTCTACCCAAGAGCGACACAAACAAATCTATCGATCCAAACTTGGGCTGAGGGAAGGGGAAAAACCAACCTTTGGGGATAACCTATATTTCATGTTTTCCCATCAGCTGGGGCACATGTACTGGCGATATTTTATGTGGAACTTCTCTGGAAGAGAAAGTGACTTTTCGGATGCTCCATGGATAGGGATCACTGATTTCTTTTCTGAAAAGTTCCCAACCTATATCAAAGAAAACAAAGCACATAATAATTACCTGATGCTTCCACTGATCTTGGGAATTATCGGTTTATTTTTCCATGCAAAAAAAGACAGTAAATCGTTTTATGTAAATGCGATGCTCTTCCTGATGATGGGGGTAGTCTTGGTACTGTATCTCAATTCCCCACCGGTGGAGCCGCGTGAACGAGACTATATCTATGTAGGTTCATTTTATGCCTTTGCCGTATGGATAGGTATCAGTGTATTGGCAATTGTTGATTTCATAGGAAGATTCAATAAAAATCTGGTGGTTTCAGCTGCATTGGCAACCGCCATTACTCTGCCCGTTCCACTGTTGATGGCTCAGCAAAACTGGGATGATCACAATAGACAGGGGCGCTACCTTTCTGTAGATTCAGCTCGTAATTTCTTGGCTTCCTGTGCCCCAAATGCGATCTTGTTCACCGGGGGTGACAATGATACGTTCCCATTATGGTATGTGCAGGAAGTGGAAGGTTTCCGTACCGATGTGCGTGTAGTCGTCCTGAGCTATTTTGATACAGACTGGTATGTAGAACAAATGACCCGTAAAGTCAATGATTCTGAGCCGTTGCCATTTTCCCTGAGTTATGAAAATTACAAAAAAGGTACAAATGATGTGCTCTATGTCTATGAACGCGAAGGATTAGACGCCATCTCGGCCCGTGAGTACCTACGCTTATTGAAAAATAATAGCGATCTTTTAAAATTAGGAACGGGAGGTCGAATGACCTACAATATGGTCCCTTCTAAAAATTTGATTTTGGATGTGGATATTGAAAAAGTGTATGAACAAGGGCTCATCCCTGAAGACCTAGAGTATTTGATGGTAGATCAGATGAACCTTCGAGTCAAAGGAAGCTACCTGACCAAAGGAAATATGATGTTGGTCGATTTGATTACAACCAACAATTGGGAAAGACCGATTTATTTCAATAATACGTCTATGGCTACCATCACCTTGGATTTAGAAGACTACGTGGTGATGGAAGGATTAACCTATCGTTTGCTACCTGTCAGAAAGCCTCAAAATATGCGGTCAGAAATGGTCAATACAGATGTAGCATATACCAATGTTATGGAAAAGTTTGCACTACGTGGTATGGATGATCCAAGCAACTATTTCGATGATGAATTCCGTAGATTCACTTCCAATCACCGTTCCGCCATCAATTCCATTGCTATTGCCTTGTTGGATGAAGATGATTTGGATAGAGCTGCCACTATCATGAAGTTTAGCTTGGAGAAAATGCCACACGAAGCCATTCCGTATGATTTGGCAAGTGGTCAGATGGTTCCCTTACTTTTCGAAGTCGGTGAGGATGATTTAGCGCTAGATATCGTAGAAAAGGTGTCTTTCCGCTCGATTGAAATGATTGATTTTTATCAGCGAACAGGAAGAGACTATGATAGAGACGCATTGATCTCCATCGAAATGTTGAAATTCTTTGTTCCACTCTTGGAAGAAAGAGGCTATACAGAGCTTGCCAGTCAGCTCAAAAAAGATCTGGAACGATTTCTGGGCCCCAGCAGTGGGGGTTCACTGATCAACCCAAGATAACACATGTTTGGTTTATCTATTGAAAAAGTCCGGCTTCAAAAGTGCCGGATTTTTTTTATGCTCTTTTATGAAGTATGTAAAAAAGATCCAACCCTTTTTCAGGGTGTTCTTCCACGAGATAATCTTCATGAGTGATATCGGTGACTGCTTGCCCTTTTTGTTGATGCAGCTTGTTGCGGTTCAATCTGTTCAGCACCTCATACGGCCAACGCAGGACTGCTGCTGGCAGCCTGTACTGTAAATTCAAAATATCAAAACGCATGATTTTATTGACCGAAATGCGATTGGCTTCATGGTAATCCCACACTTTTGCATTTCCTCCAATCCCTTTAGCTTCCACAGAATCGAATACTTTCAAACACAAATCTCTCAATTGATCGGCCGTGTATTCCCTGATATGCCAAGGGTTTCGGGATAATGTATGTCGGATATTTGGTGTAGAAATCACCGCTACCCCTCCCGGTTTCAGTACCCGGTAGATTTCTTCCAAATACAGCCGATCATTTGCTATATGCTCGATCACCTGAAAACTCACCACAGAGTCAAAAGAGTTAGCAGCCAACCCTTTAAATGGAGGAATGACTGCTTGTTGAAATTGCACAGTAGGGTACTTTTCTGTAAGGCTGTCTATCACCTCTTGGATTTTATCGATCCCCAAGTAATGCTCTACCAAAGGCATCAGTACCTCTACTCCTCTGCCTTCTCCACAACCTACTTCTAGCAAGTTGCCTTTCACCAAAGGTTTGGCAGCAATGTAGGCTTTCAATAAGCGTTGGTGAATCGGGTTATCACTACTAATTTTATCAGAAGCTATTTCGGTAGTATAGGTAGCCATCTAAAATTTGTTTATTTTGTCACAAATATGGGAATAATATTTGAGTGTGGTAAATCAGGTGAATTTCTAAACATCTATTTTACCTGTTTTCCAACATCAAATGAGTATTTAGTACTGTAATGATGTTCCATAAAAACAGTTTCAACGTACAAACGAATGAAGCTAGGTAAAAGACAAGAAAAGTGAATGAATTTAGTCCGCATTAACAGTTGAATATGAAAAACAGTCATAGTTTTGACTTAGTACCTCGGCAAAATCGGTTGATGAACTTATCGACATGTGCCAAAGTATCGTCGATGCAAACATCTGAACTCATCACTTGCATGTTCACCGTTCTATTATTCCTTGTCAGCTATTATAACCAGTAATCCATGCGAAAACATACCAATCCAAGGCTAAAAATTAATCTTTTCTTATCTCTTACACTGTTGCTGTTTGGAGCTGCCGAAAGTATGGCGCAACAAACGTTAGAAAACATCAATCAAGCATTGCGCTATTCGCGTTACTCACGGGTTTCGCCCAAAATCATCCCATTAAAGGAAGGAGACCGGCGATTCCGTCTACAGATGCCCATTGAGAAAATTGAGGAAGGAATAGAAAATGGCATTTACCAATTTGCTTATGCGGTAGTAGGAAGTTACCAAGAACCCTTAACTGCCGATAAATGGATGGAACTCCGCGATGTAGATATTATCAGAGAAACGGGGTATCATTTCTACTTTGAAAAACAGGTGGATATTCCGCAAGATCAAGAAATGGCTTTTGCCGTGTTGCGAGTAACCGATACGAGACAAGGAGATGAGTACTATTATCACACAGATTTGATCAGTCCATTTATATTTGAATATCCTGAATTTTGGGGATATTACAGCGACGGCATCCCTTTTGATCAAAACTTCTTGACGATGAAAGAGCCACTCGAGTTCAAAAGCCGTGGGACAATATCGATCCAACATTTTCACTATCCTACGCTGTTTGACATCCCTCTTCCTCCTATGGAAATTCGTCCAGCATCAGTTCCACGAGAGCTGACTGTAAATTACGAGGGAGAGTTCTTAACCAACATCCCCAAATCTTTCGATGAGCTAGGTTACTATTTCTTGCAAACCGATACAACCTCGGCAGCAGGAATGTTGATTCGATCTGTTCACGATGCCTTTCCCAAAGTCAAAGACTACGAGGAAATGGTCGATATGGTCGCCTACATCAGCACGCGAAGAGAACATGAAGCACTGAAAGAAGCAGAGGATAAAAAGCAAGCGCTGGACCTGTATTGGTTTAATTTGACCAAAGAAGAAGAAGCCTCCAGAAAAATAATTCGGGAATATTTTAAACAAATAGAATTTGCCAGCATCTTATTTACAGACTTTAAAGAAGGCTGGAAAACCGATAGAGGCATGGTATACACTGTGATGGGGCCACCCAATGAAGTACTCTTTCGGTTGAATGGAGAGATATGGTCTTATTTACCAGAGAACTCAAATTCCAAAATAACCTTTACCTTTGCACGCGTCAAAAATATTTTGACCCCCAATTATTACGTACTCAACCGCTCGAGAGCTTTACAGCCGGAGTGGTTTAAAAGCATTACACAATGGAGAAACGCACAGATGGCTTTCTAATCAATAAAGGCGAACAAGAAAAAGATTTTATATTTGGTACCCGCGCAGTCATGGAAGCAATCCATGCGCAGAAGGATATTGACAAGATTTTATTGGATAAAGATGTCAATAATGAACTGACCAAAGAATTACTGGCCTTAGCGAAAGCAGAACGCATTCCTGTTGTCAGAGTACCAGATGCTAAATTGAATAGAATCACCCGCAAAAACCATCAAGGTGTAATTGCCCATATGTCGGCTATACAGTACGCCTCTTTGGACAATGTGATTGAAACCTGTTTTTCTTCGGGCATTGCTCCCCTGATATTGGTTTTGGATAGAATCACAGATGTACGAAATTTTGGTGCCATCGCCCGTACTGCTGAATGTGCCGGTGTACACGCCATTGTCATCCCAGAAAAAGGTGCTGCACAAATCAACTCAGATGCTGTAAAAACTTCCGCAGGAGCTCTCAATCACTTACCCATCTGTCGAGTAAAGAATCTGTATTACACCGTCAAAGACCTACAAAAAATGGGCTTACAAGTTGTAGCTGTTTCTGAAAAAGGAGATAAGATGATGTATGAGGCAGACTTCAGCATTCCTACAGCGCTGATTATGGGATCGGAAGAAGACGGTATATCTCCTGAACTCATGGGCCTCAGCAATGACTTTATCAAAATTCCTATGAAAGGCAACATCGAAAGCTTAAACGTATCTGTATCTGCAGGAGTAGTGATTTACGAAGCGATTAGACAGAGGGGATAGTAAGCAGTAACTTATGAAAGGTGAACAATTGGGAATTAAAAGTGAGTAATTAGGAATGAGTGGTTCAAGTCTTTTGACTCGACTTCGGTTGGGAGGCTTGGACCATTTCTACTAAAGCCTTCAGACTTTGTAGATAGCTTGAGGTGAATGTAATCCAAACTTTTCTAAGACAATCCGTATAATCGTTCTAGCTAAGGCCGCAAAGGTAAAGCGCCACGGACGCAAAAAAAGAATAACTAAATAGTTATTCAATTAGAGGCTATCCCGATTATGGGACTATGACAAAAACTGTGTAAGTTGGTTTCACTACTTACGAAGTTAAAGTTTTACCTCGAAATTCTCTGTGTGATTTAGAAGAAATCCACGGCTAATTTGTCGTCCATCTCTACGAGACTTTTATTGTCAAGCTATTTCACGACATGTCACCCGTCTCTCGTTTCTCGTCTCTCGCCACTCTCTGCTCGCTTCCCGTCTCTTGCTTCTTGCCTCTTGCTTCTTGCCTCTTGATTCTTGCCTCTTGATTCTCGCCTCTCGCTTCTCACCTCTCGCTTCTCGCCTCTCGCCTCTCGCTTCTCACCTCAAGCCTCTACACCTATCCAACACCTCTCGTATCTCTCTAAATCCCCTCTGTTCTTTTCCTGCTTCTTTCCATAGGAAATCAGCTTCTGTAGCTTCTATCGTCACGTCAGTTGGTAATTTCAACCCATTCTTCACCAACGCATGCGCCAGCCATTGGGCTTTGACGGGATTTCCATGGATAGCAAATTCTTCGATAGGGGATTGAAGTTTTACTTTTCCTTTCGCAGCATCAAAAAACAATTCTTTCCCTGGCAACAATTGATTGATCGCACCTGAGCAAACCAAGTCTTCGGGCAAGCCTGTTCGCAAAGGATCTCCACAGGTCATCAGCCAAAATTGATCCGCCGTCTCTAGGGCAATCTCCAAATCGTGAGTCACCACCAAAATGGCCTTCTTACTTTCTTGGGCAATCTTCCGGAGCAAAAACATAATCTCAAATCGATTCACCAAATCCAGATGTGCCGTAGGTTCATCCAAAATCAAAACACCTGCATCCTGTGCAATCGCCCGGGCAATCATTACCTTTTGAAGCTGTCCATCGCTGAGTTCAGCAATCAAGGAACCACGCAAATACCCAACATGGGTCTGTGCTATGGCTTCATCGACTTTGGTTTGATCTTCCGTACTCATCTTCCCCAACCAATTGGTATGGGGAGTTCTCCCCAATCCTATCAAATCCTCCACTGTCAATTGGGCTCCACCAATTTTATCAGTCAACACTACTGCCAACTCTTTTGCCAAATCAGCTGCACGATAGGATTGAATAGGTTGGTTTTTGAGCTGTACTTCTCCTGCCAAGACAGGTAGGCTACCCATGATGGTCTTAATCAGCGTTGACTTTCCAACACCATTTGGTCCCAACAAACAGGTAAGCTCTCCAACTTTTAGATCAAAGTTTAATCCTTCTGCAATCAGCTTGGGCGTGCCATTTTTCACCTGATACCCTATACTGAGGTTTCTAGCTTGGAGTAGGAATGCTGCTTGTTTTGATGTCATGCTGGGCTTTTCTTAAAATTCTTTACTGAAGTTTCTACGCATGATCAACCAAATCACCATGGGTGCACCAATCAGAGATGTGACAGCATTGATCGGTAGGGTTTGAGCTGAACCTGGTAACTGTGCAATGGTATCGCAAATCAATAAAACTCCCATCCCAATCAGTGCTGAGGCAGGGAGCAAAATGCGATGATCAGATGTGCGAAATAGCAAACGTGCCATATGAGGCACTGCTATCCCGATAAATGCAATGGGTCCACAAAAAGCAGTAGCCGAACCAGCCAACACTCCAGTGCTCATGATCATGGCCCACCGGAGCTTGTTGACATTTACGCCCATGCTTCTGGCATAATTTTCTCCCAACAACATGGCATTATAGGACTTAAGCATTCCTAATACAGGAAGCAAGCCTAGCACTATGGCTATGGAAAAACCAGCCAACTGATTGCTTTGCGTGCTTCCCAAACTCCCCATAGACCAAATGGTAAACATTTTCAATTGTTCAGCATCTGCAAAAAAGGCCAAAACCGCAATCAGTGCCGAAACTGCTGACCCAAACATCAGTCCTACAATCAACAAGGTCATGCTATCCCGCACCTTCCAAGCTGTCAAACTCATCAACAACAATACCAATACTGCACCCGCCGAAGCTGCGATGATCGTTGCCCAAACCCCTACAGCATAGCCTGAAAAACCAATAATTGAGCCTGCTAAAACCAGCAAAGCCACACCCAAGCCCGCACCCGAACTAATCCCCAATACATAAGGACCGGCTAAGGGATTTCTGAAAAATGTCTGCATCTGTAGACCGGCAATGGAAAGCGCTGTCCCTGCCAATAATGCCGTGATTGCCTTGGGTATGCGATAGTCCATCACGATAGTCTCCCAAGAAGATTTGCTAAAACTACCTCCTAAAAGTCTACCGAAAATCTCCCCAACAGGAATAGCAACCGAACCAAAGGAAATATTGAGCACAAAGAGAATCATGCAGGCAATGCTCATACCAAGCATCAGAAGGCTATGTCGGGAATGGCTACTCATCCAATTTTTGATAGAAATACATGGTATCACCTGGGAAAAGTTCCGGATGAAAAATCATCATTAAATCTTTTACAATCAAATCCGGACGGAGATAACCCAGTTCAAAGTATTCCAGCCCTCCTGTTTCTCCTTTTTTTTGAGTGTAGGTATAAATATTCCCCTTTTTCCATGCATCAAAGGAACGGTATCTCGGTTCTGCCTCTCCCATCGCTTGTAGGTTAGGAAAGTCCGCAGCCCCTATCCAATACGCTGCCTCTTGCCCTCGATCCAAGACAACTTCATAACTCAACTGACTGCTACCGGAACCTTTTTGATCTTTGAAAAGATACGCTCCTCCGGCCTCCGCCAAAAGACGTGCCCCCCAAGAATCTGCTCCAGGCATGTACCAAATATCCTTGTACATCACCCCTGAAATTACCGTAGGTTTGGCCAGCTCTTGAGTAGTTAGTAAGGCCAAGGTTTCCTGATAATTTTGCTCGATTTCCTCAAAAACACGTACCGCATCATCCCATTTCCCCAAAAGAACACCCGTAAACTTGATCCACTCAGCCCTTCCCAAGGGATGCTGCTCTACATACTCGCCATTGATAACAGCCGGTACTCCTCCTTTTTTCAAAATTTCCAAATAACTCAAATCTTCTCCCAAGGTCGAGACCATCATCCAATCGGGAGCAATTTCCAAGATGAGTTCAATATTTGCACTTGGTGCGTTTCCCAAATCTTTTACCAAACCCTTAGCTATCCGAGCTCTCGTAGGCACCGAAGAAATTAAATCCAAATTAGGGAATCCAACCAACAAATCAGTTTCTTGCAAATAATCCAAATGAGGCACATGCGTAGTGGACGTCAAAAGAACCTCAGAAACAGGCAATTGAATCACAGCATCAAAGCTTTTGGCAGCATACGAAGTCTTACTTCCCTCTTCTAAAATCAAATACCTAAAGGATTCTTTGGCCTCTGGGAATGCCTGACTGACAGTTAACACCCAAAAATCATCTCCCTTCGCTACGCTAAATCCTTCCGCATAGGAAAGGGATAGCGATTCCAGTTCCCAATTCTGAATGGACTCCTGATTTGTACAGCCGACTAAAAGGAACAATAGCATTCCAAGGCAGAGAAAAATCACTCTTAATACATGCATAAGAAACAACGGTTGAATCTTCAAATATAGGAATCACAATCGCAAACAACACTCTTTTGAAAAAAGTGGCAAAATATTCTTCGGAAATTTTAAAAATTCAACCAGTTCATCTTATGTTTGTAGGTGAGAATTGGTTCCTGAAGCTCGGCGAGCTTCAAGGATTAAAAGGGAATCCGGTGTGAGACCGGAGCTGTCCCCGCAACTGTAACCCCATTCTGATCCGTCGGAATAGTAGTTTACCCCTCCATAGCCATTGTCCCTTCATGGGATGAGAAGGCCGGTAAACTCAGGGAAGCCAGGAGACCTGCCGTTTTCAGCATATTCAAAGCCTTCGGTGGAAAGGACAAGAAGAAAGGGTACATATATTGATGCGCTATTAAGGCTAACTATGATTTTATTCTTGGGCTTTACCCATTGAATATTTTGTCTGTTGGTATGCACACTCTTTCTACTACAAGGCTTTGAAAAAAAATTAATTGAAAAGCCTTGAAAACAGTATTCCTCATAGCAGCCTTTTGGATTTCTCTCCCGCTTCTGGGAGCGAATGCCTTGCTAGTTCAAAAACAGGACACCTTAGAATTGAATGTAGTTGAGGTAAAAAGTCCTGACTTTGAAAAATACGCAGCAGGGCAACAGCTAATCAGCATTCAAGAAAAGCACTTGCAAGATTTTCAAGGGGATGCTTTGACAGAGGTACTTCAGCGAAGAACAGGTTTGTTTTTACGGCAACAAGGTCCGGGTATGTTAGCTTCCTTGACCATGAGAGGCACTTCTACTGGGCATAACGCCGTTTTTTGGAATGGACTACCCATCAACTCCCCCTCTTTGGGTCAAGCAGACTTTTCCATTTTGCCGACGGCAGCCATTGACCGTGTGGACATTCACCTTGGAAGTTCCGGGGCGCTTTATGGCACGGACGCAATTGGAGGAGCCATTCATTTAGGTACTCGTCAAATCTTCAATCAGGGACATCGCTTGGATATAGGAAGTATCATCGGGAGTTTTGGCCGGTGGGATCAGTCACTTGCTTACAGTTATTCCAATCAAACATTTTCAACTAAAACCCGTGCGTACCGTCAATATGCACGCAACGATTTCCCCTTCAGAAATCTCTCGCGCATCCATACACCGATAGAGCGTATGCCTAATGGGGAGGTGATCCAACAAGGTTTCTTACAGGACTTGGCATGGAATCTTTCAGCCCGGCAGCAATTACATGCCGCCATTTGGTTCAATGAAGCAGACAGGCAGATCATCCCCATCATTGGATCCAACACCCAAGACCAACAGCAGGACCGGAACCTTCGGGCCATGCTGGACTACTTGCATTTTGATGGGAAGAATACATGGAATTTCAAAGCAGGAATCGTATTCGATGAACTCATTTTTAATATAGGCGCCATCAATAAAACACAGCAATATTTCCTGAGCGGTGAATGGGATAGAAACTGGAATGACAGGGTCAGTAGTAGGACAGGTTTTCGCCTGACCCAGATAGATGGACAATTAGATACCTATGAGGCGCAAGAACAGCGCTGGGAATTGTACCATTCTCACAAATTCGTTCCAAGACCAAACCTTACAATGACTGCCAATCTTCGGCAATTAATTTACGATGGAAATTGGGCTCCTTTTACTCCCAGTATCGGGGGTGAATGGAATTTCCTTCAATCCACCAATCAGCAATTATCCTTGGGCTTTGCTGTTGCCAGAAGTTTCAAAGTGCCTACACTCAACGACCGTTTTTGGAACCCCGGTGGAAACCCTGAATTATTACCAGAAGACAGCTATAATTCGGAAATAAGTCTTCAGCAGGAACTTACTTTACGTGGTTTTTTGATCAAGCAACACCTGACGATGTACCGTATGTGGGTGGACAATTGGATCATCTGGCTTCCAAGAGGAAATATATGGAGCCCCGAAAACATCCGCAATGTGATCAACTCCGGACTGGAGTATCGAGCGCAAGTGGAGAAAAAAGTTGGCGTTCATCACTGGTCTTTTACGGGTACATACAACTGGGTGCAGGCCATCAATCAAACCAACACTTCTGCCAATGATCAAAGCAAAGGAAATCAACTTCCTTACACACCTGAACATAAGGTGATGGGTACCATAGATTGGCAACGAAGTAATTGGAGTGCGTTTATTAGCTCCCATTGGGTGAGTGAGCGATTTGTCGCTACGGACAACCAACTCAGCGTGGCTCCCTATGAATTGGTAGATATCGGCATTCGCTATCAATTCAAGTTCCTCTCCAATAAAAAAATTACTGCTGGATTCCATGTCAATAATTTGATGGATAAAGAATACCATATCATGCGTTTACGGCCCATGCCCGGAAGAAATTTTCAATTTAATTGTAACATATCCCTATGAAAAAGTTTACTACACTCCTGTTGAGCCTTTGGGCTGCAATCCTGCTTATTTCTTGTAATCCTGATGGAAACGAGATTCCCTTGGGAGAATTTGAAAAAGGTGGAATTCTAATTATGAATGAAGGCGCGTTCGGCGCAAATGACGGAGAAGTTTCCTTCTATGAATTTGCACAAGAAAGTGCCCGTCCCAATATCTTCGAAGCGGCTAACAACAGACCTTTCGCTGGACTTCTCCAAGACATGGTGGAGCATAACGGACATCTCTATTTGGTAGCCAACACAGGCAAAGTCGAAGTAGTCAATGCAGGTGATTTCAAAAGTGTAGGTGCTGTGGAAGGACTTGATATCAGTAGGTCTGCAATTGTCACTAATAACAAACTGTATATCAGCGACTGGGGTCCTTATGATGCAAATTTCAATAGTCCTGAATCCTATATTGCTGTCGTTGACAATGTTAAAGGAGGTCCCATTGCTTCCAAAATACCTGTAGAAAGCCGTCCTGAAGGGCTATTTGTTGTGAATAATCAATTGTTGGTTGCTTCCGGAGCAGCAAGAAAGTTAAGTATAATCAATCTCAGTCAAAACACCGTTTCTCGCACCTTGGATATCACAGGTCGCCCATCCTTTTTCTTTGAGGCTGGAAATAACCTATATCTTTATGCGCGTGATGCATCACGTGTATATTTTCACGAAATCAATAAGAGTAACATCACCATTAGCACAACTATTACGGTAAACTTGGCCAATGCTACCCAATCTTTTGCCTTGGATTCAGAAAACTCCGTCTATATCATCACATCTACTGGTTGGCCTGATTACAATGACGCTATTGCCAAAATATCCCTGAATAATGGTGTAATTACCAATCCTGAATTCTTCAAAGGTTCTGGTTTCTATGGCATCGGCTATCGCAAAAGCGCCAAAGAAATCTACATCGGAGACAACAACGGCTTCCAAGGGAATGGCAGCGTTATCGTAGTCAACGAACTTGGCCAAGAAGTCCAAACATTTACAGCAGGTAGAGGACCTTCGGGGTTTAAGTTTAGAGAGTAAGAAAGAAGCGAGATACTAGAGATTAGATGTGTTCAACTGTGGTCTTGATTTTAGATCTAAGATTTTAGATTTTTGGATTCGTGTGCATGGAAAGCTATGCGTCAACATGGAATGAACTTTATAGTTATCCTGGAACACCCTTTCTACCATCAATATATCTATACCGATTTAGTGTCATTCGTGGACAGTTCATTTAGCGAGCGTGGCGGAAAATCGTTGCGTTCGCTGCGTGAAATTTAATCAATCGAAGATTTCTACATGGTACACATCTGTTTGATTTCGACAGATGCCTTTGACCTCAAATCCTCCTTCTTGCGGTATTTCCTCCATCAAATCAAAAACCTCACAATCCTTGGGTAACCCTTCAAAAATCAATGTAAACCGATGCACGGGCCCAAATACATGCAACCACTGTGGGAAACAGGGGATATTATCAGCACTGAGCAACTTAGACCGATCACCACCTTCTCTAGGAATCAAAAAAGTCGTAGGCCAGATTCTTAATTGCCACCACTGATGCCCTGTATGGATGACTACATGCACAATGACCTGACGCTCTACGTCAATTTGGACTTTGGCTTCTGTCAATAGCTCCTCCTCAATTTCAACTGCTGGAATAACCTGTGGATCCATTGCTTCAGCCATTTGCATCAATCATTATCTTCCCCTCGATCCCTTTCATTATAAATACGAGTTCCACATTCTATCCGATCAACTTCAATAGAAATCTCACCCGTACTTTTAGAAAAATATCTCCCTTCTTCATTTACAGAAATAGACCATAACTTCCCTTCCTCATCTCTATAGGTAAATACTCCCGTAGACTTATTTCTTCGAATATCTTCCCGAATCTCGTAAAATCGTTCGCGACCATCAGCGTCAGCCACCAAAAACACCAAGCATGGACCATCTAGTTCTTCAAACTCCTTGCAGGAATTAAAAAGAAAGGAGATTACCAAGAAAAGCATAATTTTTTTCATGAGACACAACTACCAACAAAGGCATTCAAAATAGCTTATACACACAAGTTACCAGGAAAAACTACTGATAACCTATCAAATATACGAGAAAACAAAAGCAGGTCCGTTTCCAAACCTGCTTTCGATAATTATTTTACAGATTATACCTGCAGTGCTGCCACACCTGGAAGTACTTTTCCTTCCATATGCTCCAATAAGGCACCACCACCCGTGGATACATAGGAAACCTTATCAGTGAATCCAAACTTATTGACCGCTGCGGCAGAATCACCGCCTCCGATTAAAGAGAATGCTCCTCTTTCTGTCGCTTCTGCAATAGCTTCTGCAACAGCAACTGTTCCATGTACAAAGCTAGACATCTCAAATACGCCCATTGGACCATTCCAAAGGATGGTTTTGGAGTTTTTAATGACCTCTGCAAACAAGACCCTAGTTTCAGGTCCGATATCCAAGCCCATCATATCCGCAGGAATCTCCCCTGCTTTGGCTAGTCCCTGATCATCGTCATTGGCAAAAGACTTAGAAGTCACGGTATCTACTGGGAGAATGATTTTGACACCTTTGGCCTCCGCTTTGTTCATCAGCTCAAGCACATAGTCTAATTTATCTTCCTCACACAAGGAATTGCCAATTTGGCCTCCTTTGGCTTTAGAGAACGTATAAGACATCCCTCCACCGATGATGAGATTATCGACTTTTTCCAACAAACGCTCAATAATCAAAATCTTATCGGAAATCTTTGCACCGCCCATGATCGCAGTATACGGTCTTTCTGGGTTTTCCAATACCTTATCAGCATTTTCCAACTCAGACAACATCAAATAACCAGTGGCTTTCTCTTCAAAAAACTGAGCGATAACCGCAGTAGAAGCATGTGCACGGTGAGCTGTACCAAAAGCATCATTTACATAGACATCACCTAACTTGGCTAATTTACCTGCAAATTCCTCGTTACCTTTTTCCTCTTCCTTGTAAAAACGTAAGTTTTCCAACAAAAGAACTTCTCCCGATTGCAACCCGGCAGCCAGAGCTACTGCTTCTTCACCAATGCAATCATTGGCAAACTTTACAGACTTGCCTAATAAGGCTTCCAAATTGCCAATGACATGTTTCAGAGAATACTTATCCGTCGGTCCTTCTTTGGGTCTGCCCAGATGGGACATTAATATCACAGCACCACCGTCACCCAAAATCTTTTGGATGGTAGGCAAAGCAGCACGCATCCGCGTATCATCTGTGACTTTCAAATCCGGATCCAAAGGCACATTAAAATCCACTCGAATCAATGCTTTTTTTCCTTTGAATTCAATACTGTCGACACTTCTGAATTTGTTACTCATATGGTTATTGTTTAAAAGGTTTGAATTCTTATATCCTCATCGCTATCCATAGACTCTGCCGCCGCCCGTTTGAGCCGGTCATTGATAGCTTTACCAAGACCCTCATCCGGCAAATACTCAGATAAAATTACGGAAACATTCAGGCTATCCAAAGTTCTCATGGCAGCAAATAAGTTTTTTGCAGCTTCTTCAAGACTTCCATCCAAAGAAAGTTGCACTTGCTTGCCTTCCTCCACTGTATCAAAGAACGCTCGAAAGGCCAATACAGCGAAAGGGACTTCTTTTTCTTGGTATTTTTTAATCATTGAAGATAAATTACCAATCAAAAAAGGCTTGGTAGGTGCGTAATGTGACTTCAACATGCCTGGACTCTGTGGATTAGAACTGCTATGAGCCATGACTTTTACTTTCCCGACGATGCTTTCTATCTTTTTCACTTCCAATCCCCCCAAACGGAAGACTGTTACTTCTCCATCGAGCATTCCTACAATGGTACTCTCCAAGCCAACTTCACAAGCTCCACCATCTAAAATGTAAGGGATTTTATCCCCCAATTGGTCGTTGACATGTACAGCCTTAGTGGGACTGATGTACCCAAATGGATTTGCGCTGGGCGCTGCTAAAGGAAATGGCAATTGCCGTAATAAGCGCAAGGTTAATTCATGTCTCGGAACACGGACAGCTACGGTGTCTAAGCCAGAAGTTACCAAATCTGGAACATTCTTTTTTTTAGGAAGTAGCAATGTCAAGGGTCCTGGCCAAAAACGCTCGGCTAACAACCGAAGAGATGCTGGAAACTCTTCTACAAAATCAGTTACCTTGGAAATATCCGAGGTATGAACAATTAAGGGATCAAAACTTGGCCGATTTTTGGTTTTGAAAATTTTAGTGACCGCATCTGGATCCAAAGCATTTCCAGCTAAACCATAGACAGTCTCCGTTGGCATTCCTACCAATTCCCCTGCTGCCAAAAATTCAGCAGCTAACCCAAGATCTGTCCCTATGATTGCCATCATTATTCTTTACAGAAATCGTCAATCCACGTTTGTGCATCTGCGTATCCTAAGCTTCTTGCCATTTTGAAACTGACACAGCCTTCATCTACCATATTGAATGCACTCATTTGAATTGTCCCGATCAAATAGTATGCTTCTCCATTGGAGTTATCCAAATCAACGGCACGTGTGAGTGAGTTGATAGAAGAAACCGGATCATTATTCCAAAATTCCGACTTCCCTTTATTGAACCATGCTCGGGGGTGTTCTGGATTTTCTTGGATTAAAATTTCAAAGTCAAAGATTGCATCCTCATATTCCTCCATACCCATCAACGCAACTCCTCGATTGAAATAGATATCCAACACCCCAGGCTCTAAACCATTGGCAGTATTGTAATCCATCACCGCCGCACGATACTCTCCCTTTTCAAACCAGGCATTTCCGCGGTTGTAATAAGGCTTATAACTAAGGCTATCAATTTTAATCGAACGATTAAGCGTTTCGATGGCACGATCGTATTGAGCCAATTGAATCAGCGCAATCCCTTTGGCATTTAAAGCCGAAGTAAAATCTGCCTGTTTATCTATCGCTCGATCAAAATAAGTGATGGCTTTTTGATAATCCGATTCTTCTAAATGACGAATACCTTCTTGGAATAATTCATCAGCTGATGGGCTGCAGGATGCCAACCAAATCAGACTTAACCAACATAGTAATTGCTTCTTCACGTCTCGTAAATTTCCTGCAAAGATAGTGGTTTTGCACTTGATTATCTTACTTCTGCTCCAATTTAACTCGGTATTGCTCTGGGACAGGTGTGGGTTTCATGGTCTTCATATCTACAGAGACCATCACCACAGAAGCACTCGCATAGACTACTTCTGCACCATGTTCGGTCATCCCTGCCAAGACTTGTTCCAACACAAAGGAGCTATTCCCAACATGCTTGCACCGTACAAATGCCGATACCTTATCAAAAGCATGGATAGGTTTTTTATATGAAATGTGCAGATCAGCGACAACTGTTCCTACATCCATTACATCCCAACCACATTGTTGGTACAAAAAAAGTGCTCTAGCATGCTCCAGATAACTGAAATATACCCCATTATTTACATGCATGTACCCATCTATATCTGAAAATCGAATCTGTAAGGGTACCGAAAAAGAAAAAGAGGATCTTACATCCTCCAATCCATTTACTACTAAAGGTTGATTCATGATAATTAGATCAATATTTCTGATTTACTAGTTTTTTCTAACATGCGCGTAATGGAGGCATTCCCTCCCGTCAAATCCTCTACTCGATCAAAAGGAATCCAAGCTAAGTCTTTACTTTCTTCGGAAATACTCAAGGGTTCATCAATTTCTGCTTCGATCAGAAAGCGTACATCGTAATGGAAATGCTCTGGAACATCTCCTTTTTTAGGAATGATGTGCCGATCGATATCAAAAATCCCGCTATCAACCAAACGCAAGGATGTCAATCCACTCTCTTCCATCGCCTCTTTCATGGCCACTTCTCGGAGATTCTCATTACCATCTGCATGACCACCCAGTTGCAACCATCTATTGAGTTTGCGATGTAAAGTCAACAAGGCATGTGTTCTTCGCTTATTAACAATCCAAGAAGAACCCGTAAAATGACCCTGTACGCGCTCCCGTTGGAAAGCTAAATCATCGTGGGTCAAATCAATAAAATCTTTAATGGAGGCAGCCTCCTCTTCAAATGGTGTTCGGTAGTTTTCTAGGCTTTCTCGGAGTGTCTTCCTGTTCATAGGTTGTTGGTTTCAAAGATGTGATCAATAAACTCTTCAAACGGCTTTGCCGGCTGATACAGATGATCTGAATACACAGTCACTAGGACTTTAATAAAGCTGGGTTCATTGTCAATCGTAACTTTTTCCACACTTACATTTCCATATAGCTGATCGATTTTAGCATTAAAATCTTCCGCTTGCAAGGGTGGTTTGAAATATTGCTTTTCGGTAGTTTTTACTTTTTCATTGATTTCCTCAATTTTCCGATCCAAACTTACCTGTCTATAACCCAAAGCTAACATTCGTCGACCAAAAGCAAAGAAAAGTTTAGAAAAAGTTTCAGGATTAAACGGGGGATCATACGACACCGCAAAACCGTTAGCATAAGGACTATTTAAAAAATGTACTTCAGGCTCGTTATTGATACCTGCTTTTTTGAAATGATAATTTTTACCAACTAAGTCAAAAATATAGGTAGCATCGGATGATTTCAGCCAATTTTCCAAAGCAGTCAACTCCTGGGGAGACTGAACAAAGTTTTCTTTCACCTGTAAAGGCTTTCTTTTTTTGGAAAACAACTTCCCAAAAAGATCATCTATGAATGATGCCATTAGTTTTTTAATTTATAGTGTCCACTGGGTTCCTCTACGATTAGGCCCTCATCCGACAGATCACGCAAGACTTCAAGCGTGTCTTTTTCCTTTTTCAAACCCGTAACCTCCTCCAGTGTATGCATAGAAAACCCTTTACCCTGCTGTAAAGTTTGAATTATCTTATTTTTTACCTGTACGTAATGGTCCCCTTCTTGTTTTTTCTTCTGAACGCATACATCACAAATCCCACAAGAATGATCCGATACTTCTCCAAAATAATGAGAAATCTGATTGGCTCTACAGACAGTAGTATTTCCTACATAAGCCACCAAGGCGGCCGCTTTTTCAACGGCGTTTTGTCTACGATCGGCAATCCTTTTAGTCTGCAAAGGCAATTTACCCGCATCAAAGCGCTCTGTCAAAAAGGTGACCTGGGGTTTATCTTTGCGTTGATCATAAGCTAATACACCCAATTTATCTAATTGCTGCAAGCCATGTATAAGAGCTGACTCAGAGATTTGCATAGCTTTAGCCAGCTTTTGTTCCTGAACAGACATAAACTCACCAAATAGCTCTCCACCATAGGTTCTCAATAACACTTTTATCAAAGGATCTAACTTCGCATGGGCAATCTGAAACTCATATAACCTTGCATGACTGACAGAAAATTTAATCTTTGAAGGGGCAAAAAAACTTTCATTGAGTTCTATAAAGCCCTCTTCTTGCAGGACTTTCATGGCATTGTATGTCAGTAATAATTCAAGGGAATACGTTTGGCAAAAATCCTGCACATCAAAATCAAAACTCACCATGCGCCCACTCCCGACGGCCATACGATAGTAGTTAGCCAAGCATTGGTATACTTTCCTAAGATAATCTATAGGAGGATAGGTAATTGCGGCACGGTCCTGAAGGACTTTCAAATCTTGTTCGTTGGTCAATAAGACTGCATAGGCTTTTTGCTCATCGCGACCTGCACGACCCGCTTCTTGGTAGTAATTTTCCAAGTTTTCGGGTAGATCCAAGTGGAGGACCAAGCGCACATCCGGTTTATCAATCCCCATTCCGAAGGCATTGGTAGCTACCATGACTCGGACTTTATTGGCCTTCCATTCTTGCTGCCTGCTTTCTCGAACTTCCCCGGGCAAGCCTGCATGATAAAAAGTTGCTGAAATCCCTGCTTGATTCAATAGCCCCGCCAAGTCTTTGGTTCCTTTCCGGTTGCGGGCATATATAATGGCCGTGCCTGGGACTTTTTGAAGAATCCGTATGCCTTGTTCCAGTTTGTTTTCTGCAAAACGAACGGTATAACTCAGGTTTTTGCGGGAAAATGAACGTACAAAAACCTCTGGTTCCTTTAATTCCAACCGATCGATGATGTCCTGTTTCACCTGTAGAGTGGCAGAGGCAGTGAGTGCCATGCAGGGTACTTGAGGATGCCATTGACGAATGACTGCAATCTCTAAATAGGGTGGACGGAAATCATAACCCCATTGAGAAATACAATGGGCTTCATCGATGGCAAGCAAGCAGACCTTCATCTTTTTAAATCGCTCGATAAATAACTCTGACTTGAGTCGCTCAGGGGAAACGTAGAGAAATTTGTAATTGCCGTAAATACAATTGTCTAGGACTGTATCAATTTCCCGCCTGCTCATCCCTGAATAAATAGCCGAGGCTAACACTCCTCTTTTCCGGAGATTATCCACTTGATCCTTCATCAGCGCAATCAATGGACTGACCACCACACAAATGCCCTCCATAGCAAGAGCTGGCACTTGAAAACAGATAGACTTCCCCCCACCAGTTGGCAACAATGCCAAACAATCCTTCCCATTCAAAGCGGCCATAACAATCCCCAATTGGGCCGGACGGAATTCCGAATACCCAAAAAACTGTTGAAGAATTTGATAGGCCCGCTCTTGCATCTTACCAGCTTAACTTTTCTTTATTCAAAAATGAAGCAATCCCTTTTTGACAGTCACCTGTGGCTCGTGCATGCGCATTCATTTGAGCAGCATAGTCCAGACCATCCTCCAAACTTTTCTCTTGCACAAGAGCTATCATTTCCTTGGTTAATCGCATGGATTGACCGGAATTTTGATGAATTAGCTTATAGGCATAGGTAGTCACCTTTTCTTCCAAATCATCCGCGGCTACCACCCAATTGATCAATCCCATATCTTTAGCCTCTTGTGCACTGATAAGGTCGCCATCTAAAAGCAGTTGTTTGGCTTTCCCCTCTCCGATTTTTCTCAACAAAAAAACCTTGACAATCGCAGGAATAAACCCAATTTTAACTTCTGTATAGCCAAATTTAGCATGATCTACGGCAAATGAGAAATCACAAACCGTCGCCAAACCACAACCACCTGCCAAGGCATGCCCCTGAATTTGTGCAATTACTACCTTTGGAAAGGTATAGATTTGGTAAAAAAGATCTTTTAAATTTCTGCTATCCTCCAAGTTTTCATCATAAGTATTGGATTGCAGCTGTTGCAAATAACCCAAATCAGCACCTGCACAAAAAGCAGTCCCCTCCGCTTTGATGACAACTACTTTGACCTCTTTATCTTCTGCCATGGCAGTCAATGCTTTTTTCATTTCAAAGACCATATCGGAGTTGAGAGCATTTCGCTTATCTGCCCGGTTTAAGGTGATGTACCCGATTCGATTGTGTGTGTGGGTTAATATGGGTTGGTTCATGAAGTTGATTATTTTAATTTACTGGATCTCTAAAACTAGCACTTTACTGATGAATTATCTTTGGCTGAGTTGCAATCAGGTACTTTCTAGCTCCTTTTTTGGTCCCTAAAGACTCATTGCCTGCTATGAGTTGCCATCGCGCTCCATCGTATTGCCATTGTTCCATTGCAAGATACATCAGACTATCCTTTGGAACTAAACCAAAGTCAGGAATAAGCAAAAAAGGGGTATTTCCACGATATAATAGTTCTAAAGGAAAAGATTCCTGAGCTCCTACTTGTGTTCGATAAGGGGTAACTTTGAAGCTAAGTTCGGAGTCAGCGGCCTGTTCCCAACTGTATCGCTTTCCTCCTACAAAATAATCAATCACTTCTCCCTTATTCAAGGAATAATGCACAATCCAAGGATCAGGCTGTCTTCTACTTTCAATAATATCCACGCTAATCAAAACAACACTCAATAAAATCAACATGGCAATAGCAAATTTATGGGGCTTATAACAAAGAAAAAGTATGAGAACCAGAGCAATCAAGTAAATCCAAGTAGTTGATAATTGCCAAGTCACCGTGAGCTTTGCTGCAGGCAATAGCTGTATAAGTGAGATTAAGGTATTCAACACCCGTATTAGTTGCTCCGTAATCCAAGCCAACCCATCAGCAACGCCAGGAATTCCAGAAAAGAGCATATAGGGTACACCCACGGACATAATCAAAAAAGCCCCAGGAATGGCTATCAAATTAGATAGCATAAAATAGGTAGGGAAAATCCCAAAGTAGAGAGCTGAAAGTGGAAAAGTAGCCACCTGAGCAGCCACCCCCACAGTGGTAATTTGCCAACAATAGTCTACTATTTTCGAAGATGGAAGCCATAGCGTGACAAGCAATGGTTGAATCAATAAAATTCCCACCAATGCACTGTAGGATAATTGGAAACCAACCGAATACAATAAATTTGGATCAAATAAGAGCAGTAGAAAGGCAGACAAAGCTATTGCATTGAAAATAGAGGGACTCCTGGATTTCATCTGTGCTAAGCCGATAATGGTAAACATAGTAGCTGACCGCATCACGGATGGGGACATCCCGGTCACTAATGCGTAGCACCAAATGATCAAGATAATAAAAGAGAGGTAGAATACCCGCTTTCTTATAGTTAACCGGTAAGGTTTGACCAATAGGAAGAAAAAACCATAAATGATACCTACATGCAAACCTGAGACAGCCAAAATGTGCATTGCCCCCGCAGTGGCATAAGCATCAGACACTTCTTTATCCAAGTCCTTCTTTTGTCCCAAAAGCAAGGCGTTGGCAATTTGCTTTGCTTGATGATTATCAAAGTGGGCCTCAAAAGCTTGTTGAATTCGAAATCTGAGGTTTTGGAAAAAACGTTCGATCGGTTGTTCGGATACATGACCGATGATGAAAAGCTCATCAGAAAGAAACTGTCTAAAGTGCACTCCTTGTCTCGACATGAAGCGTTGATAATCGAATTCTTGGGGATTGAGTGGTGCCTCTATCCGATCAAAACCTTGAGAAATCCAAACCAAACTCCCTGGGACCAATAAAGTATCTACTCGATGATATAGTAAAACTTCCACATCCGTGCGAATCATCGTATCCAAATAATAAATTTCTTTGGCACGAACTCGGTTAAGTTTGGAGTTAGGTTTCGTTTGTTGATGGTCGATGACCACGGCCGTATATCCCACAATCCCGTCTACTGGAAGAGAAACCTGTCTTTCTTGTAGCTGATGCCTCTGGGACTGTATCCACATGCCCAAAAGCACTAACTGCACATAGGCAAGAAAGGGGGTCAAACCTTTGTGGTGATAGATGCCTTTTACGCGGTGAATAAATATGAGCAAACAAAAACAGCCAAAAGCAATGAGCAATATCTCACCAAGCCACCCTTGGGTATTAGGAGAAAGTGATGGAGACAGGATGATTCCTCCAACAAAAAAAGGCAAGTATCGCACAAAGGGATATTCAGCAAATTTCATAGGCTCTTAGCTTGGTGAAATTTACCCAGAAAACAAAAAAGAGGGAAATAATCCCTCAATTCTAAACGATATTAAACGTTTATTTTAAAATCTTAAGCCAACTGTAAATCCAAAATTGAACTCGATTGGACTAAATCGATCACTTACTTCCTCACTAAAACCCCTAGCGATGCTAGCAAAAGGCCCAAAAGCGAATTTATCATTGAATGCCCACTTGTATCCTCCCCCTAGTCCAATTAATCCACTGTTCATATTTGTGACACCAGATGGTTCGACAAAATCTCCAAACCTGTATTTGAAGAAGGGAAATATAAACAATCTATGATCATCTTCTCCTGCAAAATAAAACTGATAAGAAAGCTGTAGTGCGGTTGTATTAAAATTACGCTCAGCATTAGTCGATCTATATGCGTAGCGGTCATTTAAGTGTAACTCCAACCCGATGGACTGATCTTTGGCAATAAATTTTTCATACCCTAATTCAACTTTTCCAAGTGCGATCAAATTAAGAAAATTCAACCGTACTTCTGATGCCGCATGATCCTGCGCATAAAGAGATTGCTGCATGAAAAACCCAGCAATCAAAACTAATAATAATTTTTTCATACCCTTAAAATTTGTCTTTAGTATGTTACAAATATAGTTCCATTTTGTAATGTAAGATATTACATTCTTCAAATTGCTCGCCAACTTGCTTAAAACCAAACTTAGCATACAAGGGCATAGCATCTACTTGTGCATGCATGTACAGCTTTTTCCCTTTGGTATCAGGCTGACTAGCAATATCATCTACTACAGCTTTGACCAATGCTTGGCCTACCCCGAGTGAGCGTTTTTCTTTTAAGACGGCAAAACGTTCCAATTTCATTCCCTTGTCAGTATAACGCCACCTGGCGGTACCTGAGGGATCTCCGTCCAGTTTAGCAAGAAAATGTGTTGAGGTTGGTTCAAACGCATCATACTCTTCAGAGGGGTCTACTTGCTGTTCGATCACAAATACTTTTTCCCGAATGCTGAATATAATGTCAAGCTGTTCCTGTGTCTGGACCTTTTCTACTGTTATGGACATCTCTTTTTTCAAATTTCTCAGCTTCTTCTCTATCGTAAGCCTCAATAATGGATTTCACCAGTTTATGACGAATAACGTCTTTTCCACTCAAGTTGACTATACCAATCCCTTTTACATCTTTTAGTATTCGGAGTGCCTCTTTCAATCCAGACCGTTGTCGATTGGGCAAGTCCACTTGGGTTTGATCACCCGTGATGATGACTTTGGAGTTTGGCCCCATCCGTGTTAGAAACATTTTTATCTGTTCACTAGTAGTATTTTGCGCCTCATCCAGTAAAACAAAGGCATCATGAAGCGTTCTACCCCGCATGTACGCAAGAGGGGCAATTTCGATCACTCGAGTCTCCTGATAGTATTTTAATTTTTCGGCAGGGACCATATCACTCAGTGCATCGTAGATCGGTCTCAAGTACGGATCTAGCTTCTCTTGTAAGTCCCCTGGCAGAAAGCCAAGATTTTCACCAGCTTCCACGGCAGGTCTAGTGATGATGATTCGTTTTACCTCTCTATTTTTAAGGGCTCGAACGGCCAAGGCTACTGCTATATACGTTTTGCCCGTCCCCGCTGGTCCCAAAGCAAACACTAAATCATTTTTGAAGGCTGCATCCACCAATTTCCGCTGATTAGCAGATTTTGGTTTCACTACCAATCCCTTATTACCATAGACAATTACATCATTGACCTCATCATTTTGAAATGGGGCATTTTCTAGTGCAAGATACTCCTTGACATTTTCTGGCGTTAAATGTCCAAAACGATTGAAATGCTGAAATAGCATATTCAAAAGATCATTGATTCTTAAGATCTCAGGCGCTCTGCCTTGGATGCGTATCTCATTCCCTCTAGAGATAATTTTACTTTGGGGAAAAGCATCGGAGATTTGTTTAATATTTTCATTTCCTGCACCTAAAAAATCAAGGAGCGGAATGTTTTCCAACGTAATTACTTTCTCTACCAACCTGTTGTATTTGATTAATGAATTCTGTCTATGGTGTAAAGAATAAATTCCTAATTTTGTTCACACCTATCACAAAAATAGAAAAATTTAACAGACTTGCACTTATGGCACTGATAACATTCACCTCGGATTTTGGAGAACGGGATTTTTACGTTTCCGCTGTCAAAGCAAAAATGTTATCAATCAACCCTCAATTGATAATTGTGGACATCAGTCATCAGATTGATCCTTACAATACCGCGCAAGCAGCTTTTTTAGTGAAGTCTATTTACAAAGACTTCCCTAAGGGAACAGTGCATCTATTGGCAATGAATGGTACTGCCGCCAAAAAGGATGGATTCATTGCGATCAAGCATGAAGAACATATTTTTATCGGCCCAAATAACGGTGTATTGAGCCTGCTTTCGGAGCAGGAACCAGGAATTATAGTCCAATTGACTGATGCACATATCCAAGGGACTACGTTCCCTACCAAGGATTTATTGGCACCTATAGTCGCAAAAGTCGCGAGCGGTGCAGCTATTCATGACTTTGGCGGACCTCTCCGTTCCATCAAACGTATGATTGGAAGACAATTTAAAGCCACCAAACAAGAAATCGTAGGACATATTCTACAAATAGATAATTACGGAAATATGTTGACCAATATCCCCAAAGACGTATTTGATTTACTTAATCCAGGGAAATTTACCATCCGATTTGGTAGAGAAGAATCTACGGTAGTTCATCAATCGTATGAAGAGGTGGATTATGGGGATTGTTTTGTGCTGTTCAATAGTCTGGGGGTAATGGAAATCGGAATCAACCAAGGCCATGGCGCAGACTTATTGGGATTACGAGTAGATTCACCTATATACATAAACTTCGATAAAGAATAAGATGCTAATCAGAGTCGTACGCATGCAGTTTCATGAAGAAAAGATCGATGCATTTTTGGAAAACTTCCATGCAAACAAAGAAAAAATCCGGAATTTCCCCGGTTGCCATCATTTAGAACTGTGGCAGGATGAAAATTTTTCAACTATTTTCATGACGTACAGTCATTGGGAATCAGAAGAAGCACTGAATCAATATCGTGATTCTGAATTATTTAAAGGAGTATGGGCATTTACCAAGACTTTATTTGCTGGGAAGCCTACTGCATTTTCTTCAAAAAAAATTGTAGAACTGCCTTGACAAAGCTTGCAGGAAAAAAAAATAGTATTCATATTTGCATCCCGTTCAGCAAGGAACGCAGATAATTGAAATGCCCAGGTGGCGGACCTGTCCGCCTTACTAGATTTAAAACTAGAAATAATACCTGGCAATTAAAAAAATGCGCTTGCAACACTATGCCCAGGTGGCGGAATTGGTAGACGCGTTGGTCTCAAACACCAATGAGGTTACACTCGTGCCGGTTCGACTCCGGCCCTGGGTACTTAGAATAAAAAAGGTCCTTCTCAGATGAGTTGGATCTTTTTTTATGACATAAGCTGGAGGAGAAATTTATCCGGATGACAATCGGGAACTCCGGGTTTAGGTACTTCAAGTAAAAAGCTCCTTCTTTAATTTGATGGAGCTTTTTTTGTCTCAGAGTTGAGCAATTTCACTTTTACTTCAGGCAAAAAAATTTCCTTTCTCACGAAAGCGAAACATGTGTTCCAAAGATCTTTCAGAGAAGCTCAAAAATGACACAGTTCTTGTTCATCAAAAATCAGATCGCAGTCATTGCTGCCCTTATTTTCTGTAATGGTAATTCATTACAATTGTTCGTTTATGTATCCCAAGCCTTTGGACCACCCCGTGCAGATTACTCAAGGTTTTTCGCATGCCTACAATTATCTGTATGATATGAATGCTAACTTAAACTGCCAGGGCTGAGTTTAACACTACGAGCCACACGACATTAACTTGTTCTATCAAAATGTACGAACGATACTTTTCATATTGACTACTTCCCAACTTTTCCCCATCAAAACATTGAAAAAGTTAACACTTCTACATCATTGAAAATGCAGGTATATTGTTATCGATTTTCTGCGCATCTCTGCAATGGCATCTCTAAAAATTGGGTCGGTAGTTTCTGGTCTGTAAATATTCAATAAGCCATGAGAAAACCGTATCTCCGGTGAAAACTTGAAATACTTAAAATACATATCAAAACCCATTCCTAGATCAAGCGTAAAGTCTCTACCAGTAGTAACTAATCCATCCAAATCAGCCTCATCTTGCGCCTTCGTCCGCCACATGGCGCTTCCTCCACCCATAAAAAACATGCGACTGTTATTAAAACGCTGAGCTTTGTACTTAAACAGTAATGGTAACTCGACCATCGTTGCTTCCGTCACGACAGTTTGGGTTCCTGATGGAAGGTTAGAAATACCTCCCGGTGATTGTATGATGGAAGGATCAAGGTTAGATTCGTAATAGTTGATATCGGTCCTGAACTCATAAAACCCGATTTTGGGCGTCAACAATACATTGAACTGATCGTGAATCCTAAATACTCCCAAAAAACCTAAGGAAAACCCAGGAGTATATACCGGTGTAATGCTTCGAATGTTAGCCAAATTGGTATTTGCTCCATTCAAAAATTCTTCTGAATACTTTAATTGGTAATAATTGGTATGCCCTGCAAGAAAAAAACCGTAAGATATCAATTTATCATCTTGCCCTGCTTTACTAATCTCACCAAATCTCGCTTGAGCCCAAGCTTGAGAAATAACTAACGTAAAAAAAAGAAGGGGAAGAATTACTTTTCCCCAATGTAGATCGAACTTATACCGAAAGTTAATGGCTTGCATTGCGTGTTTTTAAAACCTACTTTTTCCAAAACGTTAAGAAAATCTTGACCATCTGGAAAAACCTGTACTGACTCGGGTAAGTAAGTATAGGCTGAATTATCCTTGGAGACCAATTTCCCAATCTGAGGCAAAATATATTTGAAATAAAAGTTATATCCTTGTTTCATCGGAAATTTTTTTGGCTTTGAAAACTCCACAATGACTGTTTTTCCTCCAGGCTTCAATACTCGAAACATGTCAGACAGACCCTTTTCCAGATTTTCGAAATTCCTAACACCAAAGGAAACGATCACTGCATCAAACTTATTGTCTTCGAACAAGAGTTTCTCAGAATCTCCCATTTGTAAATCAATAATGTGATCCAGTTTTTTCTTTTTCATCTTTTTCTTCCCCTCATTCAACATTCCTTCCGAAATATCAACACCAATGATTTTATCTGGATTCAAAGCCAATGCTTCAATAGCAAAATCGCCAGTGCCCGTCGCAATATCTAAAATCAACTTAGGTTGATCTTTTTTCAAGAGCTTAACAGCCTTCTTTCTCCAGGTGATATCAATCCCTAAGCTCAACAGGTGATTTAAAAAATCATACTTGTGGCTAATGTTATTAAACATCTCCGCAACCTGCGCTTTTTTGCCTTCTTCCTTGTTTTTGTATGGTACTACTGACATGTACGTATTTCTAATAAACTGCAATATTACTAAGATAACCTGAGCATAGGAAAATTGTTGGAAATTAAATCCTAATCCTATCTCATACCTTGGATAAACTATTTCTAGTTGAAAAAGATTACCTTTGTCAAAAAATTACAGCAATGATCAAGAAAGCGCAATTTGTCATCAGCAATACCGACCACGAAAAATGCCCTGCACCCGACAAACCGGAGTTTGCCTTCATCGGAAGATCCAATGTGGGAAAAAGCTCTCTGATCAACATGCTCACGAATAATAAAAATTTAGCAAAAACCTCCGGAAAACCAGGTAAAACGCAACTAATCAATCATTTTTTGATCGATGACAAATGGTACATGGTGGATTTGCCAGGTTATGGATTTGCAAAAGTGAGCAAAGACATCAAATCCACTTGGGAGAAAATGATTGCGGATTACATGCAAAGCCGTCCTAATTTAGTGGCTGTATGTATTTTGATTGATTCCCGATTGGAGCCACAGAAGATCGATATGGAATTTATCCTGTGGTGTGCGGAAAGTGACTTACCATTTGTACTTGTTTTTACCAAAGCAGACAAACAAGGTCCTACCAAAACAAACGCCAACGTCCGTGCATTCTTAGATAAAATGGTAGAAATGTTTGGAGAGGAACCACAGTATTTTGTGACGTCTGCTGAAAACGCTACCGGAAAAGCGCCTCTTACCACATTCATTCAAAATGAAGTAGATGAATACCTTACAGGTGAGTAAAGAGAATCACTTCAGAGAATCCCTTGGTCATTGATACCTATAGTATATATTTGCAGCCTTAATCAACAAATCGACTATGAATTTTAACGAAATAGCTACCGTAGCTGGTAAACCTGGTTTGTACAGAGTATTGAAACCTACCAGAGGTGGCGTCATCCTGGAATCCTTAGACAGTAAAAAATCTAAATTGGTCGTAGGTTCCAATCAGCGTGTCTCCATTCTGGGAGAAATTTCCATGTACACGATGACTGAAGAGGGCGCGTCTCCACTTGAAGAAATCCTGAAAACTGTTGAAAAAGAATTTCAAGGAGACTTGGGCATTGATAGCGGTGCGGATGCTGACGAGTTAAGAGCATTCTTAAAACATGTATTGCCAGATTTTGATGAAGACAAGGTGTATCCTTCCGATATCAAAAAGTTGATTTCTTGGTATCATATCATCCGTGAATTTGCTCCGGAGGTGTTAGAAGAGACTTCGGAAAACACTGAAGAGACTCCAACAGAAGAATAAACCGTTTAAGGGAGTCAAGGCTCCCTTTTTTTATGAAAAATCAGGATTTAAAGCAGGCATTTCAATTAATATCCAAGGACTTTGAGTTGGAGGAGAAATCTTTCGCTGACTATGAAGACCTGTTAATAAAACTGACAGAAGTAGTCAGGCAGCTTCTAAATAGAGATTTCGAGAAATTACTCCAGATTTGCTACCGGATTGATTTAGGAGAACAGGAATTAAATCGACTTCTTTATAAAACCGATCCTGAATCCATGGCGGAAGAAATTGCTGCATCTCTTATCAAACGCCAATTAAAAAAAGTGGAAATCCGAAAAAAATACAGCCCCTAGGATAAAAAAAAGCCCCACCAACATTGGATAGGGCTTTCCATTACCGTTATTCACCTTTTTCAATTAATTCTTAATCTTGGATTCCTGTTGTGCTTTCAAGAACTCCTCTGCTTTGGCGACCATTTTGGGTGAACCAATGTACAAAGGTGTACGTTCGTGCAAGCTGGTAGGGTTGATATCCAAAATCCTGATATGGCCATTTGTTGCTGCCCCACCCGACTGTTCTGCAATAAATGCCAAGGCATTCGCTTCGTACAACAACCTCAGTTTACCACTCGGCGCTTTTGTAGTAGCAGGATAAATGTAGATCCCCCCTTTAAGCAAATTCCTGTGAAAATCTGCTACTAAACTCCCAATGTATCGTGCACTGAAATTTCTTTCCTTGCAATAATCCAAATACTTTTTCAAGCCATCTTCAAATTGGTAGTAGGAACCCTCATTGATACTGAATATTTTACCGTCCTCAGGAGCTTGCATGTCCGGATGAGAAAGGAAAAATTCACCCAAAGATTGTTCATACGTAAAGCCATTCACACCATGACCAGTGGTATATACAAGCATAGTCGAAGAACCGTACAAGACATAGCCCGCAGCTACTTGCTGATTACCAGGCTGCATAATGTCTTCTACCGTAATAGGACTTCCTACTGGCGTTTTCCTCCGATAAATAGAAAAGATGGTACCAATGGAAATATTGACATCGATATTAGATGAACCATCCAAAGGATCAATAGCTACCACATACTTTCCAGAGCCGTTTTGTAAATCAATCACCTCATCATCTTCTTCCGATACTACAGCACAAACCTCCCCTCCTTTTGTCAGCGCACGGGTAAACCGGATATTGGCAATCACATCCAATTTTTGTTGTTCTTCTCCTTGGACGTTGGTTTGTCCAAATGCTCCTCCGATATTTGCCAAACCTGCTCGGTTAGTCTCACGATTTACTATCTTTGAGGCCAATGCGATATCTCTTAGCAACTGGGAAAGTTCACCGGAAGCATAAGGGAAATCGTCTTGTTTCATCTTGATAAAACGGTCTAAAGTAACACCAACCGAATAGGCTATAGATGAAGTGCTGGGGATGTATTGTTTAATTTTCATTCTCTTAGAAAAATACAATTAGTGAATTATTTACTGGAAAATTACGAGGAAATTTCTGATGTCAAAAACTTTTGTTTTTAAATTTGGAGGCGCGTCCGTAAAAGATGCAGGTTCCATCAAAAACCTTTCTGAAATTTTATTCAATCGATTGCGAAATGGGCTCGTAATCGTGATTTCGGCTATGGGAAAGACAACCAATCGCCTAGAAGAAATCTTGCAAATTAAATATAGACAAGAAGACTATTCTTCAAATATTACCATTTTAAAAGAGTTTCACCTTGAAATATGTCGACAGCTCTTTGAAGAGAATTCTTCGATTTTTCCAATTGTATCGAATCTTATCACCCAACTGGAAAAGCAATTGGAGCGTAGCTTAACGAAAGAAAACTATGATTACTTCTACGATCAGGTAGTTTGCTATGGTGAACTCCTTTCGAGTAAGATTCTTCAAGAGTATTTATGTAGCAAGGGATATATTTGTGTCTGGCAAGATGCACGGGAAATCATTCAGACAGATAGTAATCATCGATTTGCCAAAGTAAACTGGGATCAAACCACCGCCAATTGCCAAAAGCAGTTAGCTCCAAAACTGAAACAATTCCCAGTCATTGTACCTGGCTTTATAGGAAGTACTGTGACAGGAGACTCTACTACATTAGGGAGGGAAGGTTCTGACTTTAGTGCCGCCATCCTCGCTAGCTGCCTTCATGCACAATCCGTAACCATTTGGAAAGATGTACCTGGAGTGCTCAATGCTGACCCGAAGCGTTTTTCAGATACAGTAAAATTTGAAGAGCTGGACTATCATGAGGCGGCAGAACTTACCTACTACGGCGCTTCCGTCATTCATCCAAAAACCATCAAGCCCCTAGCAAATGCTGGAATACCTCTATTTGTCAAATCTTTTCTCCAACCCACGGAAAGCGGCACTAAAATCCATCACATGGATTACATCAATGAAAAAATCCCCTGCATTGTTGTAAAAGATGACCAATCGCTTCTATCTTTTAAGGTGACTGACTTTACCTTTATCAATGAAGGTCATATACAAGAGATTTATCAAGGACTCAATGAGTTAAAACTCAAGGTCAACCTTCTTCAAACATCCGCCATTAGTATTTCCATCGTTGTAGATAGACAAGATTTTAAGATTGAAAAACTCATTGCCAACCTGCAGGATGCTTTTCAGATTCGCTTCAATGAGCATTTACAATTGATAACCATCAAACACCACAACCCCATCACCATAGAAAAAATCATCAAGGGTAAAGAAGTGATCATGGAACAGATCACCCGAACTACCTTTCAGGTACTCCACAAACCTGCCTCAAGTTAAAAATTTACGGAGTGTTTTCGCAATTCCCGAAACGTAGCTTTCTCCAAAAAGTAAGACATGCACCAATAAAGGGTATAATTGATGGATCTCTACCCGCTGATCAAATCCTGGTTCCAATGGAAAAAAATCAAAATAGGTTTCATAAAAGGCTGGATCAAAACCACCAAACAGTTTGCTGAAAGCGATATCCATTTCTCTGTGCCCATAATAGACAGCTGGATCAATGAGGCATGGCTTTCCTGTACTATCGATCATGACATTACCAGACCAAAGATCTCCGTGGAGAAATGCTGGCCTTTCCACAGGAAGCAGCTCCCCAATCAACGGATATAACTGCTGAAAATTTTTATAAAACTCCAACGATAAAAAGCCCTCGTAATAAGCTTTTCCGGCCAAGGGTTCAAGCCGATTTTCCACATAAAAATCTGCCCAAGTTTTCTTTGGATCGTTAATTTGAGACAAAGAAGCTATATAATTATCCTCATCCAAGCCAAAGGAAGGTCGAGTGTTCATGTGAAGTTGTGCCAAGCCTTCACCTAATACTCTCCAAAAGTCTGGCTGTCTCCGCTCAGAATCTATCCATTCCATGAGCAAGTAGTTTTGTCCTTCTACATTTCCATAAGCAAAAATCTCAGGCACTTTTAAATCCGGAGCATACAGCCTCATCTTCATCAACCCCGAAGCCTCTCTTTCAAAAATGTCGTGATAAGTGGAGAAATTGGTTTTCAAAAAAAAACGTTGGTTGGATGTCTCTAGGTAAATACCTTGGTTAAGGGTACCGGCAGCAATGAGCCTTGAATTTATAAGCTGCTGTTCGCTTCCAAAACTCTCAAAAAGTACGTGTTGAAAAAAGCCAGTCGAATCAAACAAGTTCATGGTTATTTTCCTTCAACACTTGCAGAAACCGATCGATGGCATCATCTAGGATTTCGTAAACATTCTCAAATGCTTCCATCCCTCCGTAGTATGGGTCTGGAACTTCCATTGATGCTGCATCTTCCTGAAATTCGCGAATCAAGTGCAAACGCTCATGAGACATCCCTTGCTTACTGATGAATTCCTCTACATTTTTTTTGTTGGAATAATCCATGACCAACAGATAATCAAACTCCCGAACATCAATCCGATTAATTTGTCGAGCACGATGATTGATAGGAATGTTGTGATTCGTGGCACAGGCAATGGTGCGGTCATCCGGAAGTTCTCCGATGTGAAAATCCGATGTGCCACAACTATCACTTCTAAACTGATGGTTCAATCCATGCTGATTTACCTTATGATTGAAAATTGCTTCAGCAAGCGGCGACCTACAAATATTACCTAGACAAACGAATAGAACTTTTACCATTTCAATCAATTTCCAATGAAACATCTAAAGTACAAATTTTTAAAGGGCTTGCCATGCAGGTCATAGAAATATTTTGGCTATGCTATCAAAACTTGAGGCCCTTTGCTGAATCGAAAAGACCTTTAGACACGAGATACTCCTAATTCAATGTAATTTTTTGCTTGACAGAAAAGTAAAGGAAACCCAAATAAAAGACAATTGTACAACATCAGAAAAAGCAGATTTCTAGACGAGTGATTTTCCAAAAAATAAAATTAAAAGAACTCATCAAGCATTTTTACCAAATTATTGATTTTATAAATGAGTCATACAATTTATCAACCATATTTTATTTTACAACGCTTGGGAAAGCAAGGTGGGAGTTGTAAATTTGTATTTCCATTAGTGAACCTGAATGACTGCTAATGGTTTAACACACTAAACCCAACAATGACAACAAATTTGTATTCAACCACTCGTTGGTTGGAGCAAACTGTCTTAAACTTTAACAAAACAATTAAATTATTTTACTATGTCATTAGTAGGAAAAAAAGCTCCTGTTTTTACAGCAGGCGCAGTAATCAACGGAGAAGAAATCATTGAAAACTTCTCTTTACAGCAGTACATTGGACAGAAAGAAGTAGTTTTCTTTTTCTATCCAAAGGATTTTACATTTGTATGTCCTACAGAAATTTTGGCTTTCCAAGAGAAACTGGCTGAATTCGAAAAAAGAGGTGTTGCTGTAGTAGGTGCATCTACGGATACAGAAGAGACTCACTTGGCTTGGTTGATGACTCCAAAAGCAAATGGTGGTATCGAAGGTGTAACTTACCCTATCGTAGCTGACGTTGCTAAGACAATTGCACACAACTACGGTGTATTAGCAGGTGAGTGGAACTATAACGAAGATGGTCAATTGACTTTCGAAGGAGCTCCAATAGCTTACAGAGGTACATTCTTGATCGATAAGCAAGGAGTCGTAAGACATGAAACAATCAACGACTTTCCATTAGGAAGAAATATCGATGAGATGATTCGTTTAGTAGATGCTTTGCACCATGTTGAAAAATTTGGTGAGGTATGTCCTGCAAACTGGGAAGAAGGAAAAGAAGCAATGTCTGCTACCAAAGAAGGTGTTGCTGACTATTTGAGCAAAAACTAAGATTATTGGTTTTATATATTTGCCCCGGGTCACAACTCGGGGCTTTTTTTTATAATTGAAACCCTACTTTTATCGCATATGCATCACGTCCAACATAATGGTTTTCATAGCCATTGTTCTCGAGATAAGCAACACAGATAGCACGAGTTTCTTCATCAAAATGCTCATCTTCATAGACGATAACCTCTGGTTTGACCTGAGATAAATCTATCATTTTTAAGATTTCAAAATCATATCCTTCTGTATCAATTACCAACAGATTTAATGGGGTTTCCCCAAGCATACTAAGAAGTTGCTTTGCTGTTATGGTGGATATAACTCGAGGTGCAATCCACGATTCTTTATGCTTAGGTAAAACAACTCCTGCTTTTTTTGCTTTTTTTTGAATCGTTCCGTCTTCGATTTTTCTTTGAAGAACAGACTTATCAAAACTTGACAAACCCGTCGCCCAGCGGTCGGAACTAAATGAAATAGTAAACAGCTCCATACTTCCTGAAACTGGAGCTAAGGCAGCGTTGATTGTTTGTATTTCTGGTCTTTGATGATGAATTTTTGTTAGCCAACCTGCATATACATCAGGCTGAGGTTCTAACATAATACCTCTCCAACCATCTCTTTTGATGAATTTTTGTATAGGATCATAAATGAATCCATCGTTTGCACCAATTTGTATAAAGGTAATTGGTGCGTATTTTTTTGAATACTGATCCAAAAATTCTGCTAGTGTATTTTTTGGTGGAGAATAAAAATACTTATAAAAGCCAAGGTAGAACAGATTTTCATTTGCACACAAATTAAATCTAAACTGATTATATCGTTTTTTGAAGAAATGCTTTATTCTACCCATAAGAAATTTTAGTACATCTAAAATAATACAAATTTTATATTTTTTGAATTTTATTTCAATAAATCAACTTACTTAAATACCAAGCCTTTTTCCCATTTGAACTTACATTTTCATTTTAGCATTTATAAAAGTACTTTTGGCATGTTAATTCTTCTTACTAATGGGTTCAACTATTAATTCATCATCCAATAAAAAAATCGCTGTCATCACCATGGCTCGCAACGATGACTTTTTTTTGACACGATGGATAGCATACTATGGAAAAGAATTGGGAGAAGAACATTGTTACATTTATCTGGACGGTGAGGATCAGCCTGTTCCTGCCAATCGTGGAAAGGTCAATGTTTTTCATGAAAAAAGAGTAGCTGAACACGTCGTCAAAGCGGAAAAGAGAAGACTTGGCTTTTTGTCCACAATAGCTAAATCACTTTTGGAGACCTATGATATGGTAATAGGAGTCGATGCTGATGAATACTTGGTAGTAGATCCCTCAATAGGCAAAAGTCTTGTGGCCTATCTTAGTGAAATCCCAATTGACCCTTGTGTCTCAGGCTTGGGTATAGATGTTGGACAGGATCGAAATTCAGAGCCTATCCTCGACCGGAGTCTTCCGTTTTTAGGACAGCGAAGCTACGCTTTGCTTTCATCCCGCTACACCAAACCTTCGGTGATTTCCAAACCTGTGAATTGGGGTTCTGGTTTTCATCGGGTCAAAGGCCATAATTTCAGAATTGATCCCAATTTGTATCTTTTCCACTTTGGGTCAGTGGACTATGATATGATTTTGGACAGGTTCAAGGACAAAGACCGCATGGCCACGGGCAGAGCTGGGCATATCAAAAAAAGAGCACGTACGATTGACATAATTACCAATTCCAAACCAAAAGTAGATGAAAAATGGTTGCGCTTGGCTAGAACCTTGCAAACTTTTGCACGCCCCATATGGGCTTGGAACAAGCCGACCATGCTCAAATGGAAGCTTGTGGTGAGGATTCCAGATAGATTTAAAGGAATTGTTTGATGAGTAAAAGCAGCAACATACCAATTGATGCAGTGATTACTTGGGTGGATGGGGAAGACCCTGTGCATATGACCAAGATGAGTAAAGCGTTGAAGGGAATGGCAAGAAAGCATATTCCCGGTGCAGAAAAAACGCGTTTTGGCAATGCCAATGAACTGCAATACAGTATTCTTTCGATCTTAACATTTGCACCTTTTGTACGCTATATTTTTATAGTCACTGACGAGCAAACCCCTGCCATTGACGAAATCGTCCAAGAGTACTTCCCCCAACGATGGAAGGATATCCGGATTATTGATCACCGAGAACTATTCAGAGACCATTTAGAATATTTACCTACTTTCAACAGTCGGTCTATTGAGGCCATGTTGTGGAAAATCAAGGATATTTCCGAACATTTCTTCTTTTTGAGCGATGATATGTTTTTGATCCGACCAACCAAGCCAACCGATTTTTTTGTGGCTGATCAACCCGTCATGAGAGGCACTTGGCTGCTGAGGCCTGTGCTACGAAACATTTGGAATCAACTGAGAACTTATTATCATCATCAACTAGTCTCTAATAAGTCATTTCAACCTAAGCCTTCTTTTCATGTAGGGCAATGGAACGCAGCCCATCTATTGGGATTCCAGTCAAGATACTTTTTTTCCAGTCATACCCCACATACCGTAAAAAAATCACTTGTAGAGAACTACTTCAACGAAAATCCCGAAATACTCATCAACCAAATCAAACATCCTTTCCGCCACAATGATCAATTCAATTGTGCAGCATTTTATTACCATCTATCCATAAATAATGGCAACAAGGAGTTTGCAAAACCTTCTTTTGTTTTTTTACATCCTTTTGGTCGCAAGAATGGTTATATTGATAGAAAATTAAAAAAAGCCGAAGAAAATTCAAACGCTATTTTCATGAATATCCAAAGTTTGGAACTTTGTACCGCAGATGAACAACAACAGATCATCCAATGGATGAAGGGGAATTTATCGCTTACCGAATAAACTGGAATGAAAGGAAGAGTCATCAAGTCAACAGGCAGCTGGTATGTTGTACAGACTGAAAAAGGAGCGAAAAATGCCCGCCTCCGGGGAAAATTTAAGCAAGAAGATTTAAAACTGAGCAATCCAATCGCCGTAGGAGATTGGGTAGTCTTGGAAAATGAGGAAGATTTAGAGTCCACAGTCATAAAAGACATCCTTCCGAGAGAAAACTATATCATCCGTAAGTCCACCCGTAAAGCGCATCACTCCCACATCATTGCCTCTAACATTGATCAGGCTTTTTTGATCGTGACGCTGAAAAATCCGCGAACGTCTTTAGGGTTTATCGACCGGTTTTTGGTGAGTACTGAAAGCTTTCGGATCCCCGCTAGCATCTTGGTCAATAAAATGGATTTGACCTTCAAAGACAAAGAATTAGATCATCTTCAGGATATTCGAGAAATCTATGGACCCTTGGGCTATCCAGTCTATGAGATTTCGGCACTGAATGACGAGGCACTTATTGCTCAATTTAGTCCTCTTTTGAAGGGAAAAACAACCTTGCTATCCGGTCATTCTGGTGTTGGGAAGTCTACCTTGCTCAACAAACTCGTTCCTGATGCCAAGCAAACCACCAAAGAGATTTCCAAGTTCAGTGCCAAGGGGGTTCACACCACTACCTTCGCCGAAATGTTTGCCGTTGGACCTAACAGCTATCTGATTGACACACCGGGCATCAAGGAGTTTGGGGTTTTAGATATCGATGATTTTGAGCTATCCCATTACTTTGTGGAGATGCGCCAATACCTTGGGCAATGCCATTACAATAACTGCCAACATGTCAATGAACCCGGCTGCGTGGTGCTTGAGAAATTAGAGGAAGGCTATATCCATCCCTACCGCTACGATTCTTACATCAATATTCTCACTGAAGAGGACAGTCACCGTTAGTAAAAAGGCAACGGGCTTTCTTTGAATACCGCATGCATTTCTTTAATTTTCACACCTGAAACACATCCATACATGAGCGACACAATGACCTTGGTTCTCAATCATAAAGAGATCAACCGGAAAATCACCCGCATGGCTTATGAAATTTACGAGCGTAACAATGAGGAGCAAGAAATCATTTTTGCCGGAATTACTGGGATGGGATTAATCTTGGCCAATCTATTGGCAACATCCTTAAGTGGTATATCTGGAATAAAAACAAAAGCCATCGAAGTACAACTAGACAAAAAATCAGTAGCAGAAGCTCCCATTACGTTGAGCGAGCACATATCTGTAGAGGGAAAAGTCGTCATTGTCGTAGATGATGTATTGAACACAGGAAAAACCTTGGTCTATGCCCTTTTCCCCTTTTTGCAGGATCATGCTAAAAAAATAGAGGTTGCCGTACTTGTCAATCGCAGCCATACACGCTATCCGGTAACTCCTGACTACACGGGTCTTGAATTGGCCACTACGCTGAGTGAACATATTACCGTAGATCTAAGCAAAGATAATTTTACAGCCCACTTACACTAATCCAACATGTCCATACACCAATCTTCCAACATCAAGCGCATCACCACTCACATTTTACAGGAAATGAAAAATCGTGGAGAGAAAATTTCCATGTTGACTGCTTACGATTTTTCAATGGCTGGGATTGTGGACAGCGCAGGCATTGACATTATTTTGGTGGGCGATTCAGCATCCAATGTGATGGCTGGACATGAGACAACACTGCCGATTACCTTGGATCAGATGATATACCATGCTACCTCCGTAGTACGCGCTGTCAAAAGAGCTTTTGTGGTGGTGGATATCCCTTTTGGTTCGTATCAGGGGAATAGTTCGGAAGCCCTGCGATCAGCTATCCGCATCATGAAAGAGTCGGGTGCACATGCCATCAAAGTAGAAGGAGGTTCTGAAATCAAAGAATCTGTCATCCGTATCTTAAGCGCAGGTGTTCCTGTGATGGGACACTTGGGATTGACACCACAGTCTATTTATAAATTTGGAACATATACTGTACGTGCCAAAGAGGAAGCCGAAGCCCAAAAATTGATCGAAGATGCTAAGATCCTCGAGGAGTGTGGTTGTTTTGCCATAGTATTAGAAAAAATCCCCGCAGCATTAGCAAAAAAAGTGGCCGAAACAGTTACCATACCTGTCATCGGAATCGGTGCAGGTCCGGATGTGGATGGTCAGGTCTTGGTGGTACATGATATGTTGGGCATTACACAAGAGTTCAAACCACGGTTCTTACGACAGTATGCCGATTTGCGTACTACGATGACACAAGCTGTGGAGAATTATATCGCAGATGTGAAGGCAAGAAGCTTCCCTACGGAAGGGGAGAGCTATTGATTTTGAACCTTTTTTGACCTCAATAGCTGTACCACTTCCCTTTTTTAATCGCTTTACTATCTAAGATGGTTAACTTATACATACTCCTATCTTTCATTTGAAAGAAAAAAGGAGTTGAAAAATCAGCATCAGCATCTGCCAAACCATCCAATATCTTGTTATGAAGAGAATTTTGGTCCTTAAAAATGGCTACCTTATCTTCATCCTGAAAGTTTGTCAATATGACCACATCAGGCATTTCTCTTACACTAGTTAAAATCTGAATTTTATCCGTATCAGATACTTTTTCATCATCAAAAAATAATATACATACCCCATCATCACTGCTGGAAATAGACTCGTTAATCTTTTTATAATACGAACTAAACCAACTATAAATCGACTTTTCGTAGGATTGATAAACACCTTTGATCTCAACTTCGCAACTGACCAAATGAAGTAAGATAAAGATTGCAAAAAACACACTTATAGCTCTTCTCATCATTTAAATTTTTTTAAACTAAAACAGACACTAACTTAACAATACGAGTTTAAAGTTTATTACCAAAAACAAAAACTTCATTGAAAACCTATTCAATTTAGACAATTAGATTAATACTCCGCAGGACTGTATTGTAGACTGGCTCGCCCCCAATAATGCTGACTCTTACGATTACGCTTGCGAAGCCTTTCAAGTAAAACTAATTGATTATTTTTAAAGTCCGCGAATTGCATCTCAATCGGTCGGTTAAGACTCAATTGTAGTTCAATTTCTTTCTCTTGAGGAAAAGTCGGGAATTCGAAATCCTCCCAAAACTCAGGGTGGTAGCGAGCACGGCCTGGAATAAAAATCAAACCATTATACGTCTCAACATGATAGTTTATCCTCCGAAACGGGACATCTCCATAAATTGGAGCCATATATTTTCGCATTAGTTGCCCGTCTGATAAATTAACAAATTGGTAATCCATGGCATACATTTCTGCATATTCCCGCACTTCCCATTGTTTGGGGTTAGGTTCAGTATCATATCCCAAATCAGTGTAGTAATTATCGTAATTTGCATAGGCGAATACATACTTCCCATTATTCAATCGCTCAAATTTAATGGTAGCTGTGGTATATTTTTCGATGTAATATTGACCATGATGTTTGGAATATTGGATTTCATTGAGTTTATCATTTCTTAATTCAATCCAATGAACTCCATAATCCTCCTGATCAACATAAAACACAGAGGATTGTAACAATTCATACAAACCATACCCCCAACGACTGGCTTTTCTGCCCAATCCATCATTTTTTGCAGTGACTGCTACTACAAAAACCGATCTATCCCCAATATTCTTCCCTCCTAACAACTCATAATCAAACCATGAAAGGTTAAAATCCCACAGTCTGAAAATCAATAAAGGAAATTTTTGAGCAGCAATATTTTTTCGAACTGTTCCTCCACGCTTATTAATTATCCCATAATCTGTCTTTTGAATATGATCAAATCCTACGAAGTGGAAATCATTCCCTGATACCTGGCTTTTTTGAGAATGCTTGGGATGAAAACCCTCCGAATGCACATACCCACTTGCCCTTGTCAAACCTTGAATCGTATCATTCCCCCAAATCAGCTCTCGGTAAAATATATCGATTTCATGAGGTTCGGTATACTGAGTTAGTGTGAGATTCTCTTGCATCCGCTTCAAGATTTCCTTGGACTTAAAACTCAACACCAAAGCCTGATCCATTTCATATTCATCCGGTTTTAAAACAATTTGGATAGGTTTGCCTGAGAGATCTTTGATTAGCACACTACTTTGCTCAAAACCAATATGCGAAAATATTAACTCCTGTCCAGCCTTGGCATCCTTAGGCAGGAGAAAATTAAACTCCCCTTGACTATTGCTGACAGTTCCCTTCGCCAATTCTCGGATCATGATATTGACAAAGGGTACCGGTTCGCCGGTATCTGCATGAATCACTTTACCTGATACTTTGGTTTGGGCGAATGAATGTCCATTTTTCAAAATGATTAATAAGAAAACAAAAACAATTTTTCTCATCTTATTCTAATTTTTCAACAATTTTTTTAGGGTGCCTTTTTTTAAAGCCTCTTCTTCTAGGATAGTCAATTGATACATGCTTTTATCTTTCATTAGAAAAATAAAAGGAGTAGGAAAATAGTCATCAGAATTAACCAAACCATCTAATACAATATTTTCTAGCTTATAGGTACGCTTAAACAAAGATGATTTGATTTCATTACGGAAATTAGTTAATACAAGAACATTTGGTCTTTCACGAACTTGGGTTAATATTTCCAATTTACAGGTATCACAGACTTTTTCATAATCAAAAAATAACACCCATACCTCTTCTTTTGATTCAGAATAAAAGTCCTGAATGGTACGATAATAGGAACTATACCAAGCATAAATAGACTTTTCATATGCTTCATTGACATGTCGATTATCAACTTGACATCCTGTAAACAGAAATATCAAGAAACTTAATTTTATTAATTTATTCATAACCTAACTTGATAAAATATTAAAATAGAATTGTCACTAGCTTGGAAATTTTGAGTAGTTTCAAAAAACTCTTTTTGTAGAGCTCTTAAAGCAATCGAATCCTCTGTATAAAAATTATTTTTGAGAATACTTATAATTCTTTCGGCAGGGAGCTGACTTATAAAATCATCTTTGTATGCCCCTATAGGATCACCTATAAGAAACGGATTGTTAGTTGTATAGCCATCAAAAGTAAGTCCCTTCATACGTTCTGTATCAACAAAAACACTTCTCAAACTATTTAAAGTAAATCTGAAGAATACTATTTCCCCCGCTTTGTAAAAATCATATACTCCCCATGTGACATTATTTTTCTGTGAATATTCAAGAATGCTAAGAAATCCGGAGTTATTTCTTGAGTATTTAAACTTATTTGGCATTGTAAATTGGCCAAAATCAATCGCAAAAGCTGCTGATGGATTTCCTGAATTAAAATTTATTTCATAAATAGTATCATTCAATACTTCTTTAAAATAGACTTCATCCAAATTCCGGAAGAAGTGATTTTCTCCTCGATAATCACTTTTTTTTAATATATCATGAATTGGAAAAAAAGAAGCTTTTTTACTCAATCGTTCATCATAAAATGATAGATTAAAGCAATCACCTAAGAGCCCACAATTGTTCCCATGTGCAACAGTATAAACCCCATTAAGCTTTTCGAATGATCTATAATTAGTTTTTCGATCTAATTTAAGACTGGCTTTTAAATTGCCATTATATTTATCATAATGCAAAATCTTTCCTCCGCCGAAATCTAAAACTTCTAATAAACTTCCATCAATAGTAATATCTCTTAGTTCAATATACTCAGACGGTCCCTCGCCTAGACTAGAAATCTTAAAATTAAATTTACCTTGAAGGTCAAAACAATAAACAGCGTGTGTTATTGTTTTATCCAAAATATAAAGAAGACTGTCATTAATAATGATTTTATCGTACGAACCAATCACAACATCTTCTTTACTTTCCAAAAAAACAAGACGAGAAACTTCAAATAATGAATCAAGAATGACTTTCTTTTCGAAGTGAAGATTATCAAGAACAATAGTCTTCAATCTCGATTTGTCTGTTTGATACCCCGAAAAGGTATTATGATCAGTACAGCTTGCAAATGAAATACATATTGCTAATACATGAATAAAACTTAACTTTTTCATAATATTATTGTATTTTTAGTTGCCAGTTAGTCCGTTGAATTTTAACCGCACTAACTGACAACTATTTTTTAAATCATTATAATGGAACAAACCTCACCTTTGAGTTATCACATGTTGCAAAAGCCCATGAACATTTGTGGGTATGTCCAATAAGATCTCCATTATACTCGATTGAGATACCAATTGGTACCTTGACTCCCATGACATTTATGGAAGATTTAAACAATTTTTGATATTCAGGAAATACAGACATTTCCTTTCCGTACGTAGTCCCCGCTAGCGCGAAATTACCTGTATAAGAGCTAGGAGTTGCTGTCAATAAGCCAAAAGCAATCAGCATTATTGAGATTTTTCTTGTTGTAGACATTTGATTTACGTTTATAGAGTTAACACTAAGTTCCCATGGAAACCATCCTTGACGTCATTCCAAAAATACGAATTCAAAAATTTGATTTACCAGATTAAACGTTTCATTAAGTACTTAATTTCAAATCCCATCTTTCTCGGAACTATTGAGCATAAGCGCTTTAGACGATCAATAGAGTCTATTCACAACAAAAATTTATTCCAACAAATAAAATTGCGTATTTCATTATTTTCTTGTACTTTTTGGGAGGCTAGTTAGCAAATCAGATAGCCAACCTTTTAAGAATGGAATGATCCTGATGAATTGATAGCTACATAAATCACCCAATGAATCGCTTGATTTTAACCCAGAGAAGGTTACATCTTGGCTATTGTATGAAGTATCTTTTATCCCTTTTATGCGCTTTTCTTTTATACTGTCCTATCATGGTGGCACAACAAGACCCCGTAGACAGTCTTAGAAATGTTATTCAAACCACCACCTCAGACACCATCAAAGCAGAAGCCATCATGGACTTAGCCTGGAAAAAGATGTATGAGGACTCTCCCCAAGCTAAAAAACTGGTGTTTGATGGGTTAGCAGTCATGGACCAAATCGATAATTTGCGGGTCAAAGGCTATGGCTATACCGTTGCGGGCGTAGTCTATTGGGTAGCATCTTCTTACGATACCGCAACCATGTATTTGGAGCAGGCGATTAAGGTTTACGAGCAAAAAGGGGATGAACGAGGACTTTCTGCTGTTTACAATAACCTTTCTCTGATCGCTCAAAATCAAAGTAAATACCCCGAAGCACTCGCCTATGCAACACAGTCACTGGAATTAGCCAGAAAACTGGACAACCCATCCATGCTTGCTTCTGCGACTTTCACTGTAGGAAATATTCATTACTTTCTCAAAGACAATGAAAAAGCCCTAGAAACATTTTTAGAAGCACTCGGATTATTTGAAACCCATCAACTCAGTACTAATCTCCACAAACTCTTGCTGAATATTGGTTCGACTTATCACAACCTCCAAGAATTAGACTCTGCCAAACACTTTTATGAACGTTCATTGCTGCAAGCAAATCAAGTCAACGATTACAAGACCATCGCCATCACCACCACCAATCTCGGGAATTTGGCCATGGATGCTTCCGAATACGGAAAAGCCGTCACCTTCTACAAGCAGGCACAAGACATCTATCAAGAAAAGTTTACCAACGACTTTGATCATAGCCTTCTTTTGCACTCGTTGGCAAAAGCTTACTTAAAACTGGATAATCCAGTGATGGCTGAAACTTATGGAAAGCAGTCTTTAGCCTTGGCAGAAAAAGTTGAGGATAAACAACGAACAGCAGCGGCTCATCAGATCTTAAGTGACATTTTTGAAAAGAGAGGGAATTTCCAACAGGCGCTATTTCATTTTAAATTGGGCACCGCCTTGAAAGACAGTATTTTCAACTTGGACAAATCCGCCCAACTGGCAGAAATTGAAACGAAATACGAGACAGCTCTCAAAGACCAGCAAATTTCAGAACAACAATTGACCATTGTCGAAAATCAAAAAGATTTGCAACGTAGCTTCTTTGCACTAGTGATAGGAGGGTTGGTATTGATTGCGGTTTTGACTATTTTATTACTCGTTCGTAGCCGAAATAAAAAAGAACAAAAACTACTCCTACAGCAAAAAGAACTGGAAGTAAAAGAGGCCTATATCCATGCGGCTTTGGAGTCTCAAGAAAGCGAACGAAAACGATTTGCACAGGATTTACACGATGGATTTGGGCAATTAATTTCTGCACTGCGGTTGAATATATCGCGACTTCAAGGGAACTCGGATGAGTTGGAAACAAGGATAGAAGTCGTTGACAAAAGTGAGAGCATCCTACAAGAGATGCATAAAGAAATCAGGAACATCGCATTCAACTTGATGCCCGCTACCTTGATTCAATTTGGATTGAAAGAAGGAATCCGGGAATTTGCCCAGCGCATAAATCAATCCGGAAAAATCAGCATTGAGGTAACTGTGTTTGGTTTGGAAGATCGATTAGAGGAGTTACAGGAAATTTCACTTTACAGAGTTATCCAAGAATGGGTCAACAATGCGATCAAATATGCGAGCCCACAAAAAATCTCCATACAGCTGACCCGTCATGAAAATGAGCTTTCCTTGATTATCGAAGATGATGGAAAAGGGTTTGATCCTAGCATCCTCAAAAATGCTACTGGTAATGGCTGGAGGAATATACAGTCCCGTCTCCAAAGAATAGGAGCACAATGGGAAGTAGACTCACAAACAGATAGAACGGGAACTTCATTCATCATTGACATCCCCAGCGTGGAGATCAAAAAAGCAACAGAAAATAGCTATCCACCGATAGGTGCTAGCAAATAAATACCCACTGGTACGGATTTACAAGCAAGTTGCAATCAATTAACTTGCCTGTATGAATATAGCCGCACTATTTGCTATCTTTAAACAAGTCAAAAACACCCAAGCCATGAATGTATTTTTGGTAGACGATCATGCCATTTTATTAGACGGAATCAAAAGTATGCTTGCCAAGGAAGACACCATTGAAGTAATCGGTGAGGCGCATTCAGCAGAAAAGGCACTGGATTTCGTCAAACAACATGCAGTAGACTTACTCATCACAGATTTTAATCTGCCAGGTATGGATGGATTGGCCTTAGTACGGGTAGTCAAAAGAATCAGTCCGGATACCAAAATAATCGTGCTTTCTCAACATGACGAAACCCACTTGGTGAAAGAAATCCTCAAAGAAGGAGTAGCAGGTTATGTGTTAAAAAATGATTCCCATAAAGAATTGCTTCAAGCGATTGAGTCGGTAAAAAATGGAAAGATATACCTTAGCAATGACATCAACCGCATCATTATCCAAAGTTTGCAATTCCCAGACGAAGAACGTCTATTGACTGATCGTGAACGGGAAATACTCAAACTCATTGCCCAGGAAAAATCCAACAAAGAAATCGGGGAAACACTTTTTATCTCCGAGCGCACCGTAGAAACCCATCGCAAAAACATCTTCCGCAAGACCAAGACTTCTTCACTCGTAGGCTTAATCAAGTTTGCGTATGCGAATAATTTGATTTAAAAGACATGGTTTCACGCAACGGCGCAAAGACGCAGGTTTGGTTGCTAAAAGCAAAATCTTTAATCCCTCTAAATCAGACTTTGCTCTCTTAGCGGTTAGGTTACAAAAGCCTTCTTTTCCGTGATTTCTGCGTCTTCTGCGAGGCCAAAAAAAAAGCCGGGCACAAGTCCCGGCTATGGTTAGTAAGTCGCACTTACTTTCCCTTGGCCCCAACGACCATTGTCTTTGCAAATTCCTGAGAATATTGGGTAAATAAATCCTTGGCAGCCGCTATATAATCTTCCTTGGATATAGAAATAATCCGTGGGTCAAAGTCAACAGGAGGCTTTCCTTTAAAGAAAAATTCAAATAACGTCTCCGCCTTTTTCGGATCGCTATAAATATTAGCCGTGTACTCCTTGTTGGAAATAAACTCTTCTTTCAACCTAGACGGAGCAGAGCTAGGTCCTCCTTTAGGAGTAATCCAATCTATAGTATTGTAAGTGATACGCATTTTCGGAAGAATCTTCATTTCCGCAGCGGTAGTTTTACCCTTAGTCCCTGCATCAATCTTAACGTCCAATTCAACAGTTGAAAAATCGATGATCAAGTTTTGAAGAATCATTCCCGCATTCGTTTCTGCATGAATTTTTTTAAGCATTCCATAAAAGGCAGGACCTCCACCTTTCATTAAGGATTTTTCATCAAACATAAATAAGGTGTGATCTGGATACACTTTAATAGCTTTAGCACCGATATCATCATCATTTGCCTTCCCTTGCTTTTTATCGGTCTTATCTGAATACTTTTCTTTAATTTTTTGAAAACTCTCCATTTTGTCAACCTCCTTCATGTCAAGCACATTGAAGCCAGCTTTTCGAATTTCATCTTCTAATATGCCATGAAAGTCATTTGCCAACTTTTGAAAATCTGCTAATTCCATTCCAGCATCCAAAATAGTTGTTACCCGTGCAGATGTAGCCTGTCTTCCTCCATATTGACCGCCCTTACTCATGGCTTCCATAGAATTGGCAAAGCTGCTAAGTTTGGATTCGAAGGCTACTTGCTTGGTCTCCACGTAGGTTTCAAACCCAATCTGCATCTGTGGAATGTAGTAAGAGTCCACTTTTTTCAGGTATTTATTTTCCATACCCTTGGTGCCGAACCCATTAAATAAATCTTGTGCGAGTAATGGCCCGGCTGTAAGCAGTACCGCTGCCATGGTAAGTAACGTCTTGTTCATTGTTTGTTTGGCTTTTTCGTTGGGGAAATACATTTAACTCTTCAAAATTGAGTAAAATACCCACCTGAAACCATGCCCTGAATCAGGCATATTGATGTACGTGGTAGCACGGATAGGGTACTAAGGCGCAAAAAAAAGGTGTCACGCAAGGGCGCAAAGACGCGGTTTTAAGGGCACTAAAGATATATTTTTTATCTATGTAAATCTGTTCAATCCGCTTTATCTGCGAGAGACTTTTGCCACAAAGGCGCTAAGGCACAAAGAAAAGGGTTTCACGCAAAGGCGCAAAGGCGCAATTCAAAGGGCGCTAAAGAAATCAATTATATCTGTGTTAAATCTGTTCAATCCGCTTTATCTGCGAGAGACTTTTGCCGCAAAGGCACAAAGAAAAGTGTGTCACGCCGACCTGCCTGACGGAAGACAGGGGGGCTAAGGAGCTGTTTTAAAAGCCCTAAAAAAATCAATTTTATCTGTGCCAAATCTGTTCAATCCGCTTTATCTGTGAGAAACATTGTGTCAAATCTGTTCAATCTCTTTTATCTGCGAGGGACTTTTTCACCAAATCAGTTCATTCCTCTTTATCTGTGAAGATTTTAACATCTTCACTTTAAATTATACCTTTTAGAGAAACCCCTTTGGTATAAAAAAATTAGCACTGTTTGGAGAAAGAGTCATTTTCCATTGAGCACTAAATTATAGATTTCAATTTGCTCTTGGATATACTTAGCTAGAGATTCTCCATGGATATTCTCTGCAATAATTTTCCCATCGGGCCCTATGAGCAATGTAGTTGGATAGTTACTTATATTGAATTTTTCCAAAATCAAATTACTACGATCAGAGAGGATTTGAGGCCATTCAATTTCGTGTTGTACGATAGCCCTATTCAACGCTTTTTTAGTATCATTAGCTATTCCTAAAAATATTATATTTTGCTCTCTCAAAGCAGCTATCGCTTTTTTCAAATTCGGGATCTCGGCAATACACGGGCCACACCAACTACCCCAAAAATCCATTAAAACGTATTTCCCTTGTAAAAGTGTTGAAGATATTTCTTCCCCTGATGTAAATTCATAGCCCTTAAAAGGTGGGGCATAATCATCCTCATGATTACTCCATATTTTAAAATTAACAAGAACTCTTTCCAAATTCAAAGATTGATTTTGCAAATCAACCCCCCTATTTCGAAAAATTCTTTTATCCATTTTTAGAAGTTCATCTTGTAATACTTTTGAAGTATCATGGGTAAAGATGATTTCTGAAAGTTGATTTTCAGGATCTAAAGTAAACCCAAAGTTTGCTTTAAACTGATGATTAAATAAAGAACCTTCCCCATAAATTGGGACCGAATAATAAAATAAACCAAGCTCCTGATTAAACTTAAATACAATAGGAATATTACTTAACGTACCCTCCTCTTTTCCAAAATCATCCAACGGGAGATAAATCATCTCGGTAAGAAACTCTGGACCTTCCGAATTGATGAAAAGGTAGTCCTTTTCATCCGAAAAGTCATCATTTTGATTGATATCAAATCTAACCAATAACGAACCATTAACATCATAACCAATAACAAACCTCACGCAACTCCTCTTCATTTTTCTAAGTGAATCTAAATTAGTTACGATATTATCTCGATCCTCATCATTTTCAGCAGGAATCGATTTAACCGAAGATCTTTGGTTCTTTAAAAAATTAGAAAAATCATTTGGAAACAATCCCCAGGCAATCACTTCATAGGTAGAAGGGAATCCAGAGATGTAAGATTTAGGAATCTTTCCATCTTTGTTTATAGTACTATGTTTTAATTTATAAAACCTGCTTTGAAAAGGTCCAAATCCAGATTTTAGGGTAAGTGGCACATTAGCAAAATCCTGTCCAAAAAGGGCAAAAGGCAATCCAAAAGTAAAAAGTGGATAGATTAGCAACTTAAAGCTAAGAATAGAAATTTTATTTTTTAGTTTATATCTAGTTTTCATTAAATTTGATTGCTAAAAAACGTTTAGTTATATCAGGAAAGTGTGTATTCGGAGAGAAAAACAAGGGGTGTTTTTGAGAACTTTTAAATAAAACGTAAAAAGGAAATGGCTTTTCGCCCAAAAAAAATGAAGCATAAGCATCATTATCTATTGATATTATGTTTTGAACCGCAGGGAAATTACTTTTAAAAAACTTAAGGTCTTTTGGGTTTAAAAAATTTCTAAAAACTACAATTTCTCCATCAAATTCTTGAACTAAACTTTCTAAAAAAAACATCTCATTATCTATACACAACGAACAATCAGCCTCACTATTTACGAAAATTAATAAATTTTTATCCAACTCATAGCTAATATCAAGTACGTCATCAAGATATGAAGTGAAATAATTTTTATTAATTTCAAAAACATTTAAATAACTGGAAGCTAACGACTCATATAATTTATTGTACACATCTAATTCATTTTTCGATTCACTTAATTCATTTTTTAAGACAAAAAGATTATTACTTAGTTTTGATTTGCTGGACGATAACCAGAACAAAAAAGATAAGCTTATAGCGAAAGCAAATAAGAAAAGATAAAAAACTAATCGGTTAATTTTTATCATTCTATTGTTAACTTAAAGAAAGTCAATACTGGGTTCGAAATACCATCGATTGATTTTATATGATATATTAGTTCTTCTCCAAATACTTTTTCAAATTTAGAAACTTCCTCTTCTTCGGAATTTTCTAAATGTTCTTGTAGAATCAACAACAACCTTTCTGGAGTAATACTGATAAAATGATTGTCATAAACACCAACAATCAAGTGTGAAATCAAAACTTGATCCCCATTTGAAAACTCCGCAGAAATTAATTTCCCACTCTTTTTTGAATAAAGATTCCAAATCAAACTTTTCCCTTTTCTAAACTTAAAATGAATTATCTCGTCATTCTCGTAGAAAAATTCAAACCCTATAACAAATCCCTCGGCAATAGATTTTTTTATCCAATCATCATATCTACGCGAATTTTTAGGTAAACTTGACCTATCCTTTAGTGCCATATCAGAATAATCAACCACATACCTTGGCACCATTTCATTACGATCGTTGATCACATAAATACTATCATTTAATAAATGAGTGAAACTTGAACTGAAAACACCTCCTGAAAATGGATTTTCATATTCAACGTACAAGTTTTTTTCATTAGCTTGTATTGGCAAATATTGATCTATCACATCACCCTCTTTGTTAAAACGATAAAAATTAGAACAATATTTTTTTGAAAAGCATTGATTATTAGCATAGCCAATCAACGTAGTTGAATCAAACATACTTACTCTGTCGACTAAGAATTTTTCAAACTTAGTGTCAATACCTGCATAAGATCCATCCGAAATAGTATACCAAACGATTTTATCATCCCCCAAAAGACCTATTTGATTAGATGAAGGATCTAATACTATATCTTCGAGATTAGAGTACTCACCAGGCCCTTTGCCTAACTTTCCTACACGATAAAGAAACTTACCTTTACTATCGAAGCAAAAAACTCTTCTTGCTCTTTCTCTATCCAAAACAAAAATTCGATCTTCATGTCTTAAAACTCTATCAATTTTACCGATAATACTGCTTTCAGTCGTTTCCAAGGGGACATAATAAAAATTTTCACTCATTTCAGATGTAAATTCAAATTCTTCTTGAATTTCTTTTGAGCTAATGCCTATATTTTTTATTATAAATCCTTCCCCATCATTACTCCCTAAACGATTAGATTTCACAACCTCCTGAGAATTACAGGAAGTTGTGAAATTAAAAACAAGAATTAAAAGTAAATTAATTCGATAAAACATCTTCATGACGCTGGTTCAAAACGCTGATCATCGGTTTCACATTTTGAAAACAAAGCAAATCCACAAGAATAACTCATTCCTACAAATCCACTTTTTTTCTCGTATTTCCCTTCAACGCCCATGGCGCTAATTCCAATAGAAGTTACTTCATCATAAACTGCCTTTTGCTTCATTGATGAAAAGGATTTTTCATGAGCTTCCAGATGGAAGGTCAAAACACTGATAAGGATTGCAGCTAAGAACCCTGTAAACATTTTCATTTTCATAAGTTGAATTTTAGTGGTTATAACTTAAACTCCTACATTCTGTAGTTGATTCAAAAAAAAAAAAAAAAATAAATAAATATGCAAGTATTTACTTGAAAAAAATTCTATTTTAATTATTTATTAATAAAAATTAGTTTTATAATCGAATATTTATATTTCAAAAACTTACTAAAACCACTTAAAGAAGAGTTTAATTCTAATTAAAGCTTTAACTTGATTTGGAAAAGGTTAGGGAAGGTACAATGGCACTATTTTCAAAGGAGTTGTTGACATAAATTACATCTATGTGAAACCTCATCTATCTCTTGTATCTGCGAGAGACTTTTGCCACAAAGACGCTAAGGCACAAAGAAAAGGGTTTCACGCAAAGGCGCAATTCAAAGGGCGCTAAAGAAATCAATTATATCTGTGTTAAATCTGTTCAATCCGCTTTATCTGCGAGAGACTTTTGCCACAAAGGTGCTAAGGCACAAAGAAAAGGGTTTCACGCAAAGGCGCAAAGGCGCGATTTTAGTGCGCCAAAGAAATAATTTTTATCTGTGTTAAATCCGTTTAATCCTCTTTATCTGTGAGAGGACCGAGCGTAAAAAATTAGTCTAGGAGACTAATTTAGCGAGGGGCCGGGATGCAGGGCGGGAAAACTGCAGTGGATATAATAAGCTTCTACTATCGTCAAGATAAAAATCATATCTGTCCTCAATCTGTTAAATCCCCTTTATCTGCGAGAGACTATCAGCTTCTTCGTTACCCAGCTTCCCGAACTGGCCCGAACCCGCACGAAATAAATCCCAGGTGCGAGATGCTGAAGATCTACTAAAAGTGGAGAATTGGCGGGAATGGAAGCATTGGTACGGATCAATTGTCCAAGACTGTTGTATACGGTAAATTCTCCTGCTTCAGAACTCACAATCGTGACCAGTCCTTCACTTGGATTGGGAAATACGCGCACCTGTAACCCCTCCACTGCACTACCTCCTCCTGCTATCATTCGCAACCATTCCAATCCACCAGCAGTAGTACCCAAAACCAGATCACTCCCTCCTCCAAAAGTCTTACCCATACTGCTCATCCAGGTATTTCTACCCAGTCGAGTACTCACCTGTTGCCCAGTTGGTAAGCGGATTTCTATAGCTTGTCGCTCGGATTGGTTCATGAAATCGGGAATAAACTGTATAATCCCCCGCTGATCGACTGCATACATATCCAGTTTTGAACCCTGCACTACATGCACGGTCAAATTTCGTGCGGCAGGACTGTCATTGAAACCTAAAAATGAACGCTCTTCTAATCGCACTTGAGGATTGTTACTCAAATTTGCTTCAAACAACACCAATTCCCCCGTCTGCCGTGCCAGCAATACATAATCTTTGCCTTCCCAGCTGAATACGTCTAGGTGATCCAAAGGTCGGATACCTGTCTCGGGAAACGTTACTTCCTGCATTTGCTCAAAATCTGGACTGTCTCCCATCCAAACTCTTCTCCTGACCACTCTATCTACTGTATCGTATCCCGACAACCAATAGGTCTGCCTGCCTGCACTGGTCAAAAACTCCTGATACTGTATGTCCGAAAGCTTTAATCTACTCAATTGCAGGTAATCATCCTCCAGCAGAGTCCATTTCTCATCCTTCACAGACCATCGTTGCGCATGGCCCCGAACTCCCCCATCAAATACCCGATTACCTGTCACTATCAACTCCCCATCACTTTGAAATCCTTTGAAAAAAGGTCGTGAATTTTCACCCAAGTCAATCATCTCATCCTGTAAAAACGGCGATTTGGAATTGGTAAATGGGGCAATGGCAAATACATTTTTACTGTAATCCGAACGAAATGCACCTGCAAACTCCGAACTATTGCTGCTGATAATCAATTCATCCTTCCATAGAAAAGCGGTATGAAATACAGGAAACTCAGCCAGCTCTCCGTAGATGGGCATTTCAGTAGAAAAAGTATCAAAAACCGGATTGAGAGTAGTGCCTTTGTTTGGCAAGTAATACAATCTGCTGCATTCATCCCTTCCCAACAAAAGGTCAGCCACCCCATCTCCGTCAAAGTCTGCATAGAGCAAGGAATGCCCACCCGCATGTTGGATTCTTGCTTGATTGTTTGACTCGGGCACACTGCCAATTGGGAGTCCATTGCAGGTCACACCGAAACTGAATTCCCCACAATCGCAAAATTCAAACCCTCCCCAGCGAAATTGAGGAAAAGCAAATCCATCCACATCCGGGGTCCCTTTCCGCTCCACAGAAGTATTGATATACAATTCCAAGAAATCTCCCGAGGCAAAATTGAACGTTGCTATATCCAAGTCTCCATCTCTATCCAAATCCATGATCAACGGAATATCTAAGTTGTTGGCCTGCAAATTGGAGCCATTGTCCAAGCGGAGAAAATTCTGAGCCAAGGTCCACTGGGATCGATTCGAGCCAGATGGAGTAGTATTCCGATACACCCGAATTCCAAAAGGACTACTGGTAAACAAATCCTTGCGCCCATCCTCATCAAAATCTGCCAAGACCAAAAACCCATTGACATCCTCCGGAAAAGCATAGGCTAATTCAGGTGCAGGCGCAAACCCTTCCTCAGTTATTTTGGATACCACAATCCTGCGGGCATTGATATCCCATGCCACCAACTCCTCCACCCCGTCTCCATCCATGTCCAAGGTTTGAAATTGGGCAGCATTGATCCCTCCTGCGAATGGAAGGGTCAAAGTTTTCCCTTGGGCTGTGACCGAAAAAGTGTTGGCATACTCAAACACCTGCTGTCCGGAAAGCTGAAAGGATAAGAGGATAAAAAGGTAACAAGGGAATTGTTTCATGAACATTCAATCACACATAACAAATTAAACGATAGAAATTCACAATAGATAGCTTCAAAGCCCTAATTTTGAAAACTCAATACCATACTCATGAATATCCAAGCCATCTACGAATGCTACCTGAGCTGCTCAGGAGTCTCCACAGATACCCGCAAAATAGAAGCAGGGAATTTATTCTTCGCCTTAAAAGGCCCCAACTTTGACGCCAATAGCTTTGCTTCCAAGGCTTTGGAGATCGGGGCAAAAGCGGTGGTGGTAGACGATGCGAGCGTAGTGCCTGCCGGAGATACCCGCTATTTCTTGGTAGAAGATGCCTTGAAAGCTCTTCAGCTATTGGCAAACCACCATCGGAAACATTTCAACTTTCCTGTGATAGCCCTGACCGGAAGCAATGGAAAAACCACCTCCAAAGAATTGCTTTATGCTGTATTGAAACAATCTCTCAAAACAGCTGCCACCACAGGAAATTTCAACAACCATATCGGTGTTCCTTTGTCCTTACTAGCTATTCCATTAAAAGGCACTGAAATCGCTATTATCGAAATGGGAGCCAACAAGCAAGGCGACATTCAAGAATTATGTGACATCGCAGAACCAACGCATGGCTTTATTACCAATATTGGCAAAGCGCATCTAGAAGGCATGGGCGGACCAGAGGGAGTTCTGAAAACCAAAACTGAATTATTTCAACATCTACGGGTCAACAAGGGCACGGTATTTATCAACTCCCAAGATCCCATCCTATCCAATATGGCTAAACGCTTCGAACATCCTGTTTTGTATCCAGCCAAAGGGGATTTTTGTGAAGTGAGTTTTGTCAGTGCGGACCCTTTTGTGAAATTTCAGGTAGAAGGAACGGAGGAAATTTTTGAAAGTTCGCTGATAGGTGCATACAATTTTGGAAATATCGCAGCCGCACTCACCATAAGCAAATACTTTGGGGTACCTATGGAAAAAGCCGTACAGACAGTAGTATCCTACACTCCTTCCAATATGCGTTCACAATTAGTGGAAAAACGCAGCAACCTCATCATTTTGGATGCTTACAATGCCAATCCATCGAGCATGGAAGTAGCCATAGATACCTTTGGAAAGATGAGCGGAAAACCCTACAAAATGATCATTTTGGGGGATATGTATGAGTTGGGCGAAGCTACCGAAACAGAACATGCCAAATTGGGTGAGTTGGTCAGCAAATACAACTTCGATAAGATCTGCTTTACTGGAAAGCATATCCAAGCAGCCCTTGCCAAAGCCCCTTTCCGATCGTTGTATTTCCCGGACCCATTTTCTTTCCGCAATTGGCTTCAAGACTCCAAGCTTGAGGACCATCATATCCTAATCAAAGGTAGTCGGGGGATGAAATTGGAGGGCTTGGTGGATTTTATTTGACAACAAAGCCCATAAGAAAACTGTTATTTACAAAATTGCTCCGATGAAAAACGAATACCTCCCCTTCCTCCAAACCCTTGCCAACAACAACCATAAAGATTGGATGGATGCCAATAGAGATTGGTATCAAAACATCCGCAAGGCATTTTTGAAAGACGTGGAGTATTTATTGAAGGGAATTACTGCTTGGGAGCCGGAACTTACCACCTTGCAGCCAAAGGATTGTGTCTTCAGACAAAACAGAGACATCCGCTTTTCTGCTAACAAAGACCCTTACAAAACCAATTTGGCAACTTACTTTGCTAGAGGTGGCAAAAAGTCCATGGGACCAGGTTATTACCTGCATATACAGCCGGGAGCGAGTTTCTTGGCCGGAGGAATTTGGATGCCTCCATCAGATATACTGAAAAAAATCAGACAAGAAATCGACTATAATGGAGCTCAATTAGTGGAGATTTTAGAAAATACCTCCATCAAAAAACATTTCAACGGCATGGAAGGGGAGCAACTCAAAACAAGTCCAAAAGGCTTCGATGCTGAGCATCCCTATATTGAGCTATTGAAGTTTAAAAGCTTCATTATCTCTCACTCGATCACTGACAAAGACATAGAATCGGGTAAATTTCTAGACATTGCCCTTACACACTTCCAACTCCTCCAGCCCTTCCACAACTTCCTCCACCAAGCCTTGGACGAAGCTGAGAGCGGTGAGGGTTTATTATAGTCTCGCAAAGTCGCCAAGCCGCAAAAGTAAGACGCTAATTGACAAGGCTATTTTTAAATTCATCTGTGCCAAATCTGCCTAATCTCCTGTATCTGCGAGAGACATCGCCACAAAGTCACGAAGGCACAAAAGAAATGATAGGCTCGCAAAGCCGCAAAAGTAAGCCGCTAATTAGCAAGGCTATTCTAAAATTCATCTGTGCCAAATCTGCCCAATCTCCTATATCTGCGAGAGACATCGCCACAAAGACACGAAGGCGCAAAAGAAATAATAGGCTCGCAAAGGCGCAAAGCCGCAAAAGTAAGCCGCTAATTAGCAAGGCTATTCTAAAATTCATCTGTGCCAAATCTGTCCAATCTCCTATATCTGCGAGAGACCATCGCCACAAAGACACGAAGGCACAAAAGAAATGATAGGCTCGCAAAGGCGCAAAGCCGCCAAAACAAGCCGCTAATGAAGCAAGGTATTTGTTTAAAAAATCTATGGTTAATCTGCCCAATCTCCTATATCTGCGAGAGACCATCGCCACAAAGACACGAAGGCACAAAAGAAACAATGGGCTCGCAAAGGCGCAAAGCCGCCAAAACAAGCCGCTAATGAAGCAAGGTATTTGTTTAAAAAATCTGTGGTTAATCTGCCCAATCTCCTCTATCTGCGAGAGACCATCGGTACAAAATATGCTCCTATAATCAGCATCATCAAAGCTTTGCGAGCGTAGCGCCAAGCCGTTGTGAGCGTGGCGTTATACCATTTTACCCCATCCTCGAAACTATTTACATTTATTGATTCATGTTAGGAATTGCGCTATATTTGACTGATAACCTTTCCTGTATGGATATTTCAAAAGAAAAGATAACCCGAATCAAAAAGCTATTTGACAGCTACTCACCTGTGGATAGAGCGTACATTTTTGGTTCATATGCGAGAGGTGATGCTGATATGGTCAGTGATGTTGATATTTTATTGGAGTTAAACTATGAACAACACATCGGTTTAGGTATCATTACCCTTAAAAATGATCTAGAAGAAATCCTTAAAAAACCTGTTGACTTGCTTACAAGTAATGCCATCTCTAAACATCTTCAACCTTTTATTGAGCAAGACAAGAAATTAATCTATGAAAGGTAAGATCGGTGACTCCCAAAGAATTGCCCACATCTTGGAAGCAATTGAAGAAATTGAAAGTTATACTCAGGATGTTGATTTCAACATCTTTATTAAAAAATCAATAATAAAATATGCTTCCATAAAACAACTTGAAATTATAGGTGAAGCTGCCAACCATCTTTCCAATGATTTTCGAACCAAAACATCCCATATTAAATGGCCGGAAATTATTGGTCTTAGAAATTTTTTAGTCCATGAATATTTTGGTGTTGATGAGAAAATAATCTGGCAAATAATTACTGTGGATATCCCTGAGTTAAGAGAGAAATTGAAATCTATTCCTTCATAAAACATTCTGTACCAAATCTGCCTAATCCCCTGTATCTGCGAGAGACCATCGCCACAAAGACACGAAGGCACAAAAGAAATAATAGGCTCGCCAAGGCGCAAAGCCGCAAAAGTAAGCCGCTAATTAGCAAGGCTATTCTAAAATTCATCTGTGCCAAATCTGCCCAATCTCCTATATCTGCGAGAGACCATCGCCACAAAGTCACGAAGGCACAAAAGAAACAATGGGCTCGCAAAGGCGCAAAGACGCCAAAACAAGACGCAAATGAAGAAAGATATTTTTTTTTAAAAGACTGTGGTTAATCTGCCCAATCTCCTTTATCTGCGAGAAACTATCGCCACAAAGTCACGAAGGCACAAAAGAAATAATAGGCTCGCAAAGGCGCAAAGCCGCCAAAACTAGCCACTAATGAAGAAAGGTATTTATTTAAAAAAATCTGTGGTTAATCTGCCCAATCTCCTATATCTGCGAGAGACTATCGGTACAAAATATGCTCCCATAAACAGTATCATCAAAGCTTTGCGAGCGTAGCGCCTATCCGTTGCGGGCGTGGCGTGAAATCTCAAATAAATCTGCCCAATCTGTTTTATCAGTGAGAGACTCACTTAGCCGCCACCGCCTCTATCTCAATCAATAAATCGGGATTTGCTAACGCATGTACGGCTATCGTGGAGCGGGCTACTTTGTTGGGATTTTCTTCATTATTGAAGTACTCTCCGTAGGCGCGGAACCAATCGTCCCAGTGAACCACTCCATCTTTGTCAGGCACCAAATACACCCGTAGAAAAAAAACATCTTCCATTCCGAAACCCGCCTCTCCTATGGTTTCTTTGATCCGCTCCAAGATGCCAATACTTTGCTCGTAGGTATTGCCATAGCGCTCATAAGTACCTGCTATAGCATCAGGATTCTTCACGGGAGCTACCAATCCCGAGGTATAGAAGTAAGATTTTCCCTCCGGAATAAACACACCTCTCAAGATTGAAGCATCCGGTCTGTCGTAACGGACAATGAACGATTCCTCTTCTTCCTGATGGTGATGATGGTCGTGAGAAGGTTGGCAACCGGCAATAATGGCAACAATCAAGGTACTCAAGAATAGTTTTTTCATGATAGCATCGGTAAGTATTCAACAAAAACGCCAAGGAAAACTACTGAAAGAACCCTTGGCGATTAATTAATTTAATGGATATAGTTATGCTTCTGTAGCTACTTTGGCATCCTCATAGCGTTTCACCCGCAAGATAAAATCACTTAGCACATTCATGTAATTGATGAATGCATCGTAAGGAGTGTCATAAGGGCTAAAGTAAGCGTGCACTGCACCATCAGAGAAAAACTTCGTACTCATATAATAGAAATGATCCGATGTTTGCAGGTAATTCCAATCCCGCTGCAATTCTTCATCTTCGATTTCAGCCATCCGCTTTTCTACTTCATACAACTTGGTAAATGCTTCATTTTGTAGATCATTCCCCAACCAAGCGGTCAAATCCCGCTCTTCATCTGCCCAGGAAATCGGAATCGGAACTTGAATAGGTGCTATAGCTTTCGCCCCAGCCAATACCTCTGATGGGGTAGAAAATGTGAAATTGGTATGTGCTAAGATCGCTCCTGGCAGTAAACGCATAAATTCAAAAATTCCGGTCTCTGCCCACTGATGCTCACCAAAGGTCTCATAGTCCATAAATAAATTGACTACTTGATGTTCTTGCGGTACAGCATTCATCCAGTTGACAAACTTCTCAATGGTCAATGGGTGTTCGGACCAAGATTTATCACTGAATCTAAAGGCTATATCATCACTTAACAAGAAGTTTTTTAATAAAATTTTCAAGTCAGGATTCGTAGAATTGTGATATACAAAGTTAGGAGACTTCCAGCCTAATACGTGCTTGGCCCCTTCGGTCAACATTCCCTTGAAGCCCATATCCGCTACCATAGCACCGATTTTGTCTGAATACACCAATTCAGTATTTCGGAAGACCTTTGTTTCGTATCCGTTGAACAAGCGCTTGATTTTCTCTGTATGGTTTTCGACCATTCTCTTGAATTCCGCTTTACTTTTCAAGGAACAAAGGGCGTGAGCATCTGTTTCTGCCAACAATTCCACTTGTCCAGTGGCTACCAAGCGTCGGAAACTATCCAGTACATCCGGTGCATAGGCTTCAAATTGATCCAAACAAACCCCCGAGATAGAAAAGGCAACTTTAAACTTGCCAGGGAATTGTTGAATCATTTCTAGCAATAAGGCATTCATCGGCAAGTAGCATTTTTGGGCTACTTTTCGGATGACAGACTTATTGAGGTAATCATCCCAGTAGTAATGATCTTCACCGATATCAAAAAAACGATAGGGTTTTACCCGAAATGGTTGATGTACTTGAAAGTAAAAACAGATGGTTCTCATGGTTGTTCTTGGTGTAATTTTTCGTAAACAGTAACTAATTTGGCAGCAACGTGCTCCCATTTCAAATTTTTCAACTCTTCACTTCCGAGTTCCTTAAACATCTTAGCAATGCTCTGATAATGCAGCAGAGCAAAAATGGCATCCGCCATCGCATCCACATCCCAAAAATCAATCTTAATTGCATTTCTCAAGACTTCTGAGACCCCCGATTGTTTGGATATAATCACTGGTGTATTGTGACGCACTGCTTCCAAAGGAGCAATCCCAAAGGGTTCGGAAACCGAAGGCATTACATATACATCGGACATGGCATACATATCATCCACATCCTGTCCTTTCAAAAATCCTGTAAAGTGAAATTTGGTACCCATGCCCAGTTCAGCTACCCGCTCAATCATGCGATTCAACAAGTCACCATTACCAGCCATTACGAAGCGGACATTTGGATCCCTCTCAATAACTTTCTTCGCAGCCTCGACAAAATACTCTGGCCCTTTTTGAAAAGTAATCCTTCCGAGGAAAGTGACAATTTTTTCTGGTACTTTTTTCTTTACCTTGGACTCGATGATACTGGCATCTAGAACAGCATTGTGAAGGACACTTACTCTATCCGGATCTACACCGTATTTTTCAATCACTAGGTTTCTTGTCAGGTGACTAACGGCGACCACGTGGTCTGCTGCTAGCAGGCCTGCTTTTTCCATTTCATACACAGGTCCTTGCGCTCCCCCTTCTCCTGCCCGGTCATATTGAGTAGCATGGATATGGCAGATAAGAGGCTTTCCACTCATCTGTTTTGCTGCAATACCAGCTGGAAACGCTAGCCAATCATGTGCATGAATCAAATCATGGTCTTTGGACTTAGCTATTTGTGTTGCAACTAGGGCATACCTAGAAACTTCCTCCATCAAATTCTTTCCATACTTGCCAGAAAAAGTATATTTATTCGAAAATACAGATTCCTCTACATCCGTCCGATGGTGCATGCTGTAATCCGTATATTTTTCAAACTCTTGTGGACCCAAGTAAGGAACCAAATAACTATTGATTTCTAAATAGGTCATATTTTGCCAAGTATCAATAAAGGTTTTCTCCCGATAATCGATTTCCACCTCACTGGCATTGACAAAGTCGGCTACGGGTTCCTCATCGCCCCATAACTTAGGGACTACAAAAATAATATCCTGCTTATGGTGTACGAGTCCTTTGACGAGACCGTAACAAGCAGTACCTAAACCACCTGAAATATGAGGGGGAAACTCCCAACCAAACATTAATACTTTCATAAAAAAACCTATTTATAAGTTACTGACAAGATGCATCATTCGAAGTAATTCACCTACGCTCCAAGCTTGGGAGATAGAACCTTTCGGTCTATGTGGAGGGTCTCCATCATAAATTTCAGCTACCGTACCTACTCCATATTGGGTCATTACTCCATCAAATCCCTTGATAATTTTTTCCACAAAATGCTTCCCTGACTTCCCATGTAGTTTCAAATATCCTTCTACAAAATGTCCCAACAACCATGGCCAAACGGTACCGTTGTGATAGGCTATATCTCGGGTAAACTGATTCCCATGGTAGTAACCTTTATAGGCAGGATCGTCAGGCGCCAATGATCGGACCCCTCGGTTAGTGAGTAGTTTTGATTTTACAATCTCCAAGATAGACTCCATCTGTTCTTCCTCTAAGGGTGAATAGGGCAAGGAGGTCGCAAAAATCATATTAGGCCTGATTGACCAATCTTTATAAGTCCCTTCCACATAATCTGCCAAATACTTTTTCTTATCACTCCAAAATACTTCTACGAAAGAAGCTTTTACCTGTTCCGATAAAGCAAGGATTTCATTGTCTTTCGTAAGATTTCCGTAAAAACATAAAGCATTGTACCAAAGGGCATTAATCTCTACAGGCATTCCTATCCTTGGGGTAACTGGTCCATCAGAATTTACTGCATCCATCCAAGTAAGCGCTATCCCATCTTCTCCTCCCCATATCAAGCCATTTCCCATCATGTGAATACCAAAATCTGTACCCGCACGAAATCCATCAATGATCCCTTTCATTTTACCTAGGTAACGGTTTTTAATCGTCTTTTCATCCCCTGTAAAGGCAATGTACTGTTGCAAAGACCAGAAAAACCACAAAGGGGCATCCATAGAAGCCATATTACGCATCACTCCACTACCCACATTGGGAAACAAAGGTCCGTGTAAATCCTCCACCATGGTGTCCATTACTTCTAAAAATGTAGCTTTATCGCCTTGCGTAAGAAGCAAACCTGGAGTAGCTACAAAGGTGTCTCTTCCCCACCAACCAAACCAAGGGTAGCCCGCAATGATGTGGGTTTTGCCTTCTCTGCGTTGAACAAATTGTCCAGCGGAGTTTTTTAAACAATTTTCAAAATTATTTCGAGGTACTCTACGCGATAACTCTTTTTCAAAAGCTTTTTGTCTCGTCGATGGGTCTGCTTCTATTAAGCCTGCAGAAAAGATTACTGATTCACCTTTTTTTATATCGAATTCAAAATAGCCCGGAACAAACAAATCCTCCTGATAATCATAGCCTCTTTCCCGCTCCATGATATACTCGATATTATAGTACCAGTCTGGCTTTGCAACAAATTCGTTTTTCTTAGAAATCTGCATGAAAAGCGGCGTATATTCTGGATATAATTGTACAGAGACCCCATTGGGAACCGGTTGAGATTCCGTTTGAATAGTATCGTTTGCCTTAGAAAGACTATGGTATCCTCTAAAAGCTAAGAAAGGATTAATTCTGATTTTCGTTGGAGAATGTGCTTCCAAAAGTGTATACCGAATCATTACACGATCTCTTTTCGTGTCCAAAATCAATTCTTTTTGAAGCAACACCCCTCCTACACGATAGGTCAATTTAGGAATAGGCTCAGAATCAAAATCCTCTAAGTACTTATGCCCTCTAGGAAAATAATTTCCGGGATACTTGCTGATCCCCAAATTAAAACTGGCACCACGCTGAATAACCGTCTCATGCACCGTGGACAACATGACATGTAATTGCTCATCCAACTGCGGTTGAGGAGCTACAAGCAAGCCGTGATATTTTCGTGTATTACAGCCAATAATCGTGGTGCTAGTATAGCATCCACCTCTATTCGTACGGATGATTTCTCTATCCAGTGAATAGTTCAGGTTTATTAATTGGGTTTTGTCAAAATGTATATAACTCATAGGGAAAAGTTTGAGAACAGGCTTAAAAATACCTTTTTAGATGGGAAAGAAAAACTATTCATGACAAAAATAAAGGTTATGTTTCCATAACCTTTTAGTGACTTACTCATGAAGCGAAATGCTCTTTTTGAACTTCTTCAAGATTTTTTAACGATTCCTCAAACTTAGAAAAGTATTCTTGCACAAATTTAATATTAACTGGCTTTAATTTAGGGAATCGCGGAGGAGATTTAAATAACGTAAACATCGCCTTTTAGTGTTTATTTTTAACCATTTATACAATTTTTATGCCATTTGGGTTCAATGCTTAGACTATTTATAAAAAAAATCCCCTCAAAAATTTGAGGGGATTTTTGGGTGGAAGACCGGGTTCGAACCGGCGACCTCTGGATCCACAAACCAGCGCTCTAACCAGCTGAGCTACAACCACCATTTGACACGATTCAGATCACCTATCTGATCGGAGTGCAAATGTAATATATTGCTTGATTTAAATCAAAATGAAAAATCATATTTTTCTTAAAAATTTTAATCGCTTTCCTTTCACTTCTTCATGAAACGTCCCATTTTCGTACGCCAAATGTCCGGAAACAATTGTATGTGTGATAGTTGATTGAAATGTATGCCCTTCAAAAGGAGACCAGCCACATTTGGATAAAACATTATCTTTTGAAACAGTCCATGGGCTATTAAGGTCTGCAATCACCATATCTGCATGAAAACCGGGCCTTAAATAGCCTCTTTTTTCAATTTCAAATAATGTAGCCACATTGTGACACATCTTCTGCACAATCATTTCCAAGCTTATCTTGCCTGCATGATACATATCGAGCATGGCTACCAAACTATGTTGTACCAGAGGCCCACCAGAAGGAGCCTTCCCATAAAGTTGCCCTTTTTCTTCTATCGTATGTGGAGCATGATCAGTTGCAATGACATCAATATGACCATCTAAGACTCCCTGAAATACTCCATCCCGATCTTCCTTGGTCTTGACAGCTGGATTCCATTTGATAAAATTTCCTTTCTCTTCATAATCCTCCTCACTAAACCACATGTGATGAATACATGCTTCCGCCGTAATACGCTTTTCTTCCAAAGGAAGACTATTGTCAAATAGCTTAACCTCATCCGCCGTACTGATATGCAAAACATGGAGCTTACTTCCATATTTTTTCGCCATTTCTACTACACGTTTACTGGCATCGTAACATGCCTCTGCAGATCGGATTTTAGGATGGAACTTCACAGGAATATCCTCACCAAATTCGGCTTTGTACTTTTCCAAATTAGCCTTGATGATGGTATCATTTTCACTATGGGTGGCTATCAATAACTTACACTCTTTAAAAATGCGCTCCAAACTTTCTTGATTATCCACCAGCATATTGCCTGTAGAAGACCCTTGAAACACTTTAATTCCACATACATTTTGTGGATCAACTTTCAAAATCTCTTCAATATTGTCATTTGTCGCTCCAAAGAAAAAAGAATAATTGGCTAAGGATTTTTCTTTGGCGATTGCAAATTTATCTTCCAGCAGTTCCAACGTAACAGCCTGTGGAACTGTATTGGGCATTTCCATATAGGAGGTAATCCCTCCTGCCACAGCCGCCTTACTTTCGGTGTAAATTTCTGCTTTATGCGTCAATCCCGGCTCTCTAAAATGAACTTGATCATCAATAATTCCTGGAAAAACGTACTTACCATCCGCATCGATCAGAAGATCTGATTCCATATCGGAAAGATTTTCACCGATAGCATCTATCAATCCATCCTGAATAAAAATATCTCCTCGGGTAATCTTACCTTCATTTACTATATTTGCATTTGTAATTAAGATCCTCTTCAAGCTCATAGTTGTCTGAATTTTTGATTACTAAATTAATGGCTAAAACCGAAAGGTCCGCCAACTTAGACAAAATAATTCCTAAACACCCCTTCATATGTCCAGCGAGACCCCTTCTTTCGACCAATTTAAACTTAATAAACAACTGTTGGAAGCCATCAAGGATGCTGGATATAGCAAGCCTACTCCTATTCAGGAACAGGCAATCCCACTCGCGCTGGCTGGCCATGATGTATTGGGAATAGCCCAAACTGGGACAGGTAAAACTGCTGCTTACGTACTTCCCCTCTTGATGAAGGTGAAATATGCTCAAGGAATGCACCCAAGAGCATTTATTTTGGCTCCTACCAGAGAATTGGTAATGCAGATTGAAGAAGCGGTCCAAGCATTTGGAAAATATACTGACATCCGATACGTATGCTTATACGGAGGAATTGGACCAAAAACACAAATCGAAAAAGTACAGGAAGGTGTAGATATCATCATTTCAACACCCGGTCGATTCCTTGATCTTTACAAAAAAGGAGAAATCTTCACCAAAGAAATCAAAACCATGATTTTGGATGAAGCCGATAAAATGCTCGATATGGGATTTATGGGACAAATCCGAGCAATTCTCGAAGTCATCCCAGTAAAAAGACAAAATCTCTTGTTCTCAGCTACTTTTGGCGGTAAAGTGGAGCGTCTATCCCACGAATTTTTAGAATTTCCAGAGCGTGTAGAGGTTTCGCCACAAGCCATGACGGCCGATACCGTACACCAGGTCAAATATATGATTCCCAATATCAAGACCAAAATCAACCTACTCATGCATTTATTGGAAAATGAATCCTTGGGTAGAGTAATCATTTTTACCAAGTCCAGAAAAAATGCTGAGTCTGTATTCAGTTATTTGGATAGAAAAGATATGGGAACTATCCGGGTCATCCATGCCAACAAGGGTCAAAATACCCGAATCAATTCCATCGAAGACTTCAAAGCTGGAGATGTTCGAATATTAGTGGCCACAGATGTCGCAGCAAGAGGACTTGATATCAGTATGGTCAGCCATGTGATCAATTTTGATGTACCCCTGATTTACGAGGATTATGTCCATAGAATCGGAAGAACAGGCCGTGCAGAAAATGATGGTTTTGCCATCACTTTTGTCAACCCAGCAGAAGAATTTCACTTTCAAAAAATCGAGGAAATCATCCGAATGGAAGTTCCTATCGTCCAAATCCCAGGTGAAGTCAAAGTTCCTGAAACTCCATTTGAAGAAAAACAAGCCTATGCTCGGGAAATCGACGGACAGAAAAAGAGAGACAATCCAGACTACAAAGGTGCTTTCCATGATAAAAAAGCTCGTCCAAAACCCAACCCTCAAGCGAAAGCCCCTAGAGGCAATAAAAACTCAAAGGCCAAAAGAAACAGAAATCAACTGAAAACTCAAGGGAACTATAAGAAGAAAGGATGAATTGAGTGAGTAGTAATTAGTTGATTAAGTCATCGATCACTGAGCGAAGTCGAAGCCAGTGGTGGAAAGTCCACGGCTAGCTGTCCACTGTCAACGGTTCGATTGTGGTTGAAATACGATAACTCTTTTTGATTACACGAACCTATACTTGGAAAACTTTAGTAAGTTTTAAATTAAGTGACGCAGGAGGCTGAGCGAAGTCGACACCAGTATTGGGAGGTCCAGAGCCAGCTGTCCACTGTCAACGGTTCACTCCCCCTTACACCCCTGGTTCATACAGCAAGACCCCACTCTCAAAGTCAAAGAGCGTCAACTGTCTTAATTCGTAATAAGCTAACCAATACTCTCTGAGTGCTCTGATATAAGCCCGTTGATTACTGTCCTTGTCCCGCTGGGCAATATCCAGATCTGTCAAGGAAACATTCCCTGTTTGATAACGCTTCAAAGCAGATTCGTACCTACGCTGAGCAACAGAAGAAGCGGTTTTGGAGATACTTAATCGCTCCTTCAAGACTTCAAAGTTTTTTACTTTAGTGAAAATTTCCTGTTCGAAATTGATCAACTCCTGCTCCACTGTATACTCTACTAAATTTTTGTTAGCCTGAGCCAAAGACATCCGAGCTTTATTTCTCCCCCAGTCCAAGATAGGAACCGAAACTGCCAAATTCACCAATGCTTGTGTATTGGGATTCGTATAGATTTCTCTCCAAGTCATTGCCGCATTGTTATAACCGTAACTAGCGGATAAATTCACCTGAAATTGTTCCCCTCTAGCTTGCGCTAATTGTGCATCTGCTTCCGTTCTTCTTCGATCAAAGCCCAAAGCTTGTGCTCGATTCTGGTAAGCATATTCCAACGCCAAATTGACATCTACCATAAAATCATTGATAGACTCCGGCATTTCGAGCAAAAGATCAGCGCTTTCACTGAACCCTAGATTACTTTTCAAGGCCAATGCACTGGTTTCCATATTGACTCGTGCCTGTGCTGCTTCCTGCTTGGCTGTAAGGAAATTCAATTCTGTTTGCAATAATTTATCTTCAAAAGTCACTCCCATTTCATAGCGTGCACGCTCAATCCGTAGGATTTCCTCATTATTTGTTAAGTTGGCTAAAGCAATGTCATAATTAACCTGCGCATCTAAAAGATCAAAAAACAAGGAGGTGGTGAATGCACTTAGCCGCTCCATATCTTCCACATACTCTCGCTTACTCTCTTCAAAAACCAAAGGTTCAATTTTCTTATCCCATTTGAAGCGATTGTAGGCAAAAATCGGCTGATCCAAGCGTACATTGACAGGAACACCCTGCCAACGGGTGGAGGTACCTCCCAAGCTCTCAAAATTATCAAAGCGATTGGTAGAAGTATTTACAGATAATAAACCTCCAGTAGGAGCCACTACCTGTTGCAGACCAAGACCCAGATCCATAAAATTTTGCCGGATATTCAAAAACTGAATATCACCATCTGGCTGAGTAATGGCAGTAAATTCCTGTCTAAAACTTGGCAGAATACCATTTAAACGCAATTGGGGATTGTAATTAGAACGGAAAAATCGATACCTCCAATACATGTTTTCACGCTGGGTCTGTATCCGTAAAGATTCTGGGGAAAGGGCTTTGGCACGAGCCACTACCTCGTCCAACCTGTACTTGATATTATCTTGCGCACTAACGGGACTAAAACCCCACAAAAAAACAATGATGCTGAACGTAAAGAGTTTTTTCATATCTTCTCAAATAGTTGATTAGCAGATTAAGGTTACAATATCGCATTTTTTCTTAATTACCGAACGAATTAGTCTTAAAAATTCTAAAAGCATGAAAAATGTGCAAAATTTAAGCAGTAATTTAGCCCCATGAAGTCAATAATCAGTTTTGTAATCCGATACATCCCTAGAAAATACCTACAGCTAGTCTCTCACTTTTTCTTAAGAGTACTTGCTATTTTTTATACAGGAAATAAAGTTACTTGTAATGTTTGTGATTCTCAATTCCGGAAGTTTCTTCCTTATGGAAGAAAAGCAAGAGAAAACGCCCTTTGCCCCAATTGTCTAGCGTTAGAAAGACACCGACTGATGTGGCTGTTTTTGCAACAAGAAACCAATTTTTTCTCAACTCCATTAAAAGTTTTGCACATTGCTCCAGAACTATGTTTCATCAAGCGCATGCAAGCCTTGCCCAATTTGGAATACATCACAGGTGATATTGAGTCTCCTTTGGCAACTGTGAAAATGGATGTGCACCAAATTCCTTTTGAGGATAATACCTTCGATGTTATTTTTTGTAACCATGTTATGGAGCATGTGGATGACGATATCCTTGCTTGCAAAGAAATTAATCGAGTACTCAAGCCGGAAGGCTGGGGAATTATCCAAAGCCCTGTGTATGATCTACCGACAACCATCGAAGACAAAACTATTTCAGATCCAGCGGAAAGAGAACGATTATTTGGACAACGGGACCATGTCCGAAAATATGGGAAAGACTATGCCAAACGGTTGAGTCAATCTGGATTGAATGTAGCAGAAAATTTGTTTGTCCAGCAATTGGACCCAAAACTGGTAGAAAGACATGCCCTTCCTCCCCAAGAAATTATTTTCTACTGTAAGAAAGGTTCATGATTTGCGAAGCCATGCCCAAGCTAATCCTACAGCATAAGCTGATAACTGGGCAATGGATAAGGGCAGCGCAAGTAATCCCACCAAAGGAGTATCATATTGGATAGTAGCACCGTAAAAAATCAAACCTAACCAAGCTATAAAGACAAATAGCTGTAGATAAAATAACATAGGAAACAGCCATGCTATCATTGGCATGGACAAACAAAACAACAGAAAAGCCAGTGGAAGCAAATGAACCAACTTTATAGCCTCTGGGTGATAGGTGGAAACATTCACACGGTTTCTCCCAAAGCTGAATCCCTGCCTTACAAATGCTATTACACCAGCTTTTCGCTTATGATATACAAAAGCATCTGCAATCAACTCCAGCTTAAATCCTGCTTTTTTGATACGAATACTTAGCTCAATATCCTCACCTTGATTGGGATCAATAAAGCCTTTCGTTTTTTCAAAAACTTCCCTTGAAAAGCCCATATTGTATCCCCTTGCTTGGTATTTGCTTGGATCCTGTAACTTTCCTCGGATACCTCCTGTAGTCCAAAAAGAGGTCATAGCATAATCCATAGCTTTTTGAAGTACAGAGAAATTTTTATGTGCGGCATCAGGCCCTCCAAAAGCATCCAATGCCCGCCCTTGAATAGCCGCTTCAACCGTTACCAAATAGTCTGGCGGAATGATACAATCAGAATCGAAAAAGATGAGATAATCACCCTTAGCAAGGGCTGCTCCTCTATTCCTCGCAAACCCTTGTCCTATATTTTCAATCCATTGATAGGTAATTTGAAGGTCCTTTTCAAAGGATTTGACAATGGGTTCGCAGGTATTTTCCGAACCGTCATCCATGACAATGACTTCAAAATTGGTCGCCTCCTGTGCACGCAGACTTTCCAGCAATTCCCGGATTTCATCAGGCCGATTATACACCGGTATGACAATGGAGAAAAACATCAGTCTTTGAAATTAAGCTTGGACTCAATAGTATAATCTGCTTTTCTGCTATTATTGGAAGCCATTAATTCCGCTAAGAAGCCCGTCAAAAACAGTTGAACACCAACTATCAAAGCTACCAAAGCCAAAAAGAATAATGGTTGTGCGGTGATTTCTCGTACAGGTAATTCATTAGCAAGTCCATGGATTTTTTTTCCAATTAACCAAAGGGTAATGAAAAATCCGGAAAGGAAGGAAACCGTACCTAAGGTACCGAAAAAATGCATGGGTTTCTTCTTATACCGATGTACGAAGGATACGGAGATAAGATCTAGGAATCCATTGATAAAACGCTCCCAACCAAATTTAGTCACCCCATATTTTCTTGGACGGTGTTCAACTACTTTTTCTCCAATTTTAGTAAAACCTTGCCATTTGGCAATTAATGGAATATAGCGGTGCATTTCTCCATAGATATGGATATTTTTCACTACTTTTTTATTGTAGGCTTTTAAGCCACAATTAAAATCATGAAGTTTAATACCCGAAATCCCACGGGTCACTCCATTAAAAAATCGCGATGGAATTGTTTTACTGATCGGATCGAGACGCTTTTTCTTCCACCCTGATACAATTTCAAAGCCTTCTTTTTGAATCATCTCATAGAGCGCTGGTATTTCGTCCGGGCTATCTTGAAGATCTGCGTCCATTGTGATTACAACATCCCCTTGGGCAACTGCAAAGCCCATATCGAGTGCCGCAGATTTTCCGAAATTTCTTGCAAAAGAAATGGCCTTGACTTGAGAATCAAGTGAGGCTAGTTTTTGAATAACCTCCCAAGAACCATCATTGCTCCCATCGTCAATAAACAGCACCTCATATGCAAAAGAATGATCTGTCATCACCCGCTGCAACCAATTGTATAACTCAGGAAGTGATTCCTCTTCATTGAAAACAGGAATGATGACAGATATATCGATGTGCATGTGAATAATTAGTAGTCCTCAGTTTTTTTGTTTACCGAAACAGCGATTAAGCCCAAAATTAAAAATCCAAAAATTGCCCCTAGGATAGTGGCTAATGCTAAGAATTCTGCACTCATAAAAAATGATACAAAACCAGGAAGATTATCAATGTCAACCCCAGCTTTTTCTTGTGCATCAAGTTGCTGTTCTTTATACCAATCTATGAATCCAGTATCAATGATTGTTATATAAACGTAGTATCCTATTGCTCTAATTACTCCTCCTAATAATCCAATTAATGCAACAATTTTAAAGCCTTGACCAAATTCCAAAAAATCATTATTATCAGTTCTAAACTCTTTTGTTGCTAAAAAATAAATTGAAAAAGCAATTGAAATATTTAAGACCGATGAAAGTACCGTAGCCGTTGTACCTAAAGTATGTAGTTCGAATATAATTGAAAGGATCGCTACAATTAATCCTAAAAGGCCGTAAATGAGTCCCCATTTTTTTACGACGTCACCGATTGTTAGTTTTTCTTCCATAAGACGTTAAATTTTATTTTTTCTTAAAATTATCGAAATTATAATAGTAAAAAACAGCCCTGGAACAATTTTCCAAAGAAAATCATTGATCGCAATATCCAAAGGCTTCATATTTTGCACATTTACCAAGGTTATGGCAAAAGACTCCTCCCCCACCTGACTTTTGATCATCTCCTCGTTTACTTCTAAGACTTGCAATTTCAAGGCCTTCAAGGCCTCAAAAGCCTCCGGATTCAGCAATAAAAAAACCAAAATACCCAAACCTGACACCAATGCAATCCCCATGTAAATCAAAAAGCCAACAGTCATCCCATGAGCAAAACTCAAAAATCCCTGGTTATATCCTTTTTTAAATAAGCGAATACCGATGAATAAAAAAACCGGAGTAATTATATACCCTAATAACATGGAAAAGTTAGCAGCATCGTAGCCTACGCTTCCAAATAGAATAAATGCTATCAAACAAAAGCCACCTCCAATCAAGGCAAACTTGTACGTGGACTCTAGGTATCTATTCATTAAATTTTATTAAAAACCCCTTTACTCAACATATACTTGACTTTTCCTTGTAATGTTGTGTTCCACCAAGGATGATTGAATGATAAACTTTCATTACTCCGGGCATTAAAGTCCCATGTTTCTGCTGGATCAAATATCGTCAATGTATCCATGACATCAGGTAGACCCAAAACCCTTGCAGGGCCAGTAGTAATCTTTTCAATCAACAACTCCCAAGATAATTCAGCTGACAAACGAACCAATGCAGGTAAAAAAGTCTGTAAACCTATCATTCCTGGATGCGCATAGTCAAACTCTACTTGCTTGGAATCCAAATCCTGAGGCTGATGGTTAGATACAAGTGCATCAATGGTCCCGTCTTTCAACCCTTCGATCAAAGCTTCCCGATCCTCTTTCCCTCTCAGTGGAGGAACCACTTTGAAGTTGGAGTCAAAACTCATCAAATCAGTATCAGAAAATATCAATTGATAAATCGATATATCTGCAGTCACCTGTAAGCCTTCTTTTTTCGCTTGCCTAATCAATTCGACGGCCTTGGCAGTGTTGATTGTTTGAAAATGAAGTCTACCACCCGTGTATCGTAGAATCTCTAAATTTCTTTGTATCGAGATATCTTCGGCTAGATTTGGTAATCCTTTAAAGCCTAATTGTGTAGAAATAGCTCCCTCATGCATCTGACCAAATAGGGCAATCAAGGGGTCATAGCTATGGTCGAAGAGAATCCCATCAAATTTTTGCAGATACTGTAAGGTTTTCATCAAGCGATCAGGATTGGAAAGGGGCTTGATGCCATCTCCAAAAATCAGTACCCCTTGGGCATGCAAATCAAGTATGTCAGTAAAATCCTCCCCTTTGGCATCTTTGGTCACGCTGGCATGTAGTATCAACTCCGTCAACCAATGTTTGGCCTTAGATTTCAGAAATTCAACTTCATTTTTTGTTTGGGTGACAGGATGATTGTTGGGAAGAACCACCGCTTTTGCAAAGCCACTCACCTCTAAAACCCTGCCCAATGTATCCAATGACTCTTTGTATTCTTCTCCTGGTTCCCCAGACATGCATCGTAAATCTATCCAACCCTTAGACCCTAAGAAATTGGAACAATCAATAGTTTCAATACCTTCCGGAGTTTCTTCTCTCAATTCTACAAACATACCATCTTGAATGATATAATCCTTTGGAGAGAGAATTCCTTTCGGGGTTAGTAGCCGAAGCGAGGTAAGTGCTAGAGTCATGCTTTTTTCCTTTGTGCAAATCTGCAATATAATTCATAAAATGAAAAATATATTGTGAATATACCCTAGGATAAATACTTCTTGAGACATTCTTAAGACTAACTGGAAGTAACTATTTACACGAAACCAGGAACCTACATTACTTTTGAAACTTCTCTCGAAGCTCATAGATGGGGTAAGATTGATAGTCATTTTCAGTTTCCAATAAATCCGTCACCAAAGAATCTACCACTACAACCTCAACCTCCTTTGAGTCATCAGCAGTTGAAGGATCTTGCTTACAGGAAAATACCATTAATGCACAAATGAATAAAATTACACTATTACGCTTATCTCGATCAGTAAAAATTAATTTTTAGAAAGTTTCACCTGGTAGATGGTCAGAAAGTCTTCCTCTTTATCTAAGTTAGTTGGCTTGAAAAACCACAATTGCCCATCTCTGATTAGCCATTGTTTGTCCCGAAGATTGGCAGGTAAAACAAATTCATCTACAACCTCACCATCTTTTGAGAGCACCAACATCCTTGGAGGAAAATCTTTCCTCATAGCAGACATCATCTCCATCCATGGCAGTCCTTCATAAGGGGCTCTTTGTGTTTCCGGAATTCCGGGGAAAAAGCTGGTCAAAACATAGTCATCGGTTGCTTTAAGATTTTCAAAAATCCCAGAATATACATCTGGATTAATCATTCGTGGATCCACGGACTTCATTTCTTCGCCTTCATTGACAAAATAATCAGGCACATCAAAATTAATTTTCCGGATCAGTGTGTACGGTGGCTCTGATGCATATATTTTCATGGCAGGTTCAATACCCTGGATTACGTAAATTTGATCATTCGAAACAGTCATCCGAGGAATCATATGTGCGATATCATGGCCTTTACCATTTTTAAATAAACTATTTTCATCCAAGGGCAAAAAAGAGACTACTTTGCGTTCAAGGGTATCAAACCAAGCAAGAGAAGTGTAAGCATTGTAAAATTCGGGTGTATTTCTTGGATATACTCCTCGACCAGCACCAACTGTTAAAATTTTATTTTTCAACCAATAAAACTCTTGATCTGCTGAAGCCCTACCAGCAAAGCTAGGCATTTCATTTTCCTGATGTTTTCCCCCTATCAAAAGCTTACCATCCAAAGAATAGGTATATACTCCTTGATTAGAGATGACTGTGAAGGAAGTACCATCGGGATCAAATTTACCTGCTCCTAAAGGAAAAACTCCATAGCTGTCTGGCATATCACCTGACTTCGAGAAAGATTGAAGAATATTTCCATTAAAATCTGCTAAAAGAAACTCACGTGTTTGGCTACTCATCAATAAGATCCTTTTGGATTCAGGATGAACATCCATCAAGTTGGCCATTCCCAGATAATCTATTCGAATAGAATCGATGATGGATAGTTCAAAAGAAACGTTTCCAGAGGATTCGGATTCATTACCCTTACAGGCCAGGATACCAAAACTTACTGTAAGCAAAAATAGCAATTGTCTCATAGTTTTTTTTTAAACTTAAGGAATTAGGTTAATAAAACCAAACACAAGGAGGTTTTAGATTAGTTCACGAAGTGATTGATGAGTTCGTATTCAAATACCCAAGGTCTTTTGAACCTTCTTTGCATGAGCCCTTGGCCTGCGAAAAAATCAATTGAAATAGTGAATAACAAATCCGATCCTAGCGGGATCATATCTATCACTGCTAAGAGATAGTGTAAGGCAAAAGCGGGTAGAAAAATCCTGTTTGAAAAAACCATAAATCAAGTTTATGCCCTAATCGTCGTAGTTGTTGGTTCACGCAACGGGCGCAACGATAAAGCGCAACGAACGCCACGCTACCATGTAAAGTAATACACAAAAAACTATCTCCTCTACTTCCTGCCCCTTTATATCTCCGCAGGCATATATCCATTTATATCGCGTTAGCATATATCAGTTGCTATCCCTAAAAATCTCTCGTTTCTCCCTCTGCAACCCCTGCGAAAGACTCTGGATCCTCTGCGGTTAAAAGATCCCAGCAATGGTTCTCGCAACGGACGCAACGATAAAGCGCAACGAACACCACGCTACGATGTAAAGTAATACACAAAAAACTATCTCCTCTACTTCCTGCCCCTTTATATCGCCGATCCTGTCTACCAAAGGTAGGAGGCATATATCCATTTATATCGCGTCAGCATATATCAGTTGCTATCCCTAAAAATCTCTCGTTTCTCCCTCCGCGACCCCTGCGAAAGACTCTGGGTTCTCTGCGGTTAAAAGGTCCCAGCAATGGTTCACGCAACGGACGCAACGATAAAGCGCAAAGAACGCCACGCTACGATGTAAAGTAATACAAAAAAAACAATCTCCTCTACTTCCTGCCCCTTTATATCGCCGGTCCTGCCTACCAAAGGTAGGAGGCATATATCCATTTATATCGCGCAAGCATATATCAGTTGCTATCCCTAAAAATCTGTCCTAACAGCCTACAAACACAAAACCCCCAAGATTTCTCCTGAGGGTTCAATAATGTGGCGGCGACCTACTCTCCCGGGTGTAACCCCAGTACCATCGGCGCTGCAGGGCTTAACTTCTCTGTTCGGGATGGGAAGAGGTGGGACCCCTGCGCTAGGCCGCCTAATCTTTAGATGTGAGACATAAGACACTAGACATGAGATTAACCCATCCTGTATTTCTGCCTTCAATCTGTAATATCTTTGTTCTCTGGAGTAACCCGGTCTTGATTCTTGGTTCTTGACTCTTGGCTCTCCTGATCATGTTTCGCAGAGAATGCAACAGCATTCGAGAAAGTAAGTTTTCGGGCAATTAGTACTGCTCGGCTATGTCATCTCTGACTTTACACCTGCAGCCTATCAACGTCATCGTCTCTGACGGCCCTGTTTGGAAGTCTCATCTTGGAGGGGGTTTCGCACTTAGATGCTTTCAGCGCTTATCCCTTCCCGACGTAGCTACCCGGCAGTGCAGTTGGCACCACAACCGGTACACCAGCGGTCAGTCCAACCCGGTCCTCTCGTACTAAGGTCAGAGCTCCTCAAACTTCCCACGCCCGCAACAGATAGGGACCGAACTGTCTCACGACGTTCTGAACCCAGCTCGCGTGCCACTTTAATGGGCGAACAGCCCAACCCTTGGGACCTTCTCCAGCCCCAGGATGTGACGAGCCGACATCGAGGTGCCAAACCTCCCCGTCGATATGAGCTCTTGGGGGAGATCAGCCTGTTATCCCCAGAGTACCTTTTATCCTTTGAGCGACGGCCTTTCCATACAGTACCGCCGGATCACTATACCCGTGTTTCCACCCTGCTCGGCTTGTAGGCCTCACAGTCAAGCTCCCTTATGCTATTGCACTCCACGCACGGTTACCAAGCGTGCTGAGGGAACCTTTGGAAGCCTCCGTTATCCTTTTGGAGGCGACCACCCCAGTCAAACTACCCACCAAGCAATGTCTCCCGAAAACTCGGGATTAGATACCAGGCAAACAAAGGGCGGTATTTCAACAGCGACTCCTCAACGCCTGGCGACGCCAATTCACAGTCTCCCGCCTATCCTACACATCGTTTACCCGATACCAATGCTAAGCTGCAGTAAAGGTTCATGGGGTCTTTCCGTCCCGTTGCGGGTACACGGCATCTTCACCGTGACTACAATTTCACCGAGCTCATGGCTGAGACAGCGCCCAGATCGTTACACCATTCGTGCAGGTCGGAACTTACCCGACAAGGAATTTCGCTACCTTAGGACCGTTATAGTTACGGCCGCCGTTTACCGGGGCTTCAATTCAATGCTTCTCTTGCGATAACATCCCCTCTAACCTTCCGGCACCGGGCAGGTGTCAGGCCTTATACATACTCTTTCGAGTTCGCAAAGCCATGTGTTTTTGCTAAACAGTCGCCTGGGCCTTTTCACTGCGGCCTCCCAATCGCTTGGGTAGGCGCCCCTTCTCCCGAAGTTACAGGGCCATTTTGCCGAGTTCCTTAGCCATGACTCACTCGAGCACCTCAGGATTCTCTCCTTGACCACCTGTGTCGGTTTGCGGTACGGGTGCATATACGCTTAACGCTAGAAGTTTTCTTGGAAGCACTTAGGATCACTATCCAGTCGTCCGTAGACTCCCGGTACTATCACGTTCGGCTAATCTTGCGCATTTACACAAAACCAATACCTACTCGCTTTAACGCGGTATTCCGTCACCGCGCGGATCTTTCATCACTCCGTCACTCCATCACCTGTATATACAGTATGGGAATATCAACCCATTTGCCATCGGAATCCCCACTCGGGTTATCCTTAGGACCCGACTAACCCTGATCCGATTAACGTTGATCAGGAAACCTTGGTCTATCGGTGTGCGGGTTTCT